>CALIKQ010000051.1 GCA_938017975.1 uncultured Pseudomonadales bacterium | reverse complement strand
CCTAGGTTGAACGGGATCTTATCAAACGCGATTCTTTTGATCCCGCATCTTTCTGACGGTTCGCAGCATCGCCGCCTGCTCCTGTAAATCAGCGGTCACTCGGGCAAAATCAACCTCGGCGCGTTGATCGTTCAGCTCAGCCTGCGCCTTTTGCTCAGCTTCGGTAGCTGCAGCTTCATCAATGCTATCGGCTCGAATGGCTGTATCGGCAAGGATCGTAACTGCAGTGGGTTGAACCTCGATAAAGCCACCAGAGGCAAAGAAGATCTCTTCATCACCACCTTCTAAAACAAGCTTCACCGGGCCAGGCTTGATGCCGCTGAGTAGCGGTGCATGGCCCGGCAGAATTCCCAACTCTCCTAGCGTGCCACTGGCAACCACCATCTCAACGAGGCCCGAAAAAATTTCCTGCTCGGCGCTGACAATGCTGCAATGTACCGTGGTGGCCATAGTGTTTTCCTTGCTATCGGCGAGTCTGCCTTACAGCGACTTCGCTTTCTCCATCGCCTGTTCGATACTACCCACCATGCTAAACGCCGCCTCGGGTAGATCATCGTACTCGCCCTCTAAAATACCCTTAAAGCTGCGAATCGTATCCGAGAGCGGTACATAAACACCCGGTGTGCCAGTGAAGACCTCAGCAACATGCATGGGCTGTGAGAAGAATTGACTGATCTTGCGTGCTCGATAAACCGTCAACTTGTCCTCTTCGGAAAGTTCGTCCATACCCAAAATGGCAATGATGTCTTTCAGTTCTTTATATTTTTGTAAAACGCTCTGCACACCCTGCGCGACATCATAATGCTCTTGACCGACGACCAATGGGTCTAATTGGCGCGAGGTTGAGTCTAGAGGGTCCACTGCGGGGTAAATACCGAGGGAAGCGATATCTCGAGACAAGGTCACCGTTGAGTCTAAGTGCGCAAACGTGGTTGCAGGTGAAGGATCCGTCAAATCATCCGCCGGGACATAAACAGCCTGTATCGACGTAATCGAACCAGATTTGGTGGTCGTAATTCGCTCCTGTAAAACGCCCATCTCTTCGGCCAATGTCGGCTGATAGCCAACCGCCGACGGCATACGTCCGAGCAGGGCGGATACTTCGGTTCCTGCTAGGGTGTAACGATAGATATTATCAACGAATAACAGAACATCTTTGCCTTCGTCACGGAATTTCTCAGCCATGGTCAGTCCGGATAACGCCACTCGTAGCCGGTTACCAGGAGGCTCGTTCATCTGCCCGAATACCATCGAAATCTTGTCTAGTACACCAGCCTCATCCATTTCATGGTAGAAGTCGTTGCCTTCTCGAGTACGCTCTCCGACCCCTGCGAAAACCGACAATCCGCTGTGCTCTTTGGCGATATTATTGATCAGCTCAAGCATGGTTACGGTTTTACCGACCCCAGCCCCGCCGAACAGACCCACTTTTCCGCCCTTGGCGAAGGGGCAAATGAGGTCGATCACCTTAACGCCTGTTTCTAGCAGGTCGCGACCCCCAGCTTGTTCCTCGTAGGAGGGTGGATCTCGGTGAATCGCCATGCGAGATTTCTCACCTATTGGTCCTTTTTCATCGATCGGGTTGCCTAAGACATCCATGATTCGGCCAAGCGTTTCTTCGCCCACTGGAACCATTATCGGTTCATTGGTGTTGGTAACTTCCAGACCCCGGCTCACCCCTTCAGAACTACCCATCGCAATGGTGCGGACAACGCCGTCGCCGAGCTGCTGCTGCACTTCAAGCGTCAAATCATTACTGGGAACAACCAGCGCATCGTACACGCTTGGCACGTCTTCCCTCGGGAACTCCACATCGATGACTGCACCAATGACTTGAACTATTCGTCCACTACCCATGATTGATCCTCTCTTTATATTCTGATGGGTGCATTAAACTGCTGCAGCACCACTGACAATTTCTGATATTTCTTGCGTAATGGCGGCTTGTCTCGCGTTGTTCATAATGAGCTCAAGCTCATCAATCAACTCGCCAGCGTTTTCCGTCGCGCTTTTCATCGCCACCATCTTTGCCGCTTGCTCACAAGCGACGTTCTCAACCACGGCTTGATACACCTGGGACTCTATATATCGAGTGATTAAACCATCGATCAGTTCCTGTGCCTCAGGCTCATACAAATAATCCCAGCGATACTGCAACGCTTCATCGTCCGTGGGGTCCAGAGGCACTAATTGAGAGACGGTCGGCTTTTGCAACATGGTATTAACAAACACATTGTTGCAAATGAAGATCTTATCGACTTGACCCGCTTCAAAAGCGTCCAACATCACCTTAATACTACCGATCAAATCTTCAACTGCAGGTGTTTCACTCAAATGCTGGCTTGCCGCCAAAACTCGGCCGCCATAGGCCCTGAAAAACTGTACGCCTTTGTTGCCAATCAGGCACAAATCCGCCTCAACGCCCTGATCGTTCCAGTGCTTCATGTGCTGGACAGTGGCTTTTAAAAGATTCACGTTAAGGCCGCCACAGAGCCCTTTGTCGGTCGTAACAATGATGTAACCTACCCGCGAAACTTCACGCTCCCTCATAAACTGATGAGGATATTCGCTCGAAGCATTTGCCATGTGGCTGATCACGGCTCGAATTTGATCAGAGTACGGTCGCCCACGCGCCATTCTGTCTTGAGCTTTGCGCATCTTACTCGCCGCGACCATTTGCATCGCGCTCGTGATCTTCTGCGTATTTTTAATACTGCCGATCTGCTTTCTTAACTCTTTCGCATTTGCCATAGCGTTTTGTACTCTGCCTGTGCTTCGCGCTTAAAACGTTTGGGTTTGCTTGAAGGTTTCGATTGCGGATCGCATTGTCGCAATTACTTCATCGGTGTAGGCACCCTCTTGATCAACTTGCGCCATAAAGTCACCGTGCTCGGAATGCATGTAACTCAGTAACGCAGCCTCGAAATCGAGTACTTTCTCAACCGGCACATCTTCTAAAAAGCGCTCATTCGCCGCAAACAGCACGACACCCATCTCTGATACCGTCATTGGTGAATATTGCTTTTGCTTCATCAACTCATTAATGCGCTCACCGTGCTCGAGCTGACGCCGAGTGGCTTCATCGAGATCCGATGCGAACTGTGAAAACGCTGCGAGCTCGCGGTACTGCGCCAATGCCAGCTTGATGCCGCCAGAAATCTTCGACATAAACTTGACCTGAGCGTCGCCACCCACCCGGGAAACCGATATCCCTGGATTCATGGCAGGCCGCTCACCCGAATTAAATTTGTCGGATTCTAAAAAGATTTGACCATCAGTAATCGAGATGACGTTTGTCGGAACAAATGCCGAAACGTCCCCAGCTTGCGTCTCAATGATCGGAAGCGCGGTCAGCGATCCAGTCTTACCTTTCACAGCACCGCCGGTGACCTGCTCGACGTAATCGGCGTTGACGCGTGCGGCTCGCTCTAACAAGCGCGAATGCAAGTAGAAGACGTCTCCGGGGTAAGCCTCACGACCTGGTGGACGACGCAACAAGAGGGAAATCTGACGATAAGCCCATGCTTGCTTGGTTAAATCGTCATAAATGATCAAGGCGTCTTCACCGATATCCCGGAAATATTCACCCATCGTGCAGCCAGAGTAAGGAGCAATATACTGCATCGGCGCAGGGTCTGACGCACCCGCTGCAACGATAATGGTATTCTCCATTGCGCCATGCTCTTCGAGCGTCCTAACGACATTAGCAATCGACGAAAACTTTTGGCCGATGGCAACATAAACGCACTTAATGCCAGATTTTTGTTGGTTGATAATGGCGTCGATCGCGATCGCGGTTTTACCCGTCTGCCTATCGCCAATGATCAACTCGCGCTGGCCTCGGCCCACAGGAATCATTGAATCAATACATTTGAGCCCTGTTTGCACAGGCTGGTCAACGTGCTGCCGGGCAATGACCCCAGGGGCGACTTTTTCAACGGGTGATGTTTGCTTAGCGCCCAACGGCCCCTTACCATCGATGGGATTGCCGAGGGCATCGACCACTCGTCCCAACAGTTCAGGCCCGGTTGGCACTTCAAGAATCCTTCCGGTGCATCTTGCAGTTTGCCCTTCTTTGAGCACTTTATAGTCACCTAAAACAACGGCGCCAACGGAGTCACGCTCAAGATTCAAGGCAAATCCAAATAAATTGTTGGGAAACTCGATCATTTCCCCATTTTGGACGTCTGCTAAACCATGGATCCTAACGATACCGTCCGAAACGCTGACGATGGTGCCCTCGTTTTGAGCTTCGCTTGTGACATCGAGCCGAGCAATTCGCTGCTTAATGATATCGCTTATTTCTGAAGGGTTCAGTTGTTGCATGTTATGCGCCTCAAGAGTTCTATTTTACTGCAGCGTACCAGCCAGTTTTTGAAGTTTTCCGCGAACAGAATCATCGATCACCATATCTTCGGTTCGAATCACAACACCGCCTAAGAGATCACTATCAGTCGTTGTCTCCAAGGCTACTGTGCGTTGGAGCCGACGATCGAGTGCCGCTTTTAGTTCGCCCTGTTCTTGTTCAGACATTGAGTACGCACTGACTACCTCAACATCTATGGTTTTTTCGTGATTTGCTTTAAGTACTTCGTATTGCGTCGCAATCGTAGGCAGGAGCATAAGACGATCGTAATCGGCAAGCACGCCAATAAAATTTACTGCTGCCGGGCTCAAATCGTCTGCCAAGAGCTCGGTGAGCGTGCCTGCCGCATCTGTACCGGATCTCATCGGATCATCGAGCAGACTCTCGATGACCGGATCACTGACTGCAGCGCCCATCAGGCCCAGCATACGAGACCATGCTCCAAGTCCTTCGGGCTCATCAAGCGCCGTCGAAAATGCCGCTCTGGCATAGGGTCGTGCTACCGTCGCTAGTTCTGCCTCTGCCATGGCTCTAAAGCGCCTGAGAGAGCTTGGACAACATCGCTTCGTGCGCGCTTCGATCGACCGAGGTCGCTAAGATCTTTTCCGCACCTTCAATCGCCAACTCACCTACGCGCTCGCGAAGAGCCTCCCGAGCACGACTGATTTCTTGATCAATATCGTCTTGGGCGCCATCGATAATACGTTGCGCCTCTTCCTTCGCTTGCTCTTTTGCTTCATCAATGATTTGGTTCGCTCGACTACGCGCTTGCGCAATAAGCTCGCCGGCCTCACGTTTGGCAGCTTCAAGCTCGTTAGAAGCGGACTCATTCGCCTGCTGCAGCTGTTGCTCGGCTTTGGCAGCGTTTTCTAATCCTTCCGAGATGGTTTTTTGCCGATTGCGCATAACCTCTGTTAAAGGCGGCCACACGTAACGCATACAGAACATCACGAACATCACGAACGCAATCAACTGACCCAGCATTGTAAGATTAATATTCACGCATCACCTCTTCGATGATCAATTAGAATGGGGAGTTTCGACTACAGCGCAAAAATCATATACAAAGAGATGCCCACGCCAATAATGGGCACAGCATCAACAAGTGCCAGTACGATGAACAACTGCGTCAACAACATTGGTTGTAGCTCTGGTTGACGGGCAACCCCTTCAAGGTACTTACCTCCCAACATTCCAATGCCAACACCACTACCAATCGCGGCAAGACCCATCAAGATCCCTCCAGCCATAAAAATAAGCGCCTGTGCTTCGTCCATTGTGTGCTCCTAGTTAAATTTGATCCGTGGGTTAATGTTCGCCCGTTTCATGGGCTTGTGTTAGGTAGACAATCGTTAGAATCATAAAGACAAACGCTTGCAGGCCGATAATCAAAATGTGAAAAATTGCCCAAGGTAAAGAGAGGGCCCATTGAGCGTAGAACGGCAGCAGAGCGATCAAAATAAAAATCATTTCTCCTGCATACAAATTACCGAACAATCGCAGACCGTGAGAGAGCGGCTTGGCAAGCATGTCAACGATTTCAAGAATAAAATTGAACCAATACATCGACCAGTGGGGGATCGGATGGGTCACTAAGCCTGCCCCAAATTTGAGGGGGCCTTTGATCTTGAAGTTGTAATACAGCACCAAAAAGAACACCCCAACCGACATACCGAGCGTCGCATTTGGATCCGTTGTTGCAACAATTTTAAAATAAGGAACACCAGCGAGCGCTGCGGCGTGGGGTATGAAATCAACGGGGATCAAATCCATCAGATTCATTAAAAATACCCAGACCAAAATTGTCAGGGAGAGCGGCCCAATGAGCGCGTTGGGTCGACTACCAAAAACCTGACTGATGTTGGTTTCAACAAAATCAACGGTGATTTCACAAAGGTTTTGAAGCGTTCCGGGTACGCCTGCCGTTGCGCTTCGAGCAGCCGCGATGAATAGGCCCAAAAACACAAAGCCAAGTCCCACAGACCAAATCATGGTGTCTAAATTAATGGCATAAAAGCCCATAGCAGCGATCTCTTCAGGGCTTTGTGCGATGCCCCAGGTCCCATCGGGAAATTGACCATACGTCAGATTGGTCAAGTGATGCTGAATGTAATCTTGAGACGTTAGCCCTTCGCTGCTTGCCATAAGATCTCTAATCTTCGTTTTTTAAAACCTTCAACCATGCAAATGATCGAACGCCCAATTTCTGTTAAAGCAAGATCAGTACACTCACTGCTTCCGCTTTGTTGCGACCCTGAGCAGTCCGAAGGATCGTTTGGCACCTGCCAAGACCCACATCAGTTGACTACACACAATCCCCATCACAAACCCTGTAAGGTGTATTTCTCTCCAAAACACCATCAGTGCCGCTGTTCCAACTCCAAATACAGCCAGCTTCAGGGCTTGAGACACTCCTACTCTGGGTGCCTCGCCTCTCATTAGCACGATAACCTGCGCCAACGCGCCCAAACCAGCTATTACCACACCGACATTCCAGGAAAGGATCCAGCTCGAATCAAAGCTCAAACAAGCCACCGTTCCTAAAGCGAGCAATCCACCGTGCCCAGCGCCAACATCCTTCAACAATTGCCACCGTTTTGCCACGATGTGCCCCCTTGTTGATTGGTTGCCCCAACCGCTCGAACGCATGCTGTTTTTCGGCGGGCAGAGTATAGAGATATTGGGCCTAGCGTTCAACTTTAATAGGAGCTAACTTCAGACTTTATTTAGACGGAGTCGTCTTCTGGGGCATCTTTAAAGCCTGCTTTCGCCAACACCCCATCAAGCTCTTCAAAGCTATTGTATTCAATGAGCATCTGACCACGCCGGGCACCCTTGCTCTTAAGACGCACCGACTGCCCAAAGTAATCCGATAGTCGTTGCTCTAGGCTCGCAACGTCTGGGTCTATCTGCCTGGGTTTTGAGGACTCTGCTTCAGGCGAGAGTTGTTGTTGCACTAATTTTTCTGTTTGCCGAACGGTTAATTTTTTGTTCACAATTTGCTTGGCCACAAGCGCTTGAACTTCTGCTTCTAGCGATAGCAATGCTCGTGCATGCCCCATCTCAATCTCACCCCTGGCAAGTAACTCTGAGGCCACAGCACCTAGTTTTGACAAGCGAATCGAGTTGCTCACTGCCGCTCGACTTTTGCCAACTGCATCACCAACCGCCTGATGCGTGAGACCGAACTCCTCAACCAAGCGGCTCAGTGCGTGAGCCTCTTCCAGTGGGTTCAAATCTTCCCTTTGAATGTTCTCTATTAAAGATAACGCCAGATGGTTTTGGGGCGTCAGCGCCTTGACCAGCGCTGGGATACGGTCTAAACCAGCGAGCTGACAGGCGCGCCATCGCCGTTCTCCTGCAATTAACTCGAACTCTTCTGAGGAAACTTCACGCACCAGTATCGGCTGCATCACACCATGAACACGGATCGATGAAGACAATTCTTGCAGCTTCTCCTCATCAAAAGTTTGCCTTGGCTGAAATTGTCCAGGTTTAATCCACTCAACCGGTATTTGTTTTAACACCGTGCCCTCTCGATCAGGCACTGATTCGGAAGTGCTCGGAGCTGCTTGAGAGCCGGCCGGGCCAAGCAGTGCATCTAACCCTCTTCCCAACCCTCGTTTTTTTCCAGCCATATCTCTATTCCTTGTTGCTGAGATCGCAATCGTGCCCAACGCTTTCTTAATGCCCAATGACCGCCAACACTGTAACCAATAACTCTAGAAGCTGTTGCCCTGGGTTTGATTCGCGCTCTCTCTGCGCAGCAATTCTCCAGCTAATGCCAAATAAGCCTTGGCGCCATTCGAGGTTGCATCATACTGGATAATCGGAAGCCCATGACTGGGTGCTTCTGCAAGCCGAACATTGCGCGGTATGACGGTCCTGTAAAGTTGGTCGCCAAAATGCGACTGCAACTGAAAAGAAACATCCTTCGTTAGACTATTTCGAGGATCAAACATTGTCCGAATGATTCCCTCTATTTTTAGTGAAGGATTCAACTGAGAAACCACCCTTTGAATTGTGGCCACAAGCGCAGACAGCCCCTCGAGCGCATAGTACTCACATTGCATCGGAATGATCAGCGCATGAGCTGCAGTGAGCGCGTTAACAGTTAATAAATTGAGGGCTGGGGGGCAATCGATAACAACATAATCATATTGATCAACAGTTTCCGCCAGGGCTTGCTTCAGGCGGTACTCCCTCGCTTCTAGATCAATCAAATCCATCTCAGCGCCTGTAAGATCAACATTGGCGCCCACCACGGCAAGACCGCCCGAGCCCTGAGTGACCACCTCACTCAGTGGCCGACCCAACACCAACACATCATATATTGTTGCATCCAGCTGCGCTTTATCAACGCCGCAGCCCATCGTTGCGTTACCTTGCGCATCCAGATCAATCAGTAAAACACGACGATGCATTGCCGCCAGGCAAGCAGCCAAGTTAACCGATGTCGTGGTTTTACCCACACCGCCTTTTTGGTTGACGATGGCGAAAATCTTCACGCTGAACAACCCCTGAAATTAAAGTCCTTGCCTCATATTTTTCCAAATACCTTTATAGAGAGACTACTCTTGTATTAGAAACCCTTAGCGCCTTGATCACCAAATGCACCAGTCGAATTGCCAGCCTTAAAGCCCACCGCCTCGACTCTGCCCCTGATTTTTACGACATTTATTCTGCTATGCCTGCGGTTTAGAGCCTTCACTTTTAGGTTATTTCGCTCCTGAGCCTAATTTCAGCCAAATACCGCTCTGCCTCAAGTCCCGGCACTGACAGAGGTCTCAAAGCTATTTTCGCCTCGGCCTCCATCGCCCTTAGGACGTTTGATTCAGGTTCCTTCCCGATCATCGCCAGTATAACGCCATCTGCTGAGAGTGCGTGCCGCAAAGCAGGCACCAATGCATCTAACGGTTTAAAAGCTCGACATACAATTTGTTTAAATTTGCGATCGGCCAAATCCTCGATGCGACCCTGAACGATCTCGATTTCATGAAGACCTAATTCGATTTTAACCTGCGTCAAAAAACGGGTTTTTTTTCCATTAGCATCGATCAAAACACCCTTTCTACTGGGCTGACATATGGCCAATGGAATTCCTGGAAGGCCAGCACCAGAACCAACATCGGAGAACGGATACGGCTTCACAAAAGGTGCTATCACGAGGGAATCTAAAATATGTCGCGTAACGTGACTGCGATCGTCACGAATTGCAGTCAGGTTGAAGGTCTTATTCCAACGCTTGAGTAAATCTAAATAAAGCAAAAACTGTTCTTTAAATTGAAGAACATCCATTGCTTCTAGTTCGGGTCGAGCGTTTAGGGCTTTTAACCCTCTAACGAGTTCGTCTCGCAGGCTCACCCAGAATTAACGCGCTTGCTATAGCCGCCTCGACGTTTTAAGTGGACCAGAAGCAGCGATACCGCAGCCGGTGTGACCCCTGATATTCTAGATGCTTGCCCTAAATTCTCTGGCCGAATTTTGGCGAGCTTTTGCCGCACCTCATTGGATAACCCCATTATAGCGCTGAAATCCAAATCCTCGGGTATTGCTAACAAATGTTGTGATTTTAAACGCAAGATCTCCTGGTGCTGACGCGCGATATAACCCTGATACTTACATTCGATTTCTACCTGTTCGCAGACATCGGGCCTTTGTCCCTCAAGACCCGCAGCTTCCATCAAACCATCCAGTTTGACCTCAGGGCGTTTAACCAACTCTGACAAACGGTATTCCTTATGCATCACTTCTTTCAACAAGCCATTCACGGCGTCATTTTGAGGTCGGATAAGCGTTGATTCTAACGTTTTAGACAGCGCGCCGATGGCATCTTGCTTCACATTAAACCGTTCCCACTGCTTTGAGGAGAGTAGTCCCAAGGAATGCGCTGTTTCGCAGAGTCGCTGATCGGCATTGTCCTGACGGAGTATCAATCGATATTCAGCTCGGCTTGTGAACATTCGGTAAGGCTCGAGGGTTCCCAAGGTGATGAGATCATCGACCATCACGCCAATGTATGCTTCCGATCGATTCGGCACCCAAGGGGCTTCGTTTCTGATTCGCCTGACTGCATTGATCCCAGCAAGTATCCCTTGTGCGCCAGCTTCTTCGTAGCCTGTGGTGCCATTAATTTGTCCTGCGAAAAACAGTCCCTGTAATGACTTAGTCTCAAGACTGCTCTTAAGCCCTTGAGGTTCAAAATAATCATATTCGATCGCATACCCTGGTCTCGTGATATGGGCTCGGGCAAACCCGGGTATTGTTCGCAAAAGCGCCAATTGAACGTCGTAGGGAAGGCTCGTTGAAATACCGTTTGGATAGAGTTCTCGAGTCTCTAGCCCTTCTGGCTCCACGAAAATTTGATGGGAAGTTTTATCCGCAAACCGGACGATCTTGTCTTCTATCGATGGGCAGTACCGAGGACCAATACCATCGATAACGCCAGAATAGAGCGGCGATCGATCTAAGCCTGAACGGATGATGTCATGAGTTTCTTCATTCGTAGCCGTAATATGGCAAGGAATTTGTCTAGGATGGCTATTGGTTTCAGTCCAAAAAGACATTGTTGGTGTGGGCACGTCACCTGGCTGCTCCGCCATCAAACTGAAATCAACCGATCTAGCATCAACTCGCGGCGGCGTTCCGGTCTTGAGTCGGCCCACCGAAAACGGCATTTCCCTTAGCCGGTCTGCGAGTCGATTAGAAGCGGCATCTCCCGCACGACCACCACTTTGACGATCTAATCCAACGTGAATAACCCCGCCCAGAAATGTACCGACCGTGAGCACCACCGCGGGTGCGAAAAACTGTTGCTGCATCTGGGTCACAACCCCGGTAATTTGATCCCCTGAGACCAATAGATCATCAACCGACTGCTGAAATATTTTGAGGTTTTCCTGAGATTCGAGCTTGGCCCTAATAAATTGTTTGTAGAGTTGGCGGTCAGTCTGGGCCCGAGTTGCTCTGACGGCAGGGCCTTTACGAGCATTGAGCATTCTAAAGTGAATTCCCGCAGCATCAGCCGCTTCACCCATGGCCCCGCCCAGCGCGTCAATTTCACGAACCAAGTGACTCTTACCAATGCCCCCAATTGCTGGGTTACAGGACATTTGACCAAGGGTTTCTATATTTTGGGTAATCAGCAGCGTTTGCGCACCCATTCGAGCACTGGCCAACGCCGCCTCACTACCAGCATGGCCTCCGCCTATCACAATGACATCAAAATGCTGGCTCACGGTATGCTCCCTGGTTTCTTTATTTACCGCCCAATGCTCTTTTTATCAGCTGATGCGCATGACGTTTTGTTTTATTTCGACGCCTGAACTGGCTGATCGCTGATTTTCTTTTTAAAAAACGCGGTCAATTTAGGCCACAAACTCGTGAGAGTCTAGGCGAAGCGGCACATAAACTTACTTGCCAATACAAAAACTACTGAATATTTTACCCAATAAATCATCGCTCGATACAATACCCGTAATCTCCCCCAAACATTGTTGGGTTAATTTTAGATCTTCAGCAATCAATTCTCCGGGCTGTCCAGAACGAAGATTTTCGGAAGCGTTTGCAAGATGTGTTGAGGCCTCGGTAAGCGCCAAGATGTGCCTTGCTCTCGCCGAGAAAATATTTTCTGACTGGTCCTGAACGCCTGAAATACGCTTCAGAGATTCCGCTAATTGCGCCCAGTTCTCGCCTGTCTCTGCTGAAACAGCAACCAAGCGATTTCGCGGGCCTAATTGGTTGGATAAAAGCGCTCGCTCGAGCTTTGAGAGTCGATCGATCTTGTTCAAAAGAAATAGCGCCGGTTGATCGCTGGGTGCCTTTCCTAGAAGCTGATGAAGCTTTTCAGAGAGCAAGTTGTCGAGCGCAGACAGATCTGTCAAAGATGTCCGGATATCTTCCTCCAAAACGTCAAACACAAAAAGGTTCAGGTCAGCATTCGCCAGCGTTTTGAGCGTCCGCTCAACGCCCTCGGCCTCAATGGCGTCCCCTGCTGTCCGAATACCCGCTGTGTCAAACAACTGCAGCGATATGCCTGAAATGATCAATTCCTCTTTGATCACATCGCGCGTTGTACCAGGGATTTCAGTGACAATTGCGGTGGAATGGCCCGAAAATCGATTCATTAAGCTTGATTTTCCAACGTTAGGCGGCCCAATCAGGGCTACTGAAAAACCCGAATGCAATCGACGTCCTTGTTGCGCTTGATCCAGTACGGATGATAACCGTGCTTCAAGTCGCGTCATATCATCTAAAACTTGGGGATCGCCGAGAAAGTCGATATCCTCCTCAGGGAAGTCAATGGCTGCCTCAATATAAATTCTTAAGCGCGTCACCGCCTCGACCAAATCGTTCACGAGCGTTGAGAACATCCCAGAGAGCGATTTCAAAGCACTTCGAGCTGCGGCACTGGACGCGCTGCTGATCAAGTCAGCGACCGCTTCAAGCTGAACAAGATCCATCTTCTCGTTCAGGAAGGCTCGCTCACTGAACTCACCGGGTCGCGCCGGTCGGGCTCCTAGAACAATGCATTGATCTATCAATGCATTGACCACCATGGGGCCACCATGACCCTGAAATTCTACAACGTCCTCTCCCGTGAATGACGACGGACCTTCGTAGAAAATAACAATCCCATGGTCGATGATATCTCCTAGCGTATTGTGAAAAGTCTTTAGCAGCGCACGCCTAGGTACCGTTATTGAGCCAGCAACTGATTGTGCGATGCTTCTAGCCGCGGGCCCAGAAAGACGGACAATCGAAACCCCTGCTCGCCCAGCTGGGGTCGCTTCAGCGACAATCGTTTCGACAGTGTCCTGAACTTCAGGAACGAGGGGACTTTTCAAGTTGTCGAGTGACATACAGTTGTTGCAATACCGAGAGAATATTGTTGATCAACCAGTAGAGGACGAGCCCTGACGGGAACCAGAGGAACAAAAAGGTAAACATAATGGGCATGAACTTAAAAACCTTCGCCTGAATCGGGTCGGGTGGTTCGGGCTGCATCATCTGAGTCAGATACATGGAGATTCCCATTAAAATCGGTAAAACAAACCAAGGATCCATGACTGACAAGTCATCGATCCACAGAATGAAGGGCGCGTGACGTAATTCAACACTCTCCATTAACGTCCAATATAACGCTAGAAAGACTGGCATCTGGAGCAAAATAGGCAAGCAACCCCCCAATGGGTTCGCGCCTTCCTTCTTGTACAATTCCATCATGGCTTGACTAAATTTCTGCCGGTCTTCCCCAAAGCGCTCTTTTAGTCTGGCCATTTCCGGTTGCAGTTTCCGCATTTTTGCCATTGATTTAAAGCTGGCTGCTGACAATGGGTACAAGAGGGTCTTAACGCCAATTGTCAGCAAAATAATCGCAATACCCCAATTATCGACTTTGCTGTGGATCCACGTGAGCGCTGCAAACAAAGGTTGAGCGATAAACCACAAAAATCCATAGTCGACCGTTAGATCAAGTCCATCAGAGATCTCCGCTAAACGCGCCTGGTCTTTCGGACCCACATAAAAACTCCCTCCCAACGTCAGTTCTTGGCCAGGGGGAATATCTTTGAGCGTGGAGGTATACCCTAAAACATAAGTGCTGTTTTCAACGGATTGTCCTTTAGTCAGCTGGCGAGCATAGTAACGAACGCTTTCATCTTGGGGCGGCGCCCATGCACTCAAAAAATAATGCTGTAGAAAAGCCATGTACCCGCCGACAAAGTCCTGCTGGTAGGGATCTTCCTCCAAATCCGACAAATCGATTTTGCTATAGCGCTCCTCTTCATTTCGAGTGGCTCCACCCAAAAAAGGTTGCAGTCCCATTGCATTATCTACCTGAAACAAAGGCGTATTTCCATCGCGCTTAATTTGGCCAAAAAATGCCACCTGAGCAGAATACGAGCTTTGATTAATAAGCTGATAATCGACCTCCACCAAATAATCGCTTCTTTTGAAAGTCATTACTTTTTGAACAAGTAAGCCAGCCTGGGTGGGTTCCTCTAAGGTGAGCATCACCTTTAATTCATCACGTCCATCGTTCAACGCGTAGCGTCGCTGCTGGCTCATGAAGAGGGGACGTTTCCCGTCCTTGTCGATGCCACTGGGCCCAATCAAGCCACTTTGCGATGAATATTGATTTCTAGAATCGATGAGTTTCAGTGCACGGTCCGGCTCAGCCAAATCTGCCGGATACTTTGGTAGGTCAACTGAAACAATATCGCCCCCTAAAAGCGATATCTGAACTTCTAGGACATCGGTTTCAACCAGTATCGTCTCTAGGCGCTGAGTCGAAGCGATGTTAGGCGATGATTGATTAGACGATGCGTTTGTCTGGGGAATAAAGTCTGATGCTGGCACAGTTTGAGAAGATGCTGATGCAGGCGCTGGCGTTGCTTCAAAGCTTGGTGTTGACTCTGTCGTGAGTGGATCGTCAACAGTCGACCTCTGACCGTAATCGTCTTGCCAGGCCAAAATGAGAAGATAACCAGTGATGGCCAAACCCATAAAAATTAATATTCTTTGAAAATCCATCGCTACAGCCTTTCAGACACCTCTGGTACTTCGTCAATGCCGCCAGGGTGAAGTGGATGACATTTCACAAGTCTTTTGATTCCTAGTTTCATGCCAGTGACGAGGCCATGTTTTTCCAGAGATTCGAGCGCGTAATGCGAACAGCTCGGATAAAACCGGCAACGGGGCCCTAGAAGGGGACTCATCGTCCATTGATAGAGCCGGATCATTGCTGTGAAGACTCTAACCATGCAATGGCCCGCTGAGTTTTTGTTTGAGTGTCGCCAAGGCAGAGTCGAAAGCGCTTCTTAATTGGTAGTTGGTCACCGTTGACGACACTTTCTTAGCTAAGATGACAACATCGCAATTTCTTGTTTCTTGGAGACGGTAACTCTCTCTTGCAATCCTTTTGAACCGGTTTCTCTGGACGGCTTTTGATATGTTTTTTTTACCAACCACAAGCCCCAGTTTTGCACTATCCGCTTGCTGCTCCCTGCCCAAAATAAGGAAATATTGATGATGCACTTTGCCTTGGGGTGTCTTGAAGACAAGATCGAACTCAGAGCTTTGCTGCATTCGATTGCATGGACGCAATGTATTTGAGCGATCGTTCATAAGCGAGGAGCAGATCCGCACTTCAGGCCTTTTTTCCTAGGATTTACGGCCCAAAGTTAGGCTGAGAGTACTTTCCGGCCCTTGGCGCGTCGGCGTTTTAACACCAGTCGACCGTTCTTTGTAGCCATCCTAGCCCTGAAGCCGTGAGTACGCTTGCGTTTAATCACACTCGGTTGAAATGTACGTTTCATGGCTTTCGTTACCTTGATCTGGACGCGCGATTCTAAAGATTATGCAGTTGTAGGTCAACGCGTTTATCGTGACTGAAACGTGATTTTGTTGACCTGACCAGTCTTATGTTGAATGGCCTCGACGAGGTATTGGTCTATCGCGCCAGACCATGAACCATAAAATTATTTCTGATGGGGTCTAAATTCGATTATTCACTGCTTCGTTCTCAAGATTTGTGTCCCATTCGGTCCGCTATAATAAAAATTTAATGAATACTTAAGATTGTTATTATTATTCTTATTAAGGGGTTTTCGCCTGTGCGTAAGTACCAAATAGTGATCAAAAACAACATGTTAAAATGAACTTATCCCAGTGGGAAGGCTGTGTGTAACATCTGTATCTCTTGTGCGGTTTTGTATGAAAACTCTGTGGGTTATTCACACAGATCCCTGGTAGAGATACATGCAGTTCTCTTTGTACAGGCTATACACAAGTTATCCACAGGATTGTCAATAAACCTTTGAATTAATATCAGTTTTTTTTTGGAAATTGCTCTGTTCTTCTGGTCATTGATCGTAATTTAGGGTTAGTATTCTAGTTCGCAAGAGTTCGTGCGATAGGGCTTTAAAGGGTGCACTCCGCTACCCGCAGGTGTCTTTTTACACCTCAAATCTGACGCTTAAGCGTTGAGCTTGGTGGTCTTCTGTTATGGTGGGTTAGGTTTAGTGTCTCCAATTTGGAAAAATTGTTTGTCTTTGCTCGAGCGAGAACTGACCGCTCAGCAATATAACACTTGGATAAAGCCTCTGCAGTTGGTGAATACCGCTGAGGAGAGCGTTGTTTATGCACCGAATAAGTATATTTTAGACACCGTAGAACGACAATTTTTGGATAAAATTCGTGAAATACTACTTGAAGATGGCGTCGAGACAGTAGACCTCAAAGTAGGCAGTCAGCGAAGAGATGAATCGGCTATAGAAGTTACAAACAGATCGGTCAATGCGAGAAAACCAGAGATGGCTAAGACGGGCTTTAGTAAAACTGGCCCCTCGAACCGCTTCGCTGAACGCGAAAGCTTTTATCCCCTTTTAGACCTTAATAAAACATTTACTTTTGATAGTTTTGTTGGCGGCCGTTCCAATGAAATGGCAAGAGCTGCAGCCATCCAAGTTTCTGAAAATGTCGGTGGATCATCTTATAATCCACTGCTGCTGTATGGCGGCGTCGGTCTTGGTAAGACGCACTTGATGCACGCTGTCGGCAATGCCATTGCAGATCGTCATCCAGATCTAAAGGTGGCCTACATGTACTCCCAAAGGTTTATGGAGGACATGGTTCGGGCGATTGAGCAAGGCGCAATGTCTGATTTTACTCAGTACTATCGGTCGGTAGACGTTTTGCTTATGGATGATATTCAGTTTTTAGCCAAGGGGTCGAAGAGTCAAGAAGAATTTTTCCATGTTTTCAATCGATTACAGGAGGATGGTCGTCAAATCGTACTCACCTGCGATCGGTACCCTAAAGAGATTCAGGGGCTAGAAGAGCGTCTGGAAAGTCGGTTCGTTTGGGGCATGACAGCTGCTGTCGAGCCGCCGGAGCTTGAAACAAGAGTCGCGATTTTACTTAAAAAGGCAGAGCGCGAGGAAGTTTACATTCCCTCGGACGCCGCATTTTTTATCGCCGAGCGTGTTCAGTCCAATGTTCGAGAGCTCGAAGGAGCACTTCGCAGGGTCATTGCTAACGCGAGATTTACCGGCCGTTCTATATCAATTGACCAAGTTAAGGCAGCGCTCAGGGACCTTATTGCAATCCAAGCGCGTCAAGTAGGTATCGATAACATACAAAAGACGGTAGCCGACTATTATAAGTTGCGTTTGGCTGATCTCTTATCAAAAAAGCGCAACCGTTCAGTGGCTCGACCGCGTCAGTTGGCAATGGCGTTATCAAAGGAACTGACCAACCATAGTTTGCCAGAAATTGGAGATGCTTTTGGTGGCCGGGATCATACAACCGTGCTCCACGCGTGCCGTAAGATCGAGGAGCTCAAAGAGATGAATCCTGAAATAAAAGAAGATCACAGGAACTTAAGACGACTTTTAACCAGTTAGACGACTTTTAACCAGTTAGACGACTCTTATCCAGTTAGATGACTCTTCTCAACGACTTTTAGAGCATGCTTTTGAGGTGGTCCGCTCTTCGTACTGAAGTTGATTGCTGGTATTTTGTTAATTTGGGCTTTTTGTTGATATCGGAGGTTTAAGCGTTGTTGGAATTCTCGCTCAATCGACAAGACTTTCTGGAACCGTTGTCGAAAGTCGTCGGCGTTTTGGAGAAGCGTCAAACTTTGCCCATCCTAGCCCACGTCTTGTTGAATGTCCGTCGCGACCAATTGGTGATTACGGGATCTGACCAAGAAGTTCAACTTGAAGCGCAAATTGACGCCACAATGGATGGCTTTGAGGTTTTGGAGGAAGGACTGAGCGCAGTACCAGGGAGAAAATTGTTAGATATTGTCAGGCATTTACCCCCCGAATCGGTTTTGCATTTTAAGCAGACAGAACAACACGTGGTACTCAGAAGTGGCGCTTTTGAATCTCAATTTTCGACCCTACCCGCTGAGGATTTTCCGCGCTTCGAAGTCAATGATGAGAGTATCAGTCAGGTGGATCTGCCTGGTAGTGACTTTAAGGCCATGCTGTCTAAAACGATGTTTGCGATGGCCCATCAAGACGTCCGGTACTTCTTTAATGGCATGTTGCTAGAACTCAATGGTGATCTGATTCGATTAGTAGCGACAAATGGACAAAGGTTGGCAACCGCTCAGTATGCACTTTCGAGCTCAGCTGATATATCTTCACGACCAGTTGTACCAAGAAAAGGTATTTTGGAGCTCGCGAAATTACTCGATGATTCTGCGGGTGATATTGCCGTCCTAATCAGTGAAAACGCGCTTGAAGCAAGGGTCGGTTGTTTTCGTTTTATGACGAAACTGATTGATGGCGATTATCCTGATTACAATAAGGCCATCCCTGCCGGTGGTGATAAAGTATTCGAGTGTGGCCGTAAGCAGTTCCGGGATGCACTGATCAGGACGTCGGTTATGTCGAATGAGGTTTATAAAAATATCAAACTATCCCTGTCGTCTGATCGTTTAATGCTGTTTACCAATAACCCTCTGCTCGAGCAGGCAGAGGAATTGGTTGAGGTTGATTATTCTGGCGAAGACATTGAGATTGGGTTTAACGTAAACTTTCTAATAGAAGCGCTTTCAGTGATGGATGGGGAAAGGGTACAAGTTGAGTTGTCCGGTGAGACAAGCCCATGTTTGATGGTTGATCCCGAAGACCAAGGCGCAAGATTCGTTGTAAGCCCAATGATAATATAAATAGTAATATAAGTAAGTACTAACTTACACAGGAAGCTCAGATGAAATTTTCGATAAATCGAGAAGCATTACTACGACCGTTGCAGCAAGTAGCAGGTGTTGTAGAGCGTAGGCAGACCTTACCTATACTCTCTAATGTTTTGCTCAGCGTGGCAGGTTCAAAACTGTCGATGACAGGGACGGATTTGGAAGTTGAGATGGTTGGTCAGCTCCACGCTTCGGTCGATTTAGAAGGTGAAATTACCGTTCCAGCTCGAAAATTTGTTGATATTTGTCGTGAGTTGCCTGATCAGGCTGAAATCGATATCACCTTAAAAGAAGATCGTCTAGAGATCCGATCGGGTCGGTTTCGATCGAATTTGTCGACACTCCCTGCGTCAGATTTTCCCGCTGTGGATACAACGGAAGTGGAAAGCCAGGTTGAATTACATAGTTCAGTATTCAAGCAACTTTTGGATTTGACTGGCTTTGCGATGGCACAGCAAGATGTCCGTTATTTTCTGAACGGGATGTTGATCGAAAAAAACTCAAATTCACTGCGTTGTGTCGCAACTGATGGCCACCGGCTTGCCATGAATCACGTTGAGCTCAGTCAAGCGGTCAGTGGGCCAGAATCACAGGTAATCGTGCCTCGCAAAGGAGTTATCGAATTACAGCGTCTACTCAGTGATAGCGAAGAGGATGTTATTTTAGCGTTGGGAGCAAGTCATCTAAGGTTATCAGTTGGCGCCTATCAACTGACTACAAAATTGGTTGATGGTCGTTTTCCAGATTATGAGCGCGTTATTCCTCGAAATGGCGATAAGCAAATTTTGGCCAATAAGCAAGATTTAAGGCGAGCTTTGAATCGAACAGCGATTCTATCGAATGAAAAATTTAGAGGGATTCGCGTAAATTTCAGCGATGGACTTGTCACGCTAACGACAAATAATCCAGAGCAGGAAGATGCTGAAGAGACAGTCCCTGTTGAATACTCTGGTGCATCGCTGGAAATTGGCTTTAACGTTGGCTATTTGTTGGATGTATTGAGTGTGATTCGAGGGGAAACCGTTAAAATTACTGTTTTTGACGGTAACAGCAGTGCGCTTATCGAAGACCCTTCTGTAGACAGTGCTCTGTATGTGATCATGCCGATGAAGTTATGAGTCTGAGCCAGCTGGAGGTTCTCGGGTTTAGGAACATACAGCAGGCGGTCGTTGTCCCTAGTCCTGGTGTGAATGGGTTTTTCGGTTCAAACGGTAGCGGCAAGACGAGCTTGCTCGAATCCATTTACCTGCTTGGAAATTTTAGGTCTTTTCGTGCTCAAAACGTCTCTACGGTCATTAGTCGAGATGCTGAATTTGTTTTAGTTCGTGGCACGATGTTTAGCGGTGATCAACTGGCGGTTCAGCGTTTTCGCGACAAGAAAAGCCAACTGCGGCTCAATCAGGAACCAGTTGTTCGGAGCAGTACCCTAGCAGAATTTCTGCCCACCATTATCTTTGATCCCACGACCATTCAGTTACTGTTGGGTGAGCCTGACCGCCGAAGACGGTTTTTGAATTGGGGGTTGTTCCACGTGAAACCTCAGTTTGCTCAATACTGGCGAGACTATTCTCGTGCGCTTAAGCAGCGAAATGAGTTACTCAGATCCGGGCAATCATCCCCTTCTTTACTGGAATGGACGCGGGTGCTGGCGGAGCTGAGTTTTGTAATCGATGACTTAAGGCAGGGTTATGTGTCCCAGTTGCAAGTCGAATTCCTAAAGATTGTGGATCAAATGGGCGGTCTTCGAGGTTTAAGGTTCGAATATAACCGAGGATGGGCCCAAGAGGCAGATCTCGAATCTGTCTTGGCGACCGAATTGTCGGGGGATCTCGCTCGAGGATACTCCCAGAAAGGCGTGCATCGCTCTGATCTTAAAATTACGGTAGAGGGGCGCTCAATCGCGGAGCACTGCTCTCGCGGAGAGGCGAAGCTGCTTGCCTGGGCGCTCTGCCTTGCCCAGTTGAGTTGTTTGCCGATTGCTATCCGTGAGAAAACCATTCTGTTGATCGATGACTTGTCGTCAGAGATAGACCCTGATCATGGTGAGCTCATTAGCAGAACTTTGGTTCAGTGGGGTTTGCAAATCTTTACCACAGGTACTGAGCGAGGCGCGATGGAGCGCCTTTGGGGAGAGAAATTAAACGGTATGTTTCATGTGAAACAGGGTATAATTGAAGCCATTGGAGGATACTAGCATGACTGATGATCAGAATTATGATTCCAGCAGCATTAAGGTCTTAAAAGGGCTCGAGGCGGTCAGAAAAAGGCCGGGAATGTACATTGGCGACACCGATGACGGCACGGGTTTACATCATATGGTGCAAGAGCTTGTTGATAATTCCATTGATGAGGCGCTAGAAGGTCATTGTTCAAAGATCAGTGTCATGATTCATCCCGATCAATCAGTCACTGTCTCAGACGATGGCAGAGGCATTCCTACAGATTTTCACGAAGGAGAGGGTAAATCCGCTGCGGAAGTGATTATGACCGTTCTCCACGCGGGAGGAAAATTCGATGACAGCAATTATAAAGTATCGGGGGGCTTGCATGGGGTTGGCGTCTCTGTTGTCAATGCTTTGTCCTCGGAGTTGACCCTGACCATATGGCGTAACGGCGAGGTTTGGGAGCAAATTTATCACCATGGCGAGCCCGAAGAACCGTTAAAGGTAATTGGTAAGACTGAAAGAACGGGTACTCGATGTCGCTTCAAGCCTTCAGAGGATACTTTTTCTAATATTGAATTCCACTATGATATTTTGGCCAAAAGGTTACGCGAGCTTTCTTTTTTGAATTCTGGTGTTGCCATAGAACTGACTGATGAAAGGTCTGGTCGTTCTGAGTTGTTCTGTTACGAGGGTGGCGTTCGTTCTTTTGTTGAGTATCTCAATAATAACAAGGCAGTTCTGGGTCAAATCTTTCATTTCCAAGTGGATCGAGAAGATGGGATTGGCGTCGAAGTGGCGCTGCAGTGGAACGATTCTTATCAAGAGACGCTATTGGCTTACACCAATAATATTCCACAAAGCGACGGCGGAACGCATTTGCAAGGTTTTCGCACGGCATTAACAAGGTCATTGAATACCTACATAGAAAGAGAAGGGTTGGGAAAAAAAGCCCAAGTCAACACGACTGGAGACGATGCGAGGGAGGGGTTGACTGCGATTATCTCTGTTAAGGTCCCTGATCCTAAATTTTCTTCTCAGACCAAAGATAAACTGGTGTCATCTGAGGTTAAAACAGCTGTAGAGCAGGAAATGAGCCAGGCATTTACAGACTTCCTGCTCGAAAGCCCTCAAGAGGCGAAATCTATTGTCCAGAAGATGATCGATGCGGCACGAGCACGTGAAGCCGCTCGCAAGGCCAGAGAAATGACGCGCCGTAAAGGTGCACTGGATATAGCGGGCCTTCCTGGAAAACTGACCGATTGTCAGGAAAAAGATCCTGCGCAATCTGAAATTTTCCTGGTTGAGGGAGATTCCGCGGGAGGATCGGCAAAGCAAGGCCGCGATCGAAAATATCAAGCCATCCTACCTTTGAAGGGCAAGATACTAAACGTTGAAAAAGCTCGTTTTGATAAAATGTTGTCCTCGGCTGAGGTTGGGACTCTGATCACAGCTTTAGGGTGTGGAATTGGACGCCAAGAGTTTGATCCTGATAAGTTGCGGTATCATAAGATTATTATTATGACAGACGCTGATGTGGATGGGGCGCACATCAAGACGTTATTACTGACGTTCTTCTTCCGTCACATGCCTGAATTGATCGAGCGAGGACACGTCTTGATTGCTCAGCCGCCGCTCTACAAAGTTAAGCGTGGCCGTCAAGAACGTTATATTAAGGACGATGCCGAGCTGAATCAGTACGTTCTAGAACTCTCGCTGGATGAAGCTCATTTGACGCCTGCGGGGCAAGATGAGCCGATGGAAACGGAAGCTTTCGGTGAGCTGGCCAAAGAATATTTCTCAATACAAGAAAAAATGCATCGCCTAGACCGACTCTATCCAATGGACGTGCTCAAAAGTTTGGTCTATGTCAGTCCTCTCCCGGTGGCTGAGTTGGGCTCAGAAAGTCGCGTTCAAGCTTATATTGACGATCTCGGTGCGGAGCTTGCGCACTTACAGAACGCTCAAACTCAATTTGAGATCAGTTGTCAGCACGATATAGAACGGGGCCTCTTTTACCCTCAAGTTATTCAGATCAGCCACGGCTTTAGACGGGAATACGCGTTTACCCACGACTTTTTTGCTTCCTCAGACTATCGGGAATTTGCTGAGTTTGGCGAGCGTATGCGCGATTTGGTTCCAGAAAACAGTTTGGTCGGTAAGGGTGAGCGAACCCATGTGGTCCATCGTTTGAGTCAAGCCTTGGATTGGTTACAAAAAGAAGCAACCAGAGGCCAGTCTCGCCAGCGTTTCAAAGGCTTGGGGGAGATGAATGCGGACCAGCTATGGGAAACCACGATGGATCCGACGCATCGTACGATGCTGCGGGTCAGTATCGAAGACGCCATTGCATCGGATCAAATTTTTAACACGTTGATGGGTGACAACGTAGAGCCGCGTCGAGAATTTATTGAAGCTAATGCGATGGCGGTTGCCAACCTAGATGTCTAGGTTAGCAATGTTTGTTGATGATGCCGAGTTACTGTTGCAGGGCGTCAAACGCAGCGATCTGCGTGAGCGTGGCATTGAGGGATCGCAGGGTATTTAATCGATTTTCCCTGATCAGGGCATCGTCATCCATAACCATGACGGAATCAAAATAGTTCGCGACGGATTCTGCACTGACACTGACTGCCGCGAGCTGTTCAGAAAAATCGGTTGTCAATTTTGAACCAAGATGGTCAATGGCTTTGAGCAAGGCAAACTCAACGTCACTCTTAAAAAGATCTTTACTGATCTTACCTGGCGCTAACTGATCAGACTTCTCAACAATATTTTTGACCCGTTTCTGAGTATTGATGACCTTTAAGCCCGCTTCTGTTGTGCGAAAGCTGCCAATTGAGACGATATCGGCTGCGGCCGTTGTGAGATTATCAATACCCGATGATCGGCCTCTAATCGCACGAATTTCATCCAACGCGACGCCTTGATCAGCCATGAGGTTTTCGAACCGATCTAGGATATAGGCCAAAACTGGATCAGTTGAGTAACTTCCCGAATGCAGTGCTGCAGCCTTCCTCAAGACTGTTTTGAGAGAAATTTTGATTGGAAAATCAATGCAAATCCTAACAATTGCGAGTGACTGTCTTCGCAGTGCAAATGGATCTTTGCTGCCTGTAGGTGGTTGGCCGATACCGAATAAGCCAACCAACGTGTCAATGCGGTCTGCCAAAGCGACAACGCAACCAATGGCGTTACTCGGCAGACGGTCCCCGGAGAACCTTGGCAAGTAATGATCACGGATAGCGTCCGCAACCACCGCCTCTTCATTCTGAGCGAGGGCGTAATAGCGACCCATGATCCCCTGTAAATCAGGAAACTCGCCGACCATCAAGGAAACAAGATCTGTTTTGGCGAGTTTGCTGGCGCGCTCTGCAAGCAGCGGATCCTCACCGATTTCTTGAGCAATGAAAGCTGCGAGCTGACTGATCCTTTCAGCTTTTTCTCCGAAGGAACCCAACTCATTTTGGAAAACCACTTGGTTGAGCTGATCTGCAGCATCAGACAAAGGCCTATTGAGGTCTCGCTTAAAGAAAAATTGTGCGTCCGCCAGTCTTGGTCTGATAACGCGTTCATTGCCCTTGATGATGAGCGCCGGATCAGAGCTTTCGAGATTGGCAACGGTCAAAAAACAGGGCTCTAGGTCGCCTTGCGCGTTTCTAAGATGAAAATAGCGCTGATGCTCCCGCATGGCTGAGATCAGTGCTTCCTCAGGAACTTCTAGAAAATTAGGATCAAATTCACCCCCGAGCACAATGGGCCACTCGGTCAGCGCAGTCACTTCGTCGATTAAATCTGGGTCGTCTGTGAGGATACCGCCTCGGTTTTCTGCGGCTTTAGCAAGCTCAGCCACGATTTGATCTCGCCGAGTCTCAAAACAGGCTATGACATTCGCTGATTGCAACTGGCTCGGATAGTCTTCAGGCATATCAATGGTGACTGCACCACCGTACATTGCACGATGTCCTTGAGTGATTCGACCTGACGGCTGACCAAAAAGCGTGCAATCAAGGATGTTCTTGCCGTGCAGAGCTAACAACCAACGGAGTGGTCTTACAAATTCTGATCGAAGATTGCCCCAGCGCATTCGTTTGGCGATGGGCAGCCCATTGACTGCTTCTTCGAGTATTGTTTGGAACTCAGATGCAAGCGTGGCGCCTTGATGGTGGGCTCGATAAACCAACCAAGCGCCTTTATCGGTTTCTAGGTGCTCGAGGTCAGCGACATTATCCGTGCCGCAAGACTTTAAAAATCCAAGTAAGGCCTTTGTCGGCTGATGATCATCTCCGTAGGCGGCTTTAAGGCTTGGTCCTCGACGTTCGACGAATTGCTCAGGCTGGGTGTCATTGCAAGTTTCAATGAGCACACCCAATCTTCGAGGCGTTGCAAAAGTAGAGACCGTTCCATGCTCGAACTGCCGATCTGATAAGGCTCTCGAGAGATTCGTACCGAGCGCATCTTTAAGCGTCTTGAGCGATTTAGGGGGAAGCTCCTCGGTCCCAAGTTCAAGCAATAAGCTGGATTTATTCATGGTCGAGCGCCTTGAGTACAAAGTCTCGATCCGCTTGTGTTGCAAGGGGAAAGCCGGCGGCCTTTCTGGTTTCGAAGTAAGTCGAGCCAACACCTCGCGCCAAGGTCCTCACCCGAAGGATAAATCGCTGCCGTTCTGTTACAGAGATGGCGGAACGCGCGTCTAAAAGATTAAAACAATGAGACGCCTTCATAACATATTCGTACGCAGGTAAGGGTAACGCTTGCGCAATGAATCTCTGGGCCTCGGATTCAAAGAAGTCGAACTGTTGGAAAAGACCGGGTATGTCAGCCAAATCAAAATTGAAAGATGACATCTCAACTTCATACTGATGAAAAATATCAGCATACGAGAGCGTATTACCTTGATGATCTCTCGACCAAATCAGCGATTGAAAATCCTCTGCGCCCTGAAGATACAGGGATAAACGTTCAAGCCCGTAGGTAATCTCCCCCATAACAGGAAAACACTCCAGACCCGCAACCTGCTGAAAATACGTGAACTGTGTGATTTCCATACCGTCCATCCAGACTTCCCAACCCAATCCCCAGGCGCCCAGCGTCGGTGATTCCCAATTGTCTTCTACAAAGCGGATGTCGTGGGCCTTGGGATCGATTCCAACATGGCTCAGTGATTCAAGGTAGAGTTCTTGAAAATGTTCGGGGCTGGGTTTCATCACCACTTGGAACTGATAGTAATATTGATACCGGTTGGGGTTTTCTCCGTACCGGCCATCGGTGGGCCGCCGACAGGGTTGAACGTAAGCGGCTGACCATTGCTCGGGTCCAATGGCCCTAAGAAACGTTGCGGGGTGAAAGGTCCCTGCACCCACTTCCATATCGTAGGGTTGCATGAGGGCACAGCCTCGGTCCGCCCAAAACTCTTGGAGCGTTAAAATAAGGTCTTGGAAGGTGTCTACTTTGGCCATCTGGGACGCTAGGCGCTCAAAAATGGCGAGTATAGCGCAACTGATGGGATGACGTCTGCTTTCCTTGTGGGTCTGCGATCAAAAGCGCCGTGAGAATGGTCGAAAATGGTTGTGGCTTTAACCCAGCTGACCATCCTAGCCGGACATCCAGAGCCGGGTAGGAATTAGGACCACATCAATTTATGCTGGGCGTAGGGCGGTAACGCCAAGTCACGCGGTGATGTACGATGGCCTCGCTATGAGAGCGCGAATGTGTATTATTTAATTATCAGTGTTGGGCTATTGCCACGAGCTTTACTTCAGTGGCTTGGCAGGATGTTGGGCTTGATCCTTTATCATGGTCAATCTCGTAGTCGACGAATCAGCGATCGGAACATAGAGCTGTGTTTTCCTCATTTAACCGCCGAAGAGCACCAGCAACTTGTGCGAGAAAGCCTCATTTCGACTGCCCAGACGGCATTTGAAACGCCAGCCGTTTGGACCAAAAAAAGCGAGCACTTACTTACATGGATTGACCATGTTTATGGAGAGGAAGTCATTGAGGAAGCGCTTTCTGGTAACAGTGGCACATTGCTTTTGGTGCCTCATATCGGCAACTGGGAACTCTTCAATGCCATTTTTGCGCAAAAAGGATTTCAGTTAACGGCGCTTTTTAAACCGCCTAAGCAAAAGGCCCTGGCATCCATCATCGAAAAAGTGCGAATGAGATATGGTAATGACATGGTGCCCACGAATTCCCGCGGCCTGGTGCGGCTATTTAGGGTCTTAAGCGCTGGCGGCAACGTCGCGGTCTTGCCCGATCAAGTACCGGAAAGTGGGCTGTTTATCTCGTTTTTTGGAATACCCGCGTATACCGATCGCTTGGTTCACCGATTAGTACGAAAAACAAATGCCGCTCCGGTTCTTGTTGCACTGATTCGAAATTCTCGAGGACGATTTGACCTCCATTATGCTGCCGTGCCGGAACTGGCGGTGGAGGATGAACAAGCGGGTCTGGGCGCATTGAATACTGCCCTCGAGGCCCTTGTTCGTGAGCACCCGGCTCAGTACCAATGGGAGTATAAACGCTTCAAAAA
Source organism: uncultured Pseudomonadales bacterium (assembly GCA_938017975.1). Taxonomy (GTDB): domain Bacteria; phylum Pseudomonadota; class Gammaproteobacteria; order Pseudomonadales; family Azotimanducaceae; genus UBA9926. Next base: position 56,173 of record CALIKQ010000051.1, on the reverse strand, counting down.
GCGACCAACGGGTTCGGCTGAAATTTATAACGGCTTTTAGCGGGAACGCTTTTCGCCGATTAACAGAGATTTTGATGTAGGAATAAACGTCTTCGCATCCCTACTGGGCATTAGGCCATCGATGAACAGTCTTATGTGCAGCGGCGCGCAAAGCCTCACAAGCTCATTGGCCTCGAGGCGATAACTCGGATTCTTTGGCCCTTGTGGCGCAGTCGTCGTCTCAAGTGACTCGGTTGTGAATGTCTCATAAAACAATCTTCCTTGAGGTTTCAGTGCCTCAAGAATGACTGGAAACAAAGCTCGATCCAAAAAGCGATGAACATAGATCAAATCGAATCGATGGTCTTTGAATGCATCTACCGTGATAGGCGCACAGAGTGTCGTAATTGACAGTGCTCGGCGATTTGCCTCTTCTTTCAGCAATGTCAGAGCAACCTCAGAACCATCCCACGCTGTTACCTGAAAGCCGCAATCGGCGAGATAGAGGGCGTCGGCGCCACGGCCACAGGCTAAATCAAGCGCGGTGCCTCCTGAAGGTAGAAACGAGCGAAATTGTGCTAGATGTGGATTTGGCTCAGGAAAGGGTGCTGGATCACGATAGGTCTCATTCCAGCGTTCAATGGTTGGATCCATATTTTATTTTCGCCAATAAAGCCCAGTCAGCAATACTAAGACGGTAAAAATTTCTAACCGACCTAGCACCATACCGCCGATCAATGCGATTTTGGAAAGATCAGCTAAGCCTGCATAAGTGTGTGTGACAGCGCCTAATCCAGGCCCAAGATTATTGATGGAAGCTGCGACCGCTGAAAACGCTGTCAGAAAGTCGTTGCCATCACTCAGCAGCATCAACAGTAGTACAACGAAAATGAATACATAGATAGCGCAAAACCCCCAGACCGCCTCCATCACATTGTCCCGCATGACACGCTGGCTGATTTTAATCGGAAAGATTGCATTGGGATGAATCAGACGATGGATTTCTCGCAGGCCTTGTTTGTAAATTAAGAGAACGCGAATCACCTTTAGGCCACCCCCTGTTGACCCTGCGCAAGCGCCAACAAAAGCGCCCAGGATGAGTAGATAAGGCAGAATATTGGGCCACTGAGAGAAATCCTCCGTGACAAAACCGGTGGTTGTAAGCATCGAGACCACGTGAAAAGCACCCAGCCGAAAACTATGTAACGTGGCATCATTAAATTGTGACAGCACTAGGGTGACCGCCGCAGTCACGATCACGATCAGTGCAAAGAAACTTCGGACTTCCTCGTCCCGCCAGTACAATTTAAGCGACTTGTCTCGATAGCAAAAAAAATGCAGGGCGAAATTGACGCCAGACAGCAGCATAAACACGATGGCGACAGCTTCGATCGCGGCTGAATCGAAATGACCCAGGCTTGCATCGAAGGTCGAAAACCCTCCGATGGCAACGGTCGAAAAGCTGTGACAGATTGCCTGGAACAAAGACATGCCAGCGGCCCAGTAAGCAAGACAACATGCGATGGTGAGGAGCACATAGATGGACCAGAGCGCAAGTGCAGTCTGCTTAATTCTTGGCGTGAGCTTGCTGTCTTTGATTGGGCCAGGCGCCTCAGTGCGATAAAGCTGCATGCCGCCAACGCCCAGCATTGGCAATATCGCCACAGCAAGCACGATGATGCCCATGCCCCCAAGCCATTGCAGTTGTTGACGGTAGTAGCGCAGAGACTCGGGTAAGGTTTCGATGCCCGTAATAACCGTCGCTCCAGTCGTGGTCAAACCCGAAAAAGATTCGAAAAGCGCATCGACAATACCCAGGGAGATGACGGCAGTATCCGCGAAAGGCAAAGCGCTGAAGCTGCCAAGCGCCACATAACACAAGACAGTGACCAGGAAACCATCTTTGGTTCGAAGCGCTTCCTGAAAACGCCTGAACAACAAATGCAGGGCAAACCCGCAAGAAAAAATGATGGCTGCCGACTCAATAAAAACGGCGTGAGCACCATCTGTGTAAAACAATGAGACAAACAAGGGAGGGATCATGGTCGCGCTAAAAAACATGAGCAGGAGACCAACGATCCTAAAAGTTACTCCGACGCGCATGATTAAAAGAAGCTCACCGGTGCTTGGAACAACGCCTCGACTTCTTTCAGGCGGGATTTATCTACTAAAAACAAAATCAAGTGATCATCGGCTTCCACCATAATATTGTCGTGGGCAATGATTACCTGATCACCTCTGACGATAGCGCCAACGCTGGTGCCAGATGGTAGATTTAATTCACCAAGCGCTCTGCCGATGACTTTGGATGTTTGCTGATCCCCATGTGCGATCGCTTCGATCGCTTCCGCGGCACCTCGCCTGAGGGGGTGGACGCGGACGACATCGCCTCGACGAACATGTGTCAAAATGGCGCCCAGTGTTGCGAGCTGCGGCGAGATAGCAATGTCAATGTCCTGCCCCTCAATCAGATCAACATAGGCAGGATTATTGATCAAGGTTAAAACTTTTCGAGCCCCAAGACTTTTGGCCAACATCGAGGACATGATGTTTGCTTCATCGTCGTTGGTAATGGCTACAAATACATCGGTATCTTCGATATTTTCCTCAAGCAGCAATTCCCGGTCAGAGGCATTGCCGTGCAGCACAATACTCCGTTCAAGCGATTCTGAAAGCGCAAAACAACGATTCCGATTTTGTTCGATGACTCTTACGCCGTAGCGACTTTCTAATTGCTGAGCGAGATTTTCACCAATATGGCCGCCACCGGCGACGATAACGCGTCGATTAGGCAGCTCATGCTGACGTAGCTCTTGCATAATGCTTGTGATGTTTTCTGCGGCAGCGATAAAAAACACTTCGTCATTTGCAGCGATCACGGTATCGCCCTCTGGAATAATGCCTCGATCACTCCTGAATATGGCCGCCACCCGGGTATCAGCATTCGGCAAAAGCGTTCGAATAGTTTTGAGCGCCTGGTTGACCAGTGGGCTACCCGCATCAACTCTCAGGCCCACCAGCTTTACTTGCCCGCTTGCAAAATCCATCACTTGCAGGGCGCCCGGGTTATCAATCAAGCGTTTGATATCGTGGGTAATGATCTCCTCGGGGTTGACGATGTGATCAACCGGCATCGCATCATCTCTAAAGATGCCGCTCCCTGTGAGATAGGCGCGACTTCGAATTCGAGCAATTTTCGTAGGTGTATGAAAAACCGTATAAGCGACCTGGCAGGCGACCATATTAATTTCATCGGAATTGGTAACGGCGATCAATAGATCGGCGTCCTCAGCTCCGGCTTGTTTTAAAATCGTGGGATGGGACGCCTGTCCGCAAACGGTTTGAATATCGTAACGGTCTTGAAGTTCCCTGAGCTTGTCGGGATCGGAATCAACGACAGTAATATCACTGGCTTCTTTTACGAGATTTTGCGCAAGACTACCGCCCACTTGTCCTGCACCTAGGATAATAATCTTCATGATCCGGTACTCGCTTTGATGAGGAGCGCGTAGTAAAAGCCATCGTGGGCGTTTTGCGTTGGAAGCAACTGTACGCCGAAAGCTCGGGGAACGCCAACCTCAGGCAATGGCAATATCGCCGCATCTTCACGGGTCTGCAAAAACTGCGAGACGACCCCTTCGTTTTCATCGCTAAAAATAGAGCAGGTCGCGTAGAGTAAGATTCCTCCCGGCCGCAGCCGATCCCAAACGCTCGTAAGAAATTGTCCCTGCTTTTTGATGAGGCCCTCGAGATCTGTGGCTCTGCGCAATAATTTGATGTCGGGGTGTCGCCGAATTACGCCACTTGCTGAACAGGGTACATCTAAAAGAATTTTGTCGAACGTTCCGAGTTGAGGTTGGTCTAGTCCGAGGTCTAGACAGCTGATCTCACCATTGACACCAAGTCGATCAAAATTGTCGCGGACTTGCTCAAGGCGATCAGGGTCGATGTCCGTTGAGGTCAATATGATGGTCGGCTCAAGCTCTAATAAATGACAACTTTTTCCGCCCGGGGCGCTGCAGGCATCTAAAATCCGCTCCCCTGGTTGGGGGTCCAATAAAAGTGCTGCAAGCTGTGCGCCTTCATCTTGAATACTGACAGCGCCGTCTTGAAAGCCGGGCAACCTCGAAATGGGTACAGGGTTCTCAAAATACAGACCCTGAGGGGATAGATTGCTCAGCTCGGCGTTAAGCCCCGCTGTCTTTAGTCGATCCAGATAAGCAGACCGGCTTTGTTTTAGCCTATTGACTCGCAGGCTCAGAGGCCCGGGATAATTATTTGCCAGGATAACCGCTGAAGACTCCTGGGGAAAATCAGCGCGCAGATGATCGAGTATCCAGGCTGGGTGGTTATGAACCGCCACAGGGTCGATTACCCGATTTTGAATCTTTTCTCGATCCCTGAGGTAACGACGAAGGGTGGCGTTAGTTAGGCTGCTCGCCCAGCGTTTGTTGAGGCGCTTAGCCGTTTCGACGGCAGCATTCACACTGGTGTGCTGCGGTTGATTCAACGTTTCAATGGCGCAAAGACCAATCATAATCAGTAGGTGCAGGTCTCGATGTTTTCGAGGTAAGGGTTTTTCAAGGAGCTCGGTGGCGATCGCATCGAACCAAAAGTACCGACGAAGTGTCGTCTGTACGAGTAAACGGCCCAAAGCATCGAGGTGTTTGCCATCAAAAACATGACCTTCGATCACCGTGGTTTTTAACGTGTTAACTTCATTGACAAAGTTGCGCATTTATTCGAAGCACTGGCCAGGGTCGATGATTGAAGACTGCACATTCCTGATCGCAGCTCCTCGCAGAATGGTGCCTTTGCCCGTCGGCAGTTGAAGCGCGGTGATGCACAGTGGTCCATTGCCGCATTCGACAACGAGTCCAGATTTTGTCTTATCGATGATGGTTCCGGGCAGGGTATCTTTTTTGTTGTCACTGATTGTTGGCAGAACATCGGATTCAAAAAATCGAAACCGCTTGTCGCCCAAAAAAGAAAACGCTATCGGGCTGGGTAAAAAGGCTCGAATTTTCTGAGCGATAATCTCGCGATCTTCGGACCAGTCGATCTTTGCCGCTGACTTTGTAATTTTGCTCGCATAGCAAATGCCCTCGTCGCTTTGGGGCTCGACCATCAACCCCGTCTCTCTGATGCTCTCAATGGATTGAAGCAGCGCAACAGTTCCTATTTTGGAAAGCTTAGTAAATAAAGAATCGCTCGTTTCATCGGGGTCAATGTTGCAGCGCGTTGTTGCGATGATGGGTCCCGTATCCAGACCTGCATCCATCCTCATAATCGAGATACCCGTTTCCTGATCTCCTGCAAGGATGGCGTGCTGAATTGGTGCTGCACCGCGCCATCTCGGGAGCAGCGAAGCATGAACATTGATGGGAGCAATTCTGGGCATTGCCAATAAGTCGGAGTTCAAAATTTGCCCGTAAGCCACAACCACCAAGAGGTCGAAGGTCAATGATTCCAAATCTGTCTGTCGGAGGCGCTTGGGTTGGAAAACCGGTCGATCATATTCGAGTGCCAGTGTCTTGACGGGCGAAGCGATGGGGTTTTTCCCTCGCTTCCCGGGCTTATCTGGCTGCGTCACAACGCCAACAATTTCAATAGTAGGTTCTTGTAGGAGCGCTTTTAAATGATCTGCCGCAAATTCTGGTGTGCCTGCGAAAACAATGCGCATGATTTATCGGCTGAGTTTTTGCTGTTTCAACAGCTTTTTTCGGATGAGTTGTCGCTTAGCGCTGGAGAGGTAATCTACAAACAATTTTCCGTCAAGGTGATCAATTTCATGTTGAATGCAGACTGAGAGCAGGCCCTCGGCCTCCATTTGAAAGGGTTCGCCCTCCCGGTTAACGGCTTCGAGAAGAATTTTTTCCGGTCGGATCACCGTTTCGTAAAAGCCCGGCACAGATAAGCAGCCTTCCTGTGTTTCTGTTTCTCCGTCCATTTCCAAAATCTTAGGGTTAATAAAGATCAGCGGTGCGTTTTTTTCCTCGGAAACATCACAGACAATGAGCCGCTGCTGAACGTTGACCTGTGTGGCAGCCAGTCCGATTCCTGGGGCCGCATACATGGCTCGCAACATTTCGTCGGCTAAGTGGGCGGTTGACCCGCTGACGTTATCGATGCGCAGAGCTTTCTTTCGGAGGCGAGAATCGGGAAATTCGAGTATGGTAAGCAATGAAGTTGGCATAAATGACAATGTAGTTGAAGAAACAGGTCGCTGTTTTGGGTGTTTGCCGATGGCAGAGTATGATGCTCAAGATCTGGATCGGAAAGATTGCGGTGACATTATACCGCGAATTTCATGAGGAAATCGCTAATGTTAAATACGCGCGCTAGGGTACTGGGTCTGATGATTGCTATTGGCTCAGGGTTCATGGTGTCACCCAGAGTGGATGCCCTAGAACTCAAGGCATCAGCTCCTGAAACCTACATCGTTGAGCGCGGGGACACACTCTGGGATATTGCGTCAATCTACTTAAAAGAAGCTTGGCTCTGGCCGCAAATTTGGGCAGTCAATCCAGAGATAGCCAATCCTCATCTAATTTATCCTGGGGATCGCCTCAGTTTGATCATGATTGATGGTCAGCCTCGATTGAGTTTGGATCGCGGGAACGGCAAGCGAGAGATCAAAAGCGGAGTTACAAAGCTATCTCCTAAGATTCGTAAGAACGATAAAACTGGGGCGATCCAAGCCATTGCGCTGGATGATGTTGCTGCCTGGTTCGAGCGCACGCGAGTCATCGATCGCAGTTCGCTCGATGAGGCGCCTTACATTGTTGCGGGCATTGACGGTCAGCGGCTTCTTAAACCGGGTGACGAGTTTTACGGCCAAGGCGTGTTTGATCGAAGCGTTTCAACTTACGGAATCTACGAGTTAGGACAGGCTTACCGGGATCCAGAAACCCGCACCAACTTGGGTGTCGAAATCATTCAAGTCGGAACTGCAAGAGTCGTAGATCGAGACGGCGAACTGACGTTGCTTAGGATTACCGAGAGCTCCCAAGCTGTGTCCCCCGGTGACCGGCTTTTGGTGACGGATTCTCAGCTTCTAGATCCAAGCTTTTTTCCAAAACCGCCGGCGCAGGAAATATCTGGAAGCGTGATTGGTCTTGGGAATGAACGGAGCATTGCTGGACTCAATGCGACCATCGTGATTAATCGAGGCGGTCTCGATGATGTTGTGCCCGGCACTTTACTCGAAATTGCAAAATCTGGTGTCGTTACGCAGGATCCGATAACGGGCCGTTCCCTGCAGCTTCCAAGCCGAGCCGTTGGGTTGGCGCTCGTTTATCAGGGAGTCGATCAGGTGTCTTACGCCTTGATCCTTGAATCGAGTGCTGAGGTGAGCCTCGGAGATATTGTTCGCAGTCCGCAGTGATCGCTCGCACAGCAATCGGCTAATGCTTGAGACCTTTGATCAGGAATCTTTTAAGTTAGGTGCCTGAAGATACTCGGCGGTTAGGCGTAAACACTGATTTCAGAATTTATCCAACAAAAGCATCCAAGCTTTCCTAAGGTTTTGACGCAGATCCCTGATGCGCCTTCCGGCATCTATTGTAGGGGTGACCGTGCACTCCTGGCCCGACCGACCGTAGCGATGGTAGGCAGTCGAGTTGCCTCATGGCATGGTCGGGCATTTGCATCGCAGTTGGCTGGACAAATGGCTGCGCTGGGGTTTGTGATTGTGAGCGGTCTCGCCCGCGGAATTGATGCTGTTTGTCATCAGGGCGCTTTGTCAGTGGGGGGTAAGACGATTGCGGTGCTAGGTCATGGCTGCGACCTGGTGTATCCAAAGCAAAATTCTCTATTGTTTGAACGAATTGTTACTGAGGGCCTGTTAATTTCTGAGTATCCGGACGGGACTCCGGCAAGACCTCATCACTTTCCTGCGCGCAATCGCTTGGTGACGGGGTTGTGTGATGCACTCATCGTTCTTGAAGCCAAAGCTGGCAGTGGGTCGTTGATTTCAGCACGGTTAGCGCTTGAGCAAGGGCGCGAGGTTTTTGCCGTTCCGGGACCGGTGCTTCAGGGAGCTGCGGTGGGATGCCATCAGCTGATAAGAGAAGGTGCCCACCTTCTAGACTCTATTGGCGATCTTTATCGAGAGGCACCAGGGCTCTTTGAAGGATGCTCCTTTGACGCGTCGATCAATCCTGCATCCCCAATAAGCATCAGCGATGCGTCACATCAGATCTTGTCATTGCTGTCTGGTGGTCCGCTTGTCTTAGCGAATCTAAAAGAAGGTTTTGAGGGTCGTTTTGATCATTTGTTGGACACGCTGCACGCGTTAGAGCTTAAGGGCCTTATCGCCCGCGCCGGCCTTTTCTATCATTTAAAGGCTTGATCTTAATTCCGGTGACGTTAAAACCTGTTGTCTCGTTCCAAAAATTCCCAGTGTCTGTTCAATAAAAAGACGTATCGAGCGCTTCATCAGGTGCTGAGACGACGGTTATTGCTTATAATGGGGGTTTTGAGATTGGAGAAGGTTATGGGACATAAATTCGTGGCGATATTGATGGGGTCAGACTCTGATTTGCCCGTTATGGAAGCAGCAGTCGATATTCTGAAAAAGTTTTCAATCGCTTTCGAGGTCAAGGTCACATCAGCCCACCGAACGCCAGCTGAAACGCAAAAATATGTTCAGGGCGCTGAGGAAAGGGGTTGCCAAGCCTTTATCGCTGGGGCAGGAATGGCTGCCCACTTAGCGGGCGCAGTTGCAGCGCAGACCTGCCGTCCAGTTATTGGCGTGCCAATTGATGCTGGTCCCTTGCAGGGTTTTGATGCACTTTTGTCAACGGTCCAAATGCCAGGTGGCATCCCCGTTGCGACTGTGGCCATCGGTAAAGCGGGCGCGAAAAATGCAGGATACTTGGCTGTTCAAATGATGGCGCTCGCAGATGATGCTCTGGCTGAGGCGTTAAAGGCAGAACGTGCCGAGAACGCACAGGCAATCATTGCAAAGGCGGAGATCGTTGGTCAGCAATTCCAAAACAACTGAGTTAAAAACTGAGTGCACCAAGCAATCGTTACTCGATGGTGCTGTGATTGCTTATCCAACCGAGGGCGTGTGGGGGCTCGGTTGTGCGCCTGAATCAACCAGCGCCGTTCAGCGATTATTGGAGATAAAGCAGCGACCAAAAGAACCGGGTTTAATCCTGGTTGCTGCAGAGATAGAGCAGTTTGAACCGTATCTTTCGGGCATTACTCCCGATCAGCGCAAGAAACTGGAAGCGCGTTGGCCTGGACCAGTCACCTTTGTTGTGCCTGATACCGGATTCTGCCCGGAAATCATCAAGGGACACCATACGACAGTTGCTTTGAGGGTGTCCGCCCATCCGATTGTTCGTGCACTGTGCCGACTCAAACAAGGGCCTCTTGTCTCGACGTCAGCGAATCGCAGGGGCGAGCCGCCAGCGATGAGCCAGGGAGAGGTTTTCGCAATGTTTGGTGATCTGTTGGATTTTGTCATCCCTGGGGCATTGGGCGGAGCCGCTGGGCCGAGTGAAATTGTGGATCTTGTTTCGGGCAGAGTGCTGCGACCAGGGCAAAGCGGGTGAACCGACTTGCCGTTTTAGGCCACCCTATCGCGCACAGCCGGTCACCAGAAATCCACCAAGATTTTGCTCAGCAATTTGGTTATTCCATCGATTATCAAAAGATCGATGTCTCACCAGGACGGTTGGGTGATCAGGTTTCTGAATTAGTTCGAAGCGGGGCTTTGGGCTGCAATATCACGGTACCGTATAAGTCTGAAGTGGTCGCATTGTGCGATCACATTGCTCCGGAAGCACAAGCCTTCGGGGTGCTTAACACGCTAAAGTTCTCTGACTTGGGGTCGGTGACAGGATACAACACGGATTCGGCTGGCTTTATGGCTGACTTGCTTCATTATGGGATTTCAGTCACTGGAAAGCGCGTCTTGCTGGTGGGTGCTGGTGGAGCAGCTCAAGGCATCATCGATGCATTAGCGCAGCAAGCCCCGAGCGTGATCCATATTTGGAATCGGTCTCCAGAGCGCGCCATCGCGCTTGCTGGTCGGCTTACCCAGACTTCAGTCTCTGCAAAAATTGCAGATGATTTAGATCCAGGATACGAAGTGATTGTAAACGCTAGCGCTGCAGGCCTTTCTGATCAGGTTCCCGATCTACCCGCATCGATCATCAAAAATCATACTCAGTGCTACGACTTGAGTTACCGCCAGGATGGCACGCCCTTCCTGCATTGGTGCGATAATTTGGGTGCCGCGATGTGCGTTGACGGCCTTGGCATGCTGATAGAGCAGGCGGCATTTGCCTTTGAGATCTGGTTCGGTGAAATGCCCAACACCCAAAAGCTTCGGGCGCGCTTTGATGCCCGGCCTTTGAAAACCGCGTCACCTTGGAGACCCGAATGAACCCATTACTTTGTGACGGGGAGCTACCCGCTTTTGATCAAATTGAACCCAGCCATATTGAGCCGGCCATCAAAGCGATTCTTGAACAAAATCAAGCCGAGATTGATCAATACAAACTGGCTTTAACGCCAGAACAGGCCTATCAAGCGCTTCATGAACTTGAGCGTTTAGCAGCACGGCTGGCAGATGTGTGGTCGCCAGTCTCGCACTTAAATGCGGTCATGAATAATGATGAGTTACGAGCGGCCTATAATGCGTGTTTGCCGTTAATCAGTGCTTATGAAACCGCGCAAGGCCAAGACACTGCGCTTAAAAACCTATACGAGATACTGCAACGGAATACTGAAGTCCTCAATTTGACCGTTGCTGAGCAAAAAGCGATCGACAATGCGCTTCGGGATTTTCAGTTATCGGGCGTTGATCTGGATGAATCGACTCGCGAACGCTTTGGTGCGCTAAAACAATCCTTGTCTGCAAATACCAGTCGCTATGCAGAGAATGTTTTAGACGCTACCGATGCTTGGCACATGCACCTAGAGACAAGTGCACGACTTCAAGGCTTGCCAGAGCGTGCAATGGCGCTCTCCCGTCAGAATGCCAAGGATGCAGGAATAAAGGGATTTAGGCTTGATCTAAGCGCACCCAGTTATCTCGCAGTGATGACTTACGCTGAGGATCGAGAACTCAGGCGTGAGATCTATGAAGCGTTTGTCACTCGAGCCTCTGACCAAGGCCCTCAGGCCGGCCAGTTCGATAACACAGCATTGATGCATAAAATTCTGACCGACCGTCAGTTGCTTGCTGAAATGCTAGGTTTTGAACGATTCTCGGAACTTAGCCTAGCAAAAAAGATGGCCGTATCCCCTGAAAAGGTCCTCGAATTTTTGGCCGAGCTTAACGAACGAACCCGACCAGTCGCGCTGGAGGAAATGAGCGCAATTAATATTTTTGCGAGGGATAGTCTGGGTATCGAAACCCTTCAGCCTTGGGATTTAGCTTTTTGCGCGGAGCGGCTTAAACAGCAGAAATTTGCACTGTCTGATGAGGATATTAGACCTTATTTTCCGGCCACCAAGGTACTCAACGGACTTTTCGAAATCGTCAGGCGCTTATTCGACATCGACATCGAACAGACAGCAAATGTTTCGGTGTGGCATCCTGATGTTACTACCTACGTTATCAAGCGAGATAACGAGGTGATAGCCCAGTTTTACCTCGACTTGTATGCCCGTGCGAAGAAGCGCGGTGGGGCTTGGATGGCGGACTGCCGGTGTCGACGGCGACACCCAATCCATGGTCTCACCTTGCCTGTTGCATTTTTGACTTGTAATTTTTCAGCACCCATTGATGGTCAGGATGCTTTGCTAAGTCATGATGAGGTGGTCACGCTTTTTCATGAGTTCGGTCACGGTCTGCATCATATGCTAACTCAAGTTGATTGCTTGTCAGTGTCCGGCATTAACGGGGTCGCATGGGATGCCGTTGAACTTCCCAGCCAATTTTTGGAAAACTGGTGTTGGGCCTCAGAAGCACTGGGATTGATTTCGGGTCATTATTTGACCGGTGAACCCCTGCCCAAGGCACTTTTGGAAAAGATGTTGGCTGTTAAGAACTACCAGTCGGGTATGAAGATGGTGCGTCAGCTCGAATTTGCGCTTTTTGATTTTAGACTGCACAACGAATTTGACGGTTCAGCGGCCATTGTTCAGGAGATTCTTGATGAAGTCCGGACATCGACTGGTGTGACGCCGAACATTCCGGTCAATCGATTTCAAAATGGGTTTAACCACATTTTTGGGAACGAGATGGGCTATGCCGCTGGATACTACAGCTACAAATGGGCTGAAGTTTTGAGTGCGGACGCGTTTTCAAAATTTGAAGCGGAGGGGTTATTCAACCGCCAAACAGGAGAACAGTTTTTATCGACTGTGTTGGAGCAAGGCGGGTCCCGAGATGCCATGGAGTTATTTAAAACCTTCCGCGGGAGGGAGCCATCTGTTGAAGCTTTACTCAAGCAAGAGGGCATTGCGGTTTGAGTCGGCGTTTTATCGCAGGGGCGCGCTGCCAGGAATGTGGTGCAGAAGACACTCTTTTTCTCGAGAGCGGCGCTGCGTCAGACGTGATCCGGTGCGTTTCCTGCTCGTTTCAAGAGGCTCGCCCTCAGCCTCATGACAGCGCGGAGGCAGGTCGGTTACTTGATGACTCTGTTCCCCAGGTTATTGAAATAATTGATGCTTCGACTTGAGAGCGTTGGCCACCGAGGCTATAATTGCGCCGCTTTGAAAGCAGAACAGCGGCAGCAATTCAAGATAATCCTTTTGAGAGATGGCGTTTCGCCTGAAGGTTAAAAAGTGTGCGACTGGCTGACCTTTAGCGGGTTATGTGATTCCGCGCTTTAAGCTACTCAGGGGAAGGAAGCGCGCTGAAGGTGATTGGTGCCAATAAATGAGGTCAATAAGTCGAAAACGCAGGATCTGGTTGGTGCATTCCTAGCGTAAAAGCCAGATAATTAGGGGGCCGTTGGCCTGAAGCACGAAATGCGTGTTTCTCTGAGGTCTCCCTTGTAGCGCGTAAAGTAAAGGACGCGCTTGAGCAGTGAGGTTAGGTTCGGGAACAATCCCAAGTCCAATGCAGCGAAATGTCGCGTCTTGCGGGAAGAACGCTGTAAATAGTCATAAGTCGTTAAATAGGTTGGAGTTGCTGGTAATGACAGGAACGGAAAAAAGAGATCAAGGGCGCAGTGGGTACCTGATTGGCCTCAAATGGTTAATTGCAGCGATTGCGGTAGGTTCGAGTTGGAGTGTGCTAGCGGATTGGTCAGCACTCAACATGACGCAAGGTGTCACGGAGATCAGTCGAGAAGTCTATGACTTGCATATGCTGATCTTTGGAATTTGTGTACTGATCGGTGTGATCGTCTTTGGAATTATGATCTGGTCTATGTTGGTTCACCGTAAGTCGTTGGGACATGAACCAGCCACTTTTTCGCACAGCACGAAGCTTGAATACGCGTGGACGATTATTCCGATTTTTATCCTGATTGGTATGGCCGTTCCTGCGACCAGCACCTTGCGAGATATGTATGATTCCTCGAACGCTGATATCGACATCGAGGTGCGTGGTTATCAATGGAAGTGGCAATACACGTATCTGAATGATGATCCTGCCCAAGAAGTGAAATTCATGAGCAGTCTGCTCACGCCTCCGGACGAATTTTACAACCGAGCGCCTAAGCGGGAGCACTACCTATCAGATGTGGACAATCCGTTGGTTATCCCAATCAATAAGCGCGTTAGGTTCTTAATCACTTCCAATGATGTGATTCATTCGTGGTGGGTTCCTGATTTTGCAGTCAAAAAAGATGCGATTCCCGGTTTCGTCCATGAATCATGGGCGGTTGTTGAAGAACCAGGGATTTATCGAGGCAAATGTACGGAACTCTGCGGAAAAGATCACGGCTTTATGCCGATTGTGGTGAAAGCCGTTGAGCAGGACGAATATGAGAATTGGCTTGCAATGAAGCAACAGGAAGCCAAGGACGTCTACGAAACGGTCGGTAAGACTTGGTCTATGGCAGAGCTCATGGAAACAGGCGAGACGGTCTATGCGCAGCACTGTCAGACCTGCCATCAGGCAAATGGTCAGGGCATTCCGCCAGCGTTCCCATCCTTGGTAGGTCAGGGGATGGCGATAGGGGACTTGGACGCGCATGTCGACATCGTCGTTAATGGCAAAGCGGGTTCAGCCATGCAGGCCTTTGCGGCCCAGCTCAACCCAGCAGAGATCGCGGCGGTTGTGACCTATGAGCGCAACGCCTGGGGTAACGATGTGGGTGATTTAGTGCAGCCCAGAGAAGTCAATGCACTGATAGTCGCGAAAGAATAGGAGAGACCGATGAGCGCAGTCATAGAAAATCATCATGACGATCACCATCACGGCCCTGATAAAGGCCTGATGCGTTGGGTACTGACAACAAATCATAAAGATATCGGCACACTCTATCTCTGGTTTAGCTTCGCCATGTTCCTAGTGGGTGGCTGTATGGCGTTGGTTATCCGCGCAGAGCTTTTCCAGCCGGGTTTGCAGCTTGTGGTACCGGAATTTTTTAACCAAATGACAACTATGCATGGTCTCATCATGGTTTTTGGAGCCGTGATGCCAGCTTTTGTAGGCTTGGCCAATTGGTTGGTCCCGATGATGATTGGGGCGCCAGACATGGCTCTACCCCGGATGAACAACTATAGCTTCTGGATTTTGCCTTTTGCTTTTGGAATGTTGCTCAGCACCTTGTTTATGGAAGGTGGCGCACCGAATTTTGGTTGGACATTCTACGCCCCACTATCCACAGAGTACGCGCCGCCCAGCGTTACGTTTTTTATATTCGCGGTCCATTTAATGGGAATCTCATCCATCATGGGCTCTATCAACGTTGTTGTTACGATCCTTAACTTGCGTGCCCCAGGGATGCGGTTGATGGATATGCCGCTATTTGTTTGGACTTGGTTGATCACCGCGTACTTATTGATCGCTGTGATGCCGGTACTAGCTGGTGTCGTAACCATGATGCTCATGGACATCCATTTTGGAACAGCTTTTTTCAATGCAGGTGGTGGCGGCGACCCCGTTTTGTTCCAGCACGTGTTTTGGTTCTTTGGACACCCAGAAGTCTACATCATGATTCTTCCCGCGTTTGGCGTGGTCTCGGCAATCATCCCGACGTTTGCTCGAAAGAAATTATTTGGCTATGACTCGATGGTGTATGCCACAGCATCAATTGCCTTCTTGTCCTTTATCGTTTGGGCACATCACATGTTCACCGTGGGAATGCCAATTGCGGGCGAGCTATATTTTATGTATGCAACCATGCTCATTGCGGTCCCCACAGGCGTCAAGGTGTTCAATTGGGTAGCGACAATGTGGCAGGGCTCTATGACCTTTGAAACCCCAATGTTGTTTGCGATTGCTTTTGTGATTTTGTTCACGATCGGCGGACTATCAGGATTGATGCTTGCGATCGTGCCAGCAGATTTCCAGTATCACGATACGTATTTCGTTGTAGCGCATTTTCATTATGTTTTAGTGCCTGGCTCAATTTTTTCGATCATGGCTGCGGCGTACTACTGGTTACCCAAGTGGACGGGCAACATGTACGATGAGACCCTTGGGAAAACCCACTTCTGGCTGTCTTTTGTTGGTGTGAATGTGACATTCTTCCCTCAGCACTTCATAGGTTTGGCAGGGATGCCCCGACGGTACCCAGATTATGCGCTGCAATTTGCAGATTGGAATATGGTCTCCAGTGTTGGTGCCTTTATCTTTGGCTTCAGCCAGCTCCTGTTCTTGTTCATCGTGATCAAGTGCGTGATGGGCGGCAAAAAGGCGACGGATGAAGTTTGGGATGGTGCCGAGGGGCTTGAGTGGACGATTGCATCACCCGCCCCGTACCACACTTTTTCCACGCCACCGGCGCTGCCTGAACGTGCAACAGCTTAGGTTAAAGAGAGATTTAATCGGTGGCTGCTGATCAAAATATCCAATCTAAAATGACGCTCAAGTTATTGGGCGTCGTTGTGGGTATGTTTGTTTTTGGTTTTGCTTTGGTCCCCCTCTATGACATTTATTGTCAAGTTACTGGAGCCAACGGTAAGACTTCTGGGCCGTACATTGCTGGCGCGCCGCTTGAAGTGGACAAAGACCGATGGGTAACCGTGCAGTTCTTGGCAAACAACAACGCCAATATGCCTTGGGAGTTTAGGCCGACAGTCCGAACGATGAAGGTTCAGCCAGGACAAGCGTATAGCACGGTATTTTTCGCGAGTAACCCATCCCGGCAAACAATGATGGCTCAGGCTATTCCGAGCGTTGCGCCGTTCCACGCTGCCGAGTATTTTCATAAAACTGAGTGTTTCTGCTTTGAGCAACAGGAATTGGCTCGGGGCGAGCGAATCGAGATGCCGCTCAAATTTATCATAGACCCTCATTTACCAGCATCGGTAGAAACTTTAACATTGTCTTATACATTATTTGATATCACACAAGTTGCGGCCAGCGCCGCAACTGAAATACCCGTGAGCTGATGGAGAAACCAATTGTCGTCTGAAAGCACTTACGAAAGTTATTACGTCCCCCACAATAGCCCATTACCCATTTTTGCGTCCTTGGGTATTTTCCTAACAGTTTATGGTGGCGGCAATATTCTTAATGAAATGTCGGCCGGCACTGATAGCAATTTTGGAGCGACGGTGTTTGCTCTAGGTAGCTTGGTCATGGCGACGACACTGTTCTTTTGGTTTTCTAAAGTCATCGAAGAGAACCACGCTAAAATGTATAGCCAGCAGATGAACAAGTCGTTTGTTTGGGGTATGAGCTGGTTCATTTTTTCTGAGGTGATGTTTTTTGCGGCATTCTTTGGGGCTCTTTTTTACGTTAGATTTTGGGTGGTTGACTGGATTGGAGGTGAGGGCGAGCGTGGACCCAGCAATATGCTCTGGCCGGACTATGTACCCCAGTGGCCTTTATTAAATAATCCCAACCCGGAAATTTTCTCTACGCCCCAGGGCGTTATTGGCGCATGGGGATTACCCTTGATCAATACGATTCTATTGGTCACATCGAGTTTCACCGTGACATTTGCCCATCACGCGATCAACGATGGCGAGCGAAAAAAGATTATCGGTTGGCTGGTGGTAACGATTGCGCTGGGCGTATTGTTCCTGTTTTGCCAAGCCTACGAATATTATGAAGCGTATGTTCACCTTGGTTTGACGCTGAATTCAGGGATATTTGGGTCGACATTTTTCATGTTGACAGGGTTCCATGGTGCCCATGTGACAATCGGAACGATTATGCTGATAGTGATGCTAGGTCGAGCAATGAAGGGACATTTCACTAAGACGGACTGCTTTGGTTTTGAGGCAGCAGCCTGGTATTGGCATTTTGTCGACGTGGTCTGGCTGTTGTTGTTTGTCCTAGTGTACGTGATTGGAACGTAACGCTCCGTTTAGGGCCGGTCTGGATGCCAAGGGGCAGAAAGGCCTAAATCGCCCGTATAGAGACCATAGGCAACAACGATCAACAACAGAGCTGCAAGCGAGACTCGAATGAGTAAAAAGCGAGCAGTGCGCGAACCCTCTTCCGATCCCATATCGTGCATCATGGCGTAAAAGGCCGTTCCCAACGCGATCATATTTGCGATCAGCAATAGCACGATAATTGTTTTTAAGATCATAATCAGCCCTTAGTGAAAAACGTTATACGCATTTTTCCTAACAGAGGTGCATGTTACGGTGATTAGAGCACAAATGAGCCTGAGGCTAATGGCTTTTACAATAATCTTCGTGTCGCTATTCATTTACCTTGGCTTTTGGCAAGTGGAACGCTCGGACACTAAACGGAAACTTCTGGACCAACAAGCCGTGCTCGAGGCGCTTCCCGCTGCTGGGATATCAGAACTTTCGAGTTCGGAAATTCGATCCGGTCGGCGCGTGGTTGTTGAGGGTTCGATCGATCATGAAAATATTTTTTTGTTGGATAACGTGGTAGTTGAAGGCCGAGTTGGGTTTGAGGTGCTTCATCCAATCAAGCTAGAAAGTGGGCAGTCCTTGCTCATCAATAGAGGATTTATACCGGCGGGTGTAAGTCGAGAGAGTTTACCCGACGTGCCTTTTTTAAATCGACCAATGAACGCTTTAGGGGTGGTTTACGTATCTGAATGGCCTAACAGCGATATGGCTTTATTGTATTCAGGATGGCCAAGGATTGTTCCGACTCAAAATCCAAAAGTATTGTCAGCGTTGCTCGGTGCACCTCTGTTGCCGTGGATTTTGAGGCTCGACGAGGCGGACCCCAACAGTTTGCCTCGTCATTGGGTGACAACGGTCATGTCGCCAGAACAACACACGGGTTACGCCGTGCAATGGTTCGCGATGGCTTTCGTATTGATGGGTCTTTTTATGGCCAGTATTTTCAAAAATCGCAAAGAGGATAAATCGTGAGTCCAACCAATGTGAATGAGGAAGGCTTACGCCAGAGCAGGAAGAAACTGTTGTTAATCGCGGGCATTGCGTTTGTGCCGATGATGATTGCCTACACAGTCTTCTTTTTTGCGCCTCAGCTCATTCCCTCGGCTACCACCAATCGTGGGCTATTAGTACAACCCGCGTTAGATCTAAGCAGTCACCTTGAGCCGGATGGACAATGGCTGATGCTCATGCCCAATCGCGAGTCCTGTAATCAGGATTGCGACGAGGTACTTCATCAAGCGCGTCAAATACATATTGCCCTGGGTAAAAACGCCGACCGTGTAGAGCGCTTGTACATAGGAGAAAAACCGCTTGCTCCCTCCGAGGTGATGGCACTCGAGAAGGAGTATCCGAATCTGCAATATCGTTGGGATCCAAGAATCGTAGAAGATCTTGCAAGCCTGGAACAGAGCGTCGATGAAGGTAAAAATCGGGTGTTTGTTATGGATCCGCTCGGGCAGGTCATTTTGGCCTATCCGAAGGCGCGTGTTGATAAACCGCTCCTTTTGGATCTCAAACACTTGCTGAAAATTTCTAATCTCGGTTAAGGATATCTAGATATGATTTCGTTTCCGTCATCCGTTACAATTCGAGGCCCCAGGACTTCAGCAGAATGTCAATGAGCGATGCCCTACCAGTAAGTGCCACGTCAGGTTGGCGCGACTACTATGAGATGTGCAAGCCTCGCGTGGTGTTGTTGATGCTGCTTTGTACCCTCGTAGGGATGTTTTTAGCGACATCGTCGTTTGTTGCGCTAGACCTGATTGCTTATTGCTTAGTGGGGGTGGCTCTGGTTGCTGGTTCAGCCGCGGCGCTGAATCATTTGATTGATGCTTCGGTGGATCAGAAGATGGCCCGCACGGAGAATAGACCTGTCGCCCAGGGACGGGTCTCGACCCGACAAGGGTTAGTGTTTGTGTTTGTTACGGGCTCAATCGGCCTTTTGATCCTGGCGGTCTTCGTGAATGTTTTGACCGCCTGGTTAAATTTTTTCGCCTGGCTTGGTTATGGCGTCATTTATAGCCTCTACTTAAAACGAGCGACGTCTCAAAATATTGTTATTGGCGGTCTTTTTGGCGCTGCCCCACCCTTATTCGGCTGGACTGCTGTGACGAACAGCATCGATGGTGGTGGTTTGCTGTTGGTCCTGATTATATTTGCATGGACTCCGCCACATTTTTGGGCGCTGGCGATCGATCGTCTGAGCGATTATGAAAAAGTGGATATCCCGATGTTGCCAATCACGCATGGAGTGGCTTATACCAAACTTCACATTGTGCTTTACACGATTATTTTGATTGTCGTGTCCGTTCTACCTTACGTCACCGGAATGAGCAATCTCTTGTATTTGATTTCTGCCCTGGCGCTCGGAGCAGGGTTTTTATACTGGTCTTTGGTCTTGTTGTTCGACAAAAATCCAAACGCAGCACTTGAAACATTTAAATATTCCATTGTCTATCTTGCGGCGCTATTCGGTGGTTTGCTGCTTGATCACTATCTCATGCCGATCGATTATGCATAGCGAAGCACAACGTGCGGGGATCCGAAAAACCCTGACTTTTCTGCTGGGTGCAATCGCGCTGATGGTGGGCCTAATCGTTTCTAATTATCTGCACCGTGACACAACGTTAAGCCGTGAATCGGCGGCGAAACTGGGGTTTATTCGATTTGAGCAGCCTCGGTCCATCGATCTACCCACGCTTGCCTTCCAAGATGGTTCACCGGTCACGCAGTCTGCTTTCGTCGGTGGATGGAATTTTTTGTACTTTGGCTTTACAGCCTGCCCAGATATTTGTCCTACAACACTGGCTGTGATGAATAAGGCGCTGCCTGATGATCTACAAGAAGACCTTCGGATTGTTTTAGTTACGGTAGATCCTGAGAGAGACACCCCAGAGCAGCTTCAGCAGTATCTCGCTGGTTTCAATCGTGATTTCATAGGTGTCACCGGTGAGCATGAAGATATTGCACGCTTTGCCACCCAAGTGAATGTCGCTTTCGGAAAAATCCCTGGCGCTGAAAAAGGCAGTTACACGATGGATCACACCGGATCCATCGTTGTGATGGACCCGCAAGGCGACTACGCTGGGTTCATCAAGGCCCCGCATCGACCGGAGCAGCTACGAGAGATCATGCTCGGCCTCTAGTGGGGTTGCTCTGCGGCAAGCTGTTGTATTCGGGTGATCTGATCAAAGGGATCCTTCCGGAAAGTGTGTCCATCGAACGTCTGGAGCCGCGTTAATGCGAAGCGTGCGGCGGCAATCATTCGAAGAGCCGTAAGGCTCGAGCGCTCGTCCTGTTCCAGCCTACGATACGTCTCATAGCCTTGGATCATCGCCCTGCTGTTGTCTGGCAGTAGCCGATGGCTCGAATCGAAGCACCAATCATTGAGCGCAATGGCTAAATCCATCAGCCATAGATCTTGGCTGAGGTGAAAAAAATCGAGGATTCCGACCAAGGAATCGTTCTGAAACAAAACGTTGTCTTTAAACAGGTCGCCATGAATCAAACCGCGTGGAAGTTCACTCGTGCTGAGACGCTCATAATAGTCTATTGCCTGACTGATCAGCTGCTTTTGAGAGTCGCTGAGGTGAGACTGAGACTGCTCAAAACTTTCTGCCATCCATTCGCTATCAAATAAAATAGGATGTGATATTGAAACAGCGGTTGCAACGCTGTGTAGCTTTCCCATTTGAGCCCCTATTTGACGGCAGTGCACGGGCTCGACAATCTCTAGGTGCTTGCCGGGGAGGCTTTCCATAAAGAGCGTGGGCTTTCCCGCTAGGATCGGATTACGCTCGCCAATAGCTTGGACGCGAGGTTGGGCGATGGGTAATCCATAGTGCGCCAAATGTTTCATGACCTCGATGACCCAAGGCACGCGCGAGGTATTCTCTCCCTCAACCAAGGTTAAGATAGAATAAAATTCATGATCGAATCGCCGGGTGGTTACACGGTAATTGCTGTTTTCTATGCCGGTGGTGATCGGTTCAAAGTAGAGAAGTTCACCTAAATCGAAGTGTGAAAGGTAGTCTTTGATGTCTGTTTCTGATAATTGAGTATAGACGCCCATAAGTTACCACTCGATTAAAGTCCATTGAGGAAACAAATGCCTTTTCTCGGTGAGATCTGTGAAATGGGGTTGGCCATCAGCGGGAACAAGATAGTATGGGCGACCAACCTTGGGAATGACTTTGATCATCATCAATAGACCGTTTTGACGATACTCAAAAATACGGCCGGTGTCATCGTCTGCAATGATTGTTACAGTTTCGTCAGTCTCGTCGTTATCTGCAGACGCAGAAGGGCAGGTTTGCAAAGAAGCACCGACAAGCAGTATGAAGAGGATTAAAATCGTGCGAATGTTCACAGTAGGTTTTTCAAGGTTGTTAGAGTGGTTTCACTATGTCTGATAAGTTTAGTCTAATTTTAGTCGACGGTTCATCCTATCTCTTCAGAGCTTTTCACGCTCTGCCGCCGCTAACGACCAAGCACGGTCAGCCCACTGGCGCGATTAAAGGCGTCGTTAGCATGATTCGAAAGCTGCAAACCGATTTTCCAGAATCGGACATCGCCGTTGTTTTTGACGCCAAAGGTAAAACTTTTCGAAACGATTTGTATGCTGATTACAAAGCCAATCGCCCGCCCATGCCCGATGATCTTCGACAACAAATCGAACCGATCCACCGAATTATCCAGCAAATGGGCTTGCCCCTGATCGTCGAGGCCGGCGTAGAAGCAGATGACGTCATCGGTACCCTCGCAACTCAAGCTGCAAGCGCCGGTGAAAAGGTGCTTATATCAACCGGTGATAAAGACATGGCGCAATTGGTCAGCGCTCAGGTGACGTTAATGAATACCATGACCGACACATTTTTAGATGAAGCCGGTGTTGTTGAGAAATTTGGCGTTCGTCCCGATCAAATCATCGATTATTTAGCGCTGGTTGGCGATACAGTCGATAATATTCCGGGTGTTCAAAAGTGTGGTCCAAAGACTGCGGTGAAGTGGTTATCAAATTATGGCTCGCTCGATGGTGTGATGACGCACTCCAATGAAATACCAGGAAAGGTTGGAGAGAACCTAAAGGAAGCGCTTTCTCACTTGCCCTTGTCATACGATTTGGCGACCATTCGGATTGACCTAGATTTACCCGTGACGGTCTCCGAACTAAAACTAACCGAACCAAATATCGATGGCTTGCGCGCTTCTTTCGAAGAATTTGAATTAAGAACGTGGTTGGATCAGCTTTCAGGACCCGAGCCGGCAGTGTTGGACGTGCCAAAAATAGATTACGACCTGGTCTTAACAGAGTCCGATCTGCAAGTTTGGCTTGACCGCCTAGACCGGTCCAAGCAATTCGCTTTTGATACAGAAACAACCGGCCTTGATTATATGACCGCTGAAATCGTGGGTGTGTCTGTGTGCACCGAACCCGGTTTGGCGGCGTACATTCCCTTTCGACATGATTATGAAGGTGCACCGAAGCAACTCGACCGATCTGAGGTTTTGCATCGTCTAGCTCCGTTTTTAAATGATCCTGAAAAGCTTGTCATTGGACAGAACCTAAAATTTGATATCAGTGTTCTCGCTCGTGAGGGATTCACAATCTCAGCAAACATCGCTGATACGATGCTGGAATCTTATGTCCTGAACAGTGTGGCAACTCGTCATAATATGGATGATTTAGCGCGACACTACCTCAATCGAAAAACCGTCAAGTTTGAGGAAGTTGCTGGAAAAGGGGCTAAACAAAAGACGTTCAACGAAATTGATTTAGCAAGTGCTGGACACTACGCCGCTGAAGATGCCGACATAACGCTGCAATTACACGAGGTTCTCTGGGCTCAGCTCAAAGGTGAGAATCGGTTGTGTGCAGTTTATCAGGAGCTAGAGTTGCCTTTGGTTCGCATCCTATCAACCATCGAGCGAAATGGAGTTTTCCTAGACAGTAAAATGCTCGAGCAGCAATCCCAGGAGTTAGGGCTGAAGCTTGCTGCGTTAACTGAGCAAGCGTACGACCTTGCAGGAGAAAACTTTAATCTGAGCTCTCCGAAGCAGCTTCAAGCGATTTTGTTTGAGAAGTTGAGCTTGCCCATCTTAAAGAAGACCCCCAAAGGCCAGCCTTCGACAAATGAGAGCGTGCTTCAAGAGCTCGCGCTTGATTACCCGTTGCCCAAGGTCGTGATGAATCATCGCGGGCTCAATAAATTGAAATCAACTTATACGGATCAATTACCAAAACAGATATCGCTGGTGAGTGGTCGGTTGCATACTTCTTATCATCAAGCGGTTGCTGCCACGGGTCGGTTATCGAGCACCGACCCTAATTTGCAAAACATTCCCATACGCACTGAAGAGGGCCGGCGGGTGAGAAAGGCCTTTGTCGCGCCTCCTGGAAAATCCCTGATGGCCGCAGACTACTCTCAAATAGAGCTTCGAATTATGGCGCATTTGTCAGGTGATGCTGGCTTGACGGAAGCCTTCAATCAAGGACTCGATATTCATCGGGCGACTGCTTCCGAGGTTTTTGGGGTCCCGTTGGATTCGGTTTCGGTCGATCAAAGGCGTAGCGCGAAAGCCATAAATTTTGGGTTGATCTACGGGATGTCAGCTTTTGGACTGGCCAAGCAGCTCGGTATTCAAAGGGCAGATGCACAGACGTACATGGATCTTTATTTTGAACGGTATCCAGGTGTTCAAACTTACATGCAGGAGATTCGTGCCCAAGCTGCGGATCAAGGTTATGTTGAAACGTGGTTTGGGCGGCGCTTGTATTTACCTGAGATTCAGTCATCCAATTTCCAAATGCGCCAGGCCGCGGAAAGGACAGCAATCAATGCGCCGATGCAGGGCACGGCTGCCGATATTATTAAGCGGGCGATGATCGATGTTCAGAATTGGTTGACCGAATCTGGTGCGAGCGCGCTTTTGATTATGCAAGTTCACGACGAACTGGTTTTAGAAGTTGAGGACAGCAGCATCATGAAAGTACAGGCGGCGGTGGTTGAATTAATGTCAGGCGCGGCCTCACTTAAAATTCCACTAGAAGTTGAAGTGGGTGTTGCCTCCAATTGGGAGGGGGCGCACTGATCGGCCGTTGTCATTAATTTTCCTAATGAGTGGAACTTATTGGTAGGGCTAGGGTCTGAAGATCTGTGCGTGCGTTTTGGCAGTCACCTTGGTGGGCGCGTTGTTATCGATGCTGTGACCCAAGTGGTTGCCCGAATGTTTCGACAGAAGCTTCGGTTTTCCCCCATTTTACCGAAGTCTCGGCCCCACCTCTGGCGTTGCTAGAGGGTGGGGTTTTTTTTCATGACTGAGTTTGTGTCATCGGTTGGTAAACCATTCATCGAGCGCTGATTTTAATTCATCGATACCCTCTCGGTTTTGCGACGAAAAGGTCTGGACACTGGCGTGATCGGGCAGATCTCGTTTTAACTTGAGTAAGATGCTTTGTTGTGGTCCCCGCTTGAGCTTGTCTGATTTGGTCAGAAGAATGTGAATAGGCAGTTCTGCACTCTGTGACCAGGTCACCATCATCTCATCAAAGGGTTTCAGCGCGTGGCGAATATCTGCAACGAGCACGATGCCTTTGAGGCTTGTGCGTCCTCGAAAGTATTCATCGAGATGGGTTTGCCAATACTGCTTAAGTGACATCGGTACTTTGGCGTAGCCATAGCCTGGAAGGTCAACTAGACGAGACTGCTCGCCGAGCGTAAAAAAGTTGATGAGCTGGGTTCGCCCAGGCGTTTTGCTGGTACGCGCAAGTTTCTTTTGTCGGGTCAGCGCATTGATCGCGCTGGACTTACCTGCGTTTGAGCGGCCACAGAATGCAATTTCCTGTCCTTCGTCCGGAGGACATTCGGTAAGCCGTGTCGCGCTGGTTAAAAATCCAGCCGATTGATAGTCGAAGTGTTGCATGGAGAATATCGTTGTCCCGAACTGTCACTCTAAGTGGTTTTAGCTATAATAGCGCATCCGCTGGCGTACAGTTGGAAGAAGAACGTTTGGAGTATTAACTTAAGGCGCTTCAAACAGCGAAAGAAGCTGGAGAGGGTCAATTAGGGTGTTACATGTATAAATTATTGTTGAGTATCGGCTTGCTGGTTTTCACGTCGGTTGCGCTTGCCGAAGCGGACGCAACCAGAGGAGAGGCCTTGACAGGAACATGCGTGGCTTGTCACGGCACAGATGGCAACAGCCTTGTAGGTAGTTTTCCGAACATTGCCGGACAAAACGCGGCTTATCTTTATAAACAGCTGGTTGAAATTCAATCAGGTGAGCGCAGTGCTGTATTAATGACCGGTATCCTCGATGGAATGAGTGAACAGGATCTCGCTGATTTGTCTGCTTTCTATGCATCGCAGCCTGCTGCAACGAGTGCTGCGGATC
Source organism: uncultured Pseudomonadales bacterium (assembly GCA_938017975.1). Classification (GTDB taxonomy): domain Bacteria; phylum Pseudomonadota; class Gammaproteobacteria; order Pseudomonadales; family Azotimanducaceae; genus UBA9926. The sequence goes on along the minus strand of CALIKQ010000051.1, from coordinate 30,376 downwards.
CGGAACTTGCAGCCCTAGGGGAGTCGATCTATCGCGCTGGAATCGCACGCAAGTCGGTCGCAGCATGTACTGCTTGCCATTCGCCAACGGGGCAGGGTAATGGCCTGGCAGCGTTTCCAATGCTCGCAGGTCAATGGGCGGAGTACACAGAGACGCAGTTACGCGCTTTTCGCTCTGGTGAACGTGCAAACGATGGTGACAGCCAAATGATGAGATTGTCAGCGATGGACCTCAGCGACCAAGAAATTGAAGCGGTGGCGTCCTACCTCGCAGGACTGCGGCCATAAATCGATGAAGCGAATAACGAAGGTTTCAACGCGGAGAAAAGATATGAACCTGTTTTTAAACGCGAGTCTCGATTGGTTAAAGCGGAGCGTGTTCATTGTTTTGGTGGGGTGGAGCCTAGGGGTCAGTGCCCAATATGAGTCGGGCGTTCATTATGTTGAGTTGCCAACGCCCTTGTCTGTGAGTGGTGATGGCGTTGAGATCACCGAGTACTTCTCGTATGCCTGTAATCATTGCTATCAATTTGAACCTAGTCTGGCGGCCTGGGTCGCCAAACTTCCAGACGATGTGACGTTTACAAGAACACCAGCAATGTGGAATGACACTTATCGGTTCTTTGCCCAAACCTACTATACGCTTCGAGCGATGAACGTTTTAGAGAAAATGCATCTTGAGGTCTTTAATGCGGTGCACCTAGAGCGCAAAAATATTATGAATCCAAAGGCGATGGCCGAGTTTCTTTCAGGGCTGGGCGTTGATGCGATTAGTTTCGGCAAGGTGTTTACAAGCTTTGGGGTTCAAGCCAGCCTGCAGCAGGCTGAGGCGCGAGGCCTGGCTTACCGTGCCACCGGTGTGCCGACACTCATCGTCAATGGTAAATATCGCGTTGAGGCGCGGGGTGCCGGGGGAACGTCGGGTATGCTGAAGGTTGCAGAGTACTTGATTAACCTCGAACGAGAGTAAACCTCGATTTCTGAAGTAAGTACCTCACTGTATTGTTGGCAGCCAGTGGATATTCAGCAGGCTGATGAGGCGGTGCTAGGGTGTTCGGTCGACCAGCTTATAGACCAACTGCTCGCTAGCCCTGCAGATGCAGTAGATCATTGGTCAAAACTTCAGCCAAATGCGACGTGTCTTATTGTTGATGGACATGGCTACTCCTTTCTTGAAATCAAAACCTTCAGTGATGAATGTGCAGAGCTTCTAAAGGAGTATGGTGTCGGCGCTGGAGACCGAGTCATCCTGGAGCTTGAAAATTGCCTCGGGCTGGTGGTTGCATTTTTAGCCCTCAACCGGCTTACAGCGGCGGCTGTGATTTTAAGCCCGAGACTTTCCAAAGCTGAGCGAAAGCAGATTTCGAGTCATGCGTTAGCCACAGGTCACTTGCATCACTTAGATGGTTTTGCATCCCCATCTCATCATCGCTGCAGGTCAGGCTCGTTAGCGGATCTAGGGCTAGATTGGTCGACATCTGTTCGAAACCAAGTGGATGATCAACCCCAGTGTCCGCCAGGTGTCGCGGTGATCATCTATACCACAGGAACGACCGGTCAGCCAAAAGGGGTGATGCTCACGAACCAAAATTTGATGTTTACTGGGTTCGTCTCTGGAAAACTTCGCGGCTTACAACCTTGTGATCGTCTACTGACGGCACTGCCGTTGTCTCATGCTTTTGGGCTTTCTGCGGTATTGTGCTCAGCCCTCGTTCAGGGCTCCGCGTTAGCGCTCAAGGCAAAGTTTGTCGCAGGGGAAATATTGGCAGATCTCGCCGCCAATGATGTGACTGGGTTTTTTGGCGTTCCCGCGATGTATGTGGCGCTGGTGATCGAACAAAAAAAGTTCGCAAGAGCTTTCCCAAAGCTCAGGTTTTTATACAGTGGTGGTGCGCCATTAGACATCGCGATCAAAAACGATGTGCAGGGAAGCTTTGGGTTACCCTTGCATAACGGCTACGGAATGACTGAAACCGGGCCCACTATTTCGCAGACTCGTCTTTATGCGCCGATGCAAGACACTTCGGTGGGTTTCGTGATTCCCGGCCTTAATTTTAGATTGAATGGTGGTCCTAATCTGGAGCCAGGTGTCGGCGTTCTTGAGGTGTCAGGTCCGAATATTATGGCTGGTTATTTTCGCCAACCAGAGGAGACACAGCGAGTTTTGGTTGAAGGGTGGCTGGCGACAGGCGATCTGGCTCGAATCAATGCGTGTGGTGCTTTGGAAATCGTCGGTCGACAAAAGGAGCTCATCATTAAAAATGGATTCAATGTGTATCCTCCTGAGGTTGAGGCTGCATTGACCGCGATACCGGAAATTTCTCTGGCGGCGGTGATCGGTAAGCCGCGGTTTGGCACAGAACACATTATTGCATTTGTTGAAACGCAGCCAACCGGTGTCCATCTTGACCTGCAAGAAATTAACGAAAAACTTCGAGAAACGTTGTCGGGTTATAAATTACTTGATGAGCTTCACGTGATGTCTCAGTTGCCGGCATCGCCATCGGGCAAGGTCTTAAAGCACCGACTTTGAGGTTCATCGTGTTTTATGCTGGCTCAGTAGCCGCATCCAAATGGTGTTAGATCTGTTCCGATTGAATTGCAAAGTGCCATCGAATAAAATTCGTCATGGCGCGAAAGAATTCATCAAATAATCGAGCACACGAAAACCGCACGGGCTCGTGCGGGTATTTGATGGATCGTTCCTCCTCTCCCCTTTTACACCTGAATCCGCTGGCGAAATTGTTTGTGGGCGGTCATTCATTAGGAGGCTACGATGGCTAAAATTCTTGACGATATTTCGCGAACGTTCGCCGAGTATTTGTTGATACCAAGATTAACGCGACGTGATCAAACGATGGATCTGATCGATTTGTCCGCGCCGCTGACTCGCGATGAGTCTTCCGACCGAGAAAAACTGTCGATGAATATCCCGATTGTCTCGGCTTGTATGCAGGCCGTATCTGGGACTGATTTGGCAATTGCTTTGGCTCGCCAAGGCGGCTTGAGCATGATCTATTGCTCTCAAAGTATTGAGAGTCAGGTAGAGATGGTGCAAAAGGTGAAGGCGCACAAAGCAGGGTTTGTGACCAGTGGTGCGAACATACAGCCAGAAGCCTCTCTGCGCTCGGTGCTTGAACTGATGAATTCCAGCGGTCATTCAACGATTCCGGTAACAACCGATGGTAGCCCTCATGGTGATTTTGTAGGCTTGATTACCGATCAAGATTTTTGGGAGTTCGAAGATAATCTTGACAACTCTGTCAAGGCGCATATGACAGCGAAAGCTGATGTAATTTACGGTGAGGAAGGGATTACGCTCCGGGAAGCCAACCAATTGCTTCACCGGCATAAAAAAGATTGCCTCCCTATTCTAACGTCAGAGGGTCGATTGTCAGCGCTGGTTTTTAAGAAAGACTATGTCGATCACCAAATGCACCCCTTGGAAATTCTTGATGATGATAAACGCCTGCGGGTGGGTGCGGCGATCAATACCCATGATTATCAAGATCGGGTTCCAGCACTGATAGAGGCTGGGGCGGACGTTTTGTGTTTTGATTCTTCAGATGGATTTACTGAGTTTCAGATGGATGGCGTTGCCTGGATCCGAGAAAAATTTGGTCCGGATATTGTGATTGGTGGTGGCAATGTTGTCTCTGCTGAGGGGTTTGATTATCTAGCCAAATCCGGCTTGGTTGATTTTATAAAAGTCGGAATCGGAGGTGGTTCGATCTGCATTACCCGAGAACAAAAAGGTGTTGGCCGTGGCCAAGCCTCTGCATTGCTTGAGGTCGCAGCAAGGCGTGATGCCTATTTTGAAGAAACCGGAATCTATGTGCCGCTATGCTCTGATGGCGGTCTAGCCAATGACACGCAGATCGTGATGGCGCTGGCCATGGGCGCAGATTTTGTCATGATGGGTCGATATTTTGCGATGACTGAGGAGAGCCCCACTTCAAAGATCTCAATCAATGGACAGATGTATAAACCTTACTGGGGAGAGGGCACTCTGCGCGCTCAAAATTGGCAGCGATACAGCGAGGGCATGAGTAGTCGTAAAATGATGTTTGAGGAAGGTGTCGATGCTTTCGTCCCGTTGGTCGGCACGGTCGCGGAAGTCTTGGAGACGACCCTGCACAAATTGAAGAGCACAATGATGAATGTGGGTGCCGATGACCTGTCGTCCTTTAGGGAGCAAGCCGTGATTACACTGGTGTCTGAGCAGTCAATCGTTGAAGCAGGCACATCTAACGTCTTTAAATTCTCTAGAAATAGAGATGTAGATGAATCTGACTGGGGCAACTAAACGTATTCTGCGGTATACTCTGGGCGCGAATTTTTGAGGGATGTACATCATGAAGAACCTGATGCTGTTGCCATTTTTGGTGGTAACTATAGTGGCCGTTGCGGGACCGATCGAAGACGAAATTATCGCGCGAATCCACAAAGTTGGAGATGTGTGCTTGGTCGGGCAGGCTTGCGCCGCAGGGGAGATGATGGAAGCGTTATCAGATACAGCATCTTCTCCTGAATCAATCTATGAGCGCAGTTGTTCAACCTGCCATGATCTGGGTATTGCCGGGGCGCCAAAGATGGCTGACGTTGCGCAATGGGCACCTCGTCTCGAGAAAGGTATGGATACCTTGTACGACAGCGGTATCTATGGGTTGGCTCCTGGAATGCCGGCCAAAGGCATGTGCTTTGAATGCTCAGACGACGATATCAAAGCGGTTGTAGACTATATGGTTGCTGCCTCCCAATAGCATTCGGCCCGAGGGTCAATTGGGCCTCAAAGATAAAGCCTCTGTAATGTGATGAGTGGCAACCACGGCAGTCGTCTCTAAATCAGCGATGGTCCTACTGATCTCGATAACTTTCTTAATCGATCGACCCGATAGCTGGAGACGGTTGGCCGCGTCGGTTATAAAGGTGCGGGCATTGAGATCGAGTTGATGAACCAGAGGTCTGCTATCAAGGGTCTTACGTTGATTTCGAAAAGCACGTGCTTTTTCTAGGGCGACTTGTAGCCTGCTATGCTGGGTTTGGTCAAATTCCTGGGTCGTCAGATGCTGAGCTTGTTCCAACAAGTGTTTTGGGGCAATCGTAGGCACGCTGATCTGTAGGTCGATTCTATCGATAATCGGACCTGACACTTTCCTCTGGTATCGATGAATGGCATCACCCAAGCAGCTGCAGGGTCGAGCGCTACCCAACCAGCCGCAGGGGCAGGGATTCATAGCCGCAATTAATTGAAACCTGGCTGGATATTGAAGGTGATGGTGGGCTCGATGGATCTCGATGGTACCGGACTCCATGGGTTGTCTGAGTTGATTGAGTACCTGATGCGAAAATTCCGGAAGTTCGTCTAAAAACAGAATGCCGTGATGGGCCTTAGTAATTTCTCCAGGCTTAGGAGGATTGCCTCCACCAATTAATGCAGCAGCTGAGGTGGAATGATGCACTTCTCGAAATGGACGCGACCAATCAAGCCGAAACGGGTGCGCGCCCTGTAGGGATGCGATGCAGTTAAGTTCGATAACCTGGGCAGGGCTCAGTGGTTCTAGCAGACCAACCAACCGCTTTGCCAACATGGTTTTACCCGAACCGGGTGGTCCTGAAAGAAGGAGATGATGGTAGCCGAGTGCGGCGATGGCCAAAGCACGTTTTGCATGGGTCTGGCCCTTGATATCGTCGATTAATTCTTCAGAACGTGCCGGGGCGTGAGGCTTTATTTCTCGGCGCTGAACATTCGGGCGCAGATCAAGTTTGAAGTCACTGAGGGTGTTCGCGGTGATCAATTGAGGGGTGTCTATCAGTGTGCCCCAGTCGACTCCATGGCCGACAACCATGGTTTCACCAAGGGACTGACTGGAGATGATGGCCAGCGCCTGGCCGGGCGTTGTTTTAATGGATCCGGTTAAACTCAGATCTCCCATTGCATGAATTTTGGTAAAGCGAGACGAGTCGATTTGATGGCTTGCCAGGAGAATCGATAATGCGACGGGCAGATCAAAACCAGCGTGTTCCTTATCGACATCAGCAGGTGCGAGATTAACGACGATTCTGCGATCCGGCATTTTGTATCCTGATTGCACGATTGCAGAACGTACTCTGGCCCTGATCTGCTTAGATCTTCTGTCGCTGATTCCAACGAGGTCGAGTTGCGGTAGCCCGTTGCTGATCGTTGCTTCTACCTCCACGATCTGAGTGCTTAGCCCAACAATGGCGTGACCGAAGACTTGTGCTGTCGCCATAGACGATTTCTGCTGGTTCAGGAATCTGTAGATTAGTGGGAAAGAGGACGAATGATGACAGAAGTAAACCGCACAACTATTGAGCATCTCGAGCTCATTTTGGTGCGAACTTTCCTGCACTGCCCCTAGACTGGGCGTAAAACCTCGGTTTTTTGGGTTTACCAACAGATTCAACCGATAAAATTCTGGCATGGGCTGTGCATTAAGGTGGATACGGAAAAATTGAATGTCTAAGAGAGGAAAAATCTCGCGGGTTCAATAGGACCGAAAGATGCTATTAACTAATCGACGTTAGTCGAGAAGAAATTGCGACTGACCATGGACCTTCAATGCTGGTGAGACCCAGCCGATCAAAGGGTTTAGAAGCGGCTTGTTGTAATCAGCAGTCGTAAAATCTTGGAAGACGTTGAATTTATTCTTTAGTCATTCAATAATCGTAATGTGAGCCATTTCAAGAGATGGCCAAGTCAAGGAGAGACGATGAAACTAGTAACCGCCATTATTAAGCCCTTCAAGTTAGATGATGTGAGAGAAGCATTATCCGAGATTGCTGTTCAAGGAATGACCGTCACTGAAGTAAAAGGTTTTGGTCGACAAAAGGGACACACGGAACTTTATCGGGGTGCGGAATATGTTGTCGATTTTCTGCCTAAAGTGAAAGTTGAAGTTGCCATCGATGATTCGAACCTCGACGGTGTAATCGAAGCGATTACCAATGCGGCGAACACTGGAAAAGTCGGAGATGGTAAGATTTTTGTGTCACCTCTCGAAGACGTGATTCGTATTCGAACCGGAGAGACCGGAGCAGACGCCGTCTGATCGGTCTAGATAGCTTCAACCGCAGCTGTTGCGATTGGCTCTAGCACTTTATACTAGGGCCACGCGGTAATAGGCGCAGTGCGTATGAAATATCGAAGCACCCGAGGTGGCGTCGAGGGAATATCTTTTAGTGATGCAGTAATGATGGGGCTTGCCAGTGATGGCGGTCTTATTGTCCCAGAGTCGATCCCTGACGTTCGGTCAGTGCTAAGCCAATGGTCTACCTTGTCCTATCCAGAGCTGGCCGCTCAGGTGATGCAGCCTTTCGTGGACGATATAGACCCCGAGGTATTTGAGGCGCTTGTGGCGCGAAGCTACGCGCAATTTCAGCATGTTGATACTGCCCCCCTCCTCCCTGTTGGCAATGTCCATGTGCTAGAACTTTTTCATGGACCGACGTTGGCATTTAAAGATATCGCGCTGCAGTTTTTAGGAGAGCTGTTCAGCCATATCTTGGCGGCCAGGGGCTCAGAGCTGAACATTCTTGGCGCGACCAGCGGTGATACGGGGAGCGCCGCAATTGCGGGTGTACGAGGTAAGCCTGGCATTCGAATTTTCATCATGTTTCCTGAAGGCCGCACAAGCCCTATCCAAGAGCGTCAAATGACGACTGTTCTCGATGACAATGTTTACAACCTCAGTATCAGTGGCAGTTTTGATGATTGTCAAAATCTTCTAAAAACGGTTTTTTCAGATCTAGATTTCAAAGAGCGTTTTTCCTTGGGAGCGGTAAATTCTGTCAATTTCGCTCGCGTTTTGGCGCAAACCGTTTATTACTTTTGGAGTTGGTCTCGGTTGGGCTGTCCCAAGGCATTCGATGTAACGGTACCGACCGGTAATTTTGGTAATATTTTCGCTGGGTTCCTTGCCAAAAAAATGGGTCTACCGCTGCGCAAGCTGGTTCTGGCGACCAATCAAAATGATATCCTCGCCCGATTTTTTGACTCAGGCGTGTATCAGCGTGGCCCTGTTGGTTTTTCTAACAGCCCAGCGATGGACATTCAGGTTGCCAGCAATTTTGAGCGATATCTTTATTATCAGTTGGGCGAAGATAGTAACGCCTGTCGGGCATTTATGCAGAATTTTCAAAACGATGGACAAGCGGTTTTGGTTGATCGCTCGGGTGCATTTGACTGGTTCTCAGCGGGGTCGGTCAGCGATCAACAGACCATTGAATGCCTCCGGTCAACTTGGACAGAATCGGGTTATCTTGCTGATCCGCATACTGCTGTGGGGTTACACTTAGCTTCGCAGCATGTTGATGCAAACATACCAATGGTCTGCTTAGCCACTGCGCATCCTGCAAAGTTTGACAGCGCGGTAGCCCAAGCAGTACCGAGTGTGTCCAACTCTCACCCGACGTTAGATCGGCTCGAGGGCCAAGCAACGCGGAAAGTTGAAATACCGGGTGATCCAGAAGCGTTGAAAGCATTTATTGAGGCGGCATGCCAAAACGCTCGTTAATGCGTTTAACCGCGGCAGTTAAATCGCTTAGATCGTAAATGATTTCCGTTGCAGGAGTAGCGCTCTCTGCAGAAACAGTCCCCCGATCCGATAACCAGATGGTAAAGATACCCAGAGATGCTGAGGCAGTGATATCGAGCAAGGGATCATCACCGACGTAAATCATTTCTTCTGGCTTGCATCCGAAGTGATCAAGCGCTGCAACAAATATGTCAGGTTTTGGCTTGGGCGCACCCACCTGCTCGGCGGTCAGCGCAAAACTAAATAGAGGACCGATGCTCAGTTGCTCAACGCTTGCATTGCCATTGGTGAGCGCACAAAGGGCATAATTTTCGGAAAGTTCTTGGAGCGCCGCCTCGGCGCCAGGGTAGTAGGTGACGGCATTTCTAGCCTTCAAAAAGACTGCCATCGCAGTATCTGCAACCGCTTCTGCATGTGCGCGGTGTGCAGGAACCTCCATGGCGATTTTGACCAACATTGCGCGTCTGAGGTCGGTCAGTCGGAATGCGAAATCCGGATTTTCTTTTAGAATTTCAGATCGATAGGTCGAGAGATGTGCACCCGAATAGGGGATGGCTGGAGATAGGCCGCCCAAATGCTTTTGTAATTCAGACTCCGCATAAAGAATCACAGGCTTTACCGGCCAAAGCGTGTTATCGAGATCAAAGCCGATCAGCTTGATCATTGTACGCCTCCAGAATCACTGCTAGACGGCGTCTTTTTTGTTTGGCGACTGGCCCTTGGATGCGCTGTATCGTAGACCGATGCCAGATGCTGAAAATCCAGATGGGTATAGATTTGAGTGGTACTGATATCTGCGTGGCCCAACAGCTCCTGAACGCTGCGAAGATCTCCACTCGATTCTAAGATGTGGCTCGCGAATGAATGCCGCAGCATATGCGGATGAACGGAGACGCCGTCTCCGGCTTGCCGCGACCAAACCTTAATTCTAGATTGGACATTTGATGGGCTGATGCGAGAACCCCGTTCGCTGATGAACAGGGCATCTGAGTTGATGACATGACCCTTAGTGGGTAGGTTGTCTCTGATTGCGAGCCACTGTTCAATTGCGGAGATGGCATAGCTTCCAACGGGAACAAGGCGCTGTTTGCTGCCCTTACCTTCGACCAAGATAACTCGGTCATCCCACGAAATACTATCGATATTTGAGCTGGTGAGCTCTGAGAGTCTTAGGCCAGAAGAGTACAGCAGTTCAATCATCGCCTTGTCTCGAACCCCATGCCAAGCGACGGGATTGGCAGTCAATAATTTTGCCATTTGATCGGGGTCTAAGACTTTGGGTAGCTTTTTCCCGGTTTTTGGCGCGGTCACCAACTGAGCGGGATTATTCTCGAGTCCAGATTCCCGCGTCACGTAGTCAAAAAAACTTCTGAATGCAGATAATTTACGTTGCTGGGAACGCCCAGAAAGTCCGCGTCGATGTCCTTGGCTGATCAAGGCGCGAAGATGCGCTCCCGTAATCTCTGAAGGCGCCTGAAGTGCTTGCTCCTCTGCGAATTCGATCAGTGTTTTGAGGTCTCGTTGATAGGCTATCAGAGTGTGTCGAGACAACTGACGCTCGCTTTTGAGATGGGATAAGAACTGCTCTACCCATCGCTGCATGAGCGTCAAGAGGATGCGTGTTCTGACGCTGTTTGAGCCGGGAAATATCGATAAGCCAATAGTCCAGCTAAAAAAGCGCCAATGAAAGCAATGAAAAGGGTATCTTGATCACGATGAAAGCCGTCGGCGGACTCGCTGCCAATGGCCAGAGCGCCGTGAAGCCCTTCACACTGGAGTGGGAGTAGCGCGCTTGATGCGACTTGGCTACCCGAGTCTGGGAATAGCACCTCAGATTCTGCTTGCCGAATAACCCCAAGGACTGGTTTTTCAGGGTTAAAAAGCCCACCAACTTGACCCTCGAAATCTGAGGCCTTGATGAAGGTGGTCGATGTGCAGGGCTCCACCGGAGCATCTTTGAAAACGAAAAGATGGTGGTGGTGATGGGACAACGTTTCTTGGAGGAGCCGCGCTAAAACGGATGTGACGTCTTGAATCGATTGTGGTCTTTGCAACGTTTCAACTAAGCGATGACAAAGTTGAAAGAGTGTTTGATTTTGGCGCGAAACCTCTATGAACTCAGCAATCTGGGCCTCCGCATGACTGAGCTTTTGGGATACCAAATTGAACTTTCTCTGTGGTAGTGAGATGGCAACCCCGGTGGACTCCTCTGTGCCTAAAATGAGTCGTTCGAGATCTTCGGGGTGAGATTTTAAGTGGTCCTGCAAGGCCTCGAAGGTCACGTTGTTGCTCATGAGCGTCTCTATTGTTGTCCGTTGACTTTAATTTTGCCATCAAAAACTTTTTCGGCAGGTCCAGAAAGCCAAACCGATTGATCAGGTCCTTTCCAAGAGACTTCAAGTTTACCGCCTGGCATCGAAACGGTCACCTGTTCGTCAAGCTGAGCGAGATCTTGCCCAATGGCGACAGCGGCGCAAGCGCCGGAACCGCAAGCGGAAGTTTCGCCAACACCACGCTCGTCGACGCGCAATTTGATTGTGCCAGAGGATGATTTCTCCATAAATCCAACATTAACGCCCTCTTTGAAAGCGGTCTTGGCTCTGAAATCTCTTGCCGCGCTGGAAACATCGAGGCTATCGAGCTCGTTAACGAGTAATACGGCGTGAGGGTTTCCAAGGTTGACCACGCCAAATGGACTGTGACCAAGGTGCTCGAGTTCACAATGAAAGGGTGCAGTTGCCCCCGCCTTCGGTTCAAATGGAATGGCCTCTGGCATAAAAGAGGGGATGCCGATATCCACGCGAAACCAGCTGCGGTCGACTCTTTCGGTCGTCATCCGTCCGGTTTGAGTTTGTAAAACCAGGCTTTTCTTACACGAGAGTTGCTTATCAAATATGAACTTTGCAACACACCGCGCGCCGTTGCCGCATTGGTTAGATTCAGAACCATCTGAATTGTAGATTTGATAGAAGAAGTCCGCATCGAGCGCAGTTGGCGGGCCAATCACGAGTAATTGATCGAACCCAACGCCCCTTCGTCGATCTGCGATGTGTTTGATCAATGGTTCAGACAGGGTTGCAGATTGGGTGACCAGGTCTATGACGACAAAATCATTGCCCAGTCCATGCATTTTCGTAAATTGTAGGATCACTGCTTCGCTTCGCTTTGATTGCTGAGCACCTCGCCGCTGGAATCCTTGTGAAGACAATCGGTCTCTGACGCCAGTAGCTCTTCGACTAATTCGCGTCTGCGGATAAGACGAGCTTCCTCGCCGTCGATTAAGACCTCGGCGGCTCTGCCTCGGGTATTGTAGTTTGAACTCATCGACATTCCGTAGGCGCCTACTGCAGCGAGGGCAAGGAGTTCTCCCGCTTGGACGCGAATTGGATAGTCTTTAGCAAGAAAATCTCCGGTCTCGCAAATCGGACCGACAATATCAATGCTCCGATCGGTGCCTGATTGAGCTTTTACGGGAAGGATTTTCTGCGGAGATCCATACAAGGCAGGCCTGATGAGGTCATTCATCGCGGCATCAATAATACCGAATCCATGATCACCATTGTGCTTGGTGTAGAGCACCTCCGTGAGGAGTATCCCAGCATCTGCGACGATGTAGCGTCCAGGCTCGAGGATTAACTGGAGGTCGCGGTCGCGAAGTTTAAGTGCGACGCTGTCGGCCAAAGCAGCCAGCGGAAATGGCTGTTCATCGAGATAACAGACGCTCATACCGCCGCCAAGGTCGATGTGCCTAAGCACAATGCCTTTCTCCAGAAGTTGATCAACCAGATCAAACAACGCATCCATGGCTGCTTCATAGGGCTCAAGTTGGGTGATCTGAGAGCCAATGTGACAATCGATTCCGACGATTTTTATTCCAGAGAGCGTTGCTGCTCTTTCATAGAGTTTCAGCGCCTGCTCTATGGGAATCCCAAATTTGGATTCTTTAAGTCCGGTCGCGATATAGGGATGAGTGTCCGGGTTCACGTCGGGATTCACCCGAAGAGAGATTGGTGCTTGTTGCCCCATGTGCTGAGCCACTAAATCAATACGATCAAGCTCCTCTGCAGACTCAACATTAAAACAGTGTATTTGGGCGGTCAACGCGGCGCGAATTTCGGCTTCTGTTTTACCGACACCAGAAAAGACGGTTTTTGAAGGGTCACCACCGGCGCGCAGAACCCGTTCTAATTCGCCACCAGAGACAATATCAAAGCCTGAACCTAGCTTTGCAAGGCGCTGAAGCACGGACAAGTTCGAATTTGCTTTAACCGCGAAGCAGATGAGCGGCTTTGTGGCGGAGAATGCGTCTTGGAACGTAGAAAAAGCCGAATCAATCGCACTGCCAGAATAGATATAGCTTGGTGTTCCAAAGGTCTTCGCCAACCGATCAAGGGGTACGTCTTCGCAATGCAAAACATCAAGGCGATAATGAAAAGGTGTCACGCACTGATCTCAGTCAAAGGGGCTGGGGACCCGGGCGGATAGAGCGGGCCTTTTTGACCGCAGCCTGTCAATATAATGCAGAGAAAGAGGACCAAAAAGCGCATAGCTGACCATCGAGGAGAAACCTTGAGTATACTGGGTTCCGTGAATGATAGGGAGCAGGGATTTGAACATAGAGTCAGATGAGCGGCGGTACAACAGTCAGGTGGACACACTGCTAATGGTGATCGAGGATCGCCTCGATGACTTAGATGATGACATTGATGTTGATGGCGCCAATGGCCAGCTTACATTGACCTTCTCCGATCGGTCTCAGATGGTGATCAGCCGGCAACCTGCTCAACAGGAAATTTGGGTAGCAGCAAAATCAGGTGGTTTTCATTTGAAATGGAACAATGATCATTGGTTTTGCGCAGTCACTGGAGAGCGCTTCGCAGTTCTACTCAATCGCATTTTAGAAGAACAAGCCGGTATCCAGGCCGAAGTTTTTGACCCGGTTCAAGGCTTTTAGGTGAACGAGGTTAGCGCGTGAACCTCAAATAAAATGAACGACGCTATACGCTGTTGGCAACGGTCCCGCAACGGTCCCGCAACGGCCCCATTAATCTGATTCATCCAACTGGCGTTTAGCTTGAGCAATGGCTGCTCGAACTGTTTTGGGAGCTGTCCCGCCGTAGTGGGCTCGTGCGGCAACGGACCCCTCAAGGGTAAGCACTTGATAGACGTCTTCACTAATACTGGCGCTTGCCAGTTGTAAGGTCTCGATTGGAAGCTCCGAGAGATCAACGTTTTGCTGAACTGCGGTTGCGACCAGTTGACCCACGACATGGTGTGCATCTCTAAATGGGATTCCCTTACGGACGAGGTAGTCGGCCAAATCCGTTGCAGTTGCAAAGCCACGGGCCGCAGCCTCTCGCATGGCTTCAGGCTTGGGAATCACGTTTGGAAGCATGTCTCCAAAGGCTCTCAGACAGTCAGAGACGGTCTTGATGCTGTCGATGAGAGGTTCTTTATCCTCTTGGTTGTCTTTATTGTAGGCCAGCGGCTGACTCTTCATCAGGGTCAACAGGGTTATGAGGCTTCCGAAAACTCTGGCAGATTTACCTCGGACGAGCTCTGGCACATCCGGGTTTTTTTTCTGTGGCATGATCGATGAACCAGTGCAAAATCGGTCTGGTAATTCGATGAAGCCATATTGGGGCGAGGCCCATAGGATCAGCTCTTCAGACCATCGTGAAAGGTGCATCATCAGTAAACTGGCTGCGCTCGTGAACTCGATGGCAAAGTCTCGGTCGCTCACGGCGTCAAGAGAATTTTCAGACACTTCATCGAAGGATAAAAGCGATGCTACCAACTCGCGATCAATCGGAAAGCTGGTGCCAGCGAGTGCAGCCGAGCCCAGGGGCAGAACATTGACCCTGCGACGACAATCAACGAGTCGCTCTGAATCTCGTCGCAGCATGGCAAACCAAGCCATCAAGTGGTGCGCAAAAACAACCGGCTGCGCGACCTGGAGGTGAGTGAATCCTGGCATGATGGTATCTGTATGAGCACTGGCCAGTTGAAGCAGTCCGCGCTGCAGAATTTTGATCTGCTCAAGTATCTGGTCGATGTGATGCCTCAAGTAAAGCCGGACGTCGGTTGCAACCTGATCATTCCTTGAGCGACCTGTGTGTAGCGCTTTTCCGAGATCGCCGATTTTCTCTGTGAGTGCAGCTTCGATGTTCATGTGAACATCCTCAAGTCCTACCGACCACTTAAATTCTCCAGCGTCGATGTCCTCCTGAATGGCTGTCAAGCCGTTGATGATGGCCGCTGCTGTATCTTTTGGAATAATGTTGCAGCGCCCCAGCATCGTTGCATGTGCGATAGAGCCCTGTATATCGAACGAAGCAAGCTCAAAATCGAAGCCAACAGATGCGGTAAAAGCTTCAACAAAGGCATCAGTGGTTTCTGAAAACCGTCCATCCCAGAGTTTTTCGTTGCGAGAAGTCACGAGCACTGCCCTTTGTTGTAAAAGTTGAAGTATATCAGGTGGACCGCCCCAGGCGCTGAAAATAAGCCTTTGGTCTCTGCGATGATGTCAGCGCACGCCGGATGCGCGCGCTCGGCGCGATGACATTGATGCGGATCTCCGTCACATCGTAAATCAAGGTTTACTCCCTTTTCCCTGCGGGTTAGTGTTGCGGTTTTATCGGCCGAGTGATGATCTTGAAAATCCTGCGTTTAGCTACCCGTCGAAGTCCATTGGCGCTTTGGCAGGCCAATGATGTGGCACGGAGGCTCAAATTGGGGTTTCCCGAGATAGAGATAGAGATTGTCGGGCTCTCGACTGAGGGAGATCGTAATCGAGCTGTTTCCCTATCAACACTGGGCGGCAAAGGTGTTTTTGTTAAGGAGTTAGAGCTTGCATTGCTCGCAGGACAAGCGGATTTTGCAGTCCATTCAATGAAAGATGTCCCCTCGATATTACCTGATGATCTAGGGCTCGTCGCGATGTGTGAGCGCGCAGACCCTACTGATGCACTGGTCTCTAATCGTTACGAAACGCTCGCGGAGCTTCCAGCTGGAGCCCGGATTGGTTCTTCAAGTCTTAGGCGGTGCCTTCAGTTGTCTGCCGCTTTTCCCAATTTGGTCTTTGAAGATCTCAGAGGCAATGTTGAGACCCGGCTTAAGCGGCTAGACGATGGTGACTTCGAGGGCATAATTTTGGCTACGGCTGGGCTAGAACGCCTTGAACTCAGTCACCGAATCAGTGAGAAGATTGATGTGGGCACCTGCATACCCAGTGCTGGTCAGGGAGCGGTTGGCATAGAGGCGCGGACTGACCGAGAAGAATTAGTTCCATTTATTCATTACTTGAACCACGCATCAACGCATCGTCAGGTGAGTTGCGAGCGATGGATCTCGCGGAGCTTGGGCGCAACTTGTAATTTGCCAGTCGGTGCCCACGCGGAAATGGGCGTTGATGAGGGTAATGGTTTCTTGCAGCTTTCAACCTTTGTCAGTGATTTAAAAGGAGATCGTTTCCTACGAGTTAGCCAAAAGGCAGCGATCGATGAAGCAGACCAGTTGGCCCATCGCGTTGCTGATCTGCTGATAGATCAAGGTGCTCTTGAACTGATTGAGGGTCCATGAATGGCTGGCAATTTGGTGCTGACCCGACCTGCCGGTTCGAATGCTCAGTTACAGGTAACGCTGAAGCAAGCCGGTATGCGAACCTTAGAGGCGCCATTGATTGAGATCCAAGGCCTGGACCCTGCTATTGATCCCAAGGCTCCCTTGGAGACCGTCATCTTTACCAGTCAAAATGCGGTCAAACACGCCAGAGGCTTGATCCAACGATTACAAAATACATCCCGAGGAATGGTTTTCGCTGTGGGTGCTGCGACGAAGCAGATGCTTGCAAGTCATAGCGTCCCTGCTTTGGCTCCGCTTCAGCCTGGATCAGAGTTTCTATTGCAGCTTGAAGATTTACAGCAGGTCAGAGGTAAGAGAATTACGATCGTCACAGGACGAGCGGGACGAGGACTTTTAGAATCTGAGCTGACAGCCCGAGGCGCCAAAGTAGAGCGTTATGAATGTTATGAGCGACTTCCCCTTGATCCGCCAGAATTGAAGAGGCTTTTGCAGGATGGAGAGTATGACCATGTCTTGGTGACGAGTGTCGATGTTTTAACGGCGCTGATGAGCTGCATTGGAAAAAGTCTCTACACGAAAATCACATTGGTTGTGACCGCTGCTAGAATTGCCGAGGCAGCTGCATCAAAAGGATTTACTGATTTAATTGAGGTGCAAGGCGTTGGCGCTGCGGAGATTCTTGAGGCTGTCAGTGGCGTTAGATTAGCGAGAGAAAGGTTTGACCATGAAGGATGATCAAAAATTAGAGGCGCTTGGAGCTGTGCAGTCCGGTGTCCGCCCGAAACCGGAAGCCGGAAGAGCTTGGCGTTTTGTGCTGATGCTTCTCCTTTTTGTGATTCTCGTGATTCTTGGAATTGGATCCTGGCAGGGTTATCACCTGTCTTTGAGGATCAGTGAGCAAGATCAAAAGCTAGAGACGGTGCAACCGTCCCTTGAGCGCACTGGTGCTAGGCTTGCGCAGGTAGAAACGCAAATGGAGATCTTGTCGCAGGCGCAAGGTGAATTCCTCCAAGCTTTGAAAGATCAAACCAGCAAAATAGATGGCCTTGATCAGCGGGCTTCCCAGCAGGGATTAACTTGGCAGTTAGCTGAAATACAGACTCAGCTGCGAATGGCAGCACTGGCGATAAATGCTTTTCAAGACATTGGGTTGGCTTTAGAGTTTCTGCAAGCCGCAAAAAAAGCAGCAGGTGAGTTAGATTTCAGCGCATTGGCTATGGTCACCGCGGCCATCAATCAGGACATCGGGGCTTTGATGCTGATTCCAAGAGTCAATCGAACCGAACTGTATCTCACAATTGATCAACTCAGAATCTCACTCGACGGACTGGCTTTGCGGCAGCCGATTGCGCGAGTCCAGGAAGCCACACCGGAGCCGGTTGTTTTGACGGGGAGTACCTTCGAGCGCTTGAAGGTTCTTTGGCAAGCGCTCGTAGATCGTATGCTTCACTTGGTCGATTTTCGGAGGGGACAGCCCGGACCAGGGCCTATCCCAACGCAAACAGAGGAAACGGTGCTACGTCAGAATATCGCACTCAGCCTGACGACAGCTCAGATCGCCTTGTTAAGGCGGGAGCAGATTGTCTTCGAGGGATCGTTGGATCGTGTCTCGACGTTACTTGACCATTATTTTGACGCTCAGGCGGGACCCGTGAGTAGCGCTAAGGATGTCATTAGAACACTCAAGACAACACCGCTCGATATTGCGCTTCCCACTGTGGATAACTCCCTGACTGCGCTCGAAAAGGCCAAGCTTACGCTCGGTGAGAGACCCTAATGCGTTGGATGATGGTCTTGCTAACAATGCTGGGAGCGCTCGCTCTGGGCACTTTAGTGAGCCGTTCTCCGGGATATGTGCTAATCAGTTATAACGATTTGACGTTACAGACCAGCCTTTGGCTCGCTTCGGTCGTAATATTTTTAGCGTTTGGTTTGTTCTATTGTCTGCTTCGTGCGGCTGGGTCATTTTGGGGCTTAAAAAATCAGATTTCTGATTGGAGTAATGCGCGACAACAAAAGAAAGCCCTGCAGTTTTTGGAAAAGGGGATTGCGCTTACTGTTCTTGGTGAGGTCGACCGTGGTCGCCGTTACCTGCGCCGCGCGCATCAGTGGTCCGCGACACGATTACTTGCCGAAACTTTTTTAGCTCGAGAATCTGGCCCCGATTCAGCGGCAATGATGGATCGTCTCAGGCTATCTGGCCACACTTTCGAGCAGATTGCCTTTTACTATCAGACCGAAGATGCGATGCGTGAAGGCGCTGCAGAAGCGGCCTTGGCACTGATTGAAAAATTGCCAAACAATTCCTCCACCTTGCCGCTAAAACGCCGAGTTTGGATTGCAAATGGTGCCTATCGCACGATGGCTCAACACCAAAAACAAGTATCCAAGTTTGAGGATGACCTGATGCTCTCAGAGCATCAAGCGCTTTTAGAATCTCGCAGGAATCTAGCCTCCGACAATGAGCGTCGGGAATGGCTAGCAATATTGCCGAGTATTTCCCTCCAAGATGATGAGTTGTTGCTGGAAGTTTTATTGGGTTTTGATGATGCCAGCGCGGCCGAGGCTTGTTGCCGATCGTTGATCGAGAGAGCGCCTTCACTGGGGCTGTTTTTGGCTTATGGCGGGCTCGGTACTCAGACCTTAGCGATTAGGCACCGCCATGCGCAGGCCTGGCTGAGCCAGTTCCCCAGCTCGGCGAACGTTTCGGCGTGTTTTGGCGCGCTGGCAACCGTCGAGGACGATCAGAACGCTGCAATATCGCACTATCTTGAATGCTTGCAATTGAAACCCTCAGCCGCTGTCAAAAGGCGATTGGCGCAAGCTTATTTGTTGGCTGGCCGTTATGAGGAAGCCCGTGCGCTCTATTAATTGAGCCGGGAGGCTCTGGAAGGCCTAGGATCTGGGCGCATAGCTGAACACGTCGGAATGCATATTCTCTGGTTGGAAGCCATTTTCCACAAAGTGATCAAGGGTCCCGTAGACCATGGCAGGACTGCCGCTGACATAGACCTGGAAGGCATTTAAATTAGAGATATCGGCGAGAACCACTTCACCGACCAAGCCGGTTCTGCCTTCCCAATGATCGATGTCTTGGCTGACCACAGGCGTGTAAACGACCTGATGCTGTGCTGCAGCGGTCTCTAGTTCCTCCTTTAGATAGAGTTCCTCAGGCGTCAGGACACCCCAGTAAAGATGAATGGGATGGGCGAAGCCCTGCTCGATCAACCAATCGAGCATACTCTTCATCTGGGTAATTCCTGTCGCGGCAGCGATTAAAATGATGGGTCGATCCGGAAGACGCTTTAAGCAGCAGTCCCCAAGCGGATATTGAATCGAGGCTGAAACCGGCTTGCTGTCGAGAAACCGCTCAATTCTGTCTGAATCGCTGGAGTCAGGGGTTGGCTTGATATGGAGCGCCAGTGTTTTTTGATTCGGCGCGTTTGCAATCGAAAAAGGGAATGCCGCACCACCGACGTCGAGCATGAGATATTGCCCTGCTGAAAACGAAGGTGCTCCCGGCGCCAAGGCAAGCAGTAACTCTCGAATGCCGCTTTGCAGAACGTTGTTGCCGATTACTCGACAATTGAGTGGCTGCATTAATTTCTTTTCATCGAAGCAAAAAATTCTTCATTGGTCTTGGATTTTTTCATTTTGCCGAGCAAGAACTCAATGGCAGCGAGATCGTCCATCTCATGCAGAATCTTGCGCAGAATCCAAACCTTTTGAAGCTCTTCTTCAGACATCAGCAGGTCTTCTCGGCGGGTTCCGGAGCGACGAATGTTGATGGCGGGGTACACGCGTTTCTCAGCGATCTTGCGCTCGAGATGCAGTTCCATGTTGCCCGTCCCTTTAAACTCCTCGTAAATGACTTCATCCATCTTTGAACCAGTATCGATCAAACATGTGGCAATGATGGTGAGGCTACCACCTTCTTCAATATTTCGAGCGGCGCCAAAGAAACGCTTCGGGCGCTCAAGGGCGTGTGCATCAACACCACCGGTCAAAACTTTGCCCGAGGCGGGAATAACTGTGTTGTAGGCCCGAGCCAGTCGCGTAATGGAATCTAACAAGATAACGACATCTGTTTTGTGCTCGACTAAGCGCTTGGCTTTTTCGATTACCATTTCGCTGACCTGAACGTGGCGAGAAGGCGGCTCATCAAAGGTACTGGCGACAACCTCTCCACGTACGGACCGCTGCATTTCTGTAACTTCTTCTGGTCGCTCATCGATGAGCAGCACGATGAGATGACACTCTGGGTTATTACGCATGATTGATTGCGCAACATTTTGCAAAATCAGTGTTTTACCTGCTTTTGGAGGAGAGACAATGAGCCCTCTCTGACCTTTTCCGATGGGAGACGTAAGGTCGATAATGCGAGACGTTAAATCCTCCGTGCTGCCGTTACCACCTTGAAGAGACAGAGAGAGGTCTGGGAACAAGGGCGTTAGGTTTTCGAAAAGGATTTTGTTTTTGGACTCGCTAGGATCAGTGAAATTGATCTGGTCGACTTTAAGCAGTGCGAAATAACGCTCGCTGTCCTTGGGCGGCCTTATTTTTCCCGAGACACTGTCGCCTGTTCGCAGGTTAAAGCGTCTGATTTGGCTCGGTGAAACATAGATATCATCCGGACCTGCCAGATAAGAGCTATCAGGAGATCTTAGAAAGCCAAAGCCGTCTTGCAAAATCTCGAGGGTGCCGTCTCCGTAAATATCTTCACCACTTTTTGCGTGCTTTCTCAGTACGCTCGCGATGATTTCTTGTTTTCGAGACCGCCCTAAATTGTCCATGCCCATTCCGTGGGCAATTTCGAGAAGCTCGGGGATAGGCTTCGCTTTGAGATCGGTAAGGTTCATACAGGTTCACTTTATGATTGATAGGAAATTAATGGTTACTTCAGGATACTGAGTTAGAGAGACCCATGGACCATAGGGGCCACTAAATGGGGCGTTAAATTCGAGGAGGTTGCTTAATTAAGCGAAACTGGTTGTCGCTGGGTAATGCCGAAAAGGCAAAATGCAGGGTTATGGCCCGGTTGTCAACTGTTTTTTTAACAGTCTGCTTCGAACGTCTCTACATAAAACGACCGAAGCAGGTCTGAGTTAGATGTTACTGTCTAAAAATGCCGTTAACTGAGACTTAGACAAAGCGCCAACTTTCGTCGCCTCGACATTGCCGTTTTTAAAAAGCATCAAGGTGGGTATACCGCGAATACCGTATTTCGGCGGCGTTTCTCCATTGGCATCGATATCAAGTTTGCATACCTTCATGCGGCCGTCGTATTCAGCGGCGATCTCCTCTAAAACTGGCGCAATGACCTTACAAGGTCCGCACCACTCTGCCCAGTAATCAACCAAGACTGGAAGTTCAGATCCGAGAACGTCGGATTCAAAAGAAGTATCGGTAACGTGTGCTATGTCCGCCATGTTTTAAGCTCCTTGGGCCGAAACGCGAGAGAATTTTGACAGGCCCTATCCTAAGGGCTTCGCTTCGATTTCACAATGATCTCGTCTAAAAATCCTAAGTCCTCCTAGGATTTAGACAGTTGTTGAGCTGCCGTCATCGCATAGTAAGTCAGAATCCCATCGGCGCCTGCCCGCTTCATCGAGAGCAGCGATTCTAAAATCACCGACTCGCTGAGCCAGCCTCGTTCAATGGCCGCCTGATGCATTGCATACTCGCCGCTGACTTGATACACCATCGTGGGAACACCAAACGCTGATTTAATCTCTCGTAGAACATCCAAGTAAGGCATGCCCGGTTTAACCATGACCATATCGGCACCCTCCTCGAGATCCAAGGAGACTTCGGTGATCGCTTCTAATCTGTTCGCCGGGTCCATTTGATACGTGTTTTTGTTGCTCTGTCCAAAGTTGGCAGCAGACCCAACGGCATCTCTGAATGGTCCGTAATAGCTGGACGCATATTTTGCCGAGTAGGCCATAATTTTTGTGTTGATGTGGCCAGCTGTCTCGAGGGCATCTCGAATCGCACCGATGCGACCATCCATCATGTCTGAGGGCGCAATAATGTCGACTCCAGCTTCTGCTTGGGATAATGCCTGCTGAACGAGCACTTCAACAGTCTCATCGTTGACGACGTACCCTTGTTCGTTGATGAGGCCGTCTTGGCCGTGGCTCGTAAAGGGGTCTAGCGCGACATCAGCCATGATGCCAATGTCAATCGACGAGGCTTTAAGTGCTCTAATCGCTGATTGCACCAATCCATCTGGACGATGGCTCTCTTCTCCGCGAAGTGACTTCTTTTCCATTGGAACCACTGGAAAAATAGCAATGAGCGGTATCCCCAGGTCGGCTGCGTCTGCGGCCTCTTCTAAAAATAAATCAATGGTTTTGCGCTCGACCCCAGGCATGCTCGCAACCGCCTCGGACTTGTTATCGCCTTCGATGACGAACATTGGATAAATAAAATCTGCTGGGGAGAGGGTTGTTTCAGCTACCAATCGCCTTGAGAAAGTGTCTGCGCGAAGTCGTCTGGGCCGGGTTCTTGGAAATCGTCGAGTCATAGTAGTCTCCTTATGCTGATTATAGAACACTCGTTCGACTCGACGAAGACCCTTTAAAAAAGAGCTTTGGTCTCGATGTAAAGTCCCGTTGTTTTTGGTGCGCCGAGTATCGACAGCTCACGCTTTATTCAAGCGATAGCGGGGATGCTCAGTGTGGTGTTTCAAGCTCATCTTCGAGATTGAGCCATTCCTCCTCGAGTGCTTCAATTTGGGCGATCAACGTTTGCTGATCTCGAAGTAGGGGTTGTAGAGTGGGACTGCCCGGGTCGCTGTAATGCTTGGGATCTGACAGGGCCTCCTCGACGGCTTTTCGCTTTTCGTTCAAACGCGTCAATCGACTATCAATGGTTTTTATTCGGGTAGCGATTTGGCGACTGCGTTTGTGATTTTTGTGGGGGGATGTAGACGTCATTGTTTCTGAATCGCTGAGACCTGTCGGTTCAGGTTTTGAAAAGTGGGCTGGGTTTACTTCCGGTGCATTCGATAGGCCTGAGCCATAATCAGACAAGTTTCCTTCAAAGGCCCTCACCGCCCCTTTTTCAACTAACAAGAACTGCTCAACGGTACTGCCCAGTAAATATCGATCATGGGAAATTAAGAGTATCGCTCCGTGAAACGTATTCATGGCAGTAGCCAAGGCTTGCCGCATTTCCATATCAAGATGATTTGTCGGTTCATCCAGGAGCAGTAAATTAGGCTGTGTGTAAGAGACGATGGCGAGTGCAAGCCGTGCTTTTTCGCCGCCTGAAAAATTTTCGGCCGACGCATCCACCCGATCACCAGAAAAGTTAAAGCCGCCGAGGAATGTTCTGATCGCGAGTTCACTGGCATTAGGGTCTATCTGCTGCAATTGCGAGATCGGCGTTTTTGACAGGTCAAGATCGTCGACTTGATGCTGAGAGAAATAACCAACTTTTAGATGTAAGCCCTCGATGCGTTCACCGGTGAGCAACGGAATGTCACCGGTTAGCGATTTAATCAAAGTTGATTTGCCGGCACCATTGACTCCGAGCAGTCCCAGTCGGTCACCAGGTGCAAAGGTGAGGTTGACACTCGAGAGTACCGGGGCAGTGTAACCCAAGGTTGCATCACGGAGACTGATGAGCGGGTCAGACTGCTTAGCGGCTTGACGAAATGAGAATCTAAACGGAGAAGATTCATGGACGGCCGCAACTCTGTCGAGACGCTCCAAGGCTTTGATACGGCTCTGTGCTTGCTTGGCTTTACTATCTTTGTAGCGAAACCTGCGAATGAAATCTTCCATATGTTTGATGGAAGACTGTTGTTTCTCAAACTGACGAGCCTGATCCTTTAATTGTTCAGCTCGAAGGGTTTCAAACCCAGAATAATTGCCCGAATAAAGCGTGATGTTTTGATTACTCATATGGGCGATGCAATTGACGCAGTCGTCCAAAAACTCGCGGTCATGCGAGATTAGCAATAGGGTTCCCTGATAATTTTGTATCCAGCCGGCAAGCCAAAAGATGGCATCTAGATCAAGATGATTGGTCGGCTCATCCAGCAGTAGCAGATCAGAGGGCTTCATGAGCGTCCTGGCCAAATTCAACCGGACTCGCCAGCCCCCTGAAAAATGAGCGAGTGGCTCCTCGAAGGTCGACGTCTCAAACCCCAGTCCGACCATGAGTTGTGCGGCTCTTGCTCTTGCGCTGAAGCCATCAAGGTCAGTAACTTGCTCAAACAGTTTGCCAATGCGATCGTATTGTTCGGCATTTTGGGCTTCGGTTAACTGTTGTTGAACACGGCTTAATTCCACGTCGCCGGAGAGAACATAATCGATTGCTGGAGTTGTTTCTGCTGGAAGCTCCTGGGCCATGTGAGCGATGCGTAGGCCACGGGATAAATCGATTTGACCTTGATCTGAATCAAGCTCGCCAAGAATTAACTTAAATAGACTGGTCTTGCCAATGCCGTTTGCACCGATTAAGCCTACTTTTTGTCCTGCATAGATGGTCAGGGAAACCTGATCAATCAGCAGTAATGGGCCGCGCCGGAGACTAAGGTTCTGAAAGGACAACATGCGAGCGGTCTTAAAAGGCAGGAGTGTATCATTTTAGAAAAGACCCCGTTTGAGCAACCTTTATTGCTGTGGTCGAGGCCTCATGGTCGCCCAGATTGTCAGCGCCATCATGGGAAGGCATGCAACGATGACCCAAGCCGGAATGGACAACCCCAGAAAGGACCAAGCTACTTCTGCACAGCTGCCATCACCGCTAAAAACAATGGTGAGGACTTCCGTTAGCGGCAATACATCCATCAAATATTCGAGACTCGGTCCGCAGGCTGGGACTTGATCCGCAGGAAGGCTCTGCAGCCAGAGTTGACGAATCGCAAAAACGACTGACCCCAATAATGATAGGCCAATGAGCGTGCCGTAGATGCGCAGCCCGAGTCTGTGGGGATTGTGAATTGCAGCGATTAACGCAAGGGTGCCGGCGCCAATGACGCCAACACGTTGAAAAATGCACAGCGGACAAGGTTCAAGCATCAGCCAATGCTCCATCATTAACGCAATCAGTATCATTGCCAGACATGTCACAGAAAGCAGTAACAGCAGCAAGCGAGAAGATAAGTAGGCCATTTAATCAGTTCCGAATCGTAGGGTTTGGCGTGATTGGGTTAACCCCAGTGCGTTAAAAGCATGGTGCGCATGAAGAAACGCTTCCTAGTCAGGGTTTTCCGAGAGCCAATTGTCTACGAAGTCTTTCAGAGAGGCAAAGAATTCGTCAAAGATTTGCTCGACATAGGGCAGCTTTGGTCCAAGCTGGCTGAGTGATCCCGAGTTAAAAAACTCGCTTCCTCGTTTAAGCCGTCGGGCAATGTTGAGTAGGCTGCGCTCGACATAATCGTCATCAACGGTGCGTAGTAAGCTTCGGTAGGCCTGCATGTTTTTGCAAACCGAAAGTGCGTTGTCTGGGTAAAAGGAAAGATGGTCTGATCGAAGCAATCGCTGAAAAACATCTCTGTCAAAGGTATTCAGGGTCATTGCATGATGATGTCTCCAGCAGCGTGCTAGGCATTGATCAAAAACAATGTCTGTGACGATGCCCGAAACGCGATACATCGAGGGGGGTAACGAGCGCCTTGCGGTTGCGACCAAAGCGTTGCGGTCGGTAAAGGCATCTATTGACCGGTGTAGCGCAATACCCCGTTCAATGGAAGGAGGCCTTGCGCCGTATTGGCGGCCTTTTACGAAATCGCCCAAGAAGCCGCCGACAAGCAAATGATCATTGTCACGTGCGAGATAGAGATGCGCCAAATGGTTCACGAAGGTTTTTGATAGGTCTGCTGCTGATGTGCAAGGTAGTGCCTAAAATCCTCATCGCTGTGGTCCGGAATTTGATCGAACGTTTGCTTGGAATCTGTAGCAACACGATCAAAATAAAGGCGCTGATCTTCGGGCAATGCTGTTTTTTGATAATCGCCTCGATGCTGATCGGACAGCCCCTGCAAACAGTCGATAAGACTTAAATTCTGATCTAAAAGCTGCGTAATCAACTGACCACTCGGGGTGGTTTCTGGGTCGTTAATTCGGATTTTTAAGGCGTCAAGACTGTTCTGGTAGGCTATGCCGTCACTTAAGGCGTCTAAGAATTCAGCCAGCGGGCGTAACTGATCAAAAACTTCTGATGCCCATGTCGAAAGGGCAACCGCTCTACCCTCTAACCTCAGCAGAAGGCCAGGTTTGCGCCCTTCCTGAGTCGCTCGCTGAAAATTTTCAGCCACTTCAGCGCATAGATCGTCGCCATGCAGAGAGCTTGGTTCAAGCATGCAGTGTAAAAGCAGTAAATCCATAAAATGCAGTTGAGCGTTGTCGACGCCTAAGGGCAAATAAGGATTGGCATCAAGCAGTCTGACCTCAATGTACTCGACCCCAACGGTGTCAAGATAATTAAGAAAGTTCTCTCCCGGGGGGGGCGTCGCTTTGGCACGCACCGAGGCATAAAATTCAGCTTCCGACTGTAATATATTGTCGTTAACCTGCGGGAAAAGTGTATTGCTTTGCTGCCCTAGTTCCGCGTAAGGGCGATGATGTTCAGTGATACCGCGTCTTAGGGTGCCTGTGTAGTTATCGAGACTGTTATAGCAAATATTGAGCAGTGTTGACTGAGTTGCACTTTGGTATCCAAGGCCCCCTGAGCGCAGGCTGGTAGCGTGGGGCTTGTGAAAAGTGGATGCTGACAAACGGTTGAGATGATGATCATCGTCCCTCAAAAAGCTGGCATCTACAGCTGGGGATGCCCCAAAGAGATAGGCAGGCAACCAAGATAGCTGTCTAAAATTTCGCATTAATCCAAAATATTTTTCAGACCGAAAGGCAGCGTCGTTCAGCTGACTTGCTTGCCCCTGCAAAGTCTGTGACTGACTCAGCGCGGTAAAAAATTCCATGCTAAAAGAAAAATTGTAGTGAACCGCGCAAATGGTTTGCATGGTTCGGTTATAGCGCAGCCCTAGTCCATGGCGATAAGTCGTTTTGAGCCGACCCAAATTAGAATTCCCATAGTTTGCCAAGGGGATCTCGAGTTCAGCAGGCAAAATACAAGGCATGCTGCCTGCCCATAAGCGCTCTTGACCGAGTTGCTGATCGGTCCATTGGTGAATTTGTTCGAGGTTGCTCATGACGTCACTAACACTTGGGTGGACCGGTGTAATGAGTTCAAGTTGCGCTTCTGAAAAGTCCGTCGTGATAAGCGGATGGGTGAGCTTTGCACCGAGGGCCTCAGGGTGCGGCGTAAGGGCGAGCGTGCCATCAGGATTGGTTCGAAGCGCCTCACGCTCGATACCACGATTAAAGGTAAAACAAGCTGCCGCATCGTAATTTTCGAGCATGTGACGAAGGACTTCAGCTGTCATGGCGCGCCTATTTCCAGAATTTGGTTAAGACCCAGCGCGACCCTTTTGCGATAAGGTGATCGTTGAGCTAGATCCAAGTTGCGCTGAGCATAGCACTGACTTAGATCAGAAATAAACGCGTTGTTTTAGAACTGATTAGTGCTCAGATTGAAACGGATCGGATTTAGAAACAAGGCGATGAATTTGACGGCGATCACGTTTTGTTGGCTTGGCGGTCGGTCGTATTGGTCCCAGTGCAAGTCGCTGTAGGCGCTGGGTTTCTCTGCCGGCAATGCTCTCTGGGGTCTCCTCGTAGAGCAGAGCCGCTTCTGCGGCTCCTCGGCGTACATCACTGAGTTTTACGATCACGACACAACGATCAACAAAACCAGTTCGAAGCTCAATTTGATCCCCAATCGCAGCCTCTTTGGCAGGCTTTGTTCTTTGGCCGTTAACCTTGACTTTACCGCCGTCTATTGCTGTTTTGGCTTGGGCGCGTGTTTTGTAAAACCGCGCTGCCCAGAGCCATTTGTCAATTCTAATGCTCATGCGATCGCGCCTTGATCAGAATGTCGAGAAATTGAACCGCAGGAAAACCGTGAACGCTTTGGGGTGATTGATCGAGGTTCGGTTGTGTGATGCCGATGAGTCCGCTCAGCCCAAATGATTGGGCTTGGGCGAGGACGGTTAAGTTATCATCGATAAGCACCGAGGACTCAGGAACAAATTCGGTCTTGCGCTGCAGCTGTTGCCAAAATGACGTCGATTCCTTGGGAAACCCGATGGTGTGACTGGATACAATCTGGTCGAAATACTCAGTAAAATTCAGTGACCGTCGCCGAAGTGCGTCGAACTTAAAATCCAATACCTTCGGGTGCGCGTTGGTAGCCAGAATGACCCGAGCCTCGGTGGTCTGCAAATGTTCGAGAAATTCAATTGTGCCTGGTCGGCATCGAACACGGTCAGAGGATTGGCGCTGCAGTTGATCGAGATCAATGTCGAGCTCCTGCTGCCAATGGTCGAAGTCATACCAGGTGAGCTGACCGGCTTGAGCCCTCATGATCCCCGACACATAACCGAGCGCCTCGCCATAGTTGATGTTCTTGTGGTCCGCATAGGCTTCAACCACGGTCTTGGTCCAAAACTCGTCGTCAAAACCCAGATCGAGCAGTGTGCCATCTAAATCAAGTAATACAGTTTCGTACTGATGAATGTCCATGGTGTTTTTTAGTTGGCCTAACCGCTTGGGCTCAGTGTACCCTAACGCCGGAAGCGACTATGAGGAAATATCATGCTTGAAACAATTGTGAATATTGCCAAAACCGCGGGCAAAGAAATTTTGGCAATTTATGAGACGGCTGATTTTGGCGTTGAAATGAAAGCCGATGATTCTCCGCTGACTCGAGCTGACCTTGCGGCGCATCATGTCATTGTCGATGCCCTCGCCGAGCAGTTTCCAGCAATACCGGTTTTATCAGAAGAGAGCACTGCCTTAGATTATGCGGTTCGCCAGAATTGGCAGCAGTATTTTCTCGTTGATCCTTTGGATGGGACCAAAGAGTTCATTGCTCGTAATGGTGAATTCACAGTCAACATCGCTTTGATCAAGCAGCAGGCGCCTGTTTTGGGCGTGGTACATGTCCCGGTAACCGGTGTCACTTATAGTGGGGACGTCGAGCGCCAGCAAGCTTTAAAAGAAACGCCAGAAGGTCGAGTCTCGATTGCAGCGCGCGTAGTGGATCAAAAAGCAAACGGTGAATTGATGGTGGTAGGTAGTCGCCGCCATGGTTCAGAAGCGCTTGATGATTTGGTCTCTAGACTGAGAACGCGGTTTAACGAGGTGCAATTGACCAGTATGGGAAGTTCGTTAAAGCTGTGTCTAGTGGCCGAGGGCAAAGCTGATTTTTACCCTCGTTTGGCGCCGACATGTGAATGGGATACTGCTGCCGCGCATGCTGTTGTCCTAGCCGCCGGTGGTGCAGTGCTTGATGAGTATTTTGAGCCCCTTCGCTACAACACCAAAGCCGAACTTCTGAATCCCAACTTTCTTGTTATCGGGGACATCGAGGCTGATTGGAAGAAGTGGCTGTCGTAGCCTGCTGGCCTTCAGGGCGGTGATGCGATGGCGAAAAAAAGGAGATGGTGGATTGGTCTCAGCTAGCGCAGCTGGAAGCGTATCCGTCCTGCCGAGGAGAACACAAATCTTTAATCCAGCTGCAGCTAGCGAGGATGGGAAATATACGAGCCAATCATGCGGATAGATAGGGGTAAAAAGTGGAGGTTTCTCCCCTGAAAGTGACTTGACTTGGAGTAAGTTAATGCAAATCTATGATTTAATTAGATGAGCCAGTCATTTTAGGTGATTGATCTCCGGCAGAAGGCAAAATGATTGTGCGCATCAGTCGTCTAAGAAGTCATTCGTTGTTTCCTCAAGAACTTTTTGATCGAAATCGTAGGATTAAAAGAAAATCCTCCTTATGTCATTTTGCGTAAAACCAGCGCCTGAAACGACCAGCAAAGAGGGGATAAGCCCCTATAAAACAGCGCTTTCGGCTCGGCAAAAGCCTTAAAAAATCACCATTTCATGTGTGCTTAGACGGTTAATCAGTGTTATGCTCCGCCATTAGCTGGGGTGATTTTGGTTGGCCATGGGCTGAATCGAAAATCGCGCAGGATCTAGGACGTGGTTAAAGGCGCTACAGTTGCTCGCAGAGGTGCACTTTTTGGCCAAAAAGAGCGCAAGCGCACTTGTTAGACCAGCGCGGAAAGCGATTTGAAAATCGATGTACTGTTGAGATGGCGAAGGGGGTACCTGGTTTTGCCATCGTAGGCGGCAGGCTCAGCGAACAGGCCTC
>CALIKQ010000050.1 GCA_938017975.1 uncultured Pseudomonadales bacterium | reverse complement strand
CCGATCCAAACGATGCCAAACAGGACATGGCCCCATCGAAATAGATAATTCAGCCCGTACTCGGTAAATAATGGAATATCCATAGGTTTCCTCTCAAAATTTTCGGTGGTTAGGCTTTGACACGAACCCTCTCGAATTCCCCTTGCCCTTGCCCTTTACTATACCAAACTTTGCCCAAAACTTAAGCCTTCCTAAATCATCGCTCAGAGTGGTTTCAAACAGACTAGGCTGACAAATTTTCCCGCTGCGTCGTATTCGATTTCAAACCACCCGGCAACTCCATCGCGCTGGACAAACGTCCGCAAATGGTCGGCTGAAAACTGGAGCGTTTGACCGCTGTCTGCTCTCACAACAACTGTTTTAGCGTGCCCTTTATAATAACGTTGCATCTCTTCGGCTGAGATGCGCAGAGTAAACCGGTTTTTCATCCAAGTAAATTTAACCTCTGCCTAACGATGAGGCCATATTTCAGACAAAAAAAACCCCGCTCATTGCGGGGTTTTTCTGACGAGGCGTTTTCTACATCATACCGCCCATGCCGCCCATACCGCCCATGCCGCCCATATCTGGCATACCGCCAGCAGGTGCAGGATTATCTTCAACGATGTCTGTGACCATGCACTCAGTTGTAATCATGAGACCAGCAACAGACGCCGCCGCCTGAAGTGCTGTTCGCGTTACCTTTGCGGGGTCAGGAATACCGAATTCGATCATGTTGCCGTATTCGCCACTCGCCGCGTTGAAGCCTTCGTTACCCTCGAGTTGCTTCACCTTGTCGACAACGACGGACCCTTCGGCACCGGCGTTCTCTGCGATTTGTCTGATCGGGGCTTCCATCGCTTTACGGCAAATGTTGATTCCGACATTTTGATCTTCGTTATCGCCCTGAAGACCTTCAAGCGCAGAAATTGCACGAATCAGCGCCACACCACCGCCGGCGACAATACCCTCTTCAACTGCTGCCCGAGTAGAGTGCAGTGCATCTTCAACACGTGCCTTCTTCTCTTTCATCTCCACTTCAGAGCCGGCGCCTACTTTGATGACGGCAACACCGCCAGCAAGCTTGGCAACCCGTTCTTGGAGTTTTTCACGATCATAGTCTGACGATGTTTCTTCGATCTGGGCCCGAATTTGCTTCACTCGCGCCTCGATGTCGCCAGACTCGCCAGAACCATCAACAATCGTCGTATTTTCCTTCGTCAGCGTAATGCGTTTAGCCTGCCCAAGATCTTCTAAGGTTGCACCTTCGAGCGACAAGCCCACTTCTTCAGAAATCACTGTACCACCAGTCAGGATAGCAATGTCTTGCAGCATTTCTTTGCGGCGATCGCCAAAGCCTGGTGCCTTCGCGGCAGCGACTTTCACAATCCCTCGCATATTGTTGACAACCAACGTTGCAAGCGCTTCGCCTTCGACATCTTCGGAGATGATCATCAAAGGACGGCTCGACTTGGCAACTGCTTCGAGTACCGGGAGAAGATCGCGGATATTAGAAATCTTTTTGTCAAACAACAACAAATAGGGTTCCTCAAGTTCAGCGCTCATATTTTCTTGATTATTGATGAAGTAAGGGGACAAATAACCGCGATCAAACTGCATCCCTTCAACCACGTCGAGTTCATTTTCCAGACCGGAACCTTCCTCGACGGTGATAACACCTTCCTTGCCAACTTTCTCCATCGCTTCGGCAAGAATATCGCCGATCTGCGTGTCGCTGTTGGCTGAAACACTGCCCACTTGAGCGATAGCTTTTGTGTCAGCACAGGGAACAGCAAGTCCTTTTACTGACTCAACTGCAGATGCCACTGCTCGATCGATCCCGCGCTTGAGATCCATCGGGTTCATACCGGCCGCAACCGCTTTTAAACCTTCATTCAAAATTGCTTGGGCCAAAACAGTCGCAGTCGTTGTGCCGTCTCCAGCGACATCTGAAGTCTGCGATGCCACTTCTTTGACCATTTGAGCGCCCATGTTTTCAAACTTGTCCTTAAGCTCGATTTCCTTTGCTACAGAAACCCCATCTTTCGTGACTGTTGGTGCGCCGAAGGACTTATCAAGTACTACATTTCGGCCTTTGGGTCCGAGTGTTACTTTTACAGCGTCTGCTAGCACATTCACGCCTTTGAGCATTCGCTGCCGAGCTGAATCACCAAACCTTACGTCTTTAGCTGTCATATCTATTATTCCTTATGTATTTCTATCGATTGCGTGTAGTTTCGAAAGTGGGTTCGTTATTCAATAACGCCGAACACTTCGCTTTCACTCATTACCAGCAACTCTTCCCCGTCAACTTTCACGGTGCTTCCGGCATACTGACCAAAAAGAACCTTGTCGCCAACATTCAGGTCAACGGCCTGCACCGTGCCATTGTCTAATTTCTTACCCGTACCCACGGCGAGCACTTCACCCTGAGAAGGCTTTTCTGCTGCGGATCCAGGAATTACGATCCCACCGGCCGACTTGGTTTCTTCTTCCAGACGTCGTACGACCACTCGATCTTGTAATGGACGAATATTCATTCTGTTCTCCCAATTTAAGAAATGGCTGATCACAATGATCAACCCACTATTTACCTGAAATGTTCCAGAATCGGCCCTTTTTTAAGCCGTTTCTGGCACTCTCCCCTAAGGACTGCTAATAATAGGGTCACTTTTAGCAGAGTCAAGAGTAGACTGCCAAAAATAGCGGTAAAATCCTATTCCGCTGCCTTCACAATGATTTTTCGATTGGAATAATCCTGACTGATAAAACAGGCAACACATGAATCAGACTGAGGAGTATCAACAGGCCATCTGGCAGGTGATCGCGGCCATTCCCAAGGGACGGGTCGCAACCTATGGCCAAATCGCCACTATGGCGGGTCAATCCGGAAAATCGCGTTGGGTGGGACGGTTACTCAGTCAACTGCCGCAAGGCACATCGCTTCCCTGGCATCGAGTCATCAATGCCAGCGGCCGTATCACCAACCCGAATTTTGATCTTCAAGTGTCTCGTTTAATTGCGGAAGGAATCAGGCCAAATGCTGGCAAAATCTCATTAAAAGACCACCAATGGTGCCCCTAAATATCTCGTAGCTGACGCCGAATCAGCACCACCACCATCACCACCGCGGGTATGCCCAGACAAGCAGCCCCGATGAAGAAGGACGAATATCCAAAGCCATCAACCACCAGACCGGAGAAGCCACTGGTAAACTTTCCAGGCAGAGTCATTAACGAACTGAAGAGCGCATATTGTGTGGCTGTGTAGCGCGTATCGGTCAAGCTCGACAGATACGCGATAAAGCTGGTTGCAGCGATACCGCCACTGAGATTATCTAAACCAATGACAAGCGCCAGCAACATCAGATCAGGACCTGACAATGCGAGGCCAGCGAAGGTCAAATTAGTCAATGCAACCAAAATGGCACCAAGCAAAAGGGTCCTTAAAAGTCCAAAACGAACAACAAAAAGGCCACCTAAGAACGACCCC
Source organism: uncultured Pseudomonadales bacterium (assembly GCA_938017975.1). GTDB lineage: Bacteria > Pseudomonadota > Gammaproteobacteria > Pseudomonadales > Azotimanducaceae > UBA9926. Next base: position 3,102 of record CALIKQ010000050.1, on the reverse strand, counting down.
AATAACGAAAGGCCAAATCCCAGCCCCTTGGCAATATTGGCAATCTCGACCTTGGTATACCCCATGTCTAGATAAAATGGGTTAGCCATAATCCCCATCGTGATATCGCTCAATCGGTAAACAGCAATCAACGTTAAGAGAAACAATGCAAAGCGCCCATTACGCTCAAAGAAATCAACGACCGGGTCAATGAAGAGCCGAGGGAGTAAAGCGCTTCGGCGAACTGGCCTCTGCTCATTTCCCATCGCCGCTTCAAGTCGATCATTTTTCTCAGCGACGGGCCTCCGAATAATCAATGTCGTCAACACGCCAACGCAACCGAAAGCCGCCATGATCTGATAACTGGCAGCCCAGCCAAAATATTCAGCGGCATAGAGTGCGCCAGCACCGGAAACGAGCAAAGCCACTCGATATCCTAAAATATAAGCGGCAGACAAGGCCGCTTGGTGCTCGACCGCGCTGGCCTCAATCCGATAGGCATCGATGGCAATATCTTGGGTCGCAGAGGAAAACGCAACGATTACCGCTAACGCGGACAATAAGACCAATCGTTCTGGCCCCGCCCAACTCATCATCACGAGAGCAGCGACAATCCCAAACTGCGCCAATAACATCCAGCTTCTTCGGCGACCGAGCGCTTGGTGGAGCTTGGGCAATCTCAAGTTGTCCACAATCGGCGCCCAAATCACCTTAATTGAGTAGATCATTCCGACCCACGCAAAAAAACCAATCGCAGAGCGGCTAACAGATTCATCTCGCAGCCAAGCTGTCAGCGTAGAAAAGACAAGTAGATAAGGTAGACCCGCTGAAAAGCCCAGAAAGACCAATGACAGCACTTCAGGCTTTGTATAGGTCAACAACGCGTCCCGCCAAGAGGTCACGCCAGAATCAGTCAAGGGTTTTAATCCCTAAAGTTCTGAAATTGGAGCGGGATATCAAAATCGGCTGCTTTAAAGTCGGCCATAATAGCTTGCAAGTCGTCGCGCTTTTTACCAGTAATTCTGACCTGATCGCCCTGTATGGCTGCTTGAACTTTTGTCTTTTTGTCTTTGACCATTTTCACCATTTTTTTGGCTAGCAAGCTCTCAATTCCTTGACGCAGAGTGATGGTCTGGTGGAGCAATTTCCCTCTGGGTGTGGGATCAAGGGCCTCCATCACTCTTGGATCGACGGATCGCTTAATCAACTTTTCTCTCAAGATATCCCGCATTTGATCGAGCTGGATATCAGCTTCCGCTGTAAGCTTGATTTCGCTCCCTAAGCGCTCAAATTCTGCGTTCACACCGCGAAAATCATACCGCGTTGAAATCTCTCGATTGGCTTGGTCCACTGCATTATGAACCTCTTGAAGGTCTACTTCTGAGACCACGTCAAATGAAGGCATCACTCACCTCGAATACTAATTGGCTCGCTCAGTATCACCTAAATCACAGTGTCAGTTAAAGCGTCAGGCATTAATTTCGCATCTGGATTGAGATAATGTCCTGAGATTCACGTACACTCAATGGACCGACTAGGAACACCATATGGGCAATCGACTCTCAAAAATTTACACCCGAACCGGCGATCAAGGTGAAACCGGGTTGGGCGACGGCAGCAGAATACAGAAAAATGCGCCTCGGGTTGTTGCGATGGGCGACATTGATGAACTCAATGCTCAACTGGGTTTGCTCATCGAGCATCTCAAAGGGGATCAGTTTCCGACTGATTCTGCACCCAATGCAGAGCAATGGATTTCTTTTTTAAAGTATTGCCAGCACAGAATCTTCGATCTTGGAGGAGAGATCTCGATTCCCGGTTTTGAACTCATTCGAGCCGAGCACACCACCCTCGTCGAGACCCACTTAGATGCACTCAACGAACACCTTCCTCCTTTGGAAAATTTCATTCTCCCCGGCGGCTCCATATCGATCGCGCAATGCCATGTTGCCCGAAGTACTTGCAGACGCGCAGAACGGGCCGTTATTGCGCTTTCTGAGGTTGAGACGATCAACCCAGAGGGCCTAAAATTTTTAAACCGCTTCTCTGATTACTTGTTTGTTCTGTGCCGGGCCATCGCTGACATTAAGAATCTCAACGAAGTTCTTTGGGAGAAGGACAACCTGATTTAGCGCTATAGGCTGCAGTCCATAGCAAACAGAGCCCCACCAACACTCCAAGGTCCAAATGCCTTTTTTAGAGGGAGCCATCAAACCGATAGGTAGCGAATATCACTCAGTTGACGCGTTAGTTCCGACACAAACCGCGCAGCCTCAGCACCGTCGATCGCTCGGTGATCATAGCTCAACGCCAAAGGCAGGATTTTTCGAGGGACTAAAACCTCATTGATGTACCTAGGCTCAATTTGCATTCGTGCAACCCCTAGAATCGCAACTTCTGGACTATTCACAATGGGCGTAAACCCCGTCCCACCTATGCCGCCCAAACTAGAAACGGTAAAGGTGGTGCCTTGCATTGCCTCAGGGGCTAGTTTTTTGTTTCTTGCCTGCTCGGCCAAAATAGCTGCCTGCTCTGCTAGAGCCGATATAGACATCAGATCAGCGGCCTTGATATTGGGAACAACCAATCCGTTGGGCGTCTCCACTGCAATCCCGATATTAAAAAAACGTTTGACGACCCAATGCTCGAAATTAGGATCTAAAGAAGAATTAAAGCGTGGATACTGCTTTAAGGTTTGCACGACGGCCTTTAGAACAAACGCCAAGGGCGAGATTTTGACATTGGCCGAACCGCGCTCTTGGTTCAACGATGCACGAAAAGACTCAAGATCGGTGATATCTGCACTGTCGAAATGTGTCACATGCGGAATTGCGCGCCAACTACTGTGCAAATTTCGTGCGGAGGCTTTCCGAATACGAGGTAACGCTTCGAACTCAACCGATCCAAAACGACTGAAATCAGGCAAGGGCTTGGCCGCTTGACTCTCCGTGTCCTGGGGACTCGGGCGCGAAAGCCTATTTTTGACAAACTGATGGAGGTCTTCTTTTAAAATTCGAGCATTTGGACCTGATCCTTGGACTTGCGACAAGACAACACCAAACTCTCGAGCAAGTTTTCGGACGGCCGGACCAGCATGCTCAAGCGCACGCTCACCGGCGGCAG
>CALIKQ010000049.1 GCA_938017975.1 uncultured Pseudomonadales bacterium | reverse complement strand
GTCCGCCGCAGAGTGTACGCGAATCAGGAGCGCTTCGCTCAATTGGCGTAAAAATCACCGATTTTATAAGCGGTTTGATTGCGCAGCTCTGATTAGCGCTTCATAATGTGCCGGCGCGTTATCCTCAGTTTGAAAGCTGATAGTACAAGATGGACAGAAAAGCAAAGAAGAAAGGATTCATAGAGATTTTCTGGCGCAAAAGATCGAAAGCGACGGCAGATACGGCGCAAAGGAAGGGTGAAACGTGTGCAACCTTAAGCCGTTGTTTTGTTGCTGTTATGAAGGCGGTTGGTTGAAGGAATTTGTAAGGATCAGAGATCGCTACTGACGGAATTTTTAAAAAAAGCGAGTCGGTCAAGGGCCTTTGATTCAGGTTAGTCGGGATCGTATGGGTTTGGGTCTAAGTGGTTGCCTAGCTTGGGCGCAGATTGGGTCGGGATAAGGAGAGCGGAGTGACAAAACCAGGACTTGATGACGTTTTTTCGGACTGGAAGCAGCGTGAAGCGCTCGCAGAAGCAATGATCCCTTTGATTGGGCAGCTGTATCGCCGGAATGTTGTCATCTACATACATGGTGTCCCGTTGTTCAATCAGTCGGTCATCGAAATTATGAAAGCACATCGTTGGGTGCGACAGCTCGAAAAAAATGAGCTCTCAGAGTTTGAGACGCACCCGATGATCGCAGTCCTAACCACCCTCGAGCTTGCGCCAGCACATATAGATATTGGCAAACTTGCTGGCGCTTACATGGAAGACAACCAGGGGCAAACGGTCTCAGAGTATGTCAAAACCGCCTGTGGAGACTTACTGGGTGGGAGCGCAGAAGTCACCCACGAGGCCCGCGATGTGGTTGTATATGGCTTCGGCCGTATCGGCCGCTTGGTGATGCGGCTGTTGATTGAAAAAGCCGGAGGCGGTCAAAATCTGGTTCCGAGAGCCGTCGTGCTTCGCCCACCCAAAGATCCAGAAAAAGACCTTAAAAAGCGTGCGAGTTTACTGCGGCGAGATTCGATCCATGGTTCTTTTAACGGCACCATCCGAGTCGACGTCGAGAATCAGGTTCTGATTTGTAACGGTATTGCGATTAAATTCATTTACGCCAACGACCCGAGCACCATTAATTATCCTGAACATGACATCAATGACGCGCTGATTATTGACAGCACGGGTGTTTGGCGGGACGAGGCGGGCCTATCCGCGCATTTGCTCAGCCCCGGTGCTCAGAAGGTATTGTTAACCACCTCTGGCAAGGGTGCCATGAAGAATATTGTTTCTGGCGTTAATTCGCATTTGATAGAGCCAAACGATGTCATTGTCGCTGCGGCATCCTGCACCACGAATGCGATCGTGCCCGTGCTAAAGGCCATCAATGATCGTTACGAGATCGAGCACGGCCATATGGAAACAGTGCACGCCTATACCGATGACCAGAATTTGCACGATAACACCCACTCGAAAGAGCGCCGCGGCCGTAGCGCCCCCTTGAATATGGTATTGACTGAGTCGAATGCGACAAGTGCTGTGGGTAAACTGCTGCCTGAACTGGCGGGCAAACTCACAGGGAATTCGATACGGGTGCCAGTGCCAAATGTGTCAATGGCAATTTTGAATCTGACCGTTAAAGAATCAACCACCCGCGAAGCAGTCAGTGATTATCTTCGTGAAATGTCATTGTATTCATCGATGCAGAGACAAATTGACTATACGGAGTCTAGCGAAGTGGTGTCGTCTGATTTTGTAGGTAATCGTCACGCCGGGATTATTGACTCCCACGCCACCATTGTTAATGGTCATCAAATGGTGCTTTACGTTTGGTACGACAACGAATTTGGGTACAGTTGCCAAGTGGTTCGCTGCGCGCAAAAAATGGCCGGTATCCGTTACCCGCTTGTTCCGGCACAGCCTGCCAGCGCTTTTTAACCTTGCGGTTGGGGGTTGATCGGAATGGTTAAGCCCCCGAATGACGCGGCATTTGTGGCCCGAATCACGGAATCCGAGGTGGATTAATCAAGCCCATATCTCTATAATTGCGATCGCTCGGTGAGGGAGGTTTGAGTGGTTGAATCACTGACTCAAGGACGATGGCGCTTTTTGCGGCAGACGCAGCCTCTCAGCGTTACATTGATTGAAACCGTTCTGATAGGAAGAACATGATCAACATTAAAAAAGGGCTTGATTTGCCCATTGCTGGGGCCCCTGTTCAGGAGATCTCTGGCGTTCATACCCCTACTCATGTCGCCATAATCGGCACTGACTTTCACGGTCTCAAACCCACATTATTGGTCTCCGAAGGGGATCCGGTTGAGAAGGGCCAAGCACTTTTCACGGACAAGAAGAATCCAGGTGTTCAGTTTACGGCGCCGGCCTCTGGCAAGGTTGCCTCGATTAATCGTGGGCCAAAACGTGTTTTTGAGTCGCTGGTTATTGAAGTCGCTGAGGGTTCGGAGCGAAGTTTCCCATCCTTTCAGGCCTCTGCTCTAGCCGATTTACCCCGACAATCCGTCGTGGATCAGCTCGTCGAGAGCGGCGAATGGACGGCGCTGCGTACCCGTCCTTTCAATAAAGTCCCGAGCGTTGATTCGGTTCCGGATGCGGTGTTTATTACTGCGATGGACACTCGGCCCCATGCGCCGGATGCAAACTTAGTTTTGAATGAACAGGCTGAGGCCTTTGCTGCAGGTACACAGGTTGTTTCGCTGCTCACTAATGGCCCGACGCATGTCTGTGCTGATGGTCAATTCCCGGCTCAAATTGATCTTGCAGGGAAAGCTGCAATCCAGACCTTTGCAGGGGTGCACCCGGCAGGTTTAGTTGGAACGCATATCCATTTTTTAGAACCTGTGCATGCTCAAAAAGTTGTATGGCATTTGCACTATCAAGACGTCATTGCGATCGGTCAATTGTTCTTAACGGGTAGGATCTTCAACGAACGGGTCGTTTCATTGGCGGGTCCCGCGGTGTCAAACCCAGCCTTGATCACAACTCAGCGCGGTGCATGTCTAGATCACCTTACCGAGGCACGACTCGAGCAGGGCGCCAATCGGGTGATCAGCGGGTCCGTGCTCGATGGGAGAAAAGCAGAGGGCGCGCTAGCCTTTTTGGGACGTTTTCATCTTCAGGTTGCGGTGCTTCAAGAAGGTACCCATCGAGAGTTTTTTGGCTTTGTCGCACCTGGAGCAGATAAGTTTTCATTGACACGTTTGTTTGCGGCTTGGTTAGTCGGAAAGAAAGAGTTTGATTTCACCACCAGCACCGGTGGTAGCGAGCGCTCGATGATTCCCCTGGGTTCCTTCGAGCGACTTGCAGCAATTGATATTTTGCCGACGCAGTTGCTCCGGGCATTACTCGTTGATGACATTGAAAGCAGCATTGAACTTGGATGCTTAGAGCTCGATGAGGAAGATCTGGCGCTTTTTACATTTGCGTGTCCGGGAAAGTATGAGTACGGCCCTTATTTGCGACAAATGCTGACAAAGATTGAAGTCGAAGGTTAGTCCCCAAACATTCGTGTTGATGGATGAGTCTTCCAAGAAATAAATAGGACAAAAGTATGTCATTGAGATCGTTAATGGATGGTTTAGAGCCGCATTTTCACCAAGGTGGAAAGTACGAACGGTTTTATGCGATCTACGAGATGGTAGATACGATTTTCTACACCCCAGGCAAGGTAACCGTCGGCCAGTCGCATGTGCGAGATGCTGTCGATATGAAGCGCGTGATGACCACGGTTTGGTGGTGCGCGTTTTTCCCCATGGTCGTCGGGATGTATATGGTTGGGCGCAATGCCAACCTCGCGATGGAAGCGCTTGATATTGCCGCGCTCGAAGGTTGGCGAGGATGGATCATCGCTTTAATCGCGGGTTATGACCCTAATAGTATCTGGGACTGTCTGATCTACGGCGCGGTCTTTTATGTGCCTATCTACGCTGTGACCTTCGTCGTCGGTGGCATCTGGGAAGTACTCTTTGCAGTCAAGCGCGGCCACGAGGTGAATGAAGGTTTTTTTGTAACCAGCATCTTGTTTAGCTTGACGTTGCCCGCCACCATTCCTCTTTGGCAGGTCGCTTTAGGTATTTCTTTTGGAGTAGTTATCGGCAAAGAAATCTTTGGGGGTACGGGTAAAAACTTCCTAAACCCGGCACTCACCGGCCGCGCATTTTTGTATTTTGCCTACCCTGCACAAATTTCCGGTGATGCGGTATGGACTGCCGTTGATGGATATAGCGGTGCGACCGCTCTGGGTATCGCCGCGGCTGATGGACTCGGCGGTGTGCTCGCCACAGGACTGACCTGGGGAGATGCGTTTCTGGGAAATATGCAGGGCTCGGTCGGAGAGGTTTCCACGCTGGCTATTTTTGTGGGTGGTGCCATTTTGCTGATCACCAGGGTCGCTTCCTGGCGCATTATGGGCGGGGTTTTGCTGGGTATGATTGCGACCTCTCTGCTTTTTAATGCCATTGGATCATCGACGAACCCGATGTTTGCGCTGCCATGGCATTGGCATTTGGTCCTGGGCGGATTTGCCTTCGGGATGGTTTATATGGCGACGGATCCTGTTTCTGCAGCAATGACCGACACTGGCCGTTGGGCCTATGGTGCATTGATTGGGGTGATGTGTGTGTTGATTCGAGTGGTCAACCCAGCTTTTCCAGAAGGCATGATGCTCGCAATCCTGTTTGCTAATTTGTTCGCGCCGCTGTTCGACTGGTCAGTGGTCAGAGCCAACGTCAGAAGGAGACTCGCTCGTGTCTGATTCGCCGGGTTTTAACAAGGATTCTATTCAAAATGTAATCGTCATCGCTTTGGTGGTGTGTCTGTTTTGCGCGATAGTTGTTGCTGGCTCAGCGGTCGCTCTTAAAGAACGAAGAATTGAGAATAAGGCGCTGGATAAGAGTAAAAATGTCTTGATCGCAGCAGGTCTGTTTGAAGAGGGGGTGACACGGGTTGATGACATCAATACTTTGTTTGCACGATTTGAACCCAGAGTTGTTGATTTACGCACCAAGCAGCTGTTGACCGCAGCAGAAGTCGAAGCCGTTGAGCAAGAACTTGAAATTAGCTTTGCCGATTATGACCAACGGAAGGCAGCCAAAGACCCTGCTTTATCGTCGGCACTGAGCGATCTCGAAGATATTGCGTCGATCAATCGTCGAGAGCATTTCTCATTGATCTATCTGTTGCGATCCGATGCTGGGATCGATCGTATCGTGTTGCCGGTCCATGGCTATGGGCTTTGGTCTACGCTTTACGGATTTCTCGCGCTAGAAGCTGATGGTAATACCGTATCTGGCATCACGTTTTATGAGCACACCGAGACTGCAGGATTAGGTGGTGAGGTTGATAACCCTGCTTGGAAAGCGAAATGGCCTGGCAAACAGATATACGCGGGTAGCGGCGATGTGGCTATGCGCGTGATCAAGGGAGCGGTTGATCCAAGTTCCGCTGAAGCAATACATCAAGTTGATGGCTTAAGCGGTGCAACATTAACCAGTAAAGGGGTAGAAAATTTGATCGCCTACTGGCTGGGTGAGGAAGGTTACGGGCCCCTGTTGGGAAGCCTCAGCGGCTAGATTGAGGAGCGGAAAACGATAATGTCAAATGTAAAAGAAATCTTACTGAATCCGATTTTTAACAATAACCCGATCGGGTTACAAATCTTGGGTATTTGCTCAGCGCTCGCGGTGACGACGCAAATGAGCGTTGCCGCGGTTATGTGCATTGCCCTGACCGTGGTGTGCGCATTCTCAAATTTCTTTATTTCGTTGATTCGGGCTCGAATCCCATCAAGTATTCGCATCATCGTACAGATGACAATTATTGCCTCACTGGTCATCGTTGTTGACCAGATACTGGGCGCGGTTGCCTATGACATATCAAAGCAGCTTACCGTGTTTGTGGGACTCATCATTACCAACTGCATCGTGATGGGACGGGCAGAAGCCTTTGCGATGCAAAATCCTCCGGGACTGAGTTTCTTAGATGGTCTGGGAAACGGCTTAGGCTATTCAGCAGTTTTAATGTCTGTCGCGGCGATCAGAGAATTTTTTGGCTCCGGTAGTTTGTTCGGCATTCAGGTCATGCCTTTAGTGACGGAAGGCGGGTGGTATACGCCAATGGGCTTGATGCTTTTGGCACCCAGCGCATTTTTCATTATCGGCTTGTTGATATGGGCGCTGAGAGTCTGGAAGAAAGAGCAGGTTGAGGCCCCGGAATATGAAATCGGTCAGCACACAGCACTGTCGCACAGTTAGGATCTAAGTTATGGAATATTACTTGAGTTTGTTTGTGCGTGCAGTGTTTATTGAGAATATGGCGCTGGTGTTCTTCCTTGGCATGTGCACGTTTATCGCTGTTTCAAAAAAGATAGAAACGGCCATCGGACTAGGTATCGCCGTCGTTGTGGTACAGACGATCACTGTGCCTGTGAATAATTTGGTCTATGGGTTTTTGTTGGCTGATGGTGCGCTAGCTTGGGCTGGGTACCCTGAAGTTGATTTGAGTTTCCTGGGATACCTAAGTTACATCGGCCTCATCGCTGCCATGGTGCAAATTCTCGAGATGTTTCTCGACAAGTATGTGCCAGCCCTCTACAACTCGCTGGGCGTATTCTTGCCATTGATAACGGTAAATTGTGCGATTTTAGGCGGTAGCATCTTTATGGTGAATCGTTCGTATAACTTCACCGAAAGCGTGGTGTACGGCGTTGGATCTGGGGTGGGCTGGGCAATTGCCATTGTCGTTCTCGCCGGAATCCGAGAAAAAATGAAATACAGTGACGTGCCTGAAGGTCTTCGTGGCTTAGGCATCACTTTTATCACCGTGGGCCTGATGTCGCTAGGCTTTTTGTCCTTCGGCGGTATCTCTCTATAGTAAAAGGAAGTATTGCAGCCTATGAATACGGAAATTGTTTTAGGTGTTGGCATGTTTACGGCCATTATCATGGCTTTGGTCGCAGTCATTTTGCTCGCAAGAAAGCAATTAGTGTCAACGGGTGCGGTCAGTATCGTGATCAACGAGGACCCTGACCGAACACTGTCTGCCAGTTCGGGCGGTAAGCTGCTCAACACCCTGGCAGATGCCGGGATATTCCTTTCATCGGCCTGTGGTGGCGGTGGCACTTGCGGGCAGTGTCGTTGTCGCGTGGTCGAAGGTGGTGGATCAATGCTCTCGACCGAGGCTGGACATTTTACCCGGGGCGAAGCAAAAGACGGGTGGCGACTGAGCTGTCAGACGGCGGTCAAGCAAGATATGAAAATAGAGGTTCCACCAGAATTTTTCGGGGTTAAGCGCTGGGAATGCGAGGTGATCTCAAACCATAACGTTGCGACGTTTATTAAAGAGTTGGTGCTCAAGCTACCCGAGGGAGAAGAGGTCGACTTTAGAGCTGGTGGGTTTGTCCAATTTGAAATCCCTCCCTATCATATTCAGTACAAGGACATGGTGATTGAGGAAGAATATCAAGGGGACTGGACCAAGTTTGGCGTATTCGATCATGAAGCTAAAGTAGACGAGCCAACAGTTCGTGCTTATTCGATGGCCAATTATCCCGAAGAGAAAGGGGTGATGAAGTTTAATATTCGAGTGGCATCACCGCCGCCAGGGACAGACTTTCCTCCAGGGAAAATGTCGAGCTATCTGTTCACCCTGAATCCAGGGGACAAGGTAACGATCTTTGGTCCTTACGGAGAGTTCTTTGCGAAGGACACCAAGGCGGAAATGGTTTTCGTGGGTGGAGGTGCAGGTATGGCGCCGATGCGTGCGCATATCTTTGACCAATTGCTGCGCTTGAAAACGGACCGGAAGATCACGTTTTGGTATGGCGGACGAAACGAGCGCGAACTCTTCTATGTTGAGGATTTTGACCGACTAGCGGCTGAAAACGAAAACTTTACTTGGCATATCGCATTGTCCGACCAAAACATTGAGGGTTGGGAGGGTTATACAGGCTTTATCCATAATGTCTTGTTCGAAGAATATCTGAAAGATCACCCCGCGCCAGAGGATTGCGAATTCTATATGTGCGGTCCGCCAATGATGAATCAAGCGGTCTTGAATCTGTTAGACGATCTAGGGGTCGAGCGAAGCAACATATTCCTGGACGATTTTGGTGGTTAATGGACGGGGAACCGTTCCTTTACAGACAAGATGATATCAGTCATCGCGGGAATACGGGTGAGATCACTAAGGGGCGTGTCACGTTCGAGCACCTACCTGGGGTTATCCGCGGGACGGCATTTTCTCCTCTGAGATTGCATAACCTGCATCCGCTGGAATGCATAAATAGGTTCCATCTTCTCTGGTTTCTGTCCAGGGCAGAACCTCTTTTATGACCCGCTTTTGCGAAGCTTCAATCGCTCCATCGACGCTTGAACTTTCTGCCAGCATCTCTACGTTTAATCGAGTTGGAAAAATAATTGTGTAAGTGCCCGCTTTTGCACCTTCAAGGGCTGCTTTAGGGTCGATCCAAATTGAGTCAACGGACTCTGTTCCATCGTGAATCGCCAAATGATCGTCCGGTGCTTTGGCAAGATAGAACCAAGTATCAAAACGCTTCGGCATCATGTCAGGTGTGACCCAGTGTGCGAAGGGAATCAGACAATCGCATGCGAGTCGAAGCTTTTCTTGTTCAAGGAAGTCAGCGAAACTGATCTCTCCTGAATGGATGGACTCCCGGTAATCAACCAATGTTTTAAGACGATCCCCTGAGATAAGGGCCTCCTGGCCTTCAGCGCGAGCCAGTAAAACGCCACATTCTTCAAAAGCCTCTCGAATGGCGCCAACTTGCATCGCAATGTCGTAAGTGCTCGCCGACTCGATGCCGTCGCAGTAAGGCGCAGCGTCGATATCCGCGGCATCGATTTTTCCACCTGGGAAAACCAGGGCGCCAGATGCAAAGTCAATTTGGTGATGCCGAACGACCATAAAAACCTCTAGGCCCGATCCGCCATCGCGCAACATGAGGATGGTCGCTGCGGGTACAATGCTGTCATTGGTCATCTTTGCTGCTCTCCGATAATGCGCCACCCCGAGGTTTCTTGTTGGAGGCGCATGACTTTGTTGCTAATTTCCCGATAGGTATCTGATCGGTACGATTGTCTGATTTTGACATCCACGACGGACTCCGAAATCGGCTGAAAGCTTTCGAAAGAAAGGTCGATCTGGATATAACTGGGAGACAAGATTCGCTCTCGCCGGTTCATCTCCCAGAGGACTCTCGATTCTCCTGGGGCAAGGACAAAATCTTGAGAATAGACGCCAAGATACTGTTCTGGGTTTTGCGCCATCCAAGCCGCTGCCCAAAGATCAAGAACGCTCGTAATATCCTCGCGATCTACTTCGGTAATGGGCAGAGGAGTCTTTGAATCCGGGTCTGCTGTCTCTGAGAGAGTATCCTCGTTGAGCAGTAATTTTCCGTCGGAGAAATTCCCCTGGTAGGTTGTCCCGTCCGGCATGATCATCATACCCGGGCCATGACGGCGGTCAGCTTTGAAACCGCCAATATAGCGCGCTCCGTTTTGCCAATAGATGGTACCTTGACCATCCCTCATTTGGTTTTTGACGCCGCCGACGTAGCGAGTACCGTCGGGCCACGCCAATGTCTCAGAGGGCCCCTCGGTTGCCTGAAGTCCAAAACTCGCGATCAAAAACCAGAGAGGGATCAGCGAGCTAGGCATAGGTTTTCGACTCTTCATGAAACAAAAAATACTAACATCAATATCAGCAGAACGAAAAGCTCAGCATGCCCTGAGATCAGGGCGTGTCAAATAAGACTCCATGCTGGCTCGCGGCCATCAGTACCTGTGCGGGGTCAATGATGAAGGGCCCATCTCGAAAAATGGTTGCGGTGCAGTTGGTCAGAGACCCGAGGTCGTGCGTTCGATCCCCGTCGTAAGCGAGAATTCCTTCCCCCTCCAGATAGACGGGCTCATCAAGCGGTAGTTTTCTATGGAATTGGACCGGAACGGTATTCCATAGGCCGGGTGATATTGGCACCCGAACTGTTTTTGTTGCCGGATTCCCACAACGAACCAGAACGCCAAAATCATCGTGGTGTCCGCAAGGCTCAAGATAACCGCCAATTGGCGACAATCCGACGGAGGCTGGCTCGGCCCGGGTCAAAACCAGGAAGTCGAGATCGGTTCCGGAAAACGGTAAGAGAGAGCCAAGGTTATCGTTTTTGAGAACGACGGCATCGATGAGCGCGATGTCATGCACAGGTCCGTTCGGAGAGGTCCCTTTTAAATGAACTCTCTTGCAGCGTAAGGTTTGGCTTTTCTGATCTACTCGACCGGTCGCGATGAGGCCGGCAGCGGCGCCGGCGAGAGAGGCCTCTATGGTCAAAGGAAAGACATTGTTGGTGCCCGTTGACAGCGGCATTAACGCGCAATCAGGATAACGCCGTGCAACGATTCTGTTGGTACCGTCTCCGCCCAAGACAATAAAGGTTCTGCAGCCTTGTGCCCACATCAGATCAACCATGGTCTCGGTATCTTTACTGGTGTGAGTCAGCGGAAATTCTAATATTTTGACTTTGTCGCGCTCGGGTAGATGTTCAACTGCACGTTGGTTGATTCTAAAGGGCTCTTGAGCCAAAAAAATACGTTGTACACCTTGCTCGAGTGCTGCGAGTACAAGTCGGGTTACTTGTTGTTGTTTTTCATGATGCTGACTGGTGCTGGCGCGCGCGGCGACGCGCCTGACGTCTCTTCCAGACATTGGATTGACAACAATGCCGAGGGCGGCATTTTCAGAGGGCATTAGCGTGCGAAGACCCAGTCGCTGTCAGAGCT
>CALIKQ010000048.1 GCA_938017975.1 uncultured Pseudomonadales bacterium | reverse complement strand
CTGCAGCAGTGACATGTAGCTCTGTAACTGCAGGGGGTAAAACGATCTACACGATTACCAGCGTCGGGACGTGTGATTCTGTGAGCAAAACTGCTGTGATCAGCGCGCTTTAGTCAGGCGTTGACAAGTTTTTTGGTGGGGATACCGGGCCTCAGAGAATTGATTTGTGATTCCCTTGCCTGGGGATGCGCTCTTAAGCAGCCAGATAGCACGATCGTTTCGAGGGGTGTCTCAAGGGGTTGCTCGGCGAGATCCGTGTACTGCCGTTAACGTGGTGAGACTCTGCGAGACCAATTTCGGTGGTCCAGCGCTGTGATGATACTTGTTTAGTTTGAAACTTTACGAAACAAAATTTTGTCGTGCCCACCAAAGACGCCAAAGGTCCCTGTTGCTGTTGGCGGCGAATCATCATGGCTTCCGTCCAAATCCCAATCATATTTCAGCCAGGGCAGATCAGTGAGATTAACGTCTATCGTAAAGGAGCCGCGGTCACTGTCTGATGGTGCAGAGAACGAAAGATTACCATCGCCCGAGACCAGAACGAGGTCAGTCGTCGAAAGATTAACGTTTGTGGAACTGCCAGCGCTGTTATCGGTGCCACTACCAATATTAATCGTTAGATTACTGGCAGTACTGATGGCTGCATCATTGAACGCTATTCTGCCTCGCGCGATTGGCGTACAGCTGTCTGCGGTGTTTGTTACGAAGGTTGTGCCGTTGTAGTACTGTGCCGCAAGCGGTATCGGCAGCGCCTGACTCTCAGGGCCGCTCGCGGAGCTCAATTCGATGCGGCCCCAGCGCAGCTTGGGATTACCGGTCAGGTCTCGGCTGGTGCAGCTACTAGTTGCAGTGCAGTCACCGCTGGTCGCAGGATTCATGTCCAGCGCGTTAAAGTTTCGACTATCGAGTCCATCGGTTAGCGTAAGACCGATTTCGAGATTGAGTTCCCCTTCGGGTGATGAGCCTCGAGCAAACTTGGCCGATGTATCGGAGATGCTATAGACGCCGGCGTTCCAAGTGGTGGTTGCGTGAGTGAGTCGAGCGCTGAGATTGTTGCCATCGTTGCTGGTGGATTCGGCGACCGCCGCGATGGCGGCGACAGCATAACCGTCACTAGAATCGTAATGTGAGACAGTCCCGCCGCCCGCATTTTTCGCGGTTATGGTGTATCCAATGGTCAAGTCTGGTTCATCCATGTAAGTAAAATCAGTACCAGGGGTACATCCGTCTATCACACCATCGCTACTCAGCAAAAACTGATGAGGGAAAAACCGGCCGATGTGACCGCTTGTGGTGCCCGTTACGTTGCCGGTTCCGAGGTAATCGCTATCCCCGATTTCAGCGCGGAGGGTGATGGTGCCCACTTCATTGAAATTAGCGACCACGGTGCCAGCGCCATCGGTACTGCCACTCAAACTATAGGACCCACTGGATAAAGTGCCAGCGTTACTGCCCCCAGTTGGATAGGTGAGGGCAACGAACGTGACCTTGGCAGTTTCTGCCGAAGATTCTTGGCCGAAATTGGGTGTTGTGCCGCCCAAAGCATTGAGGGCTTGAACGCCGACGTTAAAGTTGGTGCCTGCAGCGATGAACCCTGAACCGCTCGAAGTTGTCCCAGGATTACTGGCTACCGATACACTTAAATCCGCAGGCTTGCTGACGAAAGTATTGCTTGTGCCTGTTACTGCCAGTGGTGGGTTATTCCCTGATGCCGGCGTGGTCATTGCGCCGTAGAGTTTAGTGCTCCCAGCGTCTTTATAGATGAGTGGTATGGGTGCGTAACCGTTCGCGTTAAAAACGAGATTAACCGATTGGTAGGCAATCGTTGCGCCGCTGTTATTCTCTTCAATGCCGGTCGCCGAGCCGCCTGTTGGCGTCACCGACATATCTTTATCGCGACGACACGTTGATGGGTTAATACATTCGTAGGCAAGGTTGGTTGAAATGGTTTGGCCCTGTACAGCAGCATCCTGTGTGCAGGCATTACCACCGTCCTTAACCCCGACCAAGATTTGATTGAGGGTGGTACCTGCTGTGAGGGTTGGAATATCATCGCCGTCGCCGTCGGGGACCCCATTGGCGTTTGCGTCTAGAAAGAACTCGAGGGACATCGTCGCTGCATTGAAAGTGAACGTCGGGTCTTCCGATTCTGATTGACTGCCGTCGGTAACGTTGATCGTTGTGGCACCGGCAGCAACGTGACGCAGATAAGTGGTGATGCTGTTGGCGCCACCAAATCCAATGGCGATGCTGGTGTTGTCTGAGTTGCTGACCCAGGCGCCGCTTCCACTACTGGTCGTTAACGTCACTGTGTTACTGGTTGTGACGGCAGTATGACCCGCATTATGAGCGATAATCGTAACTGGAATAGCTGTGCAGTTAGGGCCATTCGCGTTATTTGTTGTGCTACCACCATCGAAACTAACTGCATAGTGATGCAGGCTGGGTACAGAAACAGTAATCGTGCTGGTAGTTGCCGAGGAGTTGGCGGAGCCGTCGTTGACGACCCAAGTGATGGTTCGGTCACTGGTATTGGGGCTTGTTGCATCAGTGTTCTGGTAGGTGATGCTCTCAAACGCGGTCTCATAGTTGGCTTTACTGGCAGAGCCGCTGAGCGTCAAAACGCCGTTGCCGCTGTCCCAAGATCCGGTAATGCCATTGGCGTTGGTAAAGGCGAGAACATCTTCAGAAGACTGGTAGCCACTGCTGATGGTGATGGTGGCGCCTTCCATATTGGTGTCATCAACATCGGTGATGGTAAGTGTCCCGTCGATGACGGTTGCGCTATCGCCTTCGGTGTAGGCGAGGGTGGCGCCAGCATCAGTAACTGCTGGCGCGCTATTGCCCGATGAGATTGCGAAATTGCTGATTGTCGCCACGTTTGCATCTGCTGAGCAGGCGCTCCCAGAAGAGTTGCCGGCATTGGTATAAACCGTTAATCGTAAATTGTAGGTCCCAGCAGTCAGCCCAGTTGCTGAGATGTCTGACATTTGTAAGGTGCCGCCTTGCCCGTTTTTTGTATTACCGTTTGGAAATCCGCTGGTAGCACAACTGCCCAATTGCTGATAACCGCCACCATTGTCGTATTCAAGTTTTACCCCGTTGACTCTACCGTTACCATTGCCTCCATAATTTGTATTGATCGTATAACTTACCGTAAAAAGAAAAGGGCTCGTAGAGTCCGAGCCGTCCTGGCTGGCTGAGACATTACTAAGGCTGGCATAAGCATCATTTGGAAGCAGCAGGGTAACGATGAGGCCGAAGCAAAATGCTGCCGAGGAATGTCGAGTCCGATTTAATAGATGAGTCAAGATGCCAAATTGTGCTCGTCGTGGCGGCCTCATTGTCCAAGATAGGACGCTGCTGGCAAAAGTGAGTGCATCGCTGTGGCGCTGGGCATTTCTTGGGTCGCCAGCAGGGTTGTTCCTCGAAGGGTCGAGTCCTGCCAAACCTCGCAGGTTCCATGCAGGGCAGTGACTGCGGCAAAACCGGCGTTGACCAGCCCAAGGTCGCTGTCTGGCGGCGGGTCATAGGCTGTCTCAACAAGGTCAAAGAATAGTTTTCCTTCGGCTTGGTCAACGATCTGGCTTCGTACTGAGCCGAATTCGGCAAGCCCACCCCAACGCAAACCTAGGGTTTCAGAAAATGGGAGCGCGGGCACGTTGAGATTAAGGACGCAACGATCTGGACCTTCCATAAGGGGGCCGAGTAGATCAACCGTATATTGGCAAGCGGTGTCAAAATGCCAGGGCTCAGATACAGCCAGACTCACCGCTAGGCCTTTGATGCCAAAGTTCTGGGCCGCTAGTGCGGCGCCGACAGTGCCGCTGTGGAGAACCGAGCGCCCGGTGTTGAGTCCTAGATTAGGCCCGGATATGACCACATCGGGTCGTCGGCCAAAGGCCCCAAGATGACTGGTGATCGTGCACAGCGCCGGCGGACCATCTAGTGCAAAGGCATCTCCCTTTAAACCTGCTATCTGGCGTTTTTCATAATGAATAGGATGCTCCCTTGAGATGTGCCCAAGACTGGCGCCAGTACCTGAGGCATCAAAGCTGGGGGCAACGACAACCACTTCAAAACCTGCGGCTTCAACCTGGCGGGCGAGTGCGTGTAATCCCGGGCTGTCGATCCCGTCATCATTGGTCAGTAGTGCGCGCATGAAATTCTCTCAATAAGGTGTATTGGCATTGTCGTTGAACCGGAGAGTCGGAGCAAGAGAAGGTCGAGACTTGTTAGCCTTGCACTCAACCGAGGGTGCTAGCGTCATCTCTGATGATGTTGAGGGGTATTGTCTAGGCGCGGAAGGCTCTTAGTCCTCGGGTTTGAAGGCTTCGCACTCTTTTTCGGCGCGCACTCGTGCAGCCCTTTCGCAGACTTGCCAGAGATCGTTGCATGCAACCAATGCGCGTTGCTTTGGAAGTGCAGCCTCAAAACAATTCTTGTATTCGCGGTCACAGCCCGAAAGAATGATTAACCCTAAAAAGAGCATAATTGATCGCATAATAAGCCCCCCAGCCATGGTTAAAAAATTTAAAGTATTGTTCCCATGAGAGCAAGTGTTCAATCTATCATCGATAGCAAGCAATGTGTCGGGTGGCTTGGCAAATTAACTACGTCATGTAGGATCGATAGTCGTTAGAAGGTCAGCGCAGCACTGTTAGACGCAATGTGAGCGCAGTGTTCGAAATACAATGAGCACCCACTAACTGTGATCAGTCATTATAAAGGAGCTATAAAATGGTTATTGAGTCGATCCTTGGGGGTGGCCTTATTGGCTTTGCTAGTATCGCACTGATGGCGAGTCAGGGGCGTATTGCTGGCATCAGTAGCATTGCTTATCGAGCTATTTTTCCTTCCGCGCTTGAGCCTTGGGCCTTGTTTTTCGCCGGGGGGCTTGTGATCGGGCCCTTACTGCTGTTGGCCACGACAGATTTTGCAGCGCCTGTCTTTGATGGATCCTGGGCGTCAATCTTAATCGGCGGATTTTTTGTAGGCGTCGGAACTCGACTTGGCAGTGGATGTACCAGCGGTCATGGCGTTTGTGGTATCGGACGAGGTTCCGCTCGCTCCTTGATCGCGACGCTGACGTTTATGTTGGTGGGCATGATGACTGTATTCCTCTTGGGTCTCATAACATGAAAATTTATCTTTCTGCGTTGTTGAGCGGCATTGTCTTTGGATTGGGTCTTGCGATCTCCGGGATGACTGACCCCGCAAATATTCAAGGGTTTTTGGACATTACTCGGGATTGGCGGCCTCATTTGGCCTTGGTGATGGGCTCTGCATTAGTTGTCTCAACGGTTTTTTTTCAGCTTGCAGTTCCGCGCCTCAAGGGGCCAATGTTTGCAAAGGCTTTCATGGTGCCCATAACGAGTGTAATTGATCAAAAACTGATCATAGGCGCTGTGTTGTTTGGCATGGGGTGGGGTATCTCAGGCCTTTGTCCCGGGCCCGCGCTTGCAGGTTTAGGCTATCTTGAGCCGAAGGTTTTTGGATTTTTGGTTGTTATGGCACTGGGCTTTAAAGCGGCTGACTGGCTGTCAGCGCAGATGGACTTGAAGCAGAGCTAGGATCAGAGCTAAGCGAGCAAAGGCATTAGAGGTGAAACCTACCGTCAACGCCTTGCCCTTGCTAAATCAGTCTTCCAGACCTCGTCTGCCGGCTTCGCGAATGATCGGTGTGTACTCGGTAAAATTAGGTGGGTTATTTGTCGCGCCAGTGGTCATGCCGGCATCTGTGGTGAGTGTGTGCCCGGAGGTATAGCCTGATTCATCACTCGCCAGCCAAAGCGCCGCATTGGCAACATCGCTTGCGACTCCGGCTCGACCTTTCAGCGGTGACACGCTGGCAAGTCGTGCTGTGGTGCCCTCAATGTCGCTGGGATCTCCTGCTAGTCCGGCGACCATCGGTGTTGCCATGCCCGCCGGTGCAATCGCATTGACGCGAATGCCGTGATGGGCGAGCTCTGCGGCGCTATTTTTTGTGATTCCGATGACCCCGTGTTTTGCGGCCGCGTAAGCATGGGGACCAAGTCCACCCATGATACCAGCGGTGCTCGCCATATTTACGATAGACCCGCGCTCTTGGGGAATCATGACCCGAGCAGCATGCTTGATTCCGTAGAAAACACCGTTGAGCAGAATGTCTAACGTAAATTTCCACTCATCGGCTGGCGTTGTGTGAATGGGACCTGCCGCACCAACAATACCGGCATTGTTGTACATAATGTCAAGCCGGCCAAACTCGGAGACCGCAGTATCAACCAGGTTTGCAACCTGATCTTCCTGTGTCACGTCGCAGTGACAAAATCGTGCGGCGTCTCCAAACGAATCGGCTAAGGCTTGGCCAGCTTCGTCTTGGATATCCCCCAAAATGACTTTGCCACCCTCCTCAATGAAGCGACGGGTCGCGGCTGCTCCAAACCCACTGGCGGCTCCGGTGATCGCTGCAATTTTTCCTTCGAGTCGCTTTGACATATTTGCTCCCTGATTGACGTATGAATAGCGGTTGATTGGCATGAAATCATTTCTGCGCTGAAGCTTCAACAGCAAAGGTTGGCTATGAATCTTGACCAGCGGCGTCAGATCTTGTTCGATGCAGTAAGATTGAAATAATCGCCGGCGATCGAGGGGAAATTATGATGTCAGGATTATTGCCTATTCATGGCCATAGCGTGGTTCAGATCGCCTATCACGTCCCAAATATCGAGGATGCTGCAAAGAAGATGGCCCGTCAGCTTGGTGCTGGGCCCTTTTTTATTTCAAGAGATATTCAACTTTCTGAAGGATGGCATCGCGGTGAGCACTGCCCTTTTGTGCACAGTTCGGCCTACGGGCAATGGGGTGATGTCATGGTTGAGTTTGTTCAACAGGAATCTTCCGGCAGTTCACCGTTTCGAGATTTGTATCGATCAGAGGAGCGGGGGTTACATCACTTGGCTGTCATGACCTCGGATTTAACAGCTTCTTATCAGCATTTTGAGGCCCAAGGTCTGCGTATTGCGACGCGTGCGATCACATTATCAGGGGTTGAGTTTGCATTCATAGACGCCCTTGCGTCTCTGGGCCATTTCATAGAAATTTATGAGTCAAGCGATCAGCTTTTAGGTTTTTACCAAATGGTGAAAGACGCGGCTAAAACGTTGAACGTTGATGATCCAATTCAATACCTAAATTGAATTGAACGTTGGCGCTCTTCATGGACTGAGATTGTGCTTGCGCATTCTGCAGCGGTAACAAAAAGCAAAGCAATGATGGTCGATGACACCGATGTCAATCGGAGACATTTTTTTTGGCCGGCGGCTTAACCAGATAAATGAGCACGCCCGAGACAATGTTGAGTAATGCTACGACTGTGAGCGCCGCAATATAATTGCCATAAATGTCAAAGTGTCTGCCCACCAGCCAAGGAGCAAGCGCGCTTAAAGTCAACGCAAAAGGCAGTCCCGCTCCGCGAATCGCACCCAGGTTGGTCCTGCCATAAAAAGTGGCCCAGATTACCTCTTGCATTGGAATCATGCCGCCCCACCCAAGTCCGAGTACCACAAAAGCGGCGTAGGTCCAGAACAAAGACTGGCTCTCAACCGCAAAAATGATCAGCAGTAAAGCGACTCCAGTAAGGCTCGCAGAGATAGCAGCTAAAGGCTTAACCGGCATCCGATCGATGAGGGTTCCCCAGAATGGCTTAGAAAGCATTGCAGGAATCGAAGCGATGACAATCGCAAGGGCGGCCTCGTTTCTTGTGAATCCCTCATCGGTTAGAAAAGGCACGCTGTGGAGTAAAAGCACAATAATGTTGATTGAAAAAAAACCAAATGCGATGACCAATGCATAAAAACTAAAGGTTCTGAGGGCTTGACCTCGGGTAAAGGCCAGTGCCTCCTCGAGTCGCGCTTTTTCACCCTGATCACTTAAGAAATCCTTCTCAGATAGCCCATCAGGTCGAAGTCCATAGTCTTCAGGCCTGCGACGCATCGCAAGCGTTACGGGAATCAGGACTAAGGTTGATAGCCCCGCAAGCCAAACCCAGGCTTCTCTCCAGCCAAGGTTGTCGATGAGCCAAGTCGATAGGGGCGTAAGAACGATGCCGCCCATCGAGACACCCATGGCCGCGAAGGCGATGGCTTTGCCCCGGTGCAGAACAAACCACTTTGATAAAGTGACATTGACTACAAGATTGCCGACCATGGCGCATCCGCAAGTGAGGACGACCCCATTGAGTAACCACCAGGCAAGGCGGGATTCAACCAGGCTGTGTGCGTACAGCGCAGCGCCAAGGACAAGGGTCCCTAGTGCCATGATGGGTCGCGCTCCGATCGTATCAACCTTGGCGCCAACCATGAAGCCAACGATTGCCATCACGAGCTGTCCGACGGTGCGCGACAGGGTGTAGTCACCGCGGGACCAGCTGAGATCACTGGTCATGGGTTCCATAAACGGACCCAGCACATAGCTGTAGATTCCTATCGAGACGAATTGAGCGACAAACGACGCTGCCAATAAGCGATAGCCATAGTAGGGGGTAAGTTTCAGAGGTTTATTCCTTTCTGATGGGTAGTCGCTTGCCTGACGATACAATTGAAGTGTTTAGACCTGATGGTTGAGACGATGGAGCAGTAGAGCGCGAAACCCTAACGGTTGCAAACTGAAGCAATCAACCTTTTCTGATACTATCCACGCTGGGTTGAGTGGGCCCATAGTTAAATGGATATAACGAGTCCCTCCTAAGGATTAGTTCCAGGTTCGATTCCTGGTGGGCCTACCAGATGCTTTTTCTGAAGCAGTCGACCCGATAACATAAACCGAGTTGCAGTTGGGGTGGGTCAATTGGCGCTGGCTAAATTGGTCTGTTTGAGGCTTCCGCTGATGTGAATGTTGTATCTCAAGAGGTCCTGACCTTGGCTTTTTAATTTTTCTTATCAGAGATCGATGCATGAGTGCTGGGTGAGGAAAAAGTTCATAGATGGACCTCTCTGAAGCTCGAAGCATGGACTTGCAGCGTCTTTCTCGATTTCTCTTTGGAGGGCTGGTTAGATGATTTTAAAATTCGTGTTGGGTTTGACCGTTATCTTCGCGCTGGGCACCGCGTCTCCCTCGACCCTCGCGGAATTCGACTTGGATGTTGACGAAGATCAAACTACCGGCGCTTTGACCGACGGACTGTTGATCATCCGATATATGTTTGGATTTTCTGGTGGTGGATTAACGACGGGCGCAGTCAGCAGCTTAGGAATGCGCACCAGCGCTCCCGAAATAGCCCAGCATCTTGCTGCGAACGAAACATCCCTGGATATTGATGGTGACGGTGCAGTAGACCCGCTGACGGACGGACTGCTGATCATCAGAAGCCTCTTTGGGTTTTCTGGTCAGGCCTTGGTTAATGGTGCGGTTTCGGCAGGTGCACAGCGAAATTCGTCTGCACAAATATCTGCTTTCTTGCAATCTATGAAGAAGGAATCGACCGATCAATTTACTGTTGCAACCCAAAAGTTGCTCTTGGAGAATTTTAATCAACCGCAAACCGAACCCGAGCAATGGGCGGTATTCAGTCTTGATGTAACGAGCAGGATGCAGAATCGCTACTTCGAAACCATGGAAGCTGTCAAAAGATCCTTCGGTGGTTATATGAACTGGAATTACATGGTTTTAAGTGAGCAAGGGAGTGATTCTGACAATGCGCCCATCATGCAACGCTTGTCTGAATTGAAATACAACGGTTGGGAGGATGGATATACGACCCAGGAACTCAAAGATGTTTCCAGCTGTTTAGGCGGTGCATCGCCTAATGGATATGAACGTGATTCGGATTACGAACCGCATTCGACGTGCATGGTCTGGAAAGGATTCTTAGAACAATCTCACGGACTTTTTGATCCAAACTACGAACCTGAGCAATGGCAAATTGACCTAGAGGCCATGGCTCAGAGTCTGCAACACGAATATTTTCATCACTATCAACGCGCCCACGCTCTGGATCGTGGATTGGATTATCAATCAGACCCTGAAAACCCAGACAACACCGTTAATGCGCCATGGTGGTGGATCGAGGGCGCAGCGATGGCCGCGGAAATGTGGTGGCTACGCGGCGTTTGGGAAGAATTGTCGTATCTTAGAGATTCGCCTGAAGTGGGTCGCTATATAGAGGCTCGTCTGGAGGAGGATAAGAAGAGCTTTTGGTTCAACCTGCAACGCATCCAAAAACGTCCGCCGATTCTCGAGCCGAATGGGTATCTGAACGCAGACCTAGACGATTGCTACGATTGGAAGCTGTCCCAGGAGCATTCTGATGGTTATCCAGACACTTACAATGGGCCGGGCTGTGAGTTTGCATTGGCGCCCTTCGCGCCGATTCGATTTATGGCTTACAAGTCTTCATGGCGAGCTGTGCTAAGAGACATTCCTGCGGATTATTTCGAGCACGGCTTTTGGGGCGCCCTGAAAATTCACACAGGTCTCAGTGAGCAAGAATTCTATGATGAATTCAATGCTTTGATGCGTAGCAGGAGCTGGGAAGATATCGATCAATCCTATGCGCCAGAGGGTTGGAATACCCCCGATGAGGCGATTGAAAGCCATATCGATTTCTTGAACATTAAATCTTTCGGAAGTTAGGCAAGATCCTTTTGATAGGCAGCAGTCGCCATACTATGGCGAGGTAGGCACTTCTATATTTTGGGCGATCATTGGTGACAATTGGCGGCTTTAGGTCCTCATCGCCAATGTCAGCAAGGCAAAGGGTACTCACGGGTCGTGGATGATTAAACTGAAATCGAACTAAACTGGTTCCATCTTTGGGCGCGGGTTAAGCTTTTTTTGGTTGTTCGTTGAGCATGAAATGATTCAGGTTTTTGTTATTTTTGCGCTGGGTATCTTGGTGGTACCGACCAGCAGTGTAGGCGCTGAGGATGCCTCTAAGCGACACGATGCGTTGGAGTTTAAAGCGGCATACGGCGCATTTCAGACAGCGCAGAAACAAGGCAATAACGTTGAGATGCACGAATATGCCATGGAGGCATTGCGTTTAGGTGAGCTTATCTATGGTGATGAGCACCAAAGTACGGCAGCTTTAACGATGAACGCAGCCTTGGCTTACCCAACAGACCAATACGGAAGGCCAGGCCCCAGCAGTTTGGCTTTAATGCGTAAGTTAGTTGAGCGCTATGAGAACCTCTTTGGTCCCAATACAGCAGAGTTGATTGAGCCGTTACTGCTCTTGGCAGAAGCTTTAGCTGCTCAGGATTTTTTGAGATTCGATGATGAATCTCTGGCTCAGGCAAGGGTTAGAATTGAATCGTCGGAAGAAGCACTGACTAGGGTTTCCGCTAGGCTCTACAGTTTGGTAAATCGGTTTGATGACGAAGTAGATGCCAGCATAGTTCTGATGAGGCTTAGTCGATTGAGGGTTGGCGATTCCGAGGAAATGGCGCGCTCAGCCTTGGAGAGACGACGATCGGTGCTTGGCGCGGCTCATCCTCTCACCTTATCGTCTCGCTATTTTTACGCGAACAATTTTTTAAAAAAGTCGTTGTTGCTTAATGAGCTAAAGCAACTCGTTGTTGAGGATCGGTTGCCGCCCCGGCTTCGATTCGCTGCGCTGCACCAGCTAAGTTTAATAGATAAACGGGAGCCTGAGAAATATGCTGCGTTGCTTGCGCAATTTCAATCTGGGTCTGAATCTCTGTCACAAGCGCCAATCGATTATTTTCCGATTAGCAAGGCGCAACCAAAGTATCCCCGAAAGGCTCTTAATAAGGGTGAGTCCGGCTACGTCATTGTCGAATTTACGGTCACCGAGCTCGGTTCGGTTGAGGATATTTTTATAGTGAAGGCTTGCGTTTTCAACAATAAAAGAAAGTGCCTCAATCGAAAAACTTTTAACAAGTCCGCGTTGGCCGCGGCGGAAAAGTTTCGATTCATTCCGAGGTTTGTTGGCGGTTATCCGACACGTTCGGTAGGCGTGCAGAATAAGATAACGTACGAGTTATGGTAACGAGGTTGGCCTCTTAAAGTGTCAGATAAAGGAAGCACTGCAACGCCTATTCGAGCCTAGGAGGCTTTGAAAGCCCGATGGGCCCTCTTTTTTGGCGCACTATTTTTTGCTGTCACAGCAATATTATTCAGGGGTTAAGCCCAGCCGAGAGGTATCCACTTCGATCTTAGTGTTTGGTGCGCGCTCGTGCGCTTCAAGAAGATCGCCCTCCGTCGCTTTTAGCGACAGCTCCGAGAGATCCGGTTCCGCAACTGGCTCTGGTCCTCCGACGGTTTCAAGTATTGCGCCCGCTTCATCGAGCTCAAGTTCTGGTGCGATGACTGTGGCCGGGACATCTGGGCTGGGTTCAACTAAAGGACTACCGTCGTTTTCTTTGACGCTGATGCTCGAAAGGTCGAGTTCTATCGGTGCAACGTGATCGTGTTCGTCCTCGCTCAGAAGGTAGTCCTCGTTTGTTACGGAGAAACTCGAGAGATCAACGGAAGGGGGAATAGGATCTGCGGTCGGTTCAACTAGAAATCCTGTATTTTCCGCAAGACTGAGTTTTTCCTCGGTCGATGAAACAGTGGTTGTGCTGTCGTGAGACTGTTGAGCACCGCTGCCGGCCGGTTGTTGAGCGTGCTCGGCTGCCTTTTCCTTGTTATCGACTCGCACACTGACCTCGGCACCGAGGCTTTTAAGCTGTTGGGCAAGTTTGAGTGCGGCTGCTTTGTCTTGAGACCTTTTTATAACCACCGGCTTGCCCGAGAAAAATTTCTCTGACTGGGCCTCGGTCAATTTCAAGGCACCTTCTACGGCAATCTGTACAGCCATTTCATCAAAACCGTCTAGGGGTTTACCCGCGAAAACGACGATAAAATCTGGTGTGGTCAAAGAAAGCTCCTCAAGTCTGGGGAGCTTAACCCCGTAATCCACTCTGCGACAATACCGGGATCGCGTTTAAGCAAGCGGTAGAGAATTCCAAGCGTCTTGGAGGTGCTGTCGAAACATTTCTGAGTCAGCGTTGTTTTCGATCACAAGGTCGGCTTTTTGGCTCCGTTCGCCGTTGCTGATTTGGCTGTTGAGGCGATTTTTCACAGCTTCTAAGGGTAGATCGTCCCGGGCCATTGCGCGTTCAATGGCGATCTCGGGGTCGACGACGATAACCCAATTGCGATCGCCCAGATCTTCCCAACCCGCCTCGAATAGAACGGCCGCCTCAAGCACAATAACCATCTCTGGGTTCGAGGCCTGGACCTCCCGGATCTCTGTCTCCGCCAGCCGCCTTATAGCCGGCCAGACAATGTCAGTCAGTTGCTTGAGTGCCTCGGGTTGCCCGAAGACCTTCCCGCCAAGTGCTTTGCGATCAATGCTGCCGTCGCTGGCTTGAACGTCTTGGCCAAAAGTCTCGACAATCAGTTGATTAGCGGGCTGGCCTGCTTCGTAGGTTTTGTGGCCGAGTTTATCCGCATCAATCACATGGGCACCCTGTGCGCCAAAGAACTTCGCTGCGGTTGATTTACCTGCGGCTAGACCGCCAGTTAAACAGATGACAGACATAGATGCCTCGTGTTTCAAAAGCCGTAATCTGCCACAGTCAGGTTGTGATATAAAGGACGCGTGGTCGTAAAGTTCGGGGCGTTTGACGTTGATTCGGGCGAACCGTCTAGGAACGCGACCCTTGATCAACGCCGGTAGTGATGTAGGAGAGGAGAACAATGAGTCAAAAAAGAGATGCCGCAATTGTTGGTATACATGAATACCCTAGCCGAGATGTGGAGGGTGAAGTCAGTCCGCTCCAAATAAAAGCAGAATCTGCCGCAATTGCGCTGGCCGATGCGGGTTTAACCTGGTCAGATGTCGACGCCATTTATGACGCTGGCGAAGGCGGTGGGATGGCTGGCCTGACCATGGCGGAATATTTCGGGTTGTCTCCGCGCGTTATTAATACGACGAACGTAGGCGGTAGCAGTTATGAATATCACGCGGCTCATGCGAGTCGTGACATCAAGGCAGGGAAAGCGCGGGTGGCGCTTTTGACTTATGGGTCTACTGCGCATAGTAACGCTCGGGCTATTGGCGTCGGTGGCCGGGGTGGGGCATCGATGCACCCGGCAGAGAATATGGATGCTTACGCTGGAATGACCTTGATCGCAAACTACGCCATGGTTGCGCATCGGCATATGCACGAGTATGGCACCACGAGCGAGCAGTTAGCGGAGATTTCGGTAGCAACCAGAATGCACGCCATGCGTAATCCAGAGGCCGTAAAGGCCATGGAGGATCTAGAATTTCTAGATATTCGTGAGACTACCATTGCTGATGTTGTGAATTCTCGAATGATCGCTGACCCTCTGCACCTCTTAGAATGTTGCATGATTTCTGATGGCGGCGGTGCTGTCGTGATTGCCGCTCCTGAGGTCGCAAGAAACTGTAAAAAGCCCCCGGTTTGGATTCTTGGATCAGGAGAAGCAACGAAGTACCCCATGAATGGCGGAGATATCACTACCAGTGCCGCGGCGCAGTCGGGGCCCCTGGCCTTTGCCGAAGCAGGTGTAACTCCCGCAGAAATTGATGTCGCCATGATCTACGACTCGTTTAGCATCACGGTGCTGGCGCTGCTAGAAGACTTAGGGTTCTGTCCAAAGGGTGAGGGCGGACGTTGGGTCGAGGGCGGTCGTCTGCGATTTGATCGACCGAGCGATGGCCCTGCGCTGAACACCGATGGTGGCGGTCTCTCATCGAATCATCCAGGGATGCGAGGAATCTTCTTGTTGCTGGAGGCAACCCGGCAGCTGCGGGGTGAATCAACCGCCCAGGTGGCAGATGCAAAACTGGCGATAGCACATGGCAATGGCGGTATGCTTGGCAGTCGACATGCTGCTGGCACGATTATTTTAGGGAGCGATTAAGATGAATGACCCAGTGAGACCTTTGCCCAGAACAGACGAATTCGATACTCAGGAATTTTGGGCAGGCACGAAAGAGAAAGAGTTCCGTTATCAGCAGTGCAGGAATTGTGACACCGTGATTTTTTATGCACGTCGGCATTGTACCGGTTGCGTCGACGGCGATTTGGAATGGAAGATAGCCTCTGGGCGGGCGACGCTCTATACCTACAGTGTTGTCAGGCAGAGTTATCATCCTTTTTTTAGAAATCAAGTGCCTTATGCCGTGGCTTGGATTGATTTAGAGGAAGGCCCCAGAATCTTGAGCAATGTGGTGGGCGTTTCAGACCCGCTGAAGGATATCCATATTGGAATGCGGCTCGAGCTGGAATGGGAAGAGCACGACGCGTTGTGTATTCCTTTATTTCGACCTTCGACCGAGTCCTCTTAAAGTTCTTGAGGCGGGCAGCAGTTAACCTTGGTGTCATCGCTGCCGCGCTCTCAAGGGTATGCGGACTGCTGGTATTCAAACCATGGGTAAGCACTGCTGGTAAGCGCTATTGGTGGGTAAAAGATCAGTGTGGTGAAGCGAAAAAGGCCGACGAACAAAAAGAGGCAGTGGATGGCGCAAGTCGACTGGAGTCCGCCGTTTAAAGAAAAGTTGCGGCACCGATCAAAAAAAATCGCGGAATCCCAGTGACCAACTAGTCAAAAGCGATGGTGGCAGTACCAAAGACCCGAGTTTCTTTTTTTTCGTTGGAAACGGTTAAGTCAATTTCAACTGTTCCTTGATCGGTGTCTATGTCCGTCACAACGCCGCTGATCGCATGCGCTTCATCAGCCATAACCGGGGCACGAAAAACGGTGTCTATGGTCTGTACCCGGGCCGTTGGTGCCCAATGATGAATCATCGCGACGAGAAAACCTTGACTCATGACGCCTGGGATCATTGCGCCGGGTAACCCCTCTTTCCTGGCGCCTTCATGATCGCTGAATCGAGGGCCGTCCCAGCCGATCAAACTGGCAAATTGGCTGCCCATTGCGAGGGAGGTGTCGGGTTTGAAGGCGGGCAGATCAACCCCAAATTCAACGTCTTCAATGGAGGTGATGCTCATGATTTTTTCTCCCGCATCACGATGCGACTGTCAGAATTCGCCAGATGCAGGCCCTCAGAATTATAAAATTCGAGCCGTGAAACCACGAAGACCATCCGACCGCTGCGTCCTGTTTTGGTATAAATATCATGTAAATGAGTTTTGCCCGTGAGCGTTGATCCTGGCCGGATGGGTGCTAAACATTCAACGCCTTTGCCGGCATCCATGCCCAGGCCAAAGCGCGGAAAACCAGCGGGTAAAGATCTGCCACCGCTTAAGCAGGCCACAAAAGTTGGGGGCGCCTGAAAATCTGGGTCCTGGGGATCTAGAAATTTGGGTAGTGTTTCACCGCAAAGACGCGCGTATTCAGCGGTGACGTCGGGCTTAATTTCGAATTGTTTCTCGTCAAAAGATTGGCCCAGGAATTGATCCCTGAGCGCTTGAATATCAGCATCCATCACGTCGTCCTAGTGGTTTCAGGTCTTAAGGGTGATTGCCTCGAAAGCCCCTGCTTTTAAGGCTGCAACCAAGTCATCGATGGTGGCAATATCCGATTCAAATCGGGTTGCGCATCGCCCCACATGACTCACAATGTGCGAGTCGCTCCCGCCTATCCCGAGATAGCCGTTGTCCTGTGCGCCAGTGCGGGCAATCTGGTCCTCGTCATCTCGGCTGCCGCCATTGTAAATTTCGACGATCTCCACGCCTGGTGGGATACCGAGTGCTTCAGTGTGGGCAAACATGCCAACTTTAGGCCGCCCGGGATGACACGGAACGGCGATTGCACCGTGGGCGTTTGCGGCATCAATCACGTCCACAAGGCGATTATTGATGCTCGCAAAGTCGAAAGCCTCTGTCAGCGATTTGGTGACACCATAAACAAGAACGTGGCCATATTCGGTCTCCACTTCACTGGCTTTAAGAATCACCAAGTCATGGGCTGCAGCCAATGCTGAATAGTCTGATTCGTCATCGAATTGTCGATGCTCTGTAAGGACGAACCCGTCGATGGGTATATCCCGCGTTCGTATCCACTGACAATAGTTTTCGACCTTGGCTCGACCATCGTCGGACTTGATTGAATGGGTGTGTAAATCGAGAATCACGGTGTTTTGCTCGCCCCTAATGGAAGCCCGTCGCTGTAAGGCTGTGCTTTGAGTCGCTGGGCCATTATACCGATATCGTCCCTGTTGTGGAGGTCCAAGTCAGCGGCGCGATCGTGGGGTGTTTCACAACACCTTTTTCCTCGATCTGATGCAGTGAAATTGTCGCAGTCGAGGCCGACAGTTCAATCAATCCCAGGGTACCGCGGCGTAGAGAGCGATTATGCGGCAAAGTGGGCGACCCTGGATTAACCACTACGAGCTGATTGAGGGCCGTGATCGATTCGGCGTGAGTATGACCAAAGACTAAAATGTGTGGGAGCGTTTCAAAGCGTTTTTGAATCGCTTTCATCACCACGGCTTCGGGTTTGCGCGCGGGGGATGGGCAGTGATGCATCATGCCGACAATGGTGCCCTCAAAATCAAGGCGCCAAGAAAGCTGAAGGCGAGGGTCGGTCATTCCGACATCACCGTTACCCAATGCGACATAGGTTGGGGCGATATCGCTGAGCGTATCGACGATGTCCAAGGTGTGCAGATCCCCTGCATGTAAAATTGCGTCGCAGCCTTTAAAAAACGCCAGCGCCTCCGGCCAAAGGTGCGGGGTCGCGCCAGGCATGTGGGTATCGGCGATCAGTCCTATTTTGAGGCTACTCATTGATCGGCTTGTCGATCTGGGTGATACCCATGTTGTAGAGCGCAAAACCCAAAGTGTCCGCCACTTCATCAATGCGTTTTTCTATGGAGGTGCCGGCCCCATGACCCGCGTCGGTTTCTATGCGAATGAGCGTGGGCGCTTTACCTGTTTGTGCTGCTTGCAAGGTGGCAGCGAATTTAAAGGAGTGGGCAGGAACCACGCGGTCGTCATGATCACCTGTGGTTATCAGTGTCGCGGGGTAGGTTTGGCCAGGCTTGATGTTGTGGAGGGGAGAGTAAGCCAGCAACGTCTGAAACATCGCTGGGCTCTCGTCACTGCGCCCATAGTCGAAAGACCAGCCAGCCCCGGCGGTAAATTCGTGGTAACGGAGCATGTCCATGACGCCGACGCCAGGCAAGGCAACTTTCATGAGATCTGGTCTTTGAGTCATGATCGCGCCGACAAGCAGACCACCGTTTGAGCGCCCCTGTACGGCGAGATAATCAGGCGAGGTATATCCTTGATCAATTAAATACTCAGCCGCTGCAATAAAATCATCAAAGACATTTTGTTTTTGATGTTGTGTACCAGCTTCATGCCAATCTCGACCATATTCACCCCCGCCTCGAAGATTTGGTACAGCGTAAACACCTCCCTGCATCAGCCAGAGCGCGGTTGCAGTACTGAAACTAGGGGTAATGCTGATGTTGAAACCGCCGTAGCCGTATAGCAACGTTGGATTCTTGCCATGACGATAGAGTCCGCGCCGATGCGTAATCGTCATTGGGATGCGGGTTCCGTCTTTGCTGGTAAAGAACACTTGATGCGTTTCAAATTCTGCGGGATTAAAGCGAATTGCAGGTTTGAAATAAAGTCGAGAAACGCCGGTTTCAGGGTCGAAAGCATAGATTGCGCGCGGAGTTTTGTAATTGCTGAAGCTATAATAAAGAACATCATCGTTGAATTTACCCCTGGGACGACTTGCCGAGCCTACCTCTGGTAGCGGCAATTCTCGAATGAGGTTGCCTTCATAGTCGTACTGAAAGAGTCGAGATCGCGCATCCAAGAGATAATGTGCAAACAAGTAGCCCGCACCGGTTGATACCCTGAGGGGCATTTCTCGCTCGGGAATGACGTCAATCCAGTTGACTGGTTCTGGCGCGTTGAGATCAATGGCGACTAGGCGTCCATTGGGTGCTTGATCGTTGGTGTAGACCAGCACCTGGTCCGCTTTGCTGGCCACCACATAGGTGTCTGATTCTGGGTTGCTGTCGACTTCGACAAAGTCTGAGTCGGGGCGGTTAAGGTCTTTGATTCTGAGTAGATTGCCTGCGGTGGTTTGAGCTGCTTGGATTGAAAGAAAACGCTGATCTTCTGTCAAATTGGCACCTACATATCGATATTTTTCCTCGGCATTTCCGCCAAAAACCAGCGTGTCCTCGCTTTGCGAAGTCCCGAGCTTGTGAAAATACAACCGATGCTGGTCAACCTGGGCGGTCAGTAGGCTACCGTTGGGTTCTTGATAACTTGAATAGAAAAATCCGGTATCGCCTTGCCAGGTAATGCTTGAGAATTTGATATTTTGGAGGGGTTTCTCAATTTCGCTTCGGGTTTCAGTCTCCATTAGATAAATACTGCGCCAGTCACTACCCGACTCGGAGCGAGCGTATGCTGTCCATTTTGCGGACTCGGAGAATGCGACTTGACCGAGTGAGATCGTGCCGTCGGAGCTGAAGGTGTTCGGGTCGATAAAAACTTCCGAGACTTGGTTGTCGAGCCGACGCATTAAAACGGAGTGGTTTTGCAGTCCGGTATTTTCGTAGTAATAAAAGTATCGACCTTCTTTCGCAGGGGCGGATATTCGAGGGTGTTGCCAGAGTTCAGTTAACTGGGCTTTCAGTTCGTCGCGATAATGGATGTTGCTTAGATAGCTCTGGGTTACATTATTTTGACGCGTTACCCATTGCTCGGTTTCTGCGCTTTGATCGTCTTCTAGCCATCGATAAGGGTCCGCAATGATGTTATCAAAATAGGTGTCGACATGGTCGGTGACTCGGGTTTGAGGATAGTCGAGCCGTTCGCGATCTTCGATTTTGGGTTGCTCACAAGATGAGAGCAGCAAGGCCATCGCAAGGTATCTGAGACCACTCATAGTCCACTGATTACTTGAAGAAGCGGAGCTTTTGAGTGTCGACTGCAATGGTCTGCGCATGGCGGGGTTCCTTAGGTCGGTAATGGGCTATTTTGACGCCGCAATGAGCGTGAAAAGAAAGTCATTGAAACTCTTGATTGTTGAGCTGGTTCGGTGGGGTCCAGCAATGCTGCCTGCAAAGACATGACTGACCGCGTCCGGGTCATCTTTGATGGCCAGGTGCTGCTTGTCTGGCGACTGCCATTGTAGAAACACGCTCTTCGCCGCCTTCGAAGAAATTGTTGGGTCTTGATCCATCACCATCATGGCCATCGGCGTCCTCCAAGCGGAGCTGGGTTGCTCTCTGAACCAATCGACAACTTTTTGCATTTCGATCACCGCTTGTATGTCATAAGAGGACGTCCAAAACTTGGCTGCGAGCTCGTTCTCTGGTGTCCAGCTGCGTGTTCGGCCTAATATCAGCGGCACAAGGTACTCTGCCAGCGGTAGCGTCAGAATAAAATCGAACGGTGTGTTGATCTTAAAGTTAGGCGACATAAACAAATGCGCAAAAGGTTCCCCGTAGAGAGGCCCGAGTATGCGATCTGCCCAGCAGGCAAGGGGTGCGCCTGTCGAGGTGCCAACAATAATTGTTTTTTGTCCCAAGCGAGATGCTAAATCGAAACCGTCAGCGACGGTCTGCAACCAGTCCTCTGCCCTTGCTGTCATGGCATTGTCACTGAGGCCGTGACCCGCCAATCGCAGCTCGACAAGGTTCGCCTGAAGGTTTTTGGCCAGTGTCTCTGCGATGGGGGCTGTCTCTTGCCGACAAGCGGAGAAACCGTGGATGTTGAGAAATACAAAATCGGTAGCGGCGGGCTGAGCGGAATTAAAGTACACGATTCTGGCTTCCGCTCCCTCGATCACGTGCCGATGATGGTCCTCACTTTGACGCAACCAATCTGCAAGGGCGTCGAGGGCAAGGTCCTTTGGAACATGCGAGGATTTTGCTGCGGCGTTTAATCGAGGGCGAATTCGCATAATCTTGATTCCGGCACGGCCTGGCGCGCATTGAATTGCTAGGGCGCGTTAAGACGCAACCCCGATGGTTTTGCGTTGCGGCTGGTTCAGGCAACTTTTTAAATCCTCCGGTGCAGAAACTCACCGCGGAGCGTTTTTCTCATAAATCATACCGTGTTTGAACAGTTTTAGTTTCGCTTAATGTAGCATTCTAGTAAGATCTGCTGATGCGACTCCAAGCGATCAAGCTCACCGGTTTTAAGTCTTTCGTAGACGCCACGACGGTCCCTTTTCCCAATAATCTCTGTGCAGTTGTCGGCCCGAATGGGTGCGGAAAATCGAACATTATCGATGCTGTTCGGTGGGTGATGGGAGAGGGCTCGGCCAAGAATTTGCGCGGCGAATCGATGACCGATGTTATTTTTAATGGTGCTAGCTCTCGCAAGCCTGTGGGCCAAGCCAGTATAGAACTTGTCTTTGATAACACAGCTGGGCGATTGACCGGCGAGTATGCGGCCTATTCTGAGATCTCGATTAAACGCCAAGTCAGTCGAGATGGCTTGTCGAGTTATTTTTTGAATAACGTCAAATGTCGGCGAAAAGATATCACTGACATTTTCTTAGGCACCGGTCTAGGGCCGAGAAGCTACTCTATTATCGAACAAGGTATGATCAGTCAGCTGATTGAAGCCAAACCAGAAGAGCTTCGGGTCTATCTTGAGGAGGCCGCTGGAATATCCAGGTATAAGGAGCGTCGAAAAGAAACTGAACGCAGAATCTCTCATACCCGAGATAATTTAGATCGACTCTCAGATCTGCGAGAAGAGCTCGAGCGCCAAATTCATCACCTTGAGCGGCAAGCCAAAGCAGCAGAAAAATACACGGAATTGAAAAAAACTGAGCGCGCCACCAGTGCGCAGCTTTCAGCCCTGCGTTGGCAAGGATTAGACGAAAAAGCGTCCCTTGCTCAAGGCGGGATTGATCAATTTGAGATCGATTTGCAAGCGCGGATCGCTGATCAACGTCGAGTTGAGACCGAGATTGTTGAAAAAAGACAAACGCTGCAAGGCACTAACGATCAGTTGGCGAAAGTGCAGCAGCGTTTTTTCGATGAAGGCACAGAAATTGCCCGGATTGAGGAAAGTATTCAGTATCAATCCGAGCGCGCCCGAACGTTGGCTGAAGATCTTCGTCAGTCTGAACAGGAGCGGGCAGAGAGCAGCGCTAGCCTCGCCAGCGATGAGGCACTTGTTGCTGATCTCAAGGCTCAACTCGCCGCTTTGATGCCAACACAGGAGCAACTGACCGAGTCCGAGCAGCGTTCGAAATCTGAGCTCGACCAAGCCGAAGCGGCGGTGCTGGATTTGCAATCTCGTTGGGAGGCCTTTTCCGTTGAAGCAGCAAAAGTTGCTCAGGCCGGTGAGGTTGAGCAATCAAAAATAGGACTGTTAGAGGACTCGATCAATCGGCTTAACCAGAGAATGCGGAGCCTGGAAGAAGATCAAGTGCGTTTGACGGAACAAGCAGTGGCTGATGAGATTGCGCCATTGGAGGCGATGCTTGGGACCCAAGAAGCTCAGGTCGCACAAATTCAGGCAGAATCCGATGCGCTCTCGCAACAGTTGCAGATGCAACGCGACCAGAGTGAAGCGTTGGCTCGCGCTTTGAGCGCCCAGCGTGGACAAATGCAGCATCTCGCAGGTAGGCAAGCCTCGCTTGAAGCGTTACAGCAGGCCGCTTTAGGTCAATCCGGTGAAGAAATTCAATGGCTTAAGGAGCAGGAGCTGGACACCGCGCCGCGCCTAGGTGAACGGTTAGAAGTGGAGACCGGATGGGATGGCGCCGTGGAAGCGGTTTTGGGCGAAGCCCTGCAAGGTGTGTTGGTGGGTAATCTTAGAGCGCAAGCTGGGGCGGCTGCCGAATTGTCGAAAGGGTCTTTAACGCTTGTTGCTTTGGCCGAGTCGCCAGACCAACCGCCTGCGCAGACTGAGCGTCTAACGCTTGCCAGTAAGGTTACCTCCACCGCAGAGCTACGGGCTTGGCTAGATCATATTTTTGTTGCTGAAGATCTTGATGATGCGCTTCGGCAGTCGGAATCTCTTGCGCCTCATGAATCTGTGGTCACTCGAGATGGCGTTTGGATCGGTTGCAATTGGATGCGAGTCAGCGCCGAAAAGGATGTAACGGCCGGAGTTATTCAGCGTCAAAAAGAACTGAGCCATTTATTGGAACAGCTCGATGGGCTTGAACAAGCGATTGCAGAGACCGAGGCTGAAGTCGAATCTGGGGCTGCTAACTTGGTCATGCTCGAGTCGGCAAGAGATGACTTACAGGGTCGATTAGTGCAACAGCAGCGGAGCTATGGAGAGACCCGCGCGCGCTTGACGGCCAAGCGCATCCAAGCCGAGCAGGTTGCAAGCGAAGTAGCGAGAGCGGAGCGCGATTCGGCTGCAGCCGAGGAACAGATCAAAGAAGACTCGGCACTCTTGCTCGCTGCAAGGGGGCGTTTAGGCAGCGCGATGGACGATATGGCGCAAGCGGAAACACAGCGGGTAGAGATGAGTGAAGCCCGAACTGCGGCTCAAAATCATTTGATGGTCGTACGAGCACAGGCTCAGGCCGATCGTGATGCCAATCATCAATTAGCGCTTAAGTCTCAAAGTTTACAAGCGCAGATCGACGCAACACAGCAGGCCATCGTTCGGTTAACGCAGCGGCGATCAGCGCTGGATGTGAGGAAACAAGAGCTGGAGGCCAGTATTGAGGCGCTTGCAGAACCTGCCACCGAGTTAGAGTCGAGGCTTCAGGAGCGACTCACTTCAAGGCAAGAGATCGAGGGTGAACTCACATCAGGTCGTCAAGCAGCACAGCGAATTGAGTTTGAGATCAGTGCACTAGAGCAGCAGCGGGTTGACTACGAAGAATCCGTCGGCAGCGTAAGGAGCCAGCTCGAGGCGGCCCGTCTCGACTTCCAAGCGCTGGACGTTCGGCGTAAAACCATTGAAGAGCAACTAAAGAGCGACGATGAAGTCTTGCAAGCGGTGCTAGAGGCTATGCCCGAGGCTGCCAATGAGGCTGAGTGGGAAGCCGAATTACAGCGCCTTGAGAACCGAATCCAACGGTTGGGTGCAATTAATTTGGCAGCAATCGAAGAATACAAGGTCCAAGCCGAACGCAAAGAATACCTTGACCTTCAGAATGAAGATTTAGAAAAAGCCCTGAACACGCTTTTGCAGGCGATTCGTAAGATCGATATAGAAACGAGAACGCGCTTTAAAGAAACCTTTGATCTGGTCAATGGTAAGCTTCAACAATTGTTTCCCAAGCTATTTGGGGGCGGGCACGCCTACCTCGAAATGACCGGAGAAGATCTGCTCGACACTGGCGTGGGGCTTATGGCTCGGCCTCCTGGAAAGCGCAACAGCAGTATTCATTTGCTGTCAGGTGGTGAGAAAGCGCTCACGGCGATTGCTTTGGTGTTTTCGATTTTCAGTCTCAACCCTGCACCCTTTTGTCTGCTCGACGAAGTTGACGCGCCTCTGGATGATGCAAACGTTGCACGTTATTCAGAATTGGTGAAGGAAATGTCGCGAACTGTCCAATTTATCTATATCACCCATAATAAGGTCGCCATGGAAATGGCTGAACAGTTGATGGGGGTCACCATGCATGAACCGGGGGTCTCTCGGCTAGTTTCTGTTGATGTTGAAGAGGCTGTCGCGATGTCGGCGGTGTGAGGTCTGTGAGACCATAACCGGTCGGATCACTGATTTTTGCAGCAGGCCGTCAAAGCTTGGCAGTGGTGAGCGAGAGGGCAAAAAACCAGTTTGGATAGAAACAAATTGGATAAAAACAGAGCGACTGAGCATAGAATATTGCGAGAGGGAACAGGGTCAATACGGACTGTTTTGAGGGGATAAAAAGCGGGGTCATCGTGGAACTAGATCTGCAAGAATGGCTGATGTTGATTTTGGGGGTTGTGATCGTGGGTGTGTTGGTCCACGGCTTTTGGGTGCAGTACTTTGGCTCCGACCGCCTGCCTTTAAAATTGGACAAACAATTTGCCTCGGATCCAGGGTCGCTCGCAGACGGTGATTCGTTGAGTCAATTTAAAGCAGAACTCCCTAATGGTGGAGCGAGGATCGTAACCGTTGGTGACTCCAGTATTCCCGTTTCAAATCATCAGCCCCCGAGGGCCATACCAAGTCAGGGTCAGGCAGCGGCGCAGAATACATCGAGTGAAGGTAGCGAATCTGCTCAATCGGATGATGCGGCCGTAGAGCAAGCCACCACTCAAAGTGGCATTGAGCGCAACGTAGCTTCGGATCTACAGATCGGGGATCAGAAGGAAAGTTTGGATGCTGCGCTGGACCGAGAGATTTCGGCCGACGAATATGGGGTTGATGCACGGGCCAAAGCTCCAGCGACTCAGCTGGCTGAGAGATCTTCGGTGATTCAAGATGCGGAACCCTACTACGTGGTGCTGAACGTTTTGGGCGATATCGAGGGCCCGATGTTATTGCGCGAAATAACCGCTTTGGACTTCGAATTCGGTGATAAGGCTATTTTTCATCGGTACGATGATGCTGGCCGAGAAAAAATCAGTATTGCTAATGCTGTGGAGCCGGGATCATTTGATCCGGATGTCATCGAATCACTGAGCACTCCTGGAGTGACCTTGTTCATGTGTGCAAGCGAGTGCCAGGATGCGCCTGCCGTTTTCGAGGAAATGCTCTATGTTGCGGTTCGGCTCGCCGACTCAATGGGTGCAAGGCTGTGTGATGATCGCCGAACGATCATGAGTGAGCATTCTGTCGCTGAGCTTCGCCAGCAGGTGCAGGAGTATCA
Organism: uncultured Pseudomonadales bacterium; assembly: GCA_938017975.1. Taxonomy (GTDB): domain Bacteria; phylum Pseudomonadota; class Gammaproteobacteria; order Pseudomonadales; family Azotimanducaceae; genus UBA9926. Next base: position 82,530 of record CALIKQ010000048.1, on the reverse strand, counting down.
GTTTAGTGGTTCCAGATGACGGTCTCGCAGGATGCGAAGGATCGTTGCGATACGTTATGCAAAGCCTTGCATCATCATAACTACGCCTATCATGCGCTTGATGCGCCGGTTATCTCCGATGCTGAGTACGATCAATTGTTCCAAGAGTTACTCGCGTTAGAGCGCGCCTACCCCGAGCTACAGCACTCGGATTCCCCAAGCCAACGGGTCGGCTCGGTACCCCTCCAAGGTTTTGGTCAAATCCGGCATGAACTACCCATGCTGTCTTTGGACAACGCGTTTGATCACCAAGATATCTTCGAATTCCACCAACGGGTTCTTAAGGCTCTGGGGGAAACTGAAATGGCTTACTGTGCCGAGCCTAAAATTGATGGTGTTGCGATTAGTCTACTCTATGAGCGCGGCAGGCTTCTGCGCGCCGCAACGCGCGGTGACGGTGTCACTGGAGAGGATGTCACCGCAAACGTGAAAACCATAGAGGCAGTGCCTTTGGTGCTGCAAGGATCCGAATATCCTGACCGACTTGAGGTGCGCGGTGAGGTATACATGTCGAAGCCTGTTTTTGAGTCGATCAATCGAGATCTCGTTGCACGAGGCGAAAAGCCGTTTGCCAATCCTCGCAATGCCGCCGCCGGGTCGCTGCGGCAGCTCGATAGCCGACTTACAGCCAAGCGCCGTCTAACGATGTTTGCTTATAGCATTGGAGTCTCTGAGGGTGGAGAGATGGCGAATGAACATTGGGGTGTGATGAAGCAGATTCGGCAGTGGGGTTTTCGCGTCAATTCGGATGCTGCTTTGGTCGAAAATGCGGAGGGTTGTCAGGCGTATTACGCCAAGCTTTCAACAGAGAGAGCCGAGCTTGATTACGAGATCGACGGAGTGGTCTTTAAAGTCAATCGCCTCGCTTTTCAGCAAGCACTTGGCGTGCTTACTAGAACTCCACGATGGGCCATTGCTGGAAAATTCCCAGCTGCTCAGGGCCGCACAACGGTTTTGAATGTAGAGATCCAAGTGGGGCGAACAGGGGCCATCACGCCAGTTGCGAGATTAAAGCCAGTTCAAGTTGGTGGTGTCTCAATTGCCAATGCAACGCTTCATAACTTTGATGAGGTCGAACGATTAGGGCTGATGATTAACGACACCGTGGTCGTCGAACGTGCGGGCGACGTCATTCCTAAGGTTGTTCGGGTTGACGTGAGTCAAAGACCAAGCAATGCAGAAAATATCGTTCGTCCCAGACTGTGTCCTGAATGCGATAGCCCTCTTGTGCTCGCCAGCGAAGAGGTCATTTTGAGATGTCCTAATGGGCTTGCTTGTCCGGCGCAGCAGAAAGAACGGATTCGACATTTTGTCTCCCGGTTAGCGATGGATATCGAAGGGCTTGGTGAAAAAGTTGTAGAACAGTTGCTGCAGTCAGGTTTGATCCGAGACGCCTCGGACCTCTATCAGTTGTCAAAGGCATCCTTGCTTGCACTGGATCGTTTTGCTGAAAAGTCTGCTCAAAAGCTACTTGATGCCATCGAGGCCTCTAAACGAACCACTTTAAGTCGATTGATTTATGCCTTGGGCATCCCTGAGGTCGGCGAAGCAACGGCGCGTGCCTTGGCCGAGCAATTTAGAACGTTAGACGCCGTGATGGCCGCTGACGCGAGTGCTTTACTCGAGGTAGACGATGTAGGTCCGATTGTGGCCCAGCATTTGGTTGATTATTTCCGTGAAGAGGCTAATCGGGAGCTGATCTCACGTCTTTTAGCGTCTGGTATTGAGGGCGCGATGCCGGCCGAAGCTGTGGTTGCTGGCAAGCCGCTCGCAGGACAGACTTGGGTGATCACTGGTACGTTGGCACAGTATTCAAGAACTGCCCTGAAAGCTCGGCTTCAGGTCCTCGGTGCGAAGGTCGCCGGTTCGGTGTCATCTAAAACAACGATGCTTATCGCGGGTGAGGAGGCTGGCTCGAAATTGCAAAAAGCTCAGGCGCTGGGAGTGGAAATTATCACCGAAGATCAATTAAACGCGATTTTGGAGACAGCGCGGTGAGGCGTTTGGAAATACTCAGATGGGTGATGCCGGTGATCGTGCTCGCACTGGCCGGGTGCACCGCGAAACAGCCCGCCGACATCAGTAACGTTTGCGAGATTTTTAAGGAACAGCGCAGCTGGTACAAAGCCTCTAGCAAAGCGGCAAGTCGTTGGGGTACAACCGTGCCGGTGATCATGGCGATCATGCACCAAGAATCGAGTTTTAGGGCGAAGGCCAAGCCCCCCAGAAAGAAAATTCTGTGGATATTTCCTGGTCCAAGGCCGGCCTCAGCGAAGGGCTACGCCCAAGCCATCGATGGAACTTGGGACAACTACCGAGAATCCTCGGGTCGATGGGGGGCAGACCGCAACAATTTTAAAGATGCCGCCGACTTTATTGGTTGGTACATTGATCAGAGTGCTAGGAAAAATGGACTTGCCAAAACCGATGCTGAAAAATTGTACCTTTCCTACCATGAAGGTCAGGGCGGTTATGCCAAGGGCTCCTATCAGTCGAAACCTTGGCTGATTAAAGTTGCGAGCAAAGTCGGCAAGCAAGCAGATGCCTATGCGGGTCAGCTCGCAGGATGCGAGCGACGATTCAAAAAGCGCTTCTTTGGATTGTTTTAAAGTTGATCGCAAGAGAGGATTTTCCTCCGAGCGCCTACTCGAGTTTGATCCGCACCCTTGGATCTAGATCAACGAACGGCAGCAGATCCGGTCTGTCACCAAAAAGATAGCGGGCTTCTGCTAGCACCGCCTCGGCATCGTCAATTCTGCCCAGCGCTCTGAGCGCGATGATTCGATTCACATAAAGCGGCGATCTCGGCATAGTTTGGGCTAGGCGCTCTGACCATGCGAGAAATGCAGCTAGCTCAGTGGTGTCAGCGGTGATCAGTGCTGTGCGTAATCTCAGTTCCCAGAGATGCCACTGAAACCGGTTAAGATCAAAAGCTGGATTGGAGACTTCCATTAAGAGCTCAAATTCACGTGGCTTTTTGGATTCGAATTTTGTGATGACGGCCAGGGATTGCAGACCAGTGACCATGAAAGGCGTTACTGCCAGTGGTATGGCCAGCGCAGCGGCTGCGGGGAAGATGATCCGTGGAAAGGCGACTGTCCGGATCGGCGCGCAAGCGGCGTCGATCATAGCAAGCAGTAAGATGAGGGTAATCCAGTGTAGACTTGAATGGTAGAGTGGATACTCGGTCTGAGTATGAATGAGGATGGGCGTCACAAGGGCCAACAGACTGCAGCGTTGGCGCCATGGAACTCGCCAGAGACTTAGCAGCAGTCCTGATGCCAGAATTACCAGTGCGGTAAAGGCAAGGAGGCCACCCTCGACGAGCCACAACAAGGTTTCGTTATGGGGATGGCTGAGCGCGTGCAGCCCCATGATCACATTTCCCTCAGGCTTTGCAGTTTCGGCGTGGTTGTGGCGCCAGGCGTGTTCGAAATTACCGTAACCCGATCCAAACAAAGGGTTTTGTTGGATGACTTCGAAACTTTGCGCATAAATAACTGCTCTGGCCCCTGGGTCTTCATAGATTGTAGGCGGCCGTTTTGGACTATCGGCTGTAGAGAGCGCTCCGAGTCCAGCGATCAGTCCTGTCCCTGCCAAAAAGAACCACAACAGCAATTGCCTTGTGAGTACGGGCCCTTGCCTTCGCAGACTGGGCAGTAACAACAGCAGCGCGGCTAGGCCCCCAAGCTGGCCCGTTCTAGATTGAATCACCACAAGTAAAAACGGCGCGGAAAGGGCCATAAAGCCGGCAAGAACGGCACCGATTTTGGCGGCTGGAGCCATTGCGCGCTCATCCTTGCTCAACATGAAGTAGAGGCTGATAGCAAAACCTGTAGCAATAAAGCTCGCCATGACATTGACTTGCTGGAAGCTGCCATGAGGCCGATTTTGGAGCGTGTTATAACCCCAATAATTGCCGGGTTCTAATACAAAATACTGGAGCAAACCGAGTACCGATTCGACAGCAATGCCGGCCAGAACCAAAATGAGGACATTGCGCCAATGGACTGATGTCCAATTTATTTGTAATACGGCGGTATACAGCAGTAAGCCGGCGATGAGTCCCGCAATTCTCGGTGCAGCGCTGGCAATATCGATGACGTTCGGGAAAAACAAGGGCAGCGCCAACATCGCCGCGCCAAGCCAGTACAAAGCGAGACTGATTGAAAAATGGAAGACTCGATCCCTGGCCCATTGCCACAGACCCAGGCCAATGAGGGGCGCCGTAAAGATCCAGGCCGCGAAATTTTGTGGCATGTTGAGTCCGTAGCCGCCAAAATTTGGAAAACTGTAGTGGGCACCTAGTAGAAAGTAAGCGCCCAGGATTAGATGAAACAGTCTCTTAGAATCGAATCGGAGGAACATGGCTTAAGACAATTACCGAGTGAAGAGATGCGTCAAGAGCTTGTCATCAATCGAGATGAACTACAACAAAACCCGCTTAGTGCTCAGAGACCGTGAGCTCAGAGGCCGTTAAAGGGTATCGCCGTTGAGTTCTGGCGGAGAGGAAGCCTTTGGTTTTTGATACGTCACGCGATAAATGACATTCGCATGATCGTCAGATATCAGCATGCTGCCATCGGGTGAAAACAATATATCAACAGGTCTTCCCCATGCGGTATTGTTTTGAAGCCATCCGTCGATGAAAACTTCGTAGGTCAATGCACTTGAATCGCCGTCCGTAGGCCCGGACCTTGCCAGTGTGATGCGATGCCCGGTATGACCCGCTGAGCGGCTTCTGTTCCAGCTGCCGTGCTCCGCAATGAAAAGCTGATTGCGATATCCCTCTGGAAATGCTTGCTCGGGCGGGAATGCGATGCCCAGCGGTGCGACGTGGGGTCCAAGAGAGAGTGCTGGCGGGATCAATTCATGATCGGGTACCTGTTGCCCGAACTTTGGATCAAGCAGGTCATTACCGTGGACATAAGGGTAACCAAAATGCCCGCCAGGCGCGGTTGCGATATTCAGCTCGCAGGGAGGTGATTCATCACCAAGTTGGTCGCGGCCATTGTCGGTAAACCAGAGTGCTTTGGTCTCTGGATGCCAGGTAAAGCCCACCGAGTTTCTAACGCCTGCGGCATGGAGCTTGGGCTTTGGCCGCTTGGCATCGACATCCAGGGTCTGAATACTCGCGTAGACTGGATTCTCCTTTAAGCAAATATTACAAGGTGCGCCAACGGGCACGTATAGCAAATCATCTGGGCCAAAATCGATGAACTTCCAGCCGTGATGACGATCCTTTGGAAAGTCTTTATAAATTGTGGTGAAGGTTGTTGCCTTCTCAAGGATGTTCGATAGGGGGGCCGATCTTAAGATCGAGTTGACGGCAGCGATGTAGAGTCGGTTATCACGAATGGCGATACCCGAAGGCATGGTCAGTCCCTTTGCAATGACTTTGACTATGTCGGCAACGCCGTCTTGATCCAGATCAGCAATGGCGTGTACCTTCCCACCTCGTCTGCTACCGGCATAAACGATGCCTGCTTGATCGATGGCCAGTTGTCTAGGGTTATCGACTTCAGCAAAGATAGAAATTGAAAACCCTTCGGGCAGCCGTAGTCTTTCAAGGGGTAGCGCCTTACTCGCATTCACCACGGGACTTATACCGAGTATCATCGTCACGATGACAACAACAATTGCTTTGACTTGATGGATGTTGCCCAATTGCTGCATAACGCGCTTTTCCTCTCTGCTGAATGCTTCCTCAACCGTATCTTACTTGCTGAGTTGACAGGTCTATGATCGATCAAACGCTTCGCGATCATCTGCAAACCTACTATTCCTCGTTTTTGTCCTCAACGCAATTCCGAGCACGATATGGTCAGAGACTGATGATTGCAGAGCTGGCTCGGCGTTTGGCTCTCGACCCAGATGACCTTGAGCAAAGTCCGATTGCGCTGGTCGAGGCGGGCACTGGTACAGGTAAAACCGTAGCTTACGCGCTGACTGGCTTTGCGATTGCGTCTGCCCAAGACAAAACGTTAGTGATTTCGACCGCAACGGTTGCGCTTCAGGAGCAGTTGGTTTTGCGGGACCTTGAGGAAATCCAGAAGCATGCAGGCATTGAATTCACCTACGCACTCGCTAAGGGGCGCAGACGTTATTTGTGTGTCTCGAAGCTTGATGCACAGCTACAAGGCACCGAGCAAAACTCCGCAATGACTGATTTTTTCCCGGATGAGTTGGCAGCCTCGAGGCCTGAGGATCTTGGCCAACTGCACTCGATGCTGGAAACCTTCGGGTCAGGCCGCTGGGATGGAGACCGGGATAGTCTTGCGTTCGCGGTCGATGATCGAACCTGGCGTGGGGTCAGCACTGATCGTCAACAATGCACCAATCGTCAATGTAGTTTTTTCAGTCAGTGTCCATTCTTTTCGGCGCGAGAGCGGTTAGATGAGGTTGATGTGATTGTGACCAACCACGATTTATTGCTCGCTGACTTGGCCTCCGATGAGAGCCAGATTTTGCCGTCGCCAGAGGAGACGCTATATGTTCTTGACGAGGCTCATCACTTGGCAGACAAAGCGCGAGGTCAGTGGGCAGGGTTTTTAGCAGGGACCGCTCATCGAGAGGTTTTAGTTCAGCTTGAAGATTGCCTTGAGCAAACAAAAAGTCGATTGATCGATGCGAGTTTAGATGAAGTGGTGAGCGAGCTTGCAGCGCTGTCAAACCTCCCGACCGCCGCCGCAAATTGTTTGCAGACCTATGATCAGGTTTTTTTGTTACTGCGCGGATTTGAGGATGAAGCAGCATCTCAAGGTGAGGCTTTCCAGTATCGATTTGTTGGTGGTGAAATAGATGATGTGCTGGCCGCAGAATGCTTAGCCCTTGCCGGGTTGACCGAGCGGCTCGAGCAAATGATGCAAAGTGCTCGACAAACTCTTGAGCAATCGATCACCCAGTCCGAGCCAGCGCAGCGGGTCGTGCTCGAAGGTTTGGTGACTGTTCTTGGAACTTTTTCCGGCCGCTTGGGGGCTGCGGCAAACCTTTGGAGGCTGTTCGGCGCAGCCGATGAACAACAAGGTCCCAGCGCGCGGTGGCTCACTTTCAGCTCAGATGAGCTCCTTGTCCATTGCACCCCGATTCGGGTCGATACGGTGCTGTATGAAAAGCTGTGGTCTCAGTGTGCTGGAGCCGTGTTAACCTCAGCGACCTTGGCGGTTGGAAGAGATTTTTCAATGCTGACCGAGTCTCTAGGGTTGCCCGAGGATGTTGTCGGAATGGTGGTACCCAGCCCTTTTGACTACGCCAATCAAGGGCAACTGAGAATCCCCAGGATGTTGGCCAGTCCAACCGATGCGGCAGCCCATACCGAGGAGTTGTCTGAAGTCATTCCAGAGTTGCTGGTGGAATTTCAGAGCGGACTTGTGCTGTTCACCTCTTGGCGGCAGTTCTTTGCGGTGGTCGATAATCTGTCTCCTGAGCTGCGTGATTTGTGTTTGCTCCAAGGCGAGGACAACAAATCGGAAATGCTGCGAAAGCACCGAGAGCGCATTGATGCTGGTCACCACAGCTACCTTTTGGGATTGGCCTCATTTGCTGAAGGGGTTGATTTGCCTGGAGATTATTGCCTGCAGGTGATCATTGCTAAGATTCCGTTCAGTGTTCCCGACGATCCTGTGGGGGCGACGCAACAAGAATGGATCGAAGCCTCGGGCGGCAATGCCTTCACTGATTTTATGCTTCCAAATGCAGCTTTACGTTTAACCCAAGCCGCGGGCCGATTGCTTCGGACGGAATCTGATCAAGGCGTAGTGACAATTCTAGATGACCGCCTACGGACAAAGTTTTATGGCCCGCGTCTGCGCTCGGCGCTTCCGCCCTTTAGAGACTATGACGCAGATCCGGATCGGTTGTTGCCCGATCATGGATGATATGCGAGCGCTCATTGACGAATTGCTCCTTACCGCCGGGGTTGAGGATGAAAAGTATCCAGATCTATTAAAGGGTTTGGCTCAGCAGGTAGCGCAGCGGGGGCTTAAAACGATCGGTATTGCTGGTAGTCAAGGCAGTGGTAAGTCGACCTTGGCACGATGTCTGGGCGAACTGCTTGAACGGGCAGTTGGCCTGCAGTGCGCGGTGTTGTCTTTGGACGATTTCTATCAGACTCGAGCGGCTAGAGCCGAAATGGCAAGACAGCAGCATCCTTTGTTCTCCGTTCGAGGCGTTCCAGGAACGCATGATGTTGTTTGGATGCACAAAGTGATTGGCAGACTGTTGCAGGGATATGCGGCAGATGTTCCGGATTTTGACAAGGGCCGTGATGACCGTGTTGGGTTGAGAAGCGTGCCGGCAGGGGTTGATGTGGTAATTCTCGAAGGGTGGTGCTTTGGGGCCCGACCCGAACCTAAAGACCGTTTGACCCTGCCGGTCAACGCGCTCGAGATGGATCAAGATCGTGCGGGGATCTGGCGGCGTGCGGTGAATCAAAATTTAGCGAGTCAGGCGTATCAAACGCTTTTTGACGTAGAGTTTTTAGTCTATTTGAAGGCACCTGATTTGGAATCGATTCATCGATGGCGAGTGGAACAAGAGCGTCGCTTTAACTCAGGCCCCGAAGCCATGGAGCCGGAGCAAATAAGGACTTTTATACAGTATTACCAGCGTATCACGCAGTGGATGATCGAGGACTTGCCAAGCACTGCGGATATCGTTGTGGCACTTAGCACTGATCACGGCATTGACGAGGTTACGCTGCGGGCAGGAGCTTAGCGCTGATGGCATCCGGCGCCTTCTGGACACATGTGTTCAGCGTTTGACTCAAAGCCTTGCTTAAAAAGAGCGGCTATTAATCAATGCCATTATTAATCGATGCCGTTATTTGCAAGGAGCCTAACGTGACAAAAACTTGGTGTGTAACAAGCTTATTTTGTAACGATCAAATGTAGTCAAAAGCTTACCTATAAAAAGCTTACCCACAAAAAGCTGATTCATTAAAAAGTTCATTCAACAAAATTTTAATGGTTTGAGGCGGGTTCTCTAAACCTGCGCGTTGATCGCTGATTCACCAAGGGCTCACTTTTGGCCAGCCGTGCATTTGTGAGCCTGCGCGACAATCGTTTTTGTTGTTATTTGCCTCATTGTGCGCGAGCGGCCGAAATAACTGCTGAGTTAAGGATCAGGTTTTGGTTCAGCTTGGGTTCATTAAAGCTTCGTTAATTTAGGACCAACTCAATCGGAGATGTCTTATGAAAACGATGTTGACTGGATCTTTTTATGTGAGCTTGATGTTCATCGCCTTTGGCAGTCATGCGGCCAGCGTGATTTTTGAGGAGGCTGATGTGATCAGCAGTCGAGCGGTGTACGAGTCTGTTGCCGTGGAAACCCCAGAACGCTCTTGCTGGGTGGAGCAAGTTCCTGTCTCCTATCGTAGCGACCATGGTGTGGGTTTGGTTGTTGGCGGTGTGGTCGGTGGAGCGCTTGGCCATGCCGTGGGTCATCGAAAACGGAACAAGCAAGTAGGTGCGCTTGTGGGTTCGGTCTTAGGCGCTACGGTTGGCAATGCCATTGCAAAAAATCGGCGTCATGGCCATGATTATGAATCACGTCAAAGGTGCGAAACCGTGAGAACCGTGCGGCATGAGGAGCGCCTGCTCGGTTACGACGTGGAGTATGAGTATAATGGCGCGCTGCACCACGTGCGGATGCAGTCGAATCCGGGCGAGCGTATAAAGCTGCGTGTTTCACACGTTCCGGTCGTTTAGCGCTCCCTGGGCGCAATAGCCTCAGAGCACTTCTGGGGAGAAGATCACAAGGATTCTATCAATCATGACGAAATGGGGCTTGCTGGTTGTATTAGTGTTGGTTGCGTTTGACGCTGCCGCTGCGCCAAGCCGCGGTGAGGGGCCTCGGCAGCGAGCTGCCAGCGAGGCGATGGGCGTAGAACTTAAAAACTACTCGAAATCACTTCGCCAGCAACGCGCTTTTCGAATCGATAATCAATCTGCAGCTCGATTGGTCAAATCAGAATACGCGAAGCGCAGAATTCTTGGAATTAGAATCATTTCCGGCCGTCAGGGTCCTGCTTATCGAGTAAAAACTCTGTCAGAGCAAGGCGTCGTCAAGTTTGTGTATGTTGATGCTCAGACCGGAGATCTGTCTGAATAGGAGGGTGCAAGGTGCAACGTGTACTGCTTGCAGAAGATGATCCCAAACTTCGAGGCCAGCTTATCGATTTGCTATCTGCTCGCAGTTTTGTGGTGGAGGCCTTTGAAGACGGTTCGACTGCGCTGGAGTTTGGCATCAACCAACTTTTCGACCTGGCGGTGATAGACCTCGGTTTGCCTGGGTTACCGGGCATCGAAGTCGTTCAAGGGCTCCGTGAAGCCGGCCTTGACCAGCCGATACTGATCTTAACCGCTCGCGCAGACTGGCACGACAAGGTGGCGGGTCTCTCTGCCGGTGCCGATGATTACTTGGTCAAACCATTTCATATCGAGGAGTTGGTTGCTCGGCTCGGAGCGCTTGCGCGGCGAGCCGGTGGCGGACTTCAAACCACACTCGCGCTGGGTCCTTTGACCATCGACGTTCGTGCCAAGCAAGCGCAGGTCGCATCGGAGCGGCTCGATTTGACGCGCTATGAATATAACCTCTTGCATGCGCTGGTGTATCGCCGAGGGCAAGTGATCTCTAAAGCTGAATTAATGGATCATCTTTATCAGCAAGAGATTGATCGAGACAGTAATGTCATTGAGGTGTTCATAGGACGTTTGCGTCGTAAGCTCAAGCAAACAACCCAAGTGCTATCGATTGAAACGCTGCGAGGCCATGGTTATCGCTTAGTAGAGGTTGAAACCACCCAATGAAACCCTGGAAGTCCCTTCGAGGACGACTTTTGGCTTCTGCATCGGTCTGTTTGGTCGCGTTTCTTGGAATGATGGGTTTCGTCCTCGAAGAGGCTTTCTCGAGCAGTGCGCGAGCTGCGGTCGAGACCCGAATGATGCAGCAAATCTATGGGCTGTTGTCAGTGGCAGAAGACTCGCAGGACGGTTTGATTCTCCCGCTTGAACTGGCAGATCCGTTGATGAATCAATTAGGGTCAGGGCACTATGCCCTGATTTTGGATGATCAGCAGCGAGAAATATGGCGCAGTCAATCTGCGCTGGATCAAAGTTTGTCTTCGGAGTCGTCGGAGGACTTCAGCAAAGGGGAGCGTGGTGTGGCTCGGTTCGGGTCTGTTGAGCGAGATTCAAGTCATTACCTCTTTTTAGCCTACCGCGTCCAATGGGAATCCGAGTCCATCGTCGAAGAATTTGATTTCATTGTTTTTGAACAGGATACCTTGCTGGCTGCTGAGGTGACTGGGTTTCGCGCTCGGCTTTGGAGTTGGCTCGTGGCCATTGTCTTAGTTTTAATACTCTTACAATTTTTGGTGATGCGCTGGGGTCTGAATCCGATTGCCATTTTCACTAAGGACATTGATGCGATTGCCCAGGGGCGCGCGCAGTCTCTGGTTGGCGACTATCCGGATGAGTTAAAGCCCCTTGCTCAGACACTGAATCGACTGATTGATCAGGAGCAGGCTCAGCGTGAGCGGTATCGCCTGACCTTGGCTGATCTTGCTCACAGTCTGAAAACGCCGCTCTCGATTGTCCGCAACAGCCTCACCGCTTTGAAAGCTGACACGGCTCTGCAGCAATCCGCCGCAGAAATTGATGCGCAAGTCGAGCAAATGGACCAACTTGTAGCCTATCAACTCGAGCGCGCAGTGCTGGCGAGTTCACCTCTTGTTAAAACAGAGATTCATTCGCAAGTGTTGCTGGACGGGTTGATTGACGCATTGCAAAAAGTCTATATCGCTAAGAATGTGCAATTGGAAGCCAACGTTGAGGCGGATGTTTGTTTTGCGGATGCGCGTGATTTACAGCAGATGTGGGGCAATCTGCTCGAAAATGCTTTCAAGTATTGTGACGGAAAGGTTGCGGTGAGATTGCTTCGTCGGGAAGGTCAATTGATTCTGCAGGTCGAAGATGACGGTCCTGGTATCGTAGAAGCGATGCGGAATCAGGTGCTGGCGCGTGGTTTTAGGTTGGATACCCAAGCGCAAGGACAGGGTATTGGCCTTGCAGTGGTCATCGAAATCGCTGCCCGCTACGAGGGCACTCTGGCCATTGACCAAGCCGATAGACTTGGTGGTGCAAGGTTTGAATTGACCCTAGCCGTGGCTTGAGATCTGCGCAGCACCTTAGCCGTTGTGCGAACCGTCACACATCGGCGAATTGGCTGTTTTTTTACAACCGCAGAAATAGATTTTTTTGGCTTCATCCGCGGTAAATTTTTGTGGAAGGATAGACGTGCCTTGGTGTGATCCGTCGCAGAAGGGCTGACTGGCACTTTTACCGCAAGCGCACCAAAAGTATGATTTTCCCGCCTCAACTTCAACAGGGTAGGGGGCATTTTGGGCGACGATGGCTTCGGTCATAGGATCATCCTTTTCGATTTAACGTCATCCTACCTTGATGAATTCGGTCATCACAAGCGATAATGAGGTCTTTTGGCCGTCGAGCGTTGTTGCTCAATCTGGCTACCGCTCAGTTTACGGAGATCATCATGGACTTTTCCTTTTCCAGCGAACAAAGCATGCTGCAAGACAGTGTTCAGAGATTCATTCAAAATGCTTACGGATTTGATGCGCGACAGAAGATCGTTGCAAGTGACGAAGGTTTCAGTCGTGATCATTGGTCACACTTTGCTGAGATGGGCTGGTTGGGACTTCCTTTTTCGGAAGAAGATGGAGGGTTTGGCGGTACTGCTGTTGAGACGATGATCTTGCTCGAAGAGTTTGGCAAGGGGCTGGTGGTTGAACCCTATATTACAGCCGTGTTGCAAGCGGGCAGCCTAGTCGCCAAAGGCGGCACTGCAGAACAAAAGCAACGATGGCTTGAGCCATTGATAGCTGGAAATCTGATGCTCACGCTTGCCTTTGTTGAGCCACAGGCTCGCTTCAACCTGCAAGACGTGAAGACCACTGCGACGTCCTCGGGCGATGACTTTGTTCTCACAGGATTTAAAGGTGTTGTGCTGGGCGGACCGTCTGCAGAGGTGATTTTGGTGCCTGCTAGAACATCGGGAGATCAAAAAGATGCCAGCGGCATCACGATCTTCGCGGTTGATGCCAATGCCGAAGGGGTTCATCGGAGAAACTACCCAACCATCGACGGCTTTAGGGCCTCGGAGCTCACACTGACCAATGTGACTGTTGAAGCCTCGGCGGTGATCGGCGGTGAAGGGGAAGGTCTGGCGCTCGTACAATACGCCTTGGATCAAGGCATGATGGGCGCAGGGGCAGAGGCTGTTGGTGCCATGGAAGTGCTTTACAAAGACACCGTTGAGTACTGTAAAACCCGTGAGCAGTTTGGACAACCGATTGGTAAGTTCCAAGTACTTCAGCACCGTATGGTGGATATGTTCATAGAGCATGAGCAGACCAAATCGTTGGCGTATATGGCCGCTATGCGGTTGTCGGAAGGCTACAACAACGCAGCCAGCAAAGCGCTATCAGCCTTAAAAGTCCAAGTCGGCAAGGGCGGAACGTTTGTTGGTCAAAATGCGGTGCAGCTACACGGCGGTATGGGAATGACGAATGAGCTGAATATTGGCCATTACTTCAAGCGTCTGACTGCGATCGAGACGCTGTATGGTAATACTGATTTTCATTTGCGGCGATACAGCGCATTGTAGGGTTTGACTCGACGTTAAGGAGAATTCGATGGCAGATGCTCCAGAGTGGTTTTGGACCGCAGTAGATCAGGTGCCTGAAGCGGCATCGGTCATGCTCGACGAGATCGAACTAAATTATTTGCGTTGGGGTGAGCAGAGCGCGCCAGGCTTGATGTTGATTCATGGACACAATGCCCATGCCCATTGGTGGGATTTTATTGCGCCGCGATATGCCGGCGATTATCACGTGATCGCGCCGGATTTGAGCGGAATGGGCGATAGTGATCATCGTGACGAGTATTCTGCTGACCTGTATGCAGAAGAGATTTGTGCGGTGGCTGATGCAGCCGGACTTGGCCCAGAAACGATTGTGGTTGCCCATAGTTTTGGTGGAATGATGGCGATCCGGGCATTGGCGCGGTTTCGGTCGCGTTTTAAGGGATTAATCCTTCTAGATTCTGGTGTTAAGCATCCTGATGATGAAACGCCAAAAGGTCCAGAGCGCTGGTCCAAGCCCAAGGTGTATCCCGACCTTGAAATCGCACGGTCTCGCTTCCGTTTGCAGCCGCCACAAACCTGTGAAAATGAATTCTTAGTGGCGCACATTGCGCGACACTCCATTGATCGGATCGACGATGGTTTTGTTTGGAAATTTGACGATGAATTGAATGCGCGAATGAAAGCGACAGGGAATCTGGAGGACGATTTCAAGTCGATTTCTGGTCCCCTCGCGCTGATTTACGGCGCCGAAAGTGCTTCATTCTCCGAAAAAAGCGCGACTCATATGAAGGCTTTGAATCAGGCATTAGAGGTCGAGTCGCTCGCGGATGCGCAGCACCATCTCTTTCTTGACCAGCCTCAAGCTTTCATGTCGCAACTCAGTGCGATGTTGAGTCGTTGGGCTTGAATAAAGATTTGTCCTATCGTGGGCGCGCACAAGACACTTTTGGGCACATTCGGATAATGCGTTTCGTGAATCAACGTGAGCAGGATTGGTGTGCATGGGATGCGGTTTTTTAGATCTACGCCGATGCATGATGTAGCTTGGCTAAAAAATTAATGTTGGCGAAAGCGCAAAAAAAAGGAGCCTTTAAGGCTCCTTTTTTGTTCGAGGCCAATCACTGAATGGCCTTTACTGATGCCGCCTAGCAGGCTTCGAATAGACCCGCAGCGCCCATGCCACCGCCAATGCACATGCTGACAATGCCGTACTTCTTCTCTCGGCGCTTAAGTTCTCTGACGATGTGGCCTGTCAATCGAGACCCCGTCATGCCAAAAGGATGACCGATTGAGATTGAACCGCCATTGACGTTGTAGATTGCCGGGTCAAATCCCAAGGCGTCACGGCTGTATAGACATTGTGATGCAAATGCCTCGTTGAGTTCGACCAAGTCGATGTCCTCTGTCCTCAGACCATTGGCTTTGAGCAACTTGGGAACAGCAAAAACGGGACCAATGCCCATTTCATCGGGTTCACAGCCGGCGACCGTCCAGCCTCTAAAATAGGCCATGGGCTCAAGACCAAGTTGGGCAGCGCGCTCAGCACTCATCACGAGCGTCATGGATGCACCATCTGACAGTTGAGAGGCGTTACCGGCAGTGACAGTGCCATCCTCTTCAAAAGCAGGTGGTAGTTTTGCCAGACCTTCGAGGGTGGTCTCGGGACGATTACATTCGTCACCCACGCAAACGCCATCAACGATCTCGGTTTCTTTGGTTTCTTTGTTAATGACTTTTTGCCATTTGACATTCATGGGGACAATTTCGTCATCGAACAGGCCGGCCTGTTGCGCGGCGGCAGTTCTTTTCTGGCTCTCTAGCGCAAATTCGTCTTGGTACTCTCGCGAAACGTTGTAACGACGCGCTACGACTTCGGCAGTGTTGCCCATGGCCATAAAGATATCAGGGGCTTTCTCACGAATGGTTGGATGAATGTCTGATTTTCCAGGCGTCTGACGCGTGCCTGCGGAAATCGACTCTACGCCGCCCGCAATCATAATTTCTGAACAGCCGCTGGCGATCTGGTTTGCTGCAAAAGCAATGGAGTTTAATCCTGATGAGCAGGCCCGTGAGATCGTACTGCCGGCAACGGTCACAGGAAGCCGAGACAAGATCACAGCAAGGCGTGCAATATTGCCACCTTGCTCACCGGTTTGACTGGCTGCGCCAACTATGACGTCTTCGACTTCGGCAGGGTCAATGGAACTATTGCGGTCAAGCAGTGCATCGATACAGTGGGCAACCAGATCATCGGGTCGAGTGAGGTTAAACGAGCCGCGGAAGGACTTTGCTAAGCCCGTGCGAACACTATCTACGATTACTACGTCACGCATAAGAGTACTCCAGTTTTTTCAGGGTGCGATTGGACAGTCATTGTGCCTTGAATTTAGTGCTAGAAACAACTGTACAGCCGCTGTTTTCGTTTCATCATTGATATTAATGATCTGGCCAAGGATATCGGGGGGCTGAGCTGATTTGCAAAGCGGCATTTGAAATTTGAGTCGTTGCTTCGGTATGAGGCCTGATGACATCTCAGTCGTACGGTTAGCAACAACATGGTCTGCAACGCGGGCAATACGGGTCGCTGGATTCGTTGTAATTTGGAGTGATTGATCCATAATCTTCAAACCTACCCCGTTGAGAGATTCGCATATGTCAGATTTTATCCTTGCGATTGACCAAGGCACGACGAGCTCGCGAGCCATCATTTTTGACGCCTCAGGATCTGTTATGGGTGTGGGGCAACAAGAATTCGAGCAACATTTCCCCCAAGATGGTTGGGTTGAGCACGACCCAGAAGAAATCTGGCACTCTGTTTTGTCGGTGATTGACAGTGCACTGCGAGCAGCTGGGGTAGTCGCCTCGCAAATCAAGGCCATTGGGATCACCAATCAGCGAGAGACCACGCTGGTTTGGGATCGCAAGACCGGTGAGCCGGTGTACAACGCGATCGTTTGGCAGGACCGTCGAACGAGCGCCCTCTGCGATACCCTCAGAGGAGATGAGCATGAGCCAATGATCACTGAAAAAACGGGTTTGCTCCTCGACCCCTATTTTTCCGCAACCAAAGTTCGTTGGATCTTGGATCACATCGACTCGGGTCAAGCTCGGGCCGAGGCCGGCGATCTGTGTTTTGGAACGGTTGATAGTTTCTTGTTGTGGCGTCTGACTGATGGCCAGGTTCACAGGACTGATGCAACCAATGCTGCCCGCACGATGCTGTTTAACATCATCGAGCAACAGTGGGACGTCGATATCTTATCGTTATTGAATATTCCGATAGTCATGTTGCCAGAAGTCATGGATTGCAGCGATGATTTTGGCATCACGGCCATCCCTGAAATTGACGCTGAGATCCCGGTCACAGGAATTGCAGGTGATCAACAGGCCGCGCTCTTTGGTCAATGCTGCTTCGAAGTGGGTATGATGAAAAGCACTTACGGCACCGGCTGTTTTATGATTTTAAACACCGGTACTGAACCTGTTCGATCGAATAATCGCCTGCTGACGACCGTCGCTTATCGACTAGAAGGTGAGGTGTGTTTTGGCCTGGAAGGGTCGATCTTTATTGCGGGGGCTTCTGTTCAGTGGCTCCGTGATTCGATGAAAATGATCGAACACGCGCGGGAGACAGAAGCGATCGCCACAAATAATCCAGATAGTCACGGCGTTTACGTGGTGCCGGCATTCACGGGTTTAGGGGCGCCTTATTGGGATGCTGAGGCGAGAGGTGGAATTCTAGGACTGACCCGAGATTCTGGAGTCTCCGATGTGGTCACCGCCACGCTCGAATCAGTAGCTTATCAGTCCCGTGATCTACTTTTGGCGATGGCGAGCGACGGTGTTGCGCCCGGACGAGTCCGGGTCGATGGCGGCATGATCGAAAACAATTGGGTTGCTCAAAACCTTGCGGACTTAACTGGCATAGCCGTTGATCGGCCAGAAGTCACCGAAACCACTGCGCTCGGTGCGGCCTATCTTGCCGGATTGAGAGTTGGGCTTTTTGACTCCCTTGAGGACTTATCAAAGGGTTGGCGTCTAAATCAGTGCTTTGAGCGGCAGATCGCCAGCGAGGTTGCTGACAATCGCTACAATGGCTGGCTAGAGGCGGTCGACCGAGTTAGAAGCCGCGGATAAGGTCGCAGACCGTGTCACACAGTTGATCCGCCTCTTCACGATTGATGATCAGAGGGGGAAGCATCCGGATCACTTTTTCCGCTGTGACATTGATGAGGAGATGACGCTCGAAGGCGCGTTGGATAAGTTCGGTGCATGGGGTATTGAGTTCGATGCCGAGCATCAAGCCTTTGCCGCGAATGTCTTTCACTGCATTTTCGCCAGCCAAACGTTCTCTAAACTGATTTTGTAAATACTCTCCCATTTGAGCCGCGTGATCGATAATCTCGAGCCGCTCAAATTCGTCGAGTACAGCATTAGCAGCAGCGCAGGACAGGGGGTTGCCGCCAAAAGTTGAGCCGTGGTTACCGGGTTTAAACAGATGCGCCGCAGCGCCTCTTGCGAGGCAAACGCCGATGGGCACGCCGTTACCCAAACCTTTGGCTGTGGTGACAAGGTCGGGCAGTATGTCGCTGTGTTGATAGCAAAAATACTGGCCAGTTCGAGCATTGCCCGATTGCACTTCATCGACGATGAGTAGCCAATCATTGGCATCGCAAATTGCTCTAAGCTTTGGTAAGTAGTCCGCATCTGGGACTTGAATCCCGCCTTCGCCCTGGATGGGCTCAACAAAAATAGCGGTTACCTGGTTGGATGTGTTGGCAATTTTTTCAATCGAGTCAACGTCATTAAAAGGGACCCTCAGGAAACCCGAGACCAGAGGTTCAAAACCGGCGTGGACTTTTCGATTACCTGTGGCCGTCAGCGTTGCCATGGTTCTGCCGTGAAAGGCTGAGTCCATCACGATAATGGTTGGGTCAGAAAACCCTTTTTGATGACCAAACATGCGGGCGATTTTGATGGCGCATTCGCACGCTTCAGCGCCAGAATTTCCAAAGAACATATTCTCCATCCCTGAAAGCTTTGCCAAACGTTCAGCGAGATGTTCTTGGGCTGGAATGCGGTAGAGATTCGACGTGTGTAGGAGTTGCTCGCTTTGATCTGCAAGCGCCTTGGCCACGACTGGGTTTGCGTGTCCTAGGGCGACGACCCCGAGCCCCGATAGTCCGTCTAGATAGCGCTCACCTTGGTGATCGATGAGCCAGACCCCTTCACCGCGAACAAACTGAACGTCTGTGCGACCATAAGTTGGCATAACGGCTGGGTTCATGAGAGAGTCCTCAAGGGTGTGCTGACACAAATTAGTCGAGCACGCGATGATAAACCAGAATAGCAATTCACTAAAGTCCCGATATGACAGAGCCTTTAAACCCAGTCGAACTTGCGATCTTCGTTTCTCGCTGTGCTGGAATTTGTGATGAGATGGGGATGGTGCTCAGGTCAGCGGCATGCTCGCCAAACATTAAAGACCGACTCGATTTTTCCTGCGCTCTGTTTGATGCGGAAGGGGGTATGTTTGCTCAGGCCGCTCATGTGCCTGTGCATTTAGGAAGTATGGCCTTCGCCATGCGCGATATCGCGCAGTCCCGTGATTGGCATCCTGGTGATGAACTCATCTTTAACGACCCGTTTTTGGGCGGGACCCATTTGCCGGATGTGACATTGGTGAGACCTCATTTTTTAGAAGGTCGGTTAATGGGCTTTGTGGTCAATCGCGCACATCACGCCCAGATTGGCGCAGACACTCCTGGGTCGATGCCGATTTCAACGTCTATTGATGAAGAAGGCTGTGTCATTGCGCCGGCTTTATTACAAGCCAGGAGTCGACCTGTTAGGGCGATGATGGTCTGGTTAAAAAAGACATTGGGCGCTGGCACCATGGCGGATCTTGCTGCTCAATCCAGTGCTAACAGAGTGGGCTCTGAGCGGCTAGCGGCTTTAGTCAAAGAATTTGCAGGCGATGATTTCCTGTTCGCGATCCAGCAATTAAATGCCTATGGCCGCACCATGGCACTCGCAGGGATCGCGCGAATTCCGGAGGGTGTCTATGGCTTTGAAGATGTTATGGACAGCGATGGCCTAGATGCAGAGGGCGTAAAAATACGCGTTGAAGTCACCATAGCTGAAGGAAACGTCAACGTTGATTTCTCTGGCACAAGCGCCGCGGTGGCTGGCAATATCAATTGTCCAATTTCGGTCACTGCATCCGGCGTTTACTATGCGATGCGATGTCTGTTGCCGGAGAATACGCCCGCCTGTGCCGGTGCATTTAGTGTCATAACGCTGCGCGCCGAGCCAGGCTGCCTGATCAACGCAGAAAGGCCTTCGGCAACCGCTGCGGGAAATGTTGAGACATCGATGCGAATTGTTGATTGCATGTTTGGTGCGCTCTCCACAGCTTTGCCTAGCGAGATTCCTGCGGCCAGTCAGGGCACGATGAATAATGTTGCGATGGGCCGCGTGGGTCAATGGGACTACTATGAAACACTGGGAGGTGGCGTTGGGGCGAGCGAGCTTGGACCAGGAATAAACGCTGTGCAGAGCCATATGACCAATACGCTCAATACGCCGATTGAAGTGCTGGAATCGAATTATCCCGTCGAAATTGTCCGTTATGGCATTCGGTCCGGTTCTGGCGGTGGAGGTTTACATTCTGGCGGAGAAGGTTTGATTCGAAGTTATCGTTTTTTAGAGGATGCCGAAGTGACCTTAATTACGGAACGCAGGCGATCTCAGCCTTGGGGACTTGCAGGCGGCGCTCCCGGTTCAAATGGGCACAACACACTCAACGACCGAGCAATTCCTGACAAAGTGCAGTTGGAGGTTAAAGCCTTGGATATACTGACCGTGCAGACCCCAGGTGGCGGCGGCTGGGGCCTTCCACCGGCGGAGGCGGCGAATTCTGGTGAGGAAGTCCAGCGATCATAGATAGCAATGATCCCTTCATCCTCGCAATTGCGTTGAGGGCAGTGACTGAACTTGAGCAACCAAAGGTGTGGTTCCTGATCAATAGCGGCTTTGAAATGAGCGTGCGGTAACAGGACAAGACTGATGCTCGGTTGGCTTTTTGTTGCGTGTCCTTTTTACGACAGAGCGCCGAATGGCCCTGACGACTTTGTATTGCCCCTGTGTTTGGGCTGGAGCGATGGCTTCGCTAGAAAGTAAGGCGCGAGCTTAAAAGGGGACATCGCCAGTCTCGAAATAAGTTTTAGAGGTCGTTTATCTTTGGGCAAAAGTTGCTAAAATGCAGGCCCAACGACAGCGAGCGACACCATCATGACGGACATTTTAGAAAGCATTGCGCAGCAGGTAGAGAACAACGCGATTCTGATTTACATGAAGGGGTCGCCAGATCAGCCGCAATGCGGCTTCTCATCTCAGGCATCACAAATGCTGATGGCCTGTGGAAAACCCTTTGCCTACATCGACATCCTTGCCAATCCGGAAATTCGAGCGAACCTTCCGCAATACTCCGATTGGCCCACCTTTCCCCAGTTGTTTGTTTCTGGCGAATTGGTAGGTGGATGCGACATCATTACAGAGATGTATCAGAGCGGTGAGTTACAAGCTCTGATCGATGAAGTTCCTCTGGAAGATAATCCATCTTGATCTAATCGTCAGTCTCCTGTGAATCCTCTGCTTCTAATGCAGCAAGATCAACAGGTTGCGGCCATCGATTAACAACATCACAAAATATCTCGGCTGTTTTTTCGCAATCGTAGATGGCTGAATGTGCTTCTTTGTTGTTAAACGGAATGCCCGCCGCCGCGCAAGCTCTGGCTAAAACAGTCTGTCCATACACTAGGCCGCAAAGAGTTGCCGTATCGAAACTCGAAAAAGGGTGAAACGGATTGCGTTTGATCTTTGTTCGCGCGACTGCCTGATTTAAGAAACCAAGATCGAAGGACGCGTTGTGCGCCACCACGACGGCGCGTTGGGAACCAGTACGCTTTACCTCCGCTCTGATACCACTAAAAATTGCGGTTAACGCTTCTTTTTCTGGCACGGCGCCACGCAGAGCGCTGTTAGGATCAATGCCCGTGAACTCGAGGGCAGCCGGTTCGATGTTGGCGCCTTCAAAAGGCTCTACATTGAAGAAGAATTGCTCGCCAAGGCACAGTCGACCGCGGTCATCCATTTCGATCAGCACCGCAGCAATCTCTAAAAGTGCATCAGTGTCGGCATTAAAACCCCCGGTTTCAACATCAATCACGACCGGAAGAAAACCTCGAAAGCGATGGGCAATAGGGGCTTTGGGTTCAGGCACTTTGCTGAGTCTCAGTTCGTAGCCGCCATTGGATTAATTCACCGCCGCGTAATGGCATGAGTGCATCCGCTCCAAACGGAAGTGTTTCAGGGAGCGTCCAGGGCGATGCCTCTAAGGTGATGGTATGTGCGTTTCTGGGCAGGCCGTAAAAGTCAGGCCCAAAATGGCTTGCGAATCCCTCTAATTTTTCGATCTGCCCAGCTTGTGAGAAGGCTTCTGCGTAGAGCTCAATGGCGCAGGCTGCGGTGTAGCATCCTGCGGCGCAACCACATGCATTTTCTTTTTGATGACGTGGGTGCGGCGCTGAATCTGTACCGATAAAAAATTTTGGGTTTGCCGATGTGGCTGCTTCTAACAGTGCTGCCCGGTGTACATCTCTTTTAAGTACAGGAAGGCAATACAAAATAGGCTTGAGGCCGCCTTGGAACATTGCGGTTCGGTCATAGAGCAGATGGTGCGCTGTGATCGTTGCGCCGATCAATGGGCCGGCGTCTCGAACAAACTGGACCGCTTCGCGAGTCGTGATGTGTTCAAAGACGATCTTGAGCTCGGGGAACTCCCTGACCAGTTGTGATAAATATTGATCAATGAATAGGCGTTCTCGATCAAAAATATCTGTGCTTGGGTCAGTGACCTCGCCGTGAAGTAAAAGCGGTAGCTGATGTTGCTCCATCGCTGCAAAAATTGGATACAAGTTGGTTATGGATGCGATGCCGGCCTCAGAATTCGTTGTAGCGCCCGCAGGGTAGAGTTTGCAGGCGGCGATGGCGGGGGATAGCGCTGCAGCTTGAATATCATCGGCAGTGGTTTGATCGGTCAAGTACAGCGTCATCAGCGGCTCAAATGCACTTCCCTTTGGACGATGCGCGAGGATTTCATCGCGATATTTCAGCGCTTGCGCTGCTGTTGTGACCGGAGGCGTTAGGTTGGGCATAACAATGGCTCGAGCAAAGTAACGCGCGACGTCGGGAACGGTGGTCGCGAGGTAGTCGCCATCTCTGAGATGAATGTGCCAGTCGTCGGGTTGAGTGAGCGTGATTGTTTGCATGCCGAGATTGTACCACCTCAGATGTCCAGTTGTTGCTGGGACCGGCGAATCTCTGCGCCTGATTGTGGTCGTGCAATCAGCGTGATTTGAATAAAAAGGCCTGAGATCCTGAACAAAGGGGATCATGGCCGAAGAGATCTGGCCTCAACTCTGGCAAAAGATTACCATACGCCCTCAACGTTTAAGTGGTGATGTTATGTCGGAGATTACGAAGGTCGTGCTGGCGTATTCGGGAGGGCTCGACACCTCTGTGATTTTGCGCTGGTTGCAAGAGACTTACGGCTGCGAGGTTGTGACTTATACAGCGGATTTGGGGCAGGGCGAGGAGCTCGAGCCGGCGAGAGCCAAGGCTGCAAGTATGGGCATCAAAGAAATATACATTGACGATGTCCGGGAAGAGTTTGTTAGAGACTTTGTGTTTCCCATGTTTCGATGCAATACCCTCTACGAAGGTGAGTATCTGCTCGGCACCAGTATTGCGCGGCCACTGATCGCAAAGCGTCTTGTTGAGGTTGCAGCTGAGACAGGGGCCGAAGCGATGGCTCATGGCGCAACCGGTAAGGGGAACGACCAAGTGCGGTTCGAACTTGGAGCTTATGCGCTAGACCCAGCGATTAAGGTGATCGCGCCTTGGCGAGAATGGGATCTAAATTCTCGTGAAGCGTTGATGGCATTTTGTCAGAAGTATCAAATTCAGGTGGATCAAAAGCATTCGGGAGAGAAATCGCCTTACTCAATGGATGCTAATCTTTTGCACATCTCCTATGAGGGCGGTGTGTTAGAAGATCCAAGCCAAGAGCCGGAATCGAGTATGTGGTTGTGGTCTGTTTCTCCCGAGGACGCCCCCGACACACCAAGCTATGTTGAACTAACGTATCGGCGGGGTGACCCTGTTGCTGTTGATGGACAGCACAAGTCGCCGGCAGAAATTTTGTCTGGACTCAATGACCTGGGAGGCCGCAACGGAATCGGTCGAGTTGATATCATCGAAAATCGGTATGTTGGGATGAAGGCTCGGGGTTGCTATGAAACCCCCGGGGGCACCATCTTGCTCAAGGCGCACCGCGCGATGGAATCGTTGACCTTGGATCGAGAATTGGGTCACCTCAAGGATGAGCTCATGCCTCGCTATGCCAAGCTCATTTATAACGGTTATTGGTGGAGTCCAGAGCGCCAGGCGTTGCAAGCACTGATCGATGAGTCTCAGGCCCAGGTGAACGGCGTCGTTCGATTGAAACTCTACAAAGGTAATGTGACTGTTGTAGGACGCTGGTCAGAAACAGATAGTCTTTATGACGGCAATATTGTGACGTTTGAAGATGATGCTGGAGCCTATGATCAAAAAGACGCAGAGGGCTTTATTAAACTTAATGCGCTTCGTTTAAAAATGGAGAGCCGTCGCCGATCGCCAACTTAGCTCAGGACTCGCGGTCTTTTTGAGCTTGTTTCTCGCGTTGTGGGTATTCACATTCGTTAAAAACGGCGCAAGCCGCACAGCGAGGGCTCCGTGCGGTGCAGATATATCGTCCGTGAAGAATCAGCCAATGATGGGCATCCCGAATAAATTCGTCGGGAATGACTTTGAGTAGTTTTTTTTCGACTTGTAAAACAGTCTTGCCTGGCGCAAAGCGTGTTCGATTTGAAACTCGGTAGATGTGGGTGTCAACGGCCATTGTAGGGGCACCGAATGCGGTGTTTAAGACCACATTGGCTGTCTTTCGTCCGACCCCTGGAAGTGCTTCAAGCTCTGCTCGAGTAGCGGGGACCTCACCGTTATGTTCTGAGAGCAAGATCTTGCAGGTCTTGATGATGTTTTCTGCTTTGGTGTTAAACAAGCCGATGGTCTTGATGTAGCCTTTGAGCTTTGACACGCCGAGTTGAGCGATAGCTTTGGGCGTGCCGGCCACGGGAAAAAGTTTGTCGGTAGCTTTATTCACGCCAACGTCTGTCGACTGCGCCGAGAGCATGACGGCAATCAGGAGTTGAAAATCCGAGTCGTATCGTAGCTCGGTTGTGGGTGCTGGATTTTCAGCGCGCAGGGTGCTGAGAAACGCGATCCTTTTTGCTTGATTCATATCGTTGGTCCAACCAGTTTTTGCAAGCAATCATGCAGCCTAGAGCTAAAAAGGCACCGGGTGCCATGCCGGCGATAATAATGGGTGTTGATGAAAACTCAATAACCCAGGATTGAGCAGATGGACCCAAAATGAGGTCAAAACCTCCGAACAGGGTTCCGCGTCCTATGATTTCACGAATTCCGCCTAGGAGGGTGATGACCCATAAGAATCCAAATCCCATCCAAAAGCCATCGGCGATTGAGGCCGTGATAGCGTTGCGACGAGCAAACAACTCTGCCCGTCCAAGGATTGTACAATTGGTCACAATCAGGGCAACGAATAATCCAATTCGCTGGTGCAGTTCGAAGAAAAAGGCTTGCAGGAGTAAATCTGCAGCCGATACCAATGTTGCGATGACCAAAATCTGCAGTGGTAGCCGGATGTCGCTGATCAAGAAACGCCGAAATAGACTGATTAAAAGGTTTGAGGTGGTTAAAACAATCAGTGTTACGAGTCCAAGTGCCAGCGCAGTGACCAATTGTTGGCTGACAGCAAGCAGCGGACACAATCCTAGCAACTGCACCAGAGCGGGATTATTGCGCCAAAGACCGTCTTGAAGGTGGTGGGTTGCGTCAGTCACTTTGTTGCTCTTGGGTCAGTCTCATCAATGCGGGATGATCGATTCCGGTCTTAATCATTCGAGTATAAGCCCGACTCGTCACTGTGGCACCGGTTACGTTGTCAAAATCACCCTTGTCTAGCCGGATGTCGAAGCGAGCCTGGTTCAGTTGTTTTCCTAAGAATTGGCGATTCCAAAGTGATCCAGCATTGATAAAGTCCCCCAGCCCGGGTGTCTCTTGATGAAACGTTGTTTGAACGCCGAGTACTTTATGGTCTAGGCCGACCGCAAGCCACGCTTCGATGCGCCCGTTATATCCGTGCTCCGTCGAAATGTTGAATAAGACGCCAATAAAGCGGCCAGCTTCGTCAATCGTGTAATAGGGTGAGGGTTTTTTTTGTAGGGCCAATGCAATCTCATCCCGAGGGACCACTGTCTTTAAAACCTCAAGCGCATAGGTTTGCTGGTTGTCATGGACTCGCGATTTGGTAAGCAGATGGATACCGCCGATCAGAAGTGCGGACATTCCTGCTGCAATCATCAATGTTCCGAAAGCGGATTTCATAAGGGTGCTTGTGATCGATTAGGTTTAGGAGCCATCAAGTCCAGAAGCGGACCGAGAGCATTAGCGAGTAAGACTGCGAAGGCCAAACCATCTGGAAAACTACCAAAACCACGAATCAGAAATGTCAAAGCGCCAATGGCCAGACCGTAGAGGATCAGTCCTGAGCGTGTATTGGGTGAGCTCACAGGATCGGTAATGATGAAAAACGCACCGAACAATGTAGCTCCGCCAAGCAGGTGCAGCAGGGGTGAGCCAAAGCTATCAGAGCTCCCTGCATCAAACAGGAGCGCGGCGGGGAGGAGTAGGCCTGCGAGCATTGCAGCTGGAAGCTGCCATTGAATGATTTTGCATTTCAAAAGATAGAGGCCACCGATAAAATAGCCGAGGCTGATCATGGCCTGAGGCTCAAACCGGTGCTCCGCAAGGCGCCAATATTCAACCATCGTTGTTCCTTGCCGATTGCGTAATAGGTCAAGCGCCGTGGCGCCGGAATAGCCGTCGAGTTCAAGCAAACCTGCCTTGACAGCCAGCAGCTCCATCCAGCTGAGGCCGAGGGGTCGGTCCAGGTACCATTGGCTCATGAGCAGCGGCGCTGAGACAATCAGGCCCGCATAACCAACCATGGCTGGATTGAAAAGATTTTGGCCCAGCCCGCCATAGACATATTTACCGAAAATCAGCCCAAAACTGACGCCCAGAATGACGTGGGTGAGCGGCAGGTAAGGTGGCAGACAAAGACCGAGTAACGCGGCTGCGAGCAATCCCGCTGAGACTGCTGCCTTCGGTGGATGGCTGTTCTGGACTCGATAAAACCCGAGCTCAAGCACAAAGGCCGTCAACAAGGCAGCGAGTACATTTATCCCAATGCCTGGGCCAAAAACGAAACTGGCGGCCAGGAAACCAGGCAAGAGTGCAAGGCTGGTATGCACCATTTGACGATGCGCATTCATTCGGAGAAGTCTCGCTTGATTTGATTGATCAAACTCGCGGCCGCATCGGCTTTGGGTCGATTAATCACCGTTTGCTCGACGGTTTTTATTCTTTTCTCACGTGCTAAGTATCGCTGCTCTGTCGCCTCTGCAAAGTCTTTTTGTTCTGCGCGCAATTGGCTGTTGTGCTTCATCGATTGAAACGTCTTTGTGAGGGGGATTTCGCTGGGACAGACCTGGTCACAGAGCGTGCATTCGACACAGCCCGATAGGTTGGCAGCTCGCTGAGCTTCGGGCTGGTCATAGGCGAGGAGTAAGACATGGGGCGATAGCTGTTTGGGACAAACGGGCACGCAAGCGCCGCAGAAGATGCACGGCGTTGGGAATGCGGGCTTTGACCGCTCCGTCGTCACCGGGACTTGTGCAACAAGATCAATACAGTCCACCGGACAAGGGGGCAAGCAGAGTTCGCATCCTGTGCAATTGGCGTCGATGACACTGTGCATCAGGTTTTGGCTCCCAATAATCGCGTCCACGGGGCAAGCCTTGATGCACAGTGTGCAGCCGATGCAGTCCTCTTCACGGATTCGAGCTTTTAGAGGCGTAGGCACCGCTTTGAGCCCGTCAGCAAGCGGAACGATCTCTCTGTTTAATAGCTCAGCGAGCGTAGCGATCAGGGTATCTCCACCTGGTGGACAGCGGTTAATGGCTTCCCCTGCGGCAATGGCTTGGGCGTAAGGACGGCAGCCAGGATAGCCACATTGGGCGCATTGCGTTTGAGGCAGCGTTTGTAAGATCAGATGTTCAAGCGTTCCAGGATCCTCTTTGAACCATCTTTTTGCTGAGAAAATAAGCGCAAAGATCGTCAGTGCAGTGCCTAGCATTAAAGCGAGTGAGCCGATCATTACACGCGCATTGCAGTTAGCCCAGAGAACGCGAGCGCGATCAAGCCGGCTGTGATCATGTTGATGGCGGCGCCTTGAAATGGTTTGGGTACCGATAAGCTAGATTGGCGCTCACGAAGCGCGGCAAAGATAACCAACAAAAGCCCGAAACCCAGGCCAGCGCCAAGACCAAGCAAGACGGCGCCGAGAAAGCTATCGCTGGTGCGGACATTGATCAGTGCAACGCCCAATACCATGCAGTTCGTTGTAATCAGCGGGATATAGACACCTAGAAATTCATGGAGTAGCGGTTGGGTTGCCCGGATCACAATCTCCATAAATTGGACAAGCCCAGCTATTAAAATAATAAACGTTAGGATTCGGAGCGCCGTCAATTCAAAGGGTTGCAAAATGTAGTGCTCAATCAGGTAGGACAATCCAGCGCTGAGCGTGAGCACAAAAAGCGTTGCGCTGGCCATCCCGACTGCGCTGCTGATCCTCTGACTGGCGCCCATAAACGGACACAGTCCCAGAAATTGGACCACGACAAAATTGTTCACGAAGATTGCGGTAAACAGCACGATCAGTGCCTCAGTCAGCATCGGATCACTCAGCTCACCGTCATGCCGGGTTTGGCGCCCGAGTCTGGGCTCAAGAGGAAAATGTTTTCTCCGCCTGGTCCTGCAGCTAAAACCATGCCCTCTGACACGCCAAATTTCATGGTCCGAGGTTTGAGGTTTGCCACTAACACCGTCAGTTTTCCTTCTAGGTCTTCTGGTGAATAAGCGGCTTTAATGCCCGAGAAAACGGTTCGCTCGTGATCGCCGACATCAAGCCTGAGCGCTAACAGCTTATCTGCGCCATCAACCGCTTTGGCTTCGATGATTCGCGCAACTTTGAGCTCCACGGCATTGAAGGCATCAATGTCGATCAGGGCCTCGCTGTCAGTTTCAGGTTCCGCCGTGTCCGAACCGGCATCCTGCGGCTCGTTGTTGGCTGCATAGGCTTTCCGCTCAGCCTCGACGATGGCATTGACCTGGTCAATTTCGATGCGCTGTATTAACGGTGTAAACGGCTTAATGTGATGGTTGGTTAGCAGATGCGCGTGATCAGCCCAGCTTAGCGGTGGAATATTTAGAAATGATTCCGAACGTTCGGCTAAACCCGGTAAAACTGGTTTGAGATAAAGCACCAACAGTCGGAATAAATTCAGTCCATCGGCGCAGACCGCTTCTGCCTGGTCTCGTGTTGCGGGATCCTTGATGAGCTGCCAAGGCGCTTGCTCAGCGATAAATTGATTGGCCTGATCGGCCAAACCCATGATTTGCCGCATGGCCTTGCTGAACTCAGTTGCATCAAATAGCGATGCTAGCTCGGTCGCCGCTGCTTGCGTTTTGGCCAGCAGCGGCGTTCCGGTGGTAGCCTTGATTTGGCCGTCGAATTGTTTGTTGATAAACCCCGCGCACCGACTGGCGATATTAGCGACCTTGCCGACTAAATCCGAGTTAGATTTTTGGACGAAGTCTTCGAGATTGAGATCAAGATCGCCGACCCCCGGGTTGAGTTTTGAGGCGTAGTAATACCTTAAATATTCGGGTGATAGCTCGCTGAGATAAGTCTTCGCGTTGATAAACGTGCCTTTTGATTTCGACATTTTTTCACCATTGATGGTGGCGAAGCCGTGGGCGTGGACGTGAGTTGGCGTTCGGTATTGAGCGGTCTTAAGGATTGCCGGCCAAAACAGGGCGTGGAAATTTACGATGTCTTTACCAATGAAGTGATGAACCTCGCACTCAGAGTCCGGCCGCCAGTAATCTTCGAAATTGATTGCATTGGCTTGGCAATACTGGGCAAAGGTCGCCATATATCCGATAGGAGCATCCATCCAAACGTAGAAGTATTTACCGGGCTCATCAGGGATTTCAAAACCGAAATAGGGTGCATCTCTGGAAATATCCCAGTCTTGTAGTCCCTCATCGAGCCATTCAGCAAGCTTGTTGGTGACCGCTGGATGGAGCGTACCGCTGTTCGTCCATTCTTTTAGGAAATCGGTGAAGTTAGACAACGCGAAGAAAATATGGTCGGAAGACCGCAGCTCTGGCGGCGTATTCGATAGTTTCGAAATAGGATTGAGGAGGTCTGTTGCTGCGTAGGTTGCGCCGCACGCATCGCAGTTGTCGCCGTATTGATCGGGCGCTTTGCAATTTGGGCAGCCACCAGTCACGAATCGGTCGGCAAGGAAAAGCTGTTTTTGGGTGTCGAAGAGCTGCTCGACCGACGCCTTTTTGACCTGACCTGCCTGTTTTAGGCGGTGGTAGATTTCTTCGGTACGGCTTTTGTTCTCCGCATGATGCGTGGTGCTATAGCAATCGTGACTGATTAAAAATGCCTTAAAGTCCCTGATATGATTAGCGGTGATCTCTGCGGTATATGCCTCAGGTGACAGATTGTCTGATTCGGCATTCAACATCACGGCCGTACCGTGTACATCATCGGCACACACATAAATGCATTCGTGACCCCGAAGCCTTTGAAACCGAACAAAAATATCGGTCTGTATGTGTTCGAGTATGTGGCCTAGGTGAATGGCGCCGTTGGCATAGGGCAGCGCACTTGTCACCAGGATGCGTCGACGATCTGCCATCGCGAGACTCCCGTTAAGAAGGCGCAAGTTTATTGGATCTAGCGATTCGGCGCTATATTTTCCTCTCATTTGACTTTGTCAGCGATCGATAAACTGATTTTGGCGCACAGCCTCGGTACAATGGGGCTTCTAGTTATTTGGTGAGGATCGAGTCGTGTCAGAGAACAAAGGAGTTGAGCCACTTAATCTGCCCGGAGTCAAAGCGATCCTCGCGGTGGCCTCCGGAAAGGGTGGGGTTGGTAAGTCAACTGTGGCGACGAATCTTGCGGTTGCTCTGTCGAGGGCGGGCCAAAGAGTTGGGCTGCTCGACGCTGATATTTATGGGCCCAGTCAGGGGACATTGTTGGGCCTGCCTCCTGAGACCCGGCCCGACGTTCAAAATGATCAGTTGATTCCAATCGAGGCGCATGGTCTTTTTTGCATGTCGATGAGTTTTCTTGCATCGAGCAAAACGCCTGCGATTTGGCGAGGTCCGATGGCCAGCGGTGCGCTGCAACAAATGTTGACCCAGACGGCTTGGCCCAACCTTGATGTTTTAGTGATCGATATGCCCCCGGGCACTGGTGATATCCAATTGACGCTTGCCCAGCGGGTGCCTGTGACTGGCGCGATCATCGTGACCACGCCCCAAGACATTGCGCTTCTAGACGCAAGAAAAGGCATCGAAATGTTTAACAAGGTAGAAGTTCCTGTGTTGGGTATCGTTGAAAACATGAGCGCCCACACCTGCAGTGAATGTGGTCATAAAAGCGCGATTTTTGGCACAGGGGGCGGTGATCGGATTGCACAGGAGTATCAGGTGCCTGTACTTGCGCGCTTAGCTTTATCACTGGAGACGCGGTTGGCCTCCGATGCGGGACAACCGATTGTCATCGATCAACCAGAGAGCACCGCTGCCCGGGAGTTTACAGCGCTCAGTGCGGAAGTGGCGTCTAAACTGTTGATGCAAGAGCCTGCGTCTGCACCCACCATTTCGATTGTAGACGAATAATGATGTGCTGAATGCGTTTTGAGGCGTTTAGCAGCCGCAAAGGATTGGACTGAAAGGGTTTTAACGAGGAGAGGGTAGTAATGGCCATTAAATCAGATGGATGGATACGCAAAATGGCAGAGGGGTCAGCGATGATTGCGCCCTTTGAGAGCGGTCAGGTGCGAGCCGTCAATGGTGAGCGGGTGATCTCTTTTGGTACTTCGAGCTATGGTTATGACGTTCGTTGTGCGGATGAATTCAAAGTCTTTACCAACATTCATTCTGCGACGGTTGACCCCAAGGCATTTGATGAGCGCAGTTTTGTTGATATAAAAAGTGACGTCTGCATTATTCCACCTAATTCTTTTGCGCTGGCTCGGACTGTCGAGTACTTCAAGATACCCCGCAGTGTGCTCACAGTGTGTTTGGGTAAATCTACCTACGCTCGTTGCGGCATCATTGTTAACGTCACGCCGCTAGAACCAGAATGGGAAGGGCATGTGACTTTAGAATTTTCGAATACGACGACTTTGCCGGCTAAAATTTATGCCAACGAGGGTGTTGCACAAATGCTGTTTTTCGAAAGTGATGAAATCTGTGAAATGAGTTATCGAGACCGTGGCGGCAAGTATCAAGGTCAAACTGGGGTGACGCTGCCAAAGACCTGAATCGAAAAACGGATCTTAGTGAATGTGCCTTTGGGTTGTCGGCATGGGGCGGGAACGCTTTAATTGCAGTTTGCTTTTACCCAGCGATTCCGAGGCTGAGGTCGATCGCTCTGTTTCAGATTAGAATTGCTCTACCGGCTGATCGTCGATAAATGCCTTCTCGATCGCAAGTGAAAAATTCTCGCCATCATTCGCACGTTGTTCAAATCGAATCAGCATGAACTCATGGTCTGGCGCCAGCCAGAGGGTGGTGTCTCTACGCTCTGCATTGGAGCGAATGATCTCATAGGTGTTTACAGCACCGAGAGGTGTTTGCAGTTCTATTTGGCGTCTCACCGTGAAGTGATAATCCTTGATTTGATCCTTGTCCTGCACTTGGTATTTCAACTCATGGCCCAAGGTAATCTCGGGTCCTAGGTTCATAAGATCAGTCTGAAGTTGGAATTGATACAGGAGGCGATCTGACAGGGTCTGATCGGGAAGCGACCAGATTTTGCCGGAGTCCAAGTTTGTAACTTGATGCTGTAGCCAGTCAAAATTAAGGCGCAAACTTTTGTTTTTTCCGAGGCCTGTTCGGTCGTATCGGTAAAATAGGGGCTGGGCCTTCCCAGCGGCCATCGTAAAATCGGATTGTTCCGTAAGCTTTGCAAAGATGCTCACTGCAGAAGACGCCAAGGAGTAGATCCGTTGATCAGTATCTGCGATTACTGAAAACTCGCGAATGCCCGTGGCGCTGATGGGGAGTCCTTTATAGTCGGCTTTGTATATCACCTTGAAAGGTCGGGGTATGGTAATAGGGCCTGATGTCTCTGCCTGGGGTGACCCGCTGGCCGCCTGCGATGCGATCGCTTTGTTGGTTAACCCTGAATTCAGTACTCCAGAAATAAAAAACGCTGAAACCAGGGGTGCCATTCCCAGAAGCACTGAGCCAATGCGCCGTGGGATTGTCGAGGCGTATGCAATGCGCTGGATCATTACCTGTCTTTCCTCTGGGTCATGGGCCCATCATCCTTTTGATACGAGTCAGGGGATTGAAGGACTGCAAGGACCCATAATTTCCTGGGCGCAACCCTGCTTCAGCTTGAGGAAAGGTGTAGACTGAGAGGGTCGTGGTCGTCAAAATAAGCTCATTGTTTGAGGTCTATAAGATCAGAATGCAATTTGTGTTAAAAAGTTCCCGAAGTTTACTGATTTTCCTCCTCTTCGTCGCCCAACCTATAAATGCGGTAGTGGTCGAAGATTTGTATCTCGCTACCGTAATCACCAAAGGCCAAAGTGATGCTCAGCGACGGAAGGACGCGGCGGAGGGGCTGCTTCAGGTTTTGGTTCGAGTCTCAGGTCGAGCAGACATTGAGTCGAACCCGATAATTGCTG
Organism: uncultured Pseudomonadales bacterium; assembly: GCA_938017975.1. Taxonomy (GTDB): domain Bacteria; phylum Pseudomonadota; class Gammaproteobacteria; order Pseudomonadales; family Azotimanducaceae; genus UBA9926. Next base: position 48,787 of record CALIKQ010000048.1, on the reverse strand, counting down.
GCGCGTTGCGAAAACCTGAATCCTACTATTCAGAATTTAGTTATGTTGATCAGTTAGAGGATTCGTCCAATTCAGAACAGGACGCATCTGGGATCGAACTGATCGCTTCAGAAGAACCTCAGAGGCCTTCCCAGGTGATGCGTATTCGATTCGAGCCGAGCTTGGTGTCGAAATTACTGCGTGCCGCGGAATTGCCGGTTTGGGGAAGCAATCGTCCGGCGGTATTGAGCTGGATGGCGATTCGAGAAGTTGACAGTCGCGTCGTTATTGGCGCAGAGACCCCTGTACCGTTTGCTGAAGATGTCATTAAGGCAGCATCGCAGCGCGGCGTTCCCTTGCTGCTGCCTCTTTGGGATCTCGAAGACACCCAAATGATCTCATCCTCAGAAATATGGGGTCGGTTCATGGACCGCATCGAGTCCGCCTCCGAGCGATATTCACCCGACAAAATTTTAGTTTTTCGAGCTGAAGCACCTTATCTCAATGAGTGGCAAGGAGAATGGTCACTCGGGGAGGCGGGGCGATGGCGAGGGGGTACAGTCTATGGATCGGACCAAAGCGAACTGGCGCAAGCATTGGTCAACGCGATTGCCATCGCCTTGAGCGATCAATATGGCGTGGGGTCCATGCGCTCTGAGGTGATGTTGACCGTTGAGGGAATTACAAATGCTGAACGCTATGCGGCGGTTAGTAAATATCTTGAAGGCTTAACGCAGATTGTCAGTGTTCAACCGGTCCGCGTTTATTCCGACATCGTCGCATTCAAACTTCGTTCTGAAGGTGAGGTCCAGCAAATTGTGGATGTCATTGAGTTGGATCGACAGCTGTCTCTGTTACGTCAGGATGAGGGCACGGCGATGCTTTGGTATCGCTGGATACCCTGATGCGTTCAAGGCAGCGGTGAAGTCGCGAGCAGACGTAGAGAAGGACAGTGCGCTAAAATTATGGTTGAAGAAACGCAAGAATCATTTGTCAAAGATAAAGCAAGTGGGGAAGCTGATTTGGGTATGTCTTTAAAGTTTTTTGTCGTCACAAGTGTGGTGCTCATAGTTGGGCTTGCATTGAACGCGTTGGCGCCCATTTTGACGCCATTTTTGCTGGGCGCCTTGCTTGCGTATTTGGGAGACCCTTGGGTCGATCGGTTAGAGTCTTGGGGACTGAGTCGAGCGGTCAGTGCAACACTCGTGTTTGCTTGTATCGCGTTAATGTTGATTATGGGATTGATGCTGGTTGTGCCCTTAGTCTCCAGAGAGTTGAGTGAGTTAATGCTCAATCTCCCGGCGGCGCTTATTTGGCTCCAGGCCACTGCTGCGCCAATGATCGCAGAGTGGACAGGTCTTGATCCACTGACCCTCGATTTAAAGTCGGTGGCCCAGAATTTCCTTGGGGAGTGGCAACAGTCGGGTGATTTGTTGGGATATATGGTGGGTCACATCAGTGCTTCAGGAATGGCTTTGTTTGGCGGATTGATGACGGTGGCTTTAACACCGGTGGTGGCCTTTTATCTCATGCGTGATTGGGATGTATTGGTCGCCCAGATTGACCGATTGATTCCCACCGCGTCGCTCAGCGTTGTGCGCAGACTTTGCAAGGATGGTGACGAAATGCTTGCAGCGTTCATCCGAGGGCAATTCTTGGTCATGATCTTGCTGGGTGTTTTTTACGCGATCGGTTTGTCCTTTGTGGGGATCGAGATGGCGATTGTCATAGGCTTAGTTGCCGGGCTTGCGAGTATTGTGCCTTACTTGGGGTTTGTCATCGGGCTGCTGCTGGCGGTAATTGCAGCCGCCTATCAGTTTCAGGATTGGATGCATCCTGGCTATGTCTTGGTTGTCTTTGTTATTGGACAGGTGCTGGAGGGATCGCTGTTAACGCCTTGGCTTGTTGGTGACCGGATAGGACTTCATCCGGTAGCCGTTATTTTTGCTGTGTTGGCCGGTGGTCAGTTGTTTGGCTTTATTGGTATCTTGCTTGCTTTGCCCGTGGCTGCGCTATTGATGGTACTGGTGCGCTATGGGGTCGCTGTTTATCTGCAAAGTAGTTTTTTTGAAGCTTCCGAACCCAACGGCGAACTGAGTGATGATTCGGCAATTGCTTCGGTAGTCTCAGAGGCTGATCCGGTCGCCGAAGCGGCGCAAGGTCAAACAGCGGAAGGGGATTCTCTCCAAGCCGAGGAGGCCCCTTCCCACCCAGCCCCAGAAGAGAAACCGGTTTGACCGCACAATTAATCTTTGATTTTCCTCGGATAGGGCATTACTCGCTGGACCGCTTTGTTGGTGGCCTCGCAGAAAAAGCACTGGCGCTTCGAGGGGAGTCGCTCTGGATTTCCGGTGCTGCAGAATCGGGGAAGTCGCACCTGCTGCAGGGGCTCTGTCAGGCCGTTGAATCGGAGCAGGCGCGTGCTGTCTACATTGCCCTAGAGCCGGCACTTGATCCTCAGATTCTGAAGGATTTAGCGGTATTTGATCTGATCGCTTTGGATGGGGTTGACGCAGTGATCGGTCATCCTGATTGGGAGCTGGCGCTTTTTGATTTGAATAACTCAGTCTGTGATTTGGGCGGTTCTTGGTTGGTCCTCGCTTCCCGGGCGCCCTTGCCTGATATCGGGTTTCTGTTGGCTGATTTCGCGTCGAGGGCACGGGCAATGCATTGGATGCAAACTGGGCAGCTGACCGATGAGGAAAAGGTGGAAGTGCTCAAGCGGGTCGCTCAGGAATCAGGATTTCAGTTGCCCGATGAAGTATTAGGGTTTCTTTTGGGCCGCGCACCGAGAGAAATAGGCACGCTGATCAGTCTGCTGAATCGGTTGGCTGAGGAAAGCCTTCGAGCCCAGAGGCGGTTAACGGTACCTTTTCTTAAACAAGTCTTAGAGCTATAGCCGTGAAGGTTGCCTTTACTGGAGGAGGTACGGCTGGACATGTGACACCCAATTTAGCCTTGATCGAGCGACTGCTCGATGACGGAGTAGATTGTTTCTACTTGGGTTCAAAAATCGGGATTGAATCGCAATTGCTGGAAGGGCGAGACGTCACTTTTTGCAGTATTGCTTCAGGAAAACTTCGGCGGTATTTTTCTTGGGAAAATTTTGTTGATCCTTTCAAAATTATCTGGGGGTTCTTCCAAGCTTTGGGCCACATGTATCGGATTAAGCCTCAGGTGCTCTTCTCCAAGGGTGGGTTTGTGGCTGTTCCGGTTGTCTTTGCCGCTGGTTTGTTGCGGATTCCCGTAATTATTCACGAATCTGACTTGACGCCCGGGCTCGCCAATCGGTTAAGTGCCCCTGTTTCGGTGCTCGTTTGTCTTAACTTCGATGCCTCAGTCAAGTATTTTCCGTCGAAAAAATGCGAGGTTACCGGAACGCCTTTACGCGAAGTTCTGTTGCGTGCTGATGCATCGCGGGGTCGTGATTGGCTGCAAACCTTGCGTGCGTTTAAGCCCGAAACCCCCATTTTATTGATATCTGGTGGGAGTCTGGGGTCGCGATCATTGAACGAATTGGTTCGAGAAGATTTGGAATTGCTTTGTCAGCGATTCTTTGTTGTGCACCTTGTGGGTCGGGGTGGCGTCGACGAGACGCGATTGACAGATCAGAATTATCTGCAGTTTGAGTTTCTAGATGAGCGCTTTGGAGATGTTTTGGCCTGTGCTGACCTTCTCGTTTCGAGAGCGGGCGCAAACGCGCTCTATGAGCACGTCTCCTTCCATAAGCCCCAAGTTTTGGTTCCGCTGCCAGCGGCAGCCAGCCGGGGTGACCAACTCGAAAATGCGGCTTTCTTCGAGCAAAAAGGCTACGCCGTCGTTGCGCCTCAGGAATCGCTCAAGGCGGGAGATTTGGCGGCTGTGGTTGAGCGCGCCTGGGGCGCCCGGGAATCGATGATCAGCGCAATGGGACATTTCAAAAAAACCGATAGTGTTCAAATCATCGTTGATCTGATCAGGGATTACTCGAGGGGCCGTTAGTGGGCTCTTTCTTGAGTCGAGGTTTCGATACCCTCTGCAATCGAGTCCTTAATGAACGCTGCAAGTGAGATTCTTGCATGGGCCTAAAATCCATGTCAGGTTTGGAGAAGGATGGTGAACTGGCGGGGAGGGAAATCGATGAGAAGGTCAGATCTTCAAAAAAGTAAACAGCGTCATCTCGGAGTGCTCTGGCGAGATTGGATGCTGGTGGCACTTGCTGCGATGTGCGCCAATGCAGGGGCCAATTCGCTGTCTGAAGCGCAGGCTCAATTGTTGGCGGATGTGGCTGCTGAGAAGACCCGATTCGGCAATGTCGCGATGAAGATCTGGGATTATGCTGAGGTGGGTTATCAGGAGCATCAAAGCAGTCTTTTGCTGCAAGAAACCTTAAAAGAATCAGGTTTTGAGGTTCAGGCTGGACTCGCTGGGATGCCAACGGCCTTCGTCGCCAGTTATGGCGAGGGGTCGCCCGTGATCGGAATTTTGGCAGAGTTCGATGCGTTGCCTGGCCTGACTCAAGCGGCGTTACCCCACCGTGAAATTATCGAGCATCAACGAGCGGGTCATGCCTGCGGTCATCACCTGTTTGGCGCGGGGTCTGCGGCGGCAGCGATCGCTGTCAGTGGTTGGCTTTCAAAGCGAGATCAACCTGGAACGGTACGCGTTTACGGAACACCCGCGGAAGAGGGTGGGTCCGGGAAGGTGTATCTCGTTCGCGAAGGATACTTTGATGACGTCGACACGGTCCTGCACTGGCACGCCTCCGACCGAAATGCCGCAAATGCAGGTACGACGCTCGCGAATAAATCTGCCAGAATCAGGTTTTACGGCCAGTCTTCCCACGCCGCGGCTGCGCCAGAGCGAGGGCGATCTGCGCTCGATGGGGTTGAGGCGATGAATTATATGGTGAACCTGCTTCGCGAGCATGTCCCGGATAGCACTCGAATTCACTACGTCATCACTCACGGTGGTCTTGCGCCGAACGTTGTGCCAGATTTTGCAGAAGTTTATTACTATGTACGTCATCCCCAAGCGAGTGAGCTCGCGAAAATATGGACGCGTGTGATGAATGCGGCCGAGGCAGCAGCACTTGGCACGTCGACAGAAGTTCGAGTCGAAACCATGCACGGCAATCACTCCATACTGCCAAATGAAACCCTTGCAAAAGTAATGCATCGCAACCTCTCTTTGGTTGGGGGGTACACCATGACCGATGATGAGCGTTTTTTTGCAGAGGCGCTTGAAAAATCCTTTGGCCGTGACGAAAGTCTGCTGGGCCTCGAATCAAAAATTTTACCCTTCGGTTTTGACCAAGGAAAAGGTTCAACCGATGTGGGTGACGTCAGTTGGATGGTTCCTACTGCCGGCTTGAATACAGCGACCTGGGTGCCGGGTACCTCGGCACACAGTTGGCAAGCCATTGCTGCGGGTGGGATGAGCATCGGAATCAAAGGCATGATGGTTGCGGCCAAGACACTCGCGCTGACCATGCAAACGCTGCTGATGAATCCCGATCTTGTTAAAGAGGCCGGTGATGAGATGAGCCAGCGTCGGGGGCGAGACTTTGTTTATCGCCCACTGCTGGGCGACCGGGCGCCGCCCCTCGATTACCGAAATATCGATTAAAACGAATCTGGGAGAAAACCGAACTTCAGTGTTTGTAGTTCTTGAGCGTAGTGTTATACTTTACTATAACACTAGTTAACAAAGTTAAAATTTCGAGCCGGTGGGTTGCTTCTAAAATAGTAAGAACCGTTATCAAGAATAGTAAGAACCGTTATCAAGCTCGAGACTGGAGGATCGATCTCTTCTGGACAGGTGGCAGCTTTCCTGAGTTTAGAGATCATGATCGAAATGGGATTCAAGCGAGCAGCCAATGAAAATCGTCTGGAACGAGCAGGAGCCTATCTACGTGCAGTTGTACCAGTATCTGGCACGGTTGATCGTGGAGCAGGTCATCGAGGAGGGCGCGCCGCTGCCATCCGTACGGGAAATTGCGAGTGAGCAGCGGGTCAATCCGATAACGGTCTCCAGAGCAATTCAGCTACTTGTGGATGACAAGATTGTCGAAAAACGACGCGGTTTGGGCATGTTCGTGACCACGGGTGCGGCGGCAACTTTAAAAGCTCAGCTACGAAAAAAGTTTCTGCGTAGCGAGTGGCCGAGTATCCGCCGTCGAATCGACTTGCTTGGTCTCTCGGTGGAACAACTATTAAAGGATTCAGACCCATGAACTATGTCTCTGTTAAAGGACTGTCAAAGCGTTTTAAAGATCACTTAGTTCTCGATCAGATCGATTTTGAAATCCCAAGAGGTGCGGTGGTTGGCTTAATTGGTCCCAATGGCGCCGGCAAGACCACAACGCTCAAGGCACTGCTGGGGCTGACTGGCCACGAGGGCGCCATCGACGTTCTTGGTTTTTCGCCGCGGTCGGAGCGCCACAAAATGATGCAGCACCTCGGGTTTATTTCTGACGTGGGAGTCTTGCCCCGCTGGATGAAGGTGTCGGAGGTATTGGATTTCACCGCAGGAGTGCATTTGAATTTCGATCGCGCTAAGGCCGAGACCATCCTTTCGACAACACAGATACGTAGCAATGCCACGGTGAAAGCGCTGTCAAAGGGCATGGTGACTCAGTTGCACCTGGCGCTCGTGTTGGCGATGAATGCGAAGCTTTTGATTCTTGATGAGCCGACGTTGGGGCTAGACATTGTTTATCGGAGTGAGTTCTACCAGCGAATTTTGGATGATTTCTTGCGAGAGGATCAAAGCCTTTTGATCAGCACCCATCAGGTTGAAGAAATAGAGCATTTACTGACGCATTTGCTCTTCATTGATCGCGGAAAAATTTGTCTAAATGCCTCGATGGATGACGTTTTTGAGCGCTTTTTAGCTGTCGATGTGGCCAAAGAGCAGATCGATGCGGCGATAAAGCTCGAACCGATCTCGGAGCAACCTGGGCTCGGCGGTACAGTGATGATATTTGATGGTGGTTTCAAAAGGCCGTTATTGGAAGCAATCGGGCCGGTGCGTGCGGTGAGAGTGGCAGAATTATTTGTGGCCATGGTAAAGCGTGATTAGCCAAGCGCGGCAACGTTGACTCTGAAAGGATCTGGCCAGCCAGGTTGATCCTCAAACAGAAGACTATAGGGCTGAGGATTCAATGGGCGAATTAAACGGGGTAAAAATAATGGTATTGACTAGAACGCTTCGGTATTTATTGTACCGAGAACTATGGGAGCACCCACTGATATGGAAGATCCCCGTCGGGCTGGGTCTAATCAATGTACTTTTATGTATGGCGTCAATCGTGCTTGGTTTGAATTATCTCGGTGTCGCTGATTTCAATGAATTTTCTCTCAAGGTCGAGGGCGGAGAACTGAGTTTCGGGGAAGCTGAAAGTGCGGAGGCTTTCTTTAAATTCTTTTTGTTCGGATTTTTTCTGATTGGGCAGCTCGTTACGCTCAGCTATGTGCTGAGTGCACTTTACCGTGAGCGAGAAGATCGTAGCATTCTGTTCTGGAAATCTTTGCCTGTCTCAGACCTCATGGTTGTTTTCAGCAAAGCTGTTATAGGGCTTTTGGTGATTCCTATTATTTTTTGGCTAGGCAGTGCCGCTACGGCTTTGCTGGTGACGGGCGTTATCTGGATAGGGCTCTCTATCGGCACGCCTTTCGAATTTTCTTTGTCCCTGTTTTATCTCGTCGGCATCAAATCATTGATTTCCTGGTTAGGAATGTTGTTGGGGCAGTTGATTTGGGGCGGACCCTTTTTTCTTTGGATTCTTTTAGTGTCGAGCACAGCTAGAAGTGCACCGTTCTTATGGGCCTTTGGAATTCCTGGCTTGGGTTACCTGATTGAGTTGACAATGTTTGACGGCACTCCATTTTTCGGCTGGCTTTGGGCTCGAGCAACGCCACTGCCATTCGCTTCGGGGGAATGGGCACCTGTCTCTTCGGGTCCAGCATTAGAGCCAATCGGTTTGTTAACGTCGATCTTTGTTGCGGCAGTACTGTTCATTGCCGCCGTTTTTGCGCGCCGTCACTTCAGGGACATCTGAAGTCCTCTAGTGAATTAAGTTCCTCCTTTAGGGCGGATGTGTGCCTTGCCTATCGCCTGAGAGGGTTCCGTTTGCGTCACTTATTCGCTTGGTCTACACCCAAAAAACGAAGCAGGTTCGCATTTTAAAATGACCTGTTTGGGCCTAGAAGTCGTCTTGGATAATGTGGTTGCGACGGTAGAGACTGGATGTTGGTGTTGTTCCTGATGGCGCGAGGCTCGAATCGGCAAGATTTTCTGGATCTGGACAAATCGCGGCTGACACGATGAAAACTGAAACATAGTTTGAAATATGGTTTGAAGCAAAGTTAGTGGATATAAAGTCCAAAGGTTTGAATTAACGGTGAATAATTAAGCCGAACCTGTGTACAATACGCGGCTTTTGGAAAGGCGCGGAGTTATGCATAAAGTTCTAACGCTCAATAATATCGCTCAGAAAGGCCTAGATCGGTTTGATGGGCAAGGCTTTGCTGTTGGAGATGCAGTTGATACTCCCGATGCGATTCTGCTGCGAAGTTTTAAGCTGGCGGAAGCACAGACCACCGATGGGGTGCTGGCCGTTGGAAGAGCCGGTGCAGGGGTGAATAATATTCCAGTTGCGGCGTGTACTGAGCGCGGCATTGTTGTATTTAATACGCCTGGAGCCAATGCCAATGCCGTCAAGGAGCTTGTTGTTGCCGGGATGCTGTTGTCTCGACGAGGGATTGTTCAGGGCATTGATTACGTCGACGGACTTTCGAGTGAGCAGGATAAAGGCGCGCTGAATGTTTTGGTCGAATCCAGCAAAAAGCAGTTTAAAGGTTCAGAACTCAAAGGCCGGACGCTCGGAGTACTCGGGTTGGGCGCCATAGGGTCGATGGTTGCTGACATTGCGCTTGAGTTGGACATGAAAGTGATTGGTTATGACCCAGCACTCTCGGTCGACGCGGCTTGGCGGTTGTCGAGTCGAGTCGAAAAAATGGACAGTATAGAAGCGTTGTTTTCGCGCTCAGATTTGATCAGTCTGCACGTGCCCGCGATACCAGAGACCCTCGGTCTCGTTAATCGAGCACTCTTATCTCTGACTCAGCCTCACTGTGTGTTGCTCAACTTTGCGCGCGGTGAAATTGTTGACCCTAGCGCCATACGGGAGGCTCTATCGAGCGGAGGCTTGTCGCAGTATATTTCAGATTTCCCCGAGCCTGAACTCATGGGCCTCGATGGTGTGATGGCAACGCCGCACTTAGGTGCCAGCACAGACGAGGCGGAAGAAAACTGCGCGGTGATGGTTGCAGATCAACTGATCGATTTTCTCAAGAATGGGAATATTAAGAATTCAGTAAATTTCCCCACGGTTTTTCTTGAGCGAAGCCCGCTGGGTTCAAGAATTGCATTCTCTAATAGAAATGTGCCCAGGATATTAGGATCGGTCTTATCGCTTCTTGCAGACCGAAATATTAATGTCATCGATATGCTCAACAAGAGTCGAGATGACATTGCCTACAATCTGATCGATATCGAATCTGAGCCGGATGCTGAACTGGTAGATGCCATTGCGTCCATTGAGGATGTAATCAACGTTCGTATGCTGCCCTGAAATGGATGCGCTCCCTGAGATGCGGGCTCTAACTTTTTCGTAAGGCTCGGTCTGGTCTAAACGCGGCTAGGTGAGCACGTGGGGTGACGTTTGGCGCGCCAACGATTTTTGAAATGATGGCTTCAGCAGCGAGAGACGAGTGCGTTAAGCCGTGAGACCCTAGGCCGGTCAACACATAGAGGCTTTGATGGTCGGTGCCGGCGACCGCGTCGTTTTGCCCGACGGAGTGAGCCACATTTCTCGAGTGGATTGGACCAAAGCCAATTTTTCGATCCGGGTAAGCCACTCGCACACCCGAATGCTCGGAGATAACCTTAAATTGCGAGTGACCAAGGAGCTTTGAGAGTCGCTGGCACAGAAGGTTGGTGTTAGACCGTGTCGGCTTTGGGTCTGAATTATCGAGACAATAAGTACTGCCCACTAGAAACTGCGCCTCGCCCAGTGCTGTAATGTTCAGATCGCCTGTCATAGCGTTTGGGAGTATGTCTTCCGAGTGAATGATCATGGACTGACCCTGGATGCACCTCAAGTCGAGACCCGTTAATTCTAGGGTTCCCATGCCGGCAGCGATGATGGTGGTGTCAGCCTCTGAGAGTATTTTGCCAGTCAGCCCAATCAACTGGGTTGCGGTTTTGCCGAATCCAATACGCTCGACCCTCCCCGTTTGTGTGGGTGTAATGGGCTCACCAGGGCGCCAAATACCCGCCAAGTGATAGGTAAACCCCTCCGCCGAGGACGCCAATACTGTATCGGGTAGCAGTGCGTTGAGTTTAGACATTCTCCGCTCTCGGTCCGCATTGTCGCTGTGCCACTGTATCGGTCTCGGTTCTATCAAAGGGTTGTGCTGGAGTGCGAAGTGGCTGGCTGCAAGAGAGAAGTCCGATGCGGCGTCACGCTGCAACGCGACTTGCGGATAGAGTTTCAAGCGGGGTTGATCGGATGAACCAATCGAACGGGGGTCTGAAAATACCATCGCGTCTTGCCCAAACCGGCTCAGACTTTGCTGAAGGGCTCGGCCCGCGAGTCCTGCACCAACGATTTGGATGGAAGGCCTCTTGAGGGTTTGGCCCGCCCAAGCCCCTTGCTTTTGTGCGTAGAGCAGTGCTCGTTTTTGACCAAACCCGGCGCGCTTTTCAATCGCAAATCCTGCGGCAGTGAGCCCTTGTTTAACCACCCCAGCTACCGAATATGTGCTCAATGTTGCGCCGGGCTGAGCGAGACGATGAAGACGCTCAAAAACGAAAGAGTTGAAAAGTTCCGGGTTGTGACTGGGCTTAAATCCGTCAAGATAAAAGGCATCGACGCGTGCGTCGAGCTCGGGTAGAGCGGTTCTCGCGTCCTCGAAAATAAGTGTCAGACGAACTTTGGGTGAGATCCATTGGGTGAACCAGCCTTCAACCCGGGGCGGGTAGGCGTTTAGCAACCTTTGAGTGAGTTCAGAATCGTCTTTGGAATAGACTCTTTCAAGAGATCGTAAGCTAGGCGGGGCACGCTCGATGGCTATGTAGTGCAGAATGGTTTGTGTACACTCCCGGGACCAAAGCTCGGCTGTTTGCAGGAAATTGTGGCCGAAGCCAAACCCAAGCTCCAGCAAGACGAATTGCTCGGCCCGTTGTGCGCGAACCGCAAGATGATGTTGGTCGGCAAAAACCGCGCGCTTCTCGAGCCTCGGATCACCCTGAGACCAATAGTAATCTGAAAATTCAGCAGATCGAGGTCGTTCGCCATCCCAAACGATCTCTGGCGCGAGCGTACGATAATTACGGTCCGTCATGATCCCCTCGAGCAACGGGATTCTGCGGATCGACAATCCACTCGCTCCAAGAACCGGGATAAAGTGAGGGTTCGGGATAGCCTGCCTCGAGCAGTGCCAGCAGGGTATGCGCGGCAGTCACCCCTGATCCGCAGTAACAAATGACCTCATCGTCGAGCCCGATCGCTTTGGTGGTAAATTGGGTGCGAAGATCCGTCGGAGCTTTGAACCGCCCGTTCTGGAGGTTGTTTTGAAACGGTATGTTGATTGCCCCAGGGATATGACCGGCAACAGGGTCAATCGGTTCATGGCGACCTAGGAAGCGGGGTTCATCCCGGGCATCAACCAGATGTGCTTTGCGATGACGAATATCTTGCATCTGGCAAGTGCGGGTTAAAGAAGCGCGTTGTACGAATTTCGCTTTTTTGGGCGACGGCAGTGCGTTGCTGAGCGCACCTCCCTCAGAGACCCAGTTAGCAAGCCCACCGTCGAGCACTTGGACTCGATCGTGTCCAAGCCAACGGAGTAGCCACCAGAGCCTTGCTGCAAAAGCGCCTTGAGCACCATCATAGGCGACCACAGCTTCTGTACTTGAGATACCCAAAGACCCTAATTTTATGCATAGCGCCTTGGGCTCTGGAAGTGGATGTCGCCCGGTCTGACCAGCAACGACTTGGCCACTTAGATCACAATTGAGATCGAGGTAGTGCGCTTGTGGAATGTGCCCTTGGGTGTATTGCTGATGCCCTAGTTCGGGGTTGGATAGATCGAACCGACAATCAACAATGACCGGTGGCGCATCTTGTTCTAACTGTTCCATCAGCGTTTTGGAGTCGATGAGATGTGACATCAGCCGCCACCCAACTTTGCCGTAATACCTTCCTGCTCTAGAAAGGCCAATATCTTGTGACGCTGATCACCTTGAATAATGAGTTCTGTGTCGCTAACGCTGCCGCCAACGCCGCAGTGTTTTTTGAGTTGCTTGCACAAACGCTTTAGCTCGCTGTGGTCAAGGGCAAGTCCGCGAATAATCGATACAGGTTTGCCTCCTCGGCCTTTAATCTCCCGGTGGACACGGACGATATCAGATGGGGCTGTTTGCTGGCTCTTCGGATGTCCCATGCACTTCGCAACGGGCTGATTACAGCGCGGGCATAAACGCCCATGATCGGTTGAATAAACGGCCATGGTTAACCTTCGTGATAGAGGTATAAATCAAGCTCAGCGTTTTGATCGCGGATCTTGCAAAGGTGGGTCAGTTCGAAAAGAAATTTTAGGAGATCATCTTGATCGATTTGTAAGCTTTCAATAGCGTCGCAACCTCGCCAGTGGAGCAGCAGTGTCTCGATGGCCTCGTCCTCAAAACTTGCGAGCTTGTTACACACTGTTTCATTGACTTGAAAAAGATAAGGCCCATCGACATCAATCTCATGAACAAGACTTTCAAGTCCTCCTGCCTCCTCGATAAGCAACCCCTCAAGCAGCGCATAAAGCGGAAGTCGTGCCTCACGATCGAGCGGGCCGGTATTCAAACAGAGCGCCACCTCATCAGGTGGATCCCCCGGTGCAAGTGCTTCGATCTCGTCGGGTTTGCCTAGGAGATAAACGTCAGGCATCGAGGCGAATCAAGCAGCGCTAACTTGGTCAGCTTGTAGCCCTTTGTCACCGTGGGTTACGACAAAAGAAACACGCTCTCCATCGCTCAGGCTGCGTCGGCCCTGCCCTTTGATATTTCTAAAATGAACAAAGATGTCTTCGCCCTGGTCTCGGGTGATGAAGCCGTACCCTTTTTTCGTGTTAAACCATTTGACTGTACCCACTTCAAAGTCTTCCGGAGCAAAAACGTCTTCCTCTTCATCGTCTTCTTCGTCATAGCCGTGCGCTTCGCTTTGGCTGGTCAACAAAACAGCAACCATGATTCCTGAAAACAAAATGGCGAGTTGGCCCCAATCGGTTGCGTTAGCAGGAAAGGACAGCGACTGGTCGGCAAGAAAACCGTTAGCAAGAGAGACAAGGGATGCCATTACGGCGGCGATTAAAAATTTGGTGAACATATGGACCTTAAAACATTTTGTGAAGGGCGTAGATGATACTGGTTCCAAGCCTAGCGTTAAAGGACTTTGGGGGGCTCGAGCGCTTTAAGATAGCGTTTCACAGTTTCGGACATGCCAAGCCAGAGTGCGTCGGTGATGAGCGCATGACCGATAGAGACTTCCAGCAGGTTGGGTAGTGCGGCAACAAAAAGCGGTAAATTATCGAGATTCAAGTCGTGACCGGCATTCACGCCGATCCCGCATTCGCTAGCGCGCTCGGCGGTTTTAGCAAAGGCATGAAGGTTCGGGTTAGGGCCAAGGGCTTGAAAGTGATCGGCATAGGGCCCGGTGTACAATTCCACGCGATCGATGCCGAGACCTTGTGCATAGGTTAGTTCGTCTGGCAGCGCATCAAGAAAGACACTAGATCGGATCGACCAGCTCCGCAATTGCTCTAAAAAAGGTGCGATGGTTCTGCTTTGATTAGAGAGGCTCCAGCCATGATCGCTGGTCAGTTGGGTTGGGTCATCGGGTACAAGCGTGCATTGGTCTGGATTGATGGCCTCGATGAGCGCCATAAAGCCCGGATACCCATTGCTCTCAGGCCCAGCAAGTGGATTGCCTTCAATATTAAATTCGACGTCGGGGTAATTGCTCAGAAGTGTTTTGAGATCATAGACGTCGGAGACGCGAATGTGTCGTTGATCAGGCCTTGGGTGCACGGTGATTCCCATCGCGCCAGATTCTATACAGGTTTTGGCAGCCTCAACGACGCTCGGAATTTTAGTGAGTCTAGAGTTGCGAAGGAGCGCAACTTTGTTGAGGTTAACGCTGAGCATCACCATTACGACCATCCTCCAGAAAACCGTCGATGGTAGACCCGCCGACTAATCCAAAACCCTACTAATGCGCCACTGAGAACAACTACGCTGCCAAGCAGGAACCACTGCTGGTCGCGGGTTTCACTCAGTATTGCAATTTTCTCGTCTGTCGTAGCTAACTCGTTCTCAAGGCGCAGATTCGCCTCTTTTAGAGATTTCAGTGCTTCACTGAGGGCAATTGCATCGCTGGCAAGATCAGTGACACGGACTGTTTCGCTTTGAGCTTTTGTCAATTCAGTACTCAGTTCAAAGATCTGCTGGTTGGCCGCATCAAAGGATTCGGTGAGCGCATCAATAGATGCTTGATCTGCGACTCGACGCTCGTTTAATTCATCGATTTTGGCGCGAAGTTGCGCGCCTTGAGCTTGGGCATCCTTGAGCTGCATTCTGGCGGTGGGTTGATCATCAAGATATTGCGAAGGGATATATCCTTCAATTCGATGACCGTTCGCTTCTCGATATTCAACTCGGCTGAACCCGGATTCTGAATCAATCGCTAGAACCGTTAACGGCGTACCGCTTTTCAGGCTGCTTCTGACTAAGCGGGCATCCTCAGTCGGCGCAGCCCGAAGCGGAACATAGAGGGTATCCCTGACGAAGACGGTTTCAGCAGAGATATTAAAGGATGACAAGATCGCGATGATGACGACTAAGCGCGCAGCCCCTAGCGTCATGGAAGCACCTGTTTAAAAGGGCGGACCGACAAGGTTTCAAAGATGCCTTCGAGCTGGTAAGGGTCTGAAAATGCCCAAGTTTCTGCATCTTCAAGGGACGCAAACTCAGCTATGATGACAGAGCCTTGAAAACCGTCCTCGCCTGGATTTTCGCTGTCAATCGCAGGCATGGGCCCTCCAATGATTAATCGCCCCTCATTGACAAGGGCTTGAATGCGCTCAAGGTGCGCAGGTCTGGCATCCATTCGTGCAGATAAGCTATTGGGTCGGTCTTCTCCGATGATAACGTAGAGCATGGTATTGTTTTCCTCGATCTTGATTACCGCAGACCCTTCATCATGGGCTAATTGCTCGCCTAAAGTATTCTCAAATCGCTATATTTTTTCAACCGCCTCAATGCTGATGAGTACTTTGACGATAATGATCATTCTCCCGAATTCTGCGCAGGTTGTTCAATAGAAACGCCACTGCGATTGAGATACACCATGGTGATAATGATGTAGACGAAGGTCAGCGCGGGGCCTCCGACTAATTTGTAAGTCATCCAGAAATCAAGGCTGAATTGAAAAGCGACTACTAAATTGACACATCCGGCTATGAAAAATCCAACGGCCCATCCATAACCCAACTTAAGCCATACCGGATCAGGCAACTTGATTTGGGTGCCCATCAGACTCCCAAGAATGGGCCTTTTCAGAAGTAATTGGCTCCCCGCGAGTAGCAGTCCAAGCGCCCAGTTCACAATTGTTGGCTTCCACAAAATGAAAGTTTCATCACGAAAGGCGACGGTTAGGCCGCCAAACACAAGTACGCTGACCAGTAACAACTTGGTCATTGGCTTGATGGTTTTGGTGCTCGCGTACTCAATGAGTGCTTGAAGTGAGATCATAACCATCAAAACTTGAGTACTCAAAATAATGTCACTGGTCATGACCCAACAAGCAAAGAAAGCGATGGGTGCGGCGAGCTCAATGAGTTTTGACATAATATGGACATCTTTTAAAAAGATCGATGATACCGCACTATTGAGGACTGCCGAAGGGGTGTGCAATTAGGCGTCGAATACCTCGACTGAGTCTGGTTTAATGTGGTGCGAGTTTTGGCCTAGCGATTTTGTTTTCCCCAAGGCTGAACTATTTTCTCTTAGACCCGGTAGCAGCGCACCAATGGCTCAAATCCTCAACATTCATGCCGAGAACCCTCAAATGCGGTTGGTGGTCCAAGTTGCCGAAGCGTTGTCTGCAGGCGGCGTTGTGGTGTATCCAACCGATGCTTGTTATGGCGTGGGTTGCAGTCTTGACAATAAGCGTGGGATGGATCGTATTCGAAGGATTCGACAATTGCGCGAAGACCACGAATTCACGCTGTTATGTCGAGATCTATCTGATTTAGGGCTTTACGCTCAGGTCCCGAATCCGGTGTATCGAATGCTGAAGCTCGCAACTCCCGGTCCTTATACGTTTATTTTAGAAGCGAGTAAGCTGGTGCCTAAACGTTTAGTGCAGCCCAAGCGAAAGACCATTGGGTTGCGGGTCCCTGAACATCCAATTTTAAGCGCAATTCTAGAAACCTACGGATCACCCATCGTCAGCACAACTTTGGCGATGCCTGGAGATGAATATCCGCTTAATGATCCATTTGATATTCGAGTTTCTTTAGAGAGAGAAGTCGAAATTATTGTGGACGGTGGATACGGTGGACTAGACCCCACAACCGTCGTTGACGTCACGGATGGTATTCCTGAAGTGTTGCGCAAAGGATGTGGTGATCCATCAGTATTTGGCGTCTAGAGCGGCACTTTGTTAACAGAGAGTGATATAATTTAATTCTGATTCGTTTTTAGGCGCGTCTCATCTGGTCGGGCGTGCATAATCGCCATGCCGCAGCTGAGCTATGTTCGAATCAGGTGCGGTTAAACCAGAGTCGTTCAAATTAGCGTTAGATAAGAAGGTGCGTTCTTGAGCCTGAGTGATCCCCAGTCGAGAGTTTTATCGGGCATGCGTCCTACAGGACGGCTGCATTTAGGCCACTATCATGGTGTCCTAAAAAATTGGGTCAAGCTTCAGCTTGAGTATGAGAGTTTCTTCTTTGTAGCGGATTGGCATGCATTGACCAGTCACTACGAAGAGACTCGGCGCATTGAAGAGAACACCTGGCAGATGATTGTAGATTGGCTGGCAGCTGGGGTTAATCCGAGCTCAACGACACTCTTCATCCAGTCTAAGGTGCCCGAGCATGCGGAACTCCACCTTTTGTTATCGATGATCACTCCCCTCAGTTGGGTTGAGCGTGTCCCCACTTTTAAGGATCAAGTCAGCAAGCAAAAAGATCGTGATTTATCAACGTATGGTTTTTTAGGCTACCCAGTTCTTCAGGGGGCAGACATCTTGATCTATAGGGCTGGGCAAGTCCCTGTGGGTGCGGATCAAGTGCCTCATGTTGAAATGACCCGAGAGCTTGCGCGCCGGTTCAACCATATTTTTGGCCGAGACGAGGGGTTTGAGAATGCAGCCGAGGAAGCGATTAAAAAGCTCGGGAGGAAGAACGGAAAGCTCTACCGTGAACTCAGGCGCAGTTACATGGAGCAAGGACAAGAAGAAGCATTGACCCGGGCTCAATCGATGGTGTCTGGCCAAGGTAATTTGTCGATGGGAGACCGTGATCGGTTGCTGGGCTATGCAGAAGGCTCGGGCAAAATCATTTTACCAGAGCCTCAAGCGCTGTTAACTGAAAATCCCGTGATGCCAGGGCTGGATGGACAAAAAATGTCCAAGAGCTATAACAATACGATATCTCTTCGAGAGGACCCTGAGTCTGTGACGAAAAAGGTTCGCACGATGACGACGGATCCGGCGCGGGTAAAGAGAACGGATCGTGGTGATCCCAAGAAGTGTCCAGTTTTTGATCTACACAAAATTTATTCGGATGACGCAACGCGTGCTTGGATTACAGAGGGTTGTACTTCAGCAGGAATTGGGTGTTTGGACTGTAAAAGCCCATTGATAGAAGCGATTCTTCAGGAGCAGCAACCGATGCGGGAGCGGGCGCTGCAGTTTGAGGAAAGTCCGGATCTTGTCCGCAACATTATTGCTGAGGGCTGTGACAAAGCGCGGACCCAAGCCAAAGAAACACTTGAAGAAGTCCGGTCCGCTATGGGTCTAGACTACAGGATGCTTTGATTGTGTCTCAGACTCCTGCTCCTCCAAGTGATGGGGTTCATCCGCCAGCAGAGATGCTAAAGAAACAAGGCGAGTTGGCGCTGGTCGCAGGTGTGCCTTTCAACGAATTACCCGATGACCTCTACATTCCCCCGGATGCCCTTGAAGTTTTTTTGGAAGCTTTTGAAGGGCCGCTGGATCTACTGCTGTATCTCATCAAACGCCAAAATCTAGATATTTTAGATATTCGCGTCGCTGACATCACCCAGCAGTACATGCAGTACATCGACCTCATGAAGGAACTGCAGTTTGAGCTTGCCGCCGAGTATTTGGTAATGGCAGCCATGCTCGCGGAAATTAAATCTCGAATGTTGCTTCCGAGACAAACGGAATCTGATGATGAGGAGGGTGATCCCCGCGCAGAGCTGATTCGTCGGCTTCAAGAGTACGAACAGTTTAAGTCCGCAGCCTTAAATCTCGATGCCCTCCCGCGTGAGAATCGAGACTTCTGGGTAGCACATGCAGAGGCACCTGTATCCACTCGACCTCGACCACTGCCGGACGTCGATCTTCAGGAGCTACTGATCTCGCTGGCGGGGGTCTTACGACGGGCAGATCAAAATGCCAGCCATCAAATCCAGTTAGAACCATTGTCCACTCGCGAGCGCATGTCCAATATATTGGCGCGTATCCAACAACGAGGGGATCAGTATTTGTCCTTCGTTGAAATGTTTGATGTTACTGAGGGTCGTGCAGGCGTCGTCGTGACCTTTATCGCGATGTTGGAGCTGATTAAAGAATCCTTGATCGAAATGATTCAGACTGAACCCTTTGCGCCGATTCACGTGCGGTCGCGATCCACTGCAATCGAAGTTGATAACTCAGAGCCTAATCTATGAACTGGGAAAACAATCTTAAGCAAATAGTGGAGGGTGCGATTCTGGCCTCCGAAAGTCCCTTGTCCTTGGATAATTTGATGTCCTTGTTCGATTTGGACTCACCCTCCAGAGATGCGGTCAGAGCAGTTATTAAGGAAATTGAAGAAGACTGTGCAAGCCGAGGGTTTGAGTTGAAGCGACTGGCGAGCGGATATCGATTTCAGGTGAAAGCCGATTATGGTGAATGGGTAAGTCGATTGTGGGAAGAACGTCCACAGCGCTATACTCGCGCGCTGCTTGAAACCTTGGCGTTGGTGGCCTACAAGCAACCCATTACGCGTGGTGATATCGAAGCGGTGAGGGGTGTCACAGTTTCGACCAATATCATCAGAAGCCTCTTAGAGCGGGAGTGGATTCGCATTGTGGGTCATCGTGATGTTCCAGGGCGTCCCGCGATGTATGCGACTACCAAAACCTTTTTGGACTATTTCAATCTGACGAGCTTGGATGAATTACCCACACTGTCGGAAATTAAAGATCTCGATGCGATGACAGACCGATTGGCGCTCGATGAGCCGCTGATAGAAATGAAGTCGATCGAACTCGATGATGAAGAGGCCGAACTCGATGGAATCGAGGAAACGGATTTAGACGCAGTGTCTACGACCGTTGATGCGATCAAAGAAAATATACGTCGGGTAATGGCGGCCCCTGAAGACGAAGAAACGCAAGAATCTCTGGAACAAGAATCTCTGGAACAAGAATCTCTGAAAGATGAACAAAGAGAGGGTTCAAACAGTGGGCTGGATGCTGATGCAGCATCATCCGATGCTTTAGAGGCTGATGTGTCAAACCCTCAAACCGAGGAACCCTTTGAATCGATGCGAGATACCCAAGACGATATTTTGCGTGCTGCTTTTGCGGACGAGCCGCAAGAATCGTCAGATGCAGATGGAACAACGGACAAAGGGTCGTGAGCAGCGTTTTCTGGAGCGTATTTTAGATGGTTGAAAAGCGCCAAAGAGCAAGGCCCAAGACTGAGCAACGCCGCAAGGAAAAGCCACAAGTCGGAAAGCCTGCGGCTAAGAAGCCTGTAGGTGAAAAGCCTCAGACAGAAAAGCTCCAAAAGGTATTGGCGACGTTGGGTCTGGGTAGTCGCCGGACCATGGAGACGTGGATTGCAGAAGGTCGAGTTCAGGTCAACGGCCATGTCGCTAAAGTGGGCGACCGGGTCGGAACCGACGATAAGCTCACAGTCGATGGCAAGGCCCTACGTCAAGAGCGGTTGAAACACCGGCACTTGCTCTACAACAAGCCGACTGGCGAGATTTGTAGCCGGGATGATCCAGAGGGTCGAAAAACGGTTTTTCAGCGGCTCCCAAAGCTCAAAAATCAACGATGGATTTCGGTGGGTCGGCTAGATTTTAATACCAGTGGTTTGCTGCTTCTAACCACTGACGGCGACTTAGCCAACCGGCTCATGCATCCGCGTTCAGGAATAGATCGTGAATATGCGGCTCGAATACTTGGTGAAGTGCAAGACAGTCAGTTAGAAACGCTCAAGGCTGGAGTGCTGCTGGAAGACGGCATAGCAAAATTTTCTGATATCCGAAAAGGGCGCGATGAGTCGGGCGCGAATCAATGGTACTACGTTGTTATTGCCGAAGGACGTAATCGAGAGGTTCGGCGCCTGTTTGAATCCCAAGGTTTGGTGGTCAGTCGACTTAAACGTGTACGTTATGGGAGCTTTTTTATTCCGGCTGCAGTCAAATCGGGCCGGTATATTGATATTCAAGGCAAAGACGAACAAGACTTGTATCAGATGGCGGGTGGTGCGCCAAAAAGTGAGACAAAGCCCCCTCGGAGTCGGCCCTCTAAATTTCGAAGTTAAGCGGATATAAGCGGTTCACAGCTGCCATCGAATTGGTACCGCTGTCCGGTCTTAGCGCCTGAATCGGGCGCCATTAAAAAAGTGAAAAGCTCGGACAATGCCTCAGGAGACCTGAGTTCGGATGGATCTTCTGCTGGATAGGCGGCTCGACGCATTCCGGTCCGGGTTGCACCCGGATTGACCACGTTGATTCGGATGTTTGAGGTGTTCTCGAGCTCTTCGCTTAGCAGCATGGCGAGCCCTTCAAGCGCGTATTTGGATGCGGCATAGGCGCCCCAATAAGCTCTTGGCCTTGCGCCCACACTCGAGCTTAAAAAAACCATAGCACTCATTTCGGGAATTCGTAGCAGCGGCAAGAGCGCTCGAGTCAATGCGGTCGGGGCTTCGAAGTTAGTTTTGATAACACGGTCCCAGACTGTCGCACTGTAGTGCTCAAAAGGAACTCTATCTCCAAGAATCGCAGCGTTGTGAATTAATCCATGGAGCTTGCCGTATTGGGCTGTGATAGCTGCTGTGAGTTCATCAAGCCTCTGTGCGTCATATTGCGCAAGATCAAAAGGAATCAGGCCCGGTTCGGGCCAGTCCCTACCGACAATTTCGTCATAAAGGCGCTCGAGTGCCTGAACATCACGGCCGAGCAGTAAGGTTGTCGCACCGAGCTGGGCCATTGCCAGTGCAATGGATCGGCCAATCCCAGCAGTGGCGCCGGTTATTAAAATGACCCGCCCAGCAAGGGTCTGGGAGTGCGGCTCAGAGCGCTCAGGGTTCATAGCGTGCATGCATCAGGTAATTAACGTCTGTGTCCTTGCCTAGTGAATAAGTCTGACGCAGCACGTTAAAAGTCATCCCCGTAATATCTTTAAGTTGAAAATGGGTTTCTCGCAAACTTTTGGCAAGTTCCGAGGGTCGGATAAACTTTTCGAAATCATGAGTGCCTCTCGGCAAGAGATTCAGAACGTACTCGGCACCTACAATCGCGAAAAGATAGGACTTTGGGTTGCGGTTGATGGTTGAGATAAAAAGATCGCCGCCAGGTTTCAGCAATTTTCTGCTGGCGCGGATAATTGAGGCCGGGTCGGGTACGTGTTCGAGCATCTCAAGGCAGGTGACAACATCGAAACGTCCTGGGTGTTCGATCGCAAAATCTTCTGCGTTACTGTGGATATAGTCGATCTCGAGGTTGGACTCGTGCCGATGCAACTTGGCCACTTGTAGTGGCACGGTCCCCATATCAATGCCCGTGGTCTGCGCGCCAGCACGTGCTAGCGCCTCGGTCAGCAATCCACCGCCGCAGCCAATGTCGAGGACCTGCTTACCCGCCAAAGCGGTTCGCTCCGAGATATAATGCATCCTCAACGGATTGATCTGGTGAAGGGGTTTAAACTCGCTGCTCGGGTCCCACCATCGACGTGCAATGTCTTCGAATTTTTGAATTTCGGCGGGATCAACGTTGTTGGAAGAAATCATGCAAGGCCTTGTATTGTCTGCTGCCATTGATCGATTTGAGCGCTTAGGGCGAGGATGTCAGACGTGCGGTGTTGCCGGTTTTCATAGACCAGCTGGCCAGCGATCCAAGTATGAGTAACATCCTGTCCAGTTGCTGTATAAGCAAGATGCGAAATCGGATGATACACGGGCTGATGTCGAATGTCGCTCAAGTCTACAGCGATCAAATCGGCAGATTTGCCGATTTCAAGGGTGCCAATTTCGTGATCAAGGTTTAGAAATTCGGCCCCTTTGAGGGTCGCCATTTCCAAGGCACTGAAGGCGTCCATTAGCGTTGGGTCCTGACTGGAAACTTTGGCGAGTAAAGCAGCCGTGCGAAGTTCCTGAAAGAGGTCAAGGTCGTTGTTGCTGGCGGCGCCATCCGACCCCAAGGCAACGTTAATCCCGGCAGCCTTGATCTGGCTCATCGGAAAGATCCCGCTCGCTAATTTCAAATTAGACTCAGGGCAGTGCGCAATAGTGACATCGCTTTGAGCGACTTGAGCTATTTCTTCGGCATTGAGGTCGGTCATGTGAACGGCTTGGAGACGATGATTAAAGAGCCCTAGGTCAATCAGTCGAGCGATCGGACGGCATCCCCATTTTGTTTCATGATCGGTTGTCTCCTCGCGAGTTTCATGGAGATGAAGATGAACGGCCTTGTTGAGATCTTGGCTATAACGCAGTACTTGCTCAAAGCCTTTGTTGGAGACTGAATAGCAAGCGTGGGGTGCGAAGCCTGTAGTCAATCTAGGTTGTGTTTCAGCCCATTCGAAGAAGGTTAAACCTTGCTGAATGTAGTCGTCTTCTTTTTCCGCCCAAGTTGTAGGGAAGGTGAGAATCGGAGTTGTGATTTGACCCCGCAGACCCACTCGAGCAAAAGCTGCAGCAGTCGACTCTGGGAAAAAGTAGCTGTCAGCGGCGCAGGTGGTGCCAGATTGCACCATTTCAGTCGCCGCGAGCCAAGCCCCGGTTTCGACGAAATTAGGGCAAACGACTTTTGCTTCAACAGGCCAGATATAGTCGTTGAGCCAAGTGAGTAACTTGTGGTCATCGGCATATCCCCGCAAAAGCGTCATGGCGGCATGGCCATGGACGTTAATAAGGCCAGGCATCAAAACCTGGCCCGGTAATTTTCTGACAGATGCTTGCGGAAAAAGCAGGTCTGCTTCGGTCGATGGTAAGAGGTGTTTGATCCGCCCGTCCGAAAGCACAAGGTCATGGTTCTTCAGGACGATACCTTTTGGCTTGATCGGTATGATCCATTGAGGTTGAAGACGTTCTTCATTCGCCATATTTGAGTTTCCTTAAGCCCCGCTTGATGAGGTTTTTGACAGCCAAGTTAGAGATGATAGAAGGGGCGAGCGGCCTTGGATGAGTGTGCGTTCATGATTAATCATTTTAATCGGATAAAGAAGAAATAAAAACCATAAAAAACAATAATTTATAGACTGTATAAGTCGTCTTGGGCGGTAGGTTTTTAAGTCTCACTGTGTTAAGATTAGCTTGCTTTTGAAGCCTTAAAATCAGGTCTAAAAAGCGAGATTTTAGCACGTGAATTGCATGTATTTTTGCGGTTTTCTAAGCACAGGTGGCTGTAACGAAATTCAGCGCCGGATCATCATTCAGGCCATAGCGCTTGATTGCATCTCAATCGAAAAATAAGACAGTAAAAGCATGACAGACTTCGAAAACGACGATATCCGAACCATTAATATCGAAGACGAGATGCGGCAATCGTATGTCGATTACGCGATGAGCGTCATCGTTGGGCGCGCCTTGCCTGATGTCCGTGACGGATTAAAGCCAGTGCACCGTAGGGTGCTTTTTGCGATGAGTGAGCAAAACAATGCTTATAACCGGCCTTATATGAAATCGGCTCGAATCGTAGGGGATGTAATTGGTAAGTATCATCCACATGGCGACACCGCCTCCTACTACACCATTGTTCGAATGGCGCAAGATTGGCAAATGCGGTATCCCTTGGTCGACGGACAGGGTAACTTCGGCTCTCTCGATGGGGATATGGCTGCCGCGATGCGATATACGGAAGTGCGCATGGCAAAAATTGCCCATGAGCTGCTGACAGATATTGACAAAGAGACGGTCAATTTTGTTGATAATTATGACGGCACTTTGCAAATGCCCGAGGTCTTGCCCGCGCGTATCCCCAATTTGTTGGTGAACGGTTCAAGCGGTATTGCGGTGGGCTTTGCAACAAATATCCCACCCCACAACCTCACAGAGGTCATCGATGCGACCGTCGCGCTGATTGATGATTCCGCGCTTGGTATTGACGACTTGATGACACACATCAAGGGTCCAGACTTCCCAACGGCAGCCATCATCAATGGCCGAGCGGGTATTGTTCAGGCTTATAGAACCGGCCATGGCCGAGTTCAAATGCGCGCTCGCTGTGAGGTGACCACCGATGAAAAATCTGGCAAATCGACCATCGTCGTTCATGAAATTCCCTATCAGGTCAACCGCTCGAAATTGATCGAAAAAATCGCTGAGTTGCATAAGGATAAAAAAATTACCGGAATCACAGACTTGCGGGACGAGTCTGCAAAAGAAACCCGCATCGTCATTGAACTCAGAAGAGATGTGGTGCCAGAAGTTGTGCTGAATAATCTCTATGCCCAAACCCAGCTCCAAAGTGTGTTTGGGATCAACATTGTTGCTTTGGTTGACAATCAACCAAAGGTGCTCAATTTAAAGCAAGTGCTCGAGTACTTTATTGTTCACCGAAGAGAGGTGGTTACTCGCCGAACGGTGTATTTGCTGCGCCGCGCCCGAGCACGAGGTCATGTGCTTGAGGGCCTCGCGGTGGCGTTGTCGAATATTGACCCGATGATCGAATTGATCAAAACGAGTGTTGACGCACAGGAAGCGCGGGAAAAAATGCTCGCGCGCCCGTGGTCATCTGAAACCGTTACGCGGATGTTAGAACGTGCCGGCCCTGATGCAGCAAAACCCGACGATTTAGATGAGAAGTACGGCCTCAAAGCAGATGGACAATATTACTTATCGCCTGAACAAGCGCAGGCGATTTTGGAGATGCGGCTCAACCGTCTAACCGGTTTAGAGCAGGAAAAACTGCTGGATGAATATCGTGAGATTATCGATACGATTGCTGATCTCTTGGAAATTTTGACCGTTCCTGAGCGGTTGATGAGCTTGATCAAAGAGGAATTAATCGCAGTACGTGACGAGTATGGTGACGAGCGGCGGTCTGAAATTGTCGAGTCTCAGGAAGATCTGACCATGGAGGACCTGATCACACCTCAGGATATGGTCGTGACCCTTTCTAACGGAGGGTACGCAAAAACCCAACCACTTTCAGACTATCAAGCCCAGAGGCGCGGCGGCCGTGGTCGTTCTGCCAGTGCGGTAAAAGAAGAGGATTTCATTGAAAAGCTGCTCGTGACCAACAGCCACGACACGCTGCTTTGTTTCAGCAATATGGGTAAGGTTTATTGGCTCAGAACCTTTCAGATCCCGATTGCGAGTCGGGCGGCGCGAGGCCGACCAATTGTTAATATTTTGCCATTGGGTGAAAACGAGCGCATTACTGCGATGCTGCCCCTTGAAGGCTACAGCGATGATCAATTCATTTTTATGGCAACGGCTAACGGAACTGTCAAGAAGACACCGTTGATGGATTTCTCGAGGCCGAGAAGCTCTGGACTCATTGCCATTGAGCTCGAGGACGATAATACGCTGATTGGTGCGTCTGTTACCTTCGGCGATTCTAATGTCATGCTGTTCAGTTCTGGCGGACGCGCGATTCGATTTCGCGAGCAAGACGTCCGAGCCATGGGAAGAAGTGCGCGAGGGGTCCGTGGGATTAAGCTTCGGGATGCCGAACGGGTGATCTCTTTGATTATTCCAAAAGCAGAGGGCGTTTTGTTGATGGCCAGCGAGAATGGCTACGGCAAGCGGACGCCTGTTGACCAATTTTCTGTGATAGGTCGGGGCGGTCAAGGTGTCATTTGTATGAAGCGCTCCGATCGTAATGGCGCGCTCGTTGGCGTGACCGATGTTGGAGAAGGTTTTGAAGTGATTCTCATTAGTGATCAAGGGACATTGGTGAGAACCCGGGTCGATGAAGTTTCATCACAAGGTCGCAATACCCAGGGTGTCCGTCTTATCAATTTAGGAGAGGGCGAGGCGCTGGTAGGTTTGGCATCGTTTGAAGAACCCGAACTTGAAGATATTTTGCTGGACGAGGCAGGCGATAACGCCACGTCAGATGTGACAGCTACGGAGGTGCCGACAACGGGAGCAACCGAGGATTCCGGCGGCATGGGTGAGGGGGCGCCCCCCGATGATGATCTAACTGAGGATGATCATGACGAAGCATGAAGACATTGAGCTTTCTTTAAGCGCGCTGCGCGAGAAAATCGATGAAATTGATCAAGAGCTCCTCGAATTGCTGAATGCCCGCGCAGCTTGCGCGCAATCCGTCGCGGCAGTAAAGCAAGCCGAGGCTCCGGATGCAACGCCGATTTTTTATCGACCCGAACGAGAGGCGCAGGTGTTGCGTCATTTAATCTCTAGAAACCAGGGGCCGCTCAGCAATGACCGTGTGACGCAGATTTTTCGTCAAGTTATGTCGGCTTGCTTGGCCCTTGAGGAACCCATGGAAGTTGCCTATTTGGGTCCCGAGGGCACATTTACGCAGCAAGCGGCGCTGAAACACTTTGGTGAGGCAGTTATTTGTCGTCCTTTTGTGACTGTAGATGATGTTTTTCGAGAAGTGGCTGCAGAAAATTGTCACTACGGCGTTGTCCCTGTAGAAAATTCGACTGAGGGCGTGGTTAATCATACATTAGACAATTTTTTGACCTCCTCGCTTCGAATTTGCGGTGAGTGCGAGCTCAAGGTCCATCATCATTTCATGGCGTTAGATGATTCAACGGAGATTCAAAAAATCTATGCCCATCAGCAGACTTTTGGGCAGTGCCGGCGATGGCTGGATACACATTTCCCCAACGTGGCGCGTGTGGTGGTATCAAGCAATGCCGAAGCCGCTAAGCTGTGTTTGTCCGACCCGAAGGCGGGCGCCATTGCCTCGGAAGTCGCGGCTCAAATCTATGGGTTGATGATCCGAGCCCGAAAGATCGAAGATCTCTCTGATAATACAACAAGATTTCTTATAGTCGGTCGAGAGGCGGTTGGGCCCAGTGGCAATGACAAAACGTCGATCATTGTGTCGACCCACAACCATTCAGGGGCTTTGTTTAAGGTACTCGAGCCTTTTCATCGGCATGAGATCTCCCTAACAGCGATCGAAACGAGACCTTCGAAGCATGGTATGTGGTCTTATGTGTTTTTTATTGATTTTGATGGCCATGCATCGGACGCAATGATCGAGACAGTACTTGCTGAGATTGATCAGGACGTATTAGAAGTAAAAATTTTGGGCAGCTATCCCCGCGCCCTGAGGGCTTAACGATGGATTTTTTTAAAGCCGCAAACCCAGGCATTCTGGATCTCGCACCCTATCAACCCGGCAAGCCGATTGAAGAGCTCGAACGAGAACTTGGAATTACTGGCATCGTCAAATTGGCGAGTAATGAAAATCCGTTAGGGCCGACCCCCAGGTTGAATACGGACCTTGCGGCGACACTGAAAGAGGGTGCGCGATATCCGGACGGTAGCGCCTACGAGTTAAAACGTCGGTTGTCAGGTTTGCTCGATTGCGACATGAATCAAATAACCATAGGCAATGGATCGAATGATGTCCTCGAGCTACTCGGGCGTGTTTTTCTCGGTCCTGGATTAAATGCCGTTGTCTCGGAACATGCGTTTGTCGTGTACGGCTTAGTGACGCGGGCACTCGGCGCGACGTTGAGAGAAGTGCCATGCCAGAACTTTTATCAGGATCTGGATGCAACGCTTAAAGCCATTGATGCGCAGACTCGGCTCGTATTCATTGCGAACCCCAATAACCCCACCGGCACGTGGGTTGGCAAGACCGCCCTCGAAGCTTTTTTGAGCGCCGTACCTGATTCTGTCATCGTGGTTTTGGATGAGGCCTACGTTGAATATGTTGAAGACGCTGATTACCCCAATGGGCTTGAGCTCATGGACCGTTATCCGAATTTGGTCGTGACGAGAACGTTCTCTAAGGCTTTTGGGCTTGCTGCGTTACGGTTAGGTTATTCTGTCAGTCATCCCGATATCGCAGATTTGATGAATCGAATTCGTCAACCATTCAACGTTAATAGCGTCGCGCTGGCAGCCGGGTTATTGGCGCTTGATGATCCAGAGCATGTTGCAGAGGGGGTTCGGATTAACCGAGAGGGATTAGCGGTGCTCAATGCTGCTTTCGAATCACTGTCACTGCCAGCGATTCCTTCTGCGGGTAATTTTGTTTGCTTCGATGTCCAGAGTGATGCCCTACCGGTTTACCAAGGATTGCTTGAGCGAGGCGTCATTGTGAGGCCGGTCGGCGTTTATGGTTTGCCCAACCATTTGCGAGTGTCCGTTGGCACGCCTTCAGAAAACCAAGTATTCACCACCGCGCTCAAAAGCGTCTTAGGTTAAATTTGTGAATTCGATACGAACCGTTGGCGTGGTGGGCCTTGGCCTGATTGGAGGCTCGATTGCGAAAGGTCTCAAAGCGCGATTACCGGGGATCCGCATCATTGCATACGATAATGCACGAGAATCTCTTGAAGTTGGACTGGCCTCAGAGCTCATCGATGAAGCCGCCGATTCGCTTGACGTTTTGACCGATGGCTGCGATCTGATCTGTGTGTGTGTGCCCGTCCAGCAGATCGAAAAGTGTATGCCGGCTTTAGAGGGATTTAAAGGCTGGGTAACCGATGTGGGGAGCGTCAAAGCACCAATTGTTAAAACCGCTGAGCGTCTTTGGGGCGAGCTACCGGCGAATTGGGTGCCAGGTCATCCCATTGCAGGCTCTGAGCAGCATTCGGTTCATGCTGCTGACGCGGATCTCTTTGTAAACCATAAGGTTATTTTGACACCGTTGGAGATAACCGCTCCGACCGCTGTTAAAATGGTTCGTGAGTTTTGGAACTTGCTCGAAGCGGAGGTGATCGTGATGGGCGTTGCGCATCATGATGACATCCTTGCTCAAACCAGCCATTTACCGCACTTGCTGGCCTACACTTTGGTCGACGTCTTGGCCGGGTTCGGGGACGAACGAGAGGTATTTGACTATGCTGCAGGAGGGTTCAGAGACTTTTCGCGCATCGCAGCGAGTGATCCTCAGATGTGGCACGACATTTTTATAACGAACCGGGGTGCCCTGTTAAAACTGCTCCAGACCTTTATGGGAGCCCTGCAAGAGACAGCTGATTTGATCGAGGAAGGAGATTCCGAGGCCTTGCTATCGCGGCTAGAGCGCGCCAAGCAGGCGCGTGACTATTTCAGCGAACTGCAATCCAAACTGTAATTTGGAAACAGTAATTGCGACCTGTTGCGCAATGATTGCTGCCTGCGAGACCTGATGTGAGACCTGACGTGAGAGCGGCCTGCGTCGAGGCGTTGTTGGTGGTTAAGGACCTCTTTTTGAGCATGGATTCTTCGAGGCGCAAAGAAAATGTAGGCTTGTCAGTAGCGTGAGCGGCGAGCAAAGAAGCCGGTGATGCCTAGGCCGAAGTTTCCGAGGGGCACGACCAAAGGCCACCAAAAGATTCAAAACACAAGTCAGGCGTGTTGGCGGTAGTGTTAGCAGGGCTGTTGCGATCACCACAATTGATGGTGAAGCGACTGTTTCATTGCTTGTTGAAACGGAGGGCTTGTTGAAACGGAGGGCTTGTTGCAACGGATGGTTTGATGGATCAACGCAGGCACGCCGTTCACAGACCAAGCTGAAGAAGACTGTGTCTATTGATTGAATGATGTTGAAAAACTGGAGCGTTGGAAGGTTAAAACCTGAAAGTTAAAACAGCGAAAGTGTAAAAGGCTGAAAGTTCACGGGGCGAAGAGTCCTCATGGCGCCGATTTCAAAAGCATCAAAGTCAAAAAGTACCTGTGAGCGAGCGGGCGCTGCAAGGAGTTCATGTGTCAGAGATCAAGGTGATTGCGATCGATGGTCCCAGTGGGGCTGGCAAGGGTGCCGTTACCCAAGCGTTGGCTGCACGAACCGGATTTCATGTGCTCGATAGCGGCGCGCTTTATCGATTGGTTGGGTTGGCTGCGCGTCGATCCGGGCTCGACCTCACGTCTGAGAAGGCGGTTGCCAAGCTGGCCAGGGAGCTTGATATCGCTTTCAAGCCTGCATATGAGGGACCAGAGCCTCTGGCGGTTTGGCTGGGAGATAGCGAAGTGACCCACCAAATTCGAACTGATGAAGCTGGGGTCGACGCTTCAACGGTTGCCGCTTTGCCTAAGGTTCGTGAAGCCCTAGAAGATTTGCAATTGAGCTTTAGAAAACCTCCGGGACTGATTGCAGATGGTAGAGACATGGGCACCGTTGTTTTTAAGGACGCGGGTGTGAAGATTTTTCTAACAGCGAGTGCCTCGGTGAGGGCGGATCGCCGTTATAACCAGTTGAAAACTAAGGGTATGGATGTTAGCCTTGCCGACCTTCTGGAGAGTATCGAGGCGCGGGATAAGCGGGATTCGAACCGTTCGACTTCGCCTTTAGTACCAGCAGAAGATGCAATTATCATCGATAGCTCTGATCTGAGTCTTGCAGAAGTGATCGCGAGGGTTTGGAGCGTCATCGAAAACAGTGACTTAATGGGTGCCAACACAAACGCCGATTAAGTTGAAACAATAGACGGGCCTTAGTTGGAGGGCGCGGTGAGGGTAACCTCAAGGATGAATGAATGAGCGAGAGTTTTGCAGAGTTATTTGAAGAAAGTTTAAAAACCGTTGAGCTGAAGTCAGGGTCCATCATTACCGGTGTTGTGGTCGACATCGACTCCGAATGGGTCACGGTCCATGCAGGTTTGAAGTCGGAAGGGGTGATTCCGCGCGGTCAATTTTTGAACGAGAAAGGCGAGCTGGAAATCGAAATAGGCGACACGGTCAAGGTCGCAATGGATGCAGTAGATGACGGCTTCGGTGAAACGAAACTCTCGCGCGAGAAAGCTAAGCGAAACGAATCGTGGGAAGTGTTAGAAAAAGTTTATCAGGATTCCGAAGTGATCCAGGGCTACATCAGTGGACGGGTTAAAGGCGGATTCACGGTAGAGATTAGGGACATACGAGCCTTTTTACCCGGTTCTTTGGTCGACGTACGACCACTGAGGGACAATGAGCAACTCGAGGGCCAAACCCTCGATTTTAAGGTCATCAAACTCGATCAAAAGCGCAACAATGTGGTTGTTTCGCGTCGGTCTGTGCTTGAGGCCGAAAACAGCGTCGAGCGCGAGGAACTCCTCAAAAATCTGCAAGAGGGCCACGAGCTCAAGGGGATCGTCAAGAATCTTACCGACTACGGCGCATTCGTCGACTTGGGTGGTATTGACGGCTTGTTACACATCACGGATATGTCTTGGAAGCGAATCAAGCATCCAAGCGAGATCGTAGCCGTGGGTGATGAGATTGACGTCAAGGTTCTCAAGTTTGATCGAGAACGAAATCGTGTTTCTCTGGGGCTCAAACAACTGGGAGAAGACCCGTGGGTTGCTATTACGCGTCGTTACCCAGAAGGGGCTCGCACAGTCGCCAAAGTAACGAACCTAACAGACTATGGCTGCTTTGCAGAACTTGAGGAAGGCGTGGAAGGTTTGGTGCACGTATCTGAAATGGATTGGACCAACCGCAACATTCACCCATCGAAAGTCGTTCAAGTTGGTGATGAAGTAGAAGTCATGGTGCTCGATATCGACGAAGAGCGGCGACGAATTTCACTCGGTATCAAACAATGTAAGGGTAATCCATGGGAAGACTTCTCAGCACTGCATGCCAAGGGTGATCGTATCAAGGGTTACATCAAGTCAATCACTGACTTTGGTATCTTTATTGGCCTGGAGGGCGAGATCGACGGTTTGGTCCATCTCTCGGATATCTCTTGGAACGAGCCCGGTGAGCAAGCGGTTCGCCGGTTCACTAAGGGTGATGAGATTGAGACGGTGATTCTAGCGATCGATCCAGAGCGAGAGCGGATTTCACTTGGCCTCAAGCAGATGGAGCAGGATCCTTTTTCAGATTATGTTGCCATCAATGATAAGGGCAGCATTGTTACAGGAACCGTTAAAGAGGTTGATGCCAAGCAGGCAACCATACAATTGGCAGATGAAGTAGAGGGAATACTGAAGGCGAGCGATCTTTCAATAGATCACGTGTCTGACGCTAGAACTGCATTGACAGTTGGTGATACCATCGAAGTGAAGATCGTGAACGTTGATCGAAAGAATCGAGGTCTCGGGGTTTCTGTGAAAGCCAAGGACTTGGCGGATGAGCAGACTGCTGTGAAAGAACACCGCGAGCGTGAGGTCGCGGCAGTGACGCCGGCAACCTTGGGTGATTTGATCAAGCAAGAGCAAGATAAAGCAGCCACTGAATCGGAATAAACGGCTTATGACAAAGTCAGAGCTTATTGAGAAGTTGACGGTATCTCAGAGTCAGCTCACCGCTAAGGATATGGAACTCGCGGTGAAGATGATCCTGGATCAGATGGCCGATTCGCTCGCACGTGGTGAGCGGATCGAGATCCGGGGCTTTGGTAGCTTTTCTTTGCATTATCGTGCGCCTCGCATGGGGCGCAATCCGAAAACTGGTGATCCGGTCTCTCTGCCTGGCAAGTACGTTCCTCACTTTAAGCCGGGCAAAGAATTGAGAGAGCGTGTTAATCAGAGCTTGACGAACAACTGATTTCGCCCAAAAAAGATCTCGTTCGTCTCGAACCTGTTTGAGAGGTTAAAAGTCGTTGTGGCCTGTAGAACCTGAAGAAGAGCTCCATGGCGTGGATCAAAACCCAACTCTTTCGATTGCTATTGCTGATCCTCTTTGGGGTGCTGTTTTTGCTGGCCACGGAAAATAGTACCAGTGTGTCGCTTCAATTTTTATCGCTTCGTTCCCCGGAGCTGCCGTTATCTTGGTGGCTGGTGGGTGTGTTTATTCTCGGATTAAGTCTTGGTGGCTTCTCCGCCAAGGTTAAGCAGTGGATCCATGGCTCGCGATCATCATGAGTGTTGGGTTCGCTAATCGCTCAGGGCACCATTGGCGCCTTTCTTATCAAAAAAGATTCAACGCTTATGATCAATTCTGCTTAATAGCGAGGCGGAAATGAGCGACTGGTTGGTGCTACCGCTGATTTTATTAGCGATCGCAATCGGTTGGGCATTGGGCCGACGCGAACGTAAGAGAAGTCGTTATTACGAAATGGGTTTACGTCATTTGCTCAATGATGAACCGGACGAAGCGGTCGCAACGCTTGTGACCGAGCTCGATGTTGAGACTGATAGTATCGACACGCATCTGGCGCTTGGGGGGCTGCTGAGAAGACGCGGTGAGCTCGAAAAAGCGGTTTTTGTCCACGAGAATGTCCTAAGTCGAGCTCGGCTCGATCGAGCGACCCGTCATGAGGTTCAAATTGAGTTGGCCCGGGATTATTTGCAGGCAGGTTTGTTAGATCGAGCTGAGACCATGTCGGTGGCACTGGCTGAAGAGAATCCAGAATATCGAAGCGATAGCCTTAAGGTGACGCTTCAAGTGTATGAGCAAGAACGCGACTGGCATCGCGCAATTGAGACTGCTAAACAAATCACTGGCGATGATGGCGGTACCAGCATCGAGCCCTCGATCTCTCATTATTGGTGCGAATTAGCGGAACTAAGCCTAGCAAATCATGATTTTGTTGCAGCGTCGTCGCACTTAACGCAGGCCATCGGGCACGATGCTCGGAATCCCCGAGTGAGTTTACTGCAGGGCGCTGTCGCGCTTAAATCAGGAGATGCTGAGGCGGCAATTCACTTTCTAGAGCGTGTCCTGGATCAGGATCCAGGCTATGTCAGTGAATCTCTGCTGTCACTTGAGCAAGCGCATGAACAGCTAGGAAGTGGGGAACGGTATCGAACTTATCTTGAGCGGTGCCTTGATCGAGATCCATCTATCTCGGTTGTGTTGGCTCTGGGGCGAGTCATACAATCTTCTGAGGGCGACACTGCTCTGGCGCGTTTCATTGCCAATCAGATGCAAAAGAATCCGACGCTTCGTGGATTTATTGAGCTGATTGATCTGAACTTAATCGCAGCCGAAGGCGCGCTCAAACAAAATTTAGAGCTGTTAAAACAGTTTGCTGAACGTCTCATCGTCGACAAATCGACATATCGCTGTGGTAGTTGTGGTTTTGAAGGCAAGCGCATGCGCTGGCACTGCCCGAGCTGTCGGAATTGGGCCTCGATTCGTCCCATTATAGGAATCGAGGGGGATTAACTTTCGGCACAATGAGATGCCGCGTACATCGTTTCAAGCGCCGGTCTGACTTGATCCCGCAAGGCTCCGCGTAACATTGAGGCCACCAAATAATTGGATGGTTTTCTCAATTCACACGAGGAGTTTCAATGATCAAAAAAAGGTTACAACGGTTTTCGGCAGGGATGCTCGCATTGGTTTTATTGTCGAGTGGGGCTTTCGCTGCGCCGCCGCAAGCTCAAGTTGCTTCGGATAAGTCAAAAGAGACAGTTGATATCAACACCGCGACCGCTGAGCAGCTAGCGGATACTTTGCAAGGTATTGGTTTAAAGCGTGCTGAGGCGATCATCGCTTACCGCGACCGGTTCGGGAAATTTTACTCTGCGGAGGAGCTGACAGCGGTAAAGGGTATTGGAGCCAATACCATAAAACGTAACCGCTCACGTATTAAAATTAAGATGGTGGAGTAGCCCGTCTTGCATTGGGCGCCATGACCGAAGGTGCGACTTCCCTCGGTCATGGTCGTGTCGAGGTCGCAAAGAGGTTTTAGGGAGAGGATGGGCTTACGCTTAGGGAGAGCGACCTGCACCCCCGCTAGAGTTCTAAGATAGACGTGGCCCACTGAACCCGCCTGGTTTAATCTCAAAATTTTTCCTTGATACAGCGCTTTACCGAGGTATTTCAGGGTGATGCTTGGCTGGGTGTCATAATTCGGGGAAAAAGCCCATGTTTTTACCAGTTAAAACCACCGGTCAATTTTGGAGCGTGTTGCAAGCTTTGTATCGCTTTAAGGGCCATCCCAGTTTGTCGCGCAAAATATAGAAAAATTAAGCTGTTTTGGTTTGATATTTAGGCTAAGTTGGTCTAATCAATCGGCAAACAGGGTCAATTTTTGAGTTTATAAGGCAATTTTTGAGTTTGTAAAAAGGCAACGGTTTTGTGATCTTCGGGGAGGGGGATGACATGCACGCCAGTAGACGGATGGAAAATTCGCTGGGATGGTATCCGGGTCCGTTTTTAATCGGTCTAACAAGCATCGCTTCAGATGTCGGATATGATGCAGAGTGGTTTGAGCGGATTATGTCTGAAGGTCCTCGCGCTGACCGTAAGGAACGGCAGATTCCGATGGACGTTGTTGAATCCCTATGCTGGCAGATTGGTAAATTATCCGCTCCAACTCCCCTTTCCGAAATTATGCGGCGCCAGATGGGCTTCCAGATGACTTCTTTGGTGTCGTTATCTTTGGGCGAGCCAACGCTAAAAGCTGTTTTAATCAGAGCAGCTGATACTTCTTTGTTGAACGCCAATTTTTTTACATATCGCTTCGAGAATCTACCATCTCGTAAAGCGTATGCCCTGACTTTTCTTCCGATCGTACCAATCCCAAGATGGTTGCATGTATGTTTTGCGTACCAGTTTGCTGAAGGTCTGGCCAGGACAACTTCCAACGAGGATATAGAGGTTGAAGAGGTCGTGCTGTGCGGCGCAAGGCTTGCGTGCGACTTGGACGCGCTGACAGATGGAAGTAAGGGCACTATAACTTCCTCTGACAGCGCGCCCTCTCGAATTATCTATAAAGCAAAGTCCTTAGATCAGCTCAATGAGTTTGCCAATAGATCTTGGCGAAACTTGACCAATTCATTGGTAAACCCGCTCCTATCTTCAAGACTCAAGGCAACGCCTTGGACTTATCGTTGCTATGTGATGATCCTAAGGCATTTTGAAGCCGGGGCATCGCTATCGATGGAGGCCATCAGCAACAGCTTGGGAGCTGATGTATCGACGTTACGCCGACATTTGCAAAGGGAGTCGACCGGCTTCAAGCCTCTCATTACCTTTTTCCGGGCTCAGCAGGCGCAGTTAATGATGATAGATGGCGTCTCGGCTGAGCAGATTGCTCAGCGGCTAGATTTCAAAAACGCACTGTCAGTTAAACGCTTGGTTCGGCGCAGCCTTTTTTGCCCCGAAACTACCACGGCTTTCATGTAGTGCTCCTAGCCTATGGCCTCGTTTTTGTTCGCGCAAAATAGGGGCTAACCCCCTGAAATAGTATCTTTCATTCGTTTAACTTAGTCGCGTCGACGGATGAGGAGGGCATACTGTGGACGTCATCGAACTTTTAAAGCGCCGGTCCTTTGCGTTAAGCAGTCAAGAATACTTTGAATATTTCCTGACAGAGATTTCGCGGCCCAGTTTTAGAAACTTAGCTCAAGAAGACTCGCAGCTATTGCGCCAACAGCAAGTTACGCCGCAAGCGTTTATTTTGCAGTTTACAGCAAGAACTTTTTGCAGTTGTTTAAAGTCGATCTACAAAATGAGGCTCATTTTTGAGAAATTAAAATCCCGCCGTTGGCCCTCGCCGTGTGAGAGTGTCAGTGGATAAGGGGGCTGCGGATATACTCAGTCGCGAGGAGCGGCGGTTTTTAAATCGTCGGAGCGATGATCTGAGAATATTAAAAGGCGAAGCCCGAGCGCAAATTACGCTAAAAATCCAAAAAATCTTTTATGTTGCGCTTTGCCTGTATTTCATCAGAGCTTGTCTAATCTTTTTTATCGTCAATGATGTTGTTGCTTCGGGTAATGCCCAAGGATATATGGTTGATGGCGCCATGATGCTGTTTAGATTGGCTGTGCTTTTTATCTTCATAGCTGCCTACCAGCACTGGTTAGACGATGCTCGGTTGATTAAAACAATTTCCATATCGGCGATTGCCGTTTCTTGTAGTCTGATTTGGCAGGATTCGGAATGGCTTTATTTGACGCTATCCACGGAAAGCTCTTTGTTATTTTTTTCTGCGCTGATGCTCAGGCTGGTTAGTCTGAGCTGTTTGATCTGGTCCCATAAGCTTCTGGTAACTAGGGACGGTTAATCAACCTTGAGCCGCGGGGTTTGGTTTTGAAGGTTCAACGTGGGTTTTATCGATGTTTTGATTGATGTGAGTCTGTATTGCGGAGTCAACGATTGATGACCTTTTTAAACTGAGATGAATCAGTTGCTTGGTGGATCGATCAAGACAATAAGGCAACGCTCGATAAGCGATGGTGTTAAACAGTAATAGGCACCGAAGTACCCTCTGCGGGTCTCGGTTGGTGTTGAGCACGAGAATAAGCAGGTGGTGCTTAGGGCTGCGAGCCTGACGGATTAAAAAAGACTCGAGCAATTTGTTGCACGCTTGAGGTTAACAACATAAACCTTTTCACTGCTGGTCCCAGCGTAGGGTCTTGAGCATCAAGAAAACGTTGACTGGCGTACCAGGAAGGGGCAAAGGCCCGAAGGCAACCAGTACGTCGAGGGTTTAGATCGAAAAGCGGTGCTAGGCTGCAACGCTCTAAAAAATGGCTCCCCGACCTGGGCTCGAACCAGGGACCCAATGATTAACAGTCATTTGCTCTACCAACTGAGCTATCGGGGAACATTGGAACGGAGCGATTCTACGAGGATGTTTCCGGATCGTCAATCATCTCGGTCTAATCTCAGGCATAATACGCGCTTTAGAATGGATAAAGACTGTGTTGAAGAGCAATCCGTTTCAGGTGGTGTCAAATTTCTCGCCGGCGGGAGATCAGCCAGCCGCGATAGAACGATTGATCGAAGGCGTTGAATCGGGCCTGGCATCTCAAATGTTGCTTGGAGTTACCGGGTCTGGAAAAACATTCACCATCGCCAATGTCGTAAATGCACTGCAGCGGCCGACTTTGGTGATGGCTCCTAACAAGACACTCGCCGCTCAGCTGTACGGAGAATTTAAGGCATTTTTCCCCAACAACGCGGTTGAATACTTCGTTTCTTACTATGATTACTATCAGCCAGAAGCCTACGTGCCGTCTTCGGATACTTATATCGAGAAGGACGCCGCTATCAACGATCATATTGAGCAGATGCGGCTGTCGGCAACCAAGGCACTACTAGAGCGGCGTGATGCTTTGGTTGTGGCGTCGGTTTCGAGTATCTATGGATTAGGCGATCCGGGTGCTTATTTGAAAATGGTTTTACATTTGGATCGCGGTGATCGAGTTGATCAGCGTTTTATTTTAAGGCGGCTTGCGGAACTCCAATATACGCGCAACGATCTGGAATTGCGCCGCGCCACTTACCGCGTTAAAGGCGATGTGATTGATGTTTTCCCGGCAGAATCAGACAAACAAGCGATTCGTATTGAATTGTTTGATGATGAAATTGAGCAGATCACACTTTTTGATCCGTTGACCGGTGCGGTGCTCCGTAAATTGCCGCGGATTACCATATTTCCCAAGAGTCATTATGTCACGCCAAGAGAGACCATCGAGCGTTCAATTGATCTGATCAAGGCTGAGCTTCAGATTCGCCTGAAGCAATTACATGACAATAATAAGCTGGTAGAGGCTCAGCGCCTTGAGCAGCGAACACGCTACGATCTGGAGATGATCAAAGAATTGGGTTACTGCAATGGCATCGAAAATTATTCTCGCTATTTATCAGGCCGCGCCGCGGGAGAGGCGCCGCCCACGCTTTATGACTATTTGCCGGATGATGCTTTATTGGTAGTTGATGAATCCCATGTATCGATCCCCCAGATTGGAGCAATGTTCAAGGGCGATCGTTCGCGCAAGGAAACGCTGGTTGAGTTCGGCTTTAGATTGCCCTCGGCGCTCGATAATCGGCCGATGCGATTTGAGGAATGGGAAGCCCGCGCGCCCCAGGCAATTTATGTGTCGGCAACTCCAGGGCCATACGAAAAAGAAAAGGTCGGTCAAACCGTCGATCAAGTGGTTCGCCCCACTGGATTGGTTGATCCAATTCTTGAAGTGAGACCTGCCAAAACCCAAGTTGATGACGTGCTGGGAGAAATTCGTCAACGAGTGGCTGTTAAAGAACGAGTGCTCATCACCACCCTCACCAAGCGGATGGCAGAGGACCTAACCGACTATCTTGATGAAAATGGGGTAAAGGTGCGTTACCTGCATTCCGATATCGATACGGTTGAACGCGTTGAGATTATCCGCGACCTTCGTCTGGGGGAATTTGACGTGCTCGTCGGTATCAATTTACTTCGTGAGGGTTTGGATATGCCGGAAGTTTCTTTGGTCGCCATCCTAGATGCCGACAAAGAAGGCTTTTTGAGGTCTGACCGCTCTTTGATCCAGACCATTGGGCGCGCAGCTAGAAATCTCCACGGCAAAGCAATCCTCTATGGGGACCATGTGACTCAGTCGATGCAACGTGCAATTGATGAAACCAATCGTCGACGAGAACGCCAGGAGGCGTTTAATGCCGAACATGGTATAACGCCCGTGAGCATAACGACAGACGTTGCCGACATCATGGAAGGCGCTCGAGATCCATCGAGCAAGGGTGCCAAGTCGAAAAGAGATCGACGTGGTCGGGCCGAGAATCGGGTCGCTGCTGATGAACTCCTCACAACCCCGGATCAGCTCGAGCAACGGATGCGGAGCCTTGAGAAAGAAATGTTTGCCCTTGCCAAGGATTTAGAATTTGAAGCAGCGGCTCAAGTTAGGGATCAAATTGAGCAGCTTCGTGAACAGTTCGTTAGGACCTAGTTCTGACCCAGATGTTTTGTTATAGTCGCGCGCGAAAAGTTTGTACTGCAAAGAGCGGAATTCACTACAGCCTTTGAAATAGGGCTGTTAATATAGGGTCGCTAAGAAAAGCTTTAGGAACGTAGCTCAGTTGGTTAGAGCATCGCCTCGACAAGGCGAGGGTCGTCGGTTCGAATCCGACCGTTCCTACCAATCAAAGGGAATTTGGCCTAGAAAGGCCATATCAATACCTGCAAGTGGCCTTTGGTAGGGGTCACCACTGAAAAGGAGACGGCGATGCCCGTAATCACTTTGCCGGATGGCACTCAGAAAGATTTTGAAACCCCAGTCACGCTCCAGGGCGTCGCGGCCTCAATAGGGGAAGGGCTCGCAAACGCAGCCATTGCTGGAGAGGTCAACGGAGCACTGGTTGATACCTCCCATCTCATCGATCAAGACGCCGAAGTGTCGATCATCACTGCAAAGGACGACGCAGGAATTGAAGTGCTCCGACACTCTTGTGCGCATCTTATGGCCCAAGCGGTACAGCAACTCTTTCCAAAAGCTCAGGTAACGATCGGGCCAACCATTGAAGATGGCTTTTACTATGATTTCGCATTCGAGAGAGCGTTTACGCCTGAGGACCTCGCGGCGATAGAAAAGAAAATGAAGGATCTTGCGAGTGCGCGGCAGACCGTTTCGCGTTCCATCATGTCTCGTGATGAGGCGATCTCTTTTTTCCAAGAAAAAGGTGAGCACTATAAAGTCGAAATTCTCCAAAGTATCCCTTCGGGTGAAGACTTGTCGTTTTACCAGCAGGGGGACTTTGTAGATTTGTGCCGCGGGCCCCATGTGCCGGACACAGGGAAAATCAAAGCCTTTAAATTGACCAAAGTTGCTGGCGCGTATTGGCGGGGCGATTCAAAAAACGAAATGCTACAGCGAATCTATGGAACGGCTTGGGGTGATAAGAAGGCTCTGAAGGAATACCTGTTCCGATTAGAAGAAGCGGAAAAGCGCGATCACAGAAAGTTGGGGAAGCGCCTAGATCTATTTCATACCCAAGAGGAAGCGCCGGGGATGGTGTTCTGGCACCCGAAAGGTTGGCAGATTTGGCAGATCTTGGAGCGGTATATCAGGCAGGTCCAAAACAGCCACGGTTATCAAGAGATTAAAACGCCACAACTCGTGGATATGAGTTTATGGGAAAAATCCGGCCATGCTGACAAGTTTGGCGATGGGATGTTCTCGGTGGAATCTGATTCGAGACAATACGCGATCAAGCCCATGAACTGCCCTTGTCACGTCCAGGTGTTTAATCAGGGGTTAAAGAGTTACCGAGAGCTGCCCATCCGATTGGCAGAGTTTGGATCCTGTCATCGCAATGAACCCTCGGGGACGTTGCAGGGAATCATGCGCGTGCGCGGCTTCGTTCAGGACGATGCGCATATTTTTTGTCGAGAGGATCAAATTCAAGATGAGGTGGTGCACTTTATTGATGTGATCACCGACGTCTATCGTGATTTTGGATTCGATGACCTGATTATCAGGCTTTCTACGCGTCCCGAAGAGCGCGTGGGTTCTGATGAGGTCTGGGATCGTGCAGAAAAAGCGCTGGCAGATGCGCTCGATGTCAAGGCTCTCACCTGGGACCTGCTGCCAGGTGAAGGCGCTTTTTACGGCCCTAAAATAGAGTTTTCGCTCAAAGATTGTTTAGGCCGGGTATGGCAATGCGGTACCATCCAGGTCGATTTTTCAATGCCGGGTCGGCTGGACGCCCAGTACGTTGCCGAGGATGGTAGTCGTCAAGTGCCTGTGATGCTGCATCGCGCGATGCTGGGTTCTTTCGAACGATTTATTGGGATCCTGATCGAACACTATGCAGGGGACTTCCCAGTTTGGCTGGCGCCAGTGCAAGCTGTGGTCATGAATATCACCGATAGCCAATCAGAGTATGTTCAATCGGTTACCGAGACACTTGCTGGGGCAGGGGTTCGCGTTGAAGCCGATACTCGAAATGAAAAAGTAGGGTTCAAGATTCGTGAACACACACTGCAAAAAGTACCTTATCTGCTCGTGGTCGGCGATCGAGAACGGGATTCGGGCCAGATAGCCGTGCGTGCCAGAAACGGCGATGATCTGGGATCAATGCCTATTTCTGATTTTTTAACGGTCTTGCGAAAAGATGAAGAAAAAAAGGGACGAACGGCATGATTTTGCTATAATGCCCGGCCTTATTGCCTGAAGGAGGCTTCGGAATTAAAAAAGAAGGTTCAAAAAAGACTCGGATTAATGATGATATTGAAGCGGAGTCAGTCCGTTTAATTGGTGCAGATGGCGAGCAGGTTGGAATTGTTTCCATTACTGAAGCGCTAAAAGCAGCTCAGGAAGCGAAGTTAGATCTTGTTGAGATCGCGCCTGACGCCAATCCAGTGGTTTGTAAGATTCTGGATTACGGCAAACATATCTTCGAGGCAAAAAAGGGAAAAGCAGCGGCGAAAAAGAAGCAACGCCGGATGCAAGTTAAAGAAATTAAGTTCCGTCCAGGAACTGAAGATGGAGACTATCAGGTAAAACTACGCAACCTGACCCGTTTCCTTAATGACGGTGATAAAGCCAAGGTGACGTTGCGGTTTAGAGGACGTGAGATGGCGCACCAAGAGCTCGGTATCGATCTACTCAAACGAATTGAGGCAGATCTGGCAGAGTTTGGTACGGTTGAAATGTTTCCAAAAATGGAAGGACGTCAACTGACCATGGTGCTGGCACCGAATACAAAAAAGAAGGGCACCAGTGAGGCAACTGCTTAACTGATTCGCAACAGCGAATGCCGAGATGGGCAATACCGCCCCCGGCGCGGCCAAGGTTTGTGGGTGATACGAGCGAGTTTGTTCATTGCGATGAGCAAAAAAACGTGGAACTTGCAGCCATTAAACTGAACAATGCGGAGTTCAAACCATGCCAAAACTGAAAACCAGTAGTGGTGCTGCCAAGCGGTTTAAAAAGACTGCTAAAGGCTATAAGCACCGTCAATCCTTCAGGAATCATATCCTGACGAAAAAGCCGACTAAGCGTAAGCGTCATTTGCGTAACATGAAGGCCATCGCGCCCAGCGATGTCCCGCTCATTCGTCGAATGTTGGGAGATTAGCGCGCGAGCGCCGGTCAAAAAACCAGCACAACAATTTCTGAGGATTGAAAAATGCCTAGAGTAAAAAGAGGTGTCACCGCACACCGTCGCCATAAGAAGGTGATGAAAGCGGCCAAAGGTTATTATGGTGCCCGAAGCCGAGTTTATCGCGTTGCGAAGCAGGCGGTCACTAAAGCCGGTCAATATGCGTACCGAGATCGGAAGGTCAAAAAGAGAATGTTCCGAGGATTGTGGATCCAGCGTATTAATGCCGCTGCCCGCGAGCACGGGCTTTCCTACAGCCGTATGATTAATGGACTAAAGAAGTCCGACATTGAAATTGATCGCCGTGTGCTCGCTGATTTAGCGATGCATGAAGCGGAAGCTTTCGCCGCTTTAGCCGAAAAGGCCAAGGAAGCGCTCGCGTCAGCGGCCTAACATGCCCATCAAGCAGCCTATAAAGGCCGCCTGTAACATGAGACCACTATGTCAGAACTAGAAACGCTGAAAGCGCAGGCGCTTGCGGCGGTTTCGGCTGCCTCACAGCTGAGTGAAATTGAAACGCTGCGGGTTCGGTATCTCGGAAAGAAGGGCGAAATTACCGCTCTGCTGAAAGGACTAGGACAGGTATCGCAAGAAGAACGTCCCAGGATGGGGGCATTAATCAATGCGGTGAAAGGCGAGGTCGATGATGCAATCGGTGCGCGCCGGCAGATCCTAGAACTCGAGGCCGAGGATCAGGCCGCTGCCGCCAATGCCATCGATGTGACACTGCCTGGGCGAGGGTCGGGGCGGGGCGCGCTGCATCCGGTCACGCTTGTGCTTGAGCGCATAGAGGCTTTTTTCAAAAGTGTCGGTTTCGAGACGGTCTATGGACCAGAAATTGAAGACGACTACCACAATTTTGAAGCGCTCAATCTACCCGAGCATCACCCTGCACGCGCCATGCACGATACGTTTTATATCTCAGACAGCGTGCTCCTCCGGACCCATACGTCACCGGTCCAGGTTCGAACGATGGAGTCGCGGGAGCCGCCCTTTAGAATGATTTGTCCGGGTAAAACGTATCGCGTTGATCCGCCTGACCCATCTCATTTGCCGATGTTTCATCAGGTGGAGGGACTGATGGTCGATGAAAACTGT
Source organism: uncultured Pseudomonadales bacterium (assembly GCA_938017975.1). Lineage (GTDB taxonomy): Bacteria > Pseudomonadota > Gammaproteobacteria > Pseudomonadales > Azotimanducaceae > UBA9926. The sequence goes on along the minus strand of CALIKQ010000048.1, from coordinate 4,305 downwards.
AGTTTTGCAGACCTCAAAGGCATCATTACTGAATTTCTCCGAGTTTTCTTTGAGCGTGATGATTTAAAAGTGCGGTTTCGGCCCAGTTATTTTCCGTTTACTGAGCCTTCTGCGGAGGTGGACGTTCAGTGTGTTCACTGTCTGGGGAAAGGTCACTGCAGAGTGTGCTCCAGCACGGGATGGCTCGAGGTGATGGGTTCGGGCATGGTGCATCCTCGGGTGCTCGAAATGTCAGGGATTGATTCTGAACGTTTCCTGGGGTTTGCTTTTGGCATGGGCCCGGAGCGCTTGGCTATGTTGCGCTATGGTGTGACGGATATGCGACATTTCGTGGATAACGATCTGCGATTTCTGGAGCAATTTCGATGAAGTTTAGTGAGCAGTGGTTGCGGGAGTGGGTTAATCCAGCACTGTCAACTGAAGAGCTGGTCCATCAAATTACGATGGCGGGGCTTGAGGTCGATGGCGTTGAGCCAGCGGCTGCATCGCTCAGTCAAGTGGTTGTAGGTGAAATTCTCGAGACCGAGACGCACCCCAATGCAGACAAGCTGAAAGTGTGCCGCGTGTCGAGCGGTGCTGAGACCCACCAAGTGGTCTGCGGGGCGCCCAACGCAAGGGCGGGGCTCAAGGTTCCCTTTGCCTTGGTGGGCGCAAAACTCGACGATTTTAAGATCAAAAAAGCCAAACTGAGAGGTGTTGAATCATTTGGTATGTTGTGCAGTGAGCGAGAGCTTGGGCTTAGCGATCAGCACGAAGGGTTAATGGAGCTTTCTGAAACCGCGCCTGTGGGCACCGATATCAATACCTATTTGTCGTTAGATGACTCCATCATTGAAGTCGATCTAACGCCGAACAGAAGTGATTGTTTGGGGATTATCGGATTAGCTCGTGAAACCGGTCTGATGAACAACCTAGACGTTTGTATGCCGAGCATCGTAGAAAACGAGGCGGTTATTGAAGACACAGTTTCCGTTCAATTAGCAGCGGGGAAAGCCTGCCCACGATTTGTTGGTAGAGTCATTAAAAGTGTTGATCTCACCGCGACATCGCCATTGTGGTTAACTGAAAAGTTAAGACGCTCTGGTATTCGATCGATCGATCCAGTCGTCGATGTCACAAACCTGGTCATGCTTGAACTCAATCAGCCGATGCATGCCTACGACCTCGCTGCGCTCAAAGGAGATATCACGGTTCGGCTCGCAGAGCCCAAAGAATCGATGACTTTACTCAATGGGCAGACGGTCAACCTGTTAGATGGAACCCTGTTAATCACAGACAGTTCAGGCCCTATCGGAATGGCTGGGATAATGGGTGGTGCTGGTACAGCTGTTAAGTCTGAGACCCGGGATATTTTTCTTGAAGCCGCTTTCTTTGCGCCGGTCGCCATGGCGGGCCGCGCCCGGGCCTACGGCATGCATACTGATGCTGGGCATCGATTCGAGCGCGGTGTCGATTTCATGGGGCAGGTACGTGCGATGGAGCGGGCGACGGCTTTGCTGATCTCGATCAGCGGTGGTGACCCTGGTCCCTTAGTCGATACGGTCAGTGAGGCTGATTTGCCGGTCTTGCCCAAAGTGACACTTCGGGCTGCGCGGATTAAGCGCGTTTTAGGAATGGCCATCGCAGACGCGGATGTGGAAAATATTTTAAAGCGTTTAGATTTTGAGTTTGAGATTGAGTCTTCTGAGCGAGATAAGGTTTGGCGGGTTTCCTCGCCATCGCATCGATTCGATATCAATATCGAGGCGGATTTAATTGAGGAGATCAGCAGGATCATCGGCTATGACAATCTGCCGGTGACTCGGCCGACGGCTGAGCTGACCATGCTTGAATCAACTGAGCATGCGGTGTCAGTTAAATCCTTAAAAGCACGATTGGTTGATCGTGGATACAGCGAGGCTATCACCTATAGTTTTGTCGATGGGGTAAAGCAAAGTTTACTCACGCCGCGAGCTGTGCCGGTAGCTCTCAAGAACCCCTTGTCGAGTGAAATGGACGTCATGCGCACTACGCTTTGCGGTGGGCTACTGGGTGCTCTGGTACACAATCAGAATCGACAGCAACAGGATGTTCGCTTGTTTGAAACGGGTCTTGTCTTTGAGCAGAAAGGGTCCGGTCCTGCGGATCTCGAGGCCATCGAGCAGAAAAATCGTCTTGCGCTGGTGCTGAGCGGACGGAGGGTGCCCGAAGGTTGGGCCAACACGCAAGGGGTTGCTGATTTTTTTGATCTAAAGGGCGACCTTGAATTTTTACTGGGTGCCGAGGGGCTGACCTTTGAGCCTTGTGATTTGCCAGGGTTGCAGCTCGGTCAGTGCGCAAAGATATCGATGAGAGGGGAAATGCTAGGTTTTATCGGCCTAGTCAATCGTGCAGTCTCCCAGGCGTACGACCTTAGAAACCCAGTGCTCATTGCAGAAATTGATCTGACGATGGCAACGTCTAGTGCGGTACCCAAAGTGCTTGAAGTCTCGAAGTTTCCTGAGGTGCGTCGTGACCTTGCTATGCTCGTTGACCGGAATGTTCCCGTATCAGAAATCCAAAAAGTCATCTTAGCGCATGCCGGTTCGGCTCTGCTTCATTTAAAGTTGTTTGATGTTTATACGGGTAAAGGCGTTGAAACTATTCAGAAAAGTATCGGTGTAGGCTTGACGTTCCAGCATCCTTCCCGCACTCTAACAGATGATGAGATCACCACTGCGATAGAAGAAGTTGTGGCTGGTTTGGAAACTAAGCTTAAGGCTCAGTTAAGGAATTAAGCATGGGTGCATTGACTAAAGCTGAGATGGCAGACCAATTGTTCGAAGAGTTGGGGCTGAATAAACGAGAAGCTAAAGAAATTGTCGAAGCTTTTTTTGAAGAAATCCGACTGTCTTTAGAATCCAACGAGCAGGTAAAAATTTCTGGTTTTGGAAATTTTGATCTCCGCGACAAACGCTCAAGGCCTGGAAGAAACCCAAAGACAGGCCAGGACATTCCGATCTCCGCACGCAGAGTCGTGACCTTTAAACCTGGCCAAAAGCTCAAGGCCCGAGTAGAAACCTATGCAGGACCAGACGGCGACCTCTGATTTACCGGTTATCCCAGGTAAGCGCTATTTCACTATTGGTGAAGTAAGCCAGCTGTGTGCGGTGAAGCCGCACGTGCTGCGCTACTGGGAGCAAGAATTCCCGCAATTGTCTCCGGTGAAAAGGCGAGGCAACCGGCGCTATTATCAGCGTCAGGATGTGTTAATGATTCGCCAGATCCGGGCTTTGCTTTACGATCAGGGGTTCACCATCACGGGTGCTAGGCAGCGACTCTCCGGCGAGGAGCAAAAAGAAGATAAGACGCAATCGAAACAATTGGTCAAGCAAATGATCGCCGAGTTAGAAGATCTTCTGAAGGTTATTAAGCCTTAGCGTTATGGGCCCTAGCCGCCTTTGTTTTATTCCACTTGCTCTTTAAGTTAGATTCACGTTAGCGATGCTGGTAGAATCTTCGCCGTTCGGGGCGTAGCGCAGTCTGGTAGCGCACCACACTGGGGGTGTGGTGGTCGTAGGTTCAAATCCTGCCGTCCCGACCAATTTCCCATCTAAAGACATCCGTCTAAGTTCTATTTGAAAATTCAATGATTGGTTTAATAGAACTTTAATCCAACAACGTCTCAAGAAACCTAATCGTATCCAGGGGTTTTTACGGGATTTGCCGATTAAAAGGCGCCGATTCCTGTTCCCAAAGATATTTGGGAAGTGAAGAGTAAGACCATGCTTCATCCAACATTGCTTTGCTTTCGGCTAGAGGTAGGCTCTGGAAAGATGCCCACTCGCGCCGCGCCAGTTGATGGGACTTCAAACTCAGGTAGAATTACCGATATGAAAAGAACGGAACCATTTGCTCACTGTGGCGCCTTGTTGCTCGTTTTGGTTTTGGCTCTCAGTCAACCCCGCTACGCGGCGACCCTAAAAAGTCAAGCCAATTAAGATTCACTGATCGTTTCGAGCACTTCGGCAGTAAATGGGGGTGTAGAAATTCTCCTTGCTTTGGACATCCATTCTGAAGCGAGCAAGTATTAGGGTAAAAATGCTAACCAGACGAAAGATTAAGACTTCATAGGTCTCAGAAGATATACCTTACCCACTTAGTGAGAAGTAGTTAATATTATCCCCATGAAAACTATGATTAATCGCAAAGCTTTGATACTCAGTGCCATTCTCTTTTTTACTCAAGGGGCCAAAGCTGTTGTGTTTGAAGTGACGACAGCTGAGGAGTTTCAGGCAGCACTAGCCGTCGCTGCAACGGAGGGAGCGTCAAGTGAAATTATCCTAG
>CALIKQ010000047.1 GCA_938017975.1 uncultured Pseudomonadales bacterium | reverse complement strand
GATTTCATTGGCCGCAGGCTTCCTAGGCAGCCCCGGCATCGTCATAATTTCTCCGCAAATGACAACGATAAATCCTGCGCCATTGGCGAGCCGTACTTCTCGAATCGGCACCGTGTGGTGACTCGGCGCACCGCGTAAGCTCGGATCCGTCGAAAAGCTGTATTGCGTTTTTGCCATACAAATTGGGAAATGTCCGTAGTCGCGCTGTAACGCTTTAATTTGGTTTCTGACTTTTTGATCAGCAATGATCTCATCGGCGCCGTAGAGACTCTGAGCAATTTGATCGATTTTCTCCCAAAGCGGCACTGCATCATCATACAGGGTTCGAAACTGCGCTTGGCCCGACTCACACAGGCCCACCACCGCTTGCGCTAAGTTTTCAGCACCCGCGCTACCATCAGCCCAATGAGTACAATCGATGGCTTCAACGCTGAGCGCTCGACAGTGGCGACGTATTTCCTCAATCTCCTCGGCCGTGTCCTCTGTAAATCGATTAATGGCAACCACGACAGGCAGCCCAAAATAGCCCATATTCCTAATATGTCGATTCAGGTTGCTGCAACCTTTATCAACCGCACTGGGATCAGGCATGTGCAATTTATTCTTTGCAACGCCCCCATGCATTTTGAGTGCCCTGACTGTCGCAACGATCACCGCAGCCGCTGGCTGGAGGTCAGATTTTCGGCATTTTATGTTAAAGAATTTTTCAGCGCCCAATTCCGCCCCAAAACCAGCCTCAGTGACCACATAGTCTCCAAGCCCCAGCGCGGCTTTGGTCGCAATTACCGAGTTGCAACCGTGCGCTATGTTGGCGAAAGGGCCGCCGTGAATCATCGCCGGATTATTTTCAAGGGTCTGAACGAGATTTGGTTTGAACGCGTCTTTGAGCAGCGCGGCCATCGAGCCATTGGCTTCAAGGTCGCTCGCATGCACCGGCTCACCCTCGAAATTCTGCCCGATAACGATTTTACCGAGGTTTAGTTGAAGCTCATCAAGGTCATTCGACAAACAAAAAATCGCCATAATTTCTGATGCAACAGTAATGTCAAATCCCGATTCTCGCGGTACGCCATTCGATGCGCCGCCGAGTCCAAGGTTGATATTTCTAAGTGCACGCTCATTCATATCCATAACCCGCCGCCAAGTGATCCTGCGAGGATCAATTCCGAGCGCGTTCCCCCAATGAATGTGGTTGTCGATGAGCGCGGCCAGCAGATTGTGCGCAGCGCCAATGGCATGAAAGTCACCAGTGAAATGAAGATTGATATCTTCCATCGGCACAACCTGGGCATAGCCGCCGCCAGCAGCACCGCCTTTCATCCCAAAGCAGGGTCCAAGGCTGGGCTCGCGCAAGCAAATCACTGCCTTCTGGCCGATCCGATTGAGAGCATCACCGAGTCCAATGGTGGTTGTGGTTTTGCCCTCGCCGGCTGGCGTGGGTGAGACCGCTGTTACCAATACAAGTTTGCCAGGCGGCTTTTGCTGATGGCTTGCAATAAAATCGTAATCAATTTTGGCTTTGTAATGGCCGTAGCGCAGCAGCGCTGTCTCTGGAATCCCCAGTTCCTCACCCACTTCAGCAATGTTCTTGAGATGCGCGGCTCGCGCAATGTCGATATCCGAATCTGGCATGTCGGGGGCTCCTTAGGGTCGTCGCACGATGATGACCGGGCGAAATTCCGGCCGTTATAGCACGAGATGGCTCAACCTCGTTAGCGGAATTTTCACTCATTTACGTAGCCCTTAGCCGCACAAAATGCCCTGCCCTAAATGCTTTTGATTCGTTGCGGTTAGTCAGCCGCGCTCGAAGCTTTGCAAACTACACCCCGACGCTCGAAACCACTGAAACATTAACGTCCCAAATTATTTATACGATAAAGTGAGGCGAGCATGATCACCTCAAAACGCGCCGTAAACACGCGCAATCATCCCAGCAAGGCCGAACGTATTTGGCCTCTTTCTTGACTGAAAAATAGCGCAATGAGTGACCGGCCCAAACTTTTCTATATTAGGAGTGAGCAAGCCTTTTACCGTCTCGGCAAACCTTGGGGTGTTAATTTGTAAATCAGCACAGTCACAAGGAGGAGCGCTAGCCTTAGCGCGGTTATATCTCCAGCCTTTGACACCACAGAGGGGCTCTCAACCTTGAACGATCTTGAAGGGATAGCGACTGGCACTCGAAGCCGAGAGAATTTGGGTGTAGTCTGGATTTTTTGAACGGCCCAGCACATCAAGGAGTCCTGCCATGACCTCGGTTCCGAATGAATTTGACCCTGCCGATATTGCGCTTAAATCTGGCGTAGAAGTTCAGATGTATCAAACTGAGCACGCGCTTAAAGACCCAATGCGTTCAGTGCTTGAGGACAATCCGGAAATTTATTTTGTTCCCCCGAAGCGTAAACATGAATGGGGCCAGTGGGAATTCAAATCCGGCGCCTATTACGACACAACCAGGGGCGCCAAGCATCCCTACTGGTGCAACGAAGACCTGCCGCGTCCGAGCAAAAACATCGATCGACTCAGGTCCGATTTGTTACGTTGGGGCTACTGCATGGTTGAGCAAGCCCTGACGGAAACCCAAGTCGCAATCATTCACCAGCGGGTGATCGAGCAAGCCGAAGGCGAGCGGTTGGCGGGAATTGCTCAAAGGACCCCAAGCGGACAAAACATTAATTGTTGCGTTAACAAGGGACGATGCTTTGAAGGACTGATCGAGCAAGATCCAGCAGTTGTACAGGGGGGCCCTTTGATTGAGCAATTGGTGACCGAAGCGCTCGGTCCCAACTGGATCTCAACCTCGCTCATTGCCTCAATCGCGCTAGAGGGCGGCGTACCTCAGGCACTGCATCAAGATCAAGATATTGCGCTCGACTCTAAAAGTCCTTTAACGGTCAACCTACTCACGACCATCACCGACATCGACGAGAACAACGGCGGCACTCTTGTAATCCCAGGCAGTCACCTCACCCTGTCCGAGTCACTTCGAGCCAACAAACCTGTGGGCAAGTTGCCACCAGCAATTAACCTCGATGCTAACGCAGGCACTGTGATCATTACCGATGGCCGTCTTCTGCACAGCACGGGTATCAACCACACTCAAACACCCCGTGTCGTGATGCTCAATGGCATGCAGCATCCGCTCTTGCGCCAGCAAGAAAACTGGATGCTGTCTGTCAGGCCGGAAGTCCTTAAGCGCGCAAGTCCTAAGCTGCTTCAACGCATGGGTTATCAGGCAACCAATGCTGCCCAAACCAACGAGGGTCATGGCTTTGGCGCGAGGGGTTTGATCGATGAGGCTGCTGGATCAACCGTCGATTTTAGGTTGGCGGCGGACCAAGGTAATTACCTGAGAGTGGGCGAACTCTCTCCAAATTCTGATCGGCAGACGCTAGAGGCTGAATTCACTCTTAAGGCCGTTGTCGCTAAAGCAAGAGCCGGTGGTCGCAGCGCGCCGGTGGGAATTGGTGGCATCAAACTCAACCCTTAGTTTGGCGACCTCGACATTTTGTTTGTTTGCTCGCATAGCCTCCTTTTTTGTAACAGCCACACAGGCTCAGCGGCGAATCAGCAGTTCGCGAGGCTTAGTGGGTGGGTCACGGTCAGTAGGCGACCCTCACCGATTTAAGCCAGCCAAGCCAAAATGTAACCTTTACTTCTCAACATTTGGATGTTACCTTTGCGTTACATTATGCGTCGCTAGGCAAACGAGGAGAGGCGAATGGAAGACTGGATTCCAATTTTTGGCATGGGTGTTGGGGTGATCATCCCCTTAAGCGTGTTTATTTGGTTATACCTCGATGCAAAGAACAAGCGAGAAACCATCATCGAAGTTTCTAAAAACATCAGTGATCCAAGCCAAGTCGAGGAACTTTTAAGAGCACTGAACGAAAAGGATAAGGAGCCCATCGATTATCGAAGAAGCGGTGTGATTACCATCTTTGTGGGCATCGGCTTATACCTTTTGGGCGCTAGCGCGCTCGGATCGGTGCTTGAGGGCATTGGCCTCTTGGTTTCTGCGATCGGCGTCGGAACAATGATCGCCGGCTATCTTTTTCCGAACGACAGCATCGAGCTCAGTAAAGCTGTGGAAAAGTTTGAAGAAAAGTAGTCATGGGTAGAGACCATAAAAAACTTCTTAACCGTCTCGAAGAACTTAGAAAGGCAGGGCGCCTAACGCAGCAACAGTTGTCTGAGCGAGCAGAGGTTTCCAGGAAGAGTATTAACGCCATCGAAAACGGCGTTTACATTCCATCAACCGTGCTTGCTTTGAAAATAGCAAGCATTCTTGAATGCGGAGTCGAGGATATCTTTCGGCTGCCCTGAAAGATTGATTCTCCGCCTTCAGCGAAGGGCCTTTGAGCCAACTATCGGCACCCTTGCTTGATTCCCTAATCTCTAACCTCTAAATCCGCCTTGCCGCCTTGACAGCAAGCGCCGAGCCCGTGGTGATCAAGGCGCGCCAAACGTGCATCGCCGCATTTTCTTGCAGAACGACCCGTTCTTCCGCTTCAGCCTGATGAAGGTTTTCATCGGCATTAAAACGCTTTAGCAACTCCGCTACCTCTGGGTACAACCTGCTTCGTTCAAGCGCTTTGATTTGATCTCCGTAATGAGCAACTACAAAGGTCTCAACGGCACTGACAGTGACATAAACCATATTCGGCCCGCCAAGCGCCGCAATCGCGCCTAATGCCCAGCCTGCCAGACGCCAAAGTGGAATCAACAAGCTTTTATCCGCGGTATCCAACCATTGCTCGAAGAGATTAAGGTGAGCCCGCTCGGTCTCCAGGTGGGACTCCGCAAATTCAATCACCGCTCTATCACGGCTACACTGTTTTAGTCCGAGATAGAGCCATACCGCACCAGTCTCGCCCGCATGGTCGGATCTCAGCTCGGCACGCAACCATCTTGGCAGAGATGGAGTGCTGGGCAGTGCCACTGTTCTACCTTTAGGCATGGCGCGCCGCCAGGATCATATAATTAACACTGACATCATCGGTCACTCGGTAGACGCGGGTCACAGGGTTTACGGAAACACCCGCGCTTTTAAAGGCCTTCATGCCGTTTTGACTGAGTAAGGCCCGGAGCTCCTTGGGCGTCACAAACTTTCGCCAGTCATGCGTTCCTTTGGGTAACCAGCCCAGCACATATTCGGCGCCAACAATTGCAAATAAGAAGGATTTTAGATTGCGATTCAAAGTCGCGACGATTTCCAGTCCACCAGGCGCCACCGCCGCATTACAAAGCGTCATGAAGTATTCTAAATCATCCACATGCTCGACCACTTCCATATTGAGGACGACGTCAAAGGTTCTTCCTTGAACTTGCTCGATACTGCCTTCGATATACTCAATGCTTAGATCACTTGCTGCGGCGTGCTGACGCGCGATTGCAATACTGCGCGCGGCGGGGTCAACGCCTGTGACGCGCGCACCCTGCGCTGCCATAGCCTCTGAAAGAAGCCCCGCCCCACAGCCGATATCAAGTACAGTCACCCCTTCTAAGCTCTGAGCTTCTGTCTCCTGCTGTTTGTTTGTTCGGCCAAAATGTTGCTTCACTGCCTCAGTGACAAAAGGCACTCGCAAATGGTTGAGTTTGTGGAGCGGCCACATGACTCCCGAGGCGTTCCACCACGTCTCGGCAAGCCGATTGAACTGATCTACGTTGGGGGCGGTCGTCGACTGAGAGCTGGGAGAAGAACACGTCATGGTTATATCTACGACAATGTGTCACTCAAAGTTTATCCTGCGATTCTCGTTCTTTAAAATCGGCGGGTGCCTGCGAACATCGAGATCTTCACTAGTGTGAATTAAGCGCACTGCCAATTGCACCAAGGAGTTCATGCCCCTACCTAAAATAAGCCAACGCCCGCCTTGGGCCCAAAGACATTGCAAGACTGAACGACATTTAACGAGCCACCACGCCGAAAAAATCTGACAACCGAGTATTCGGCATTTCAACTTGGCTTCGCGGAACCCTGCTTGTGGTCAAGAGAGCACTCATGCAGGCGTCGACTTTATCTCTTGGTATCTTTTTTTGATCGTTAACTGTCTTCAGCTTAGCGATACCCATACGGAAATGGGCGGGCCCGATGGCGCCTTGGTACTTTTCAGCCGCTCTGCGTCGAATGATCAGCTGGCCGACACCTTAAGAAAAGACGAAGCACTTCTGTCAGAGTCAACCCTAAGCCAAAGACTCAGGGGCAAATCTACGCGCTAATTCATAATTCCAATCAACACCAGTAGACCCATAAAGC
>CALIKQ010000046.1 GCA_938017975.1 uncultured Pseudomonadales bacterium | reverse complement strand
TCAAAGTTTGGGGCCATCGGCCGGTAGAGCGGATCGCCCTCGTTTTGCGCGTCAACGATTGCTGCCATTTTTTCCAAAATTCCTTGCACCTCTGCTCGCTGACACAAGCCATGACGCAGCCAATTCGCGATATGCTGAGAGGAAATTCTCAACGTCGCTCGGTCCTCCATGAGTCCGACATCGTGAATGTCCGGAACTTTCGAGCAACCAATCCCCTGATCCACCCAGCGCACAACGTAGCCGAGGATGCCCTGAACGTTGTTTTCAAGTTCTTCTCGAATCTCCGCACTTGAAAGATTCTCGCCACGAAGCAGCGGCAGGGTCATTAAGTCTTCTAGAGTCGCTCGGCTGGCTTGAGATAACTCGGTCTGCCTATCCGCCACATTAATCTCGTGATAATGCATGGCATGCAGCGTTGCAGCCGTTGGCGACGGCACCCAAGCGCAATTTGCCCCCGCCTCTGGGTGAGCGGCTTTCGTTGACATCATCTGCGCCATCTCATCCGGCATGGCCCACATGCCTTTTCCGATTTGAGCTCGACCGGAGAACCCAGCTTCAAGCCCTCGATCAACGTTCCAATCCTCATACGCCACAATCCAGGGCTGTTGTCTCATCAAGGTCTTTCTAACAACCGGCCCAGCCTCCATACTCGTGTGAATCTCATCGCCCGTGCGATCCAAAAAACCCGTATTGATAAAGATCACCCGCTCGCGCGCCTCAAAAATGCAGGCCTTCAAATTCAGGCTCGTTCTCCGTTCTTCATCCATGATCCCTATTTTAAGCGTGTTTGGCGGCAGTCCAAGACAGTCTTCAACGGCTGCAAATAGGTCCACCGTAAACCTGACCTCCTCGGGCCCATGCATTTTTGGCTTGACGATATAAACGCTGCCACAGCGAGAATTCTGGACACGACTCTTCCCCAGCAAATCAAACATCGCGATAGCGCTGGTGACGTAGGCATCCAAAATTCCTTCCGGCACCTCAAAACCTGAGGCATCGAGCACCGCATCCGACGTCATCAGATGTCCAACGTTGCGAATTAAAAGCAAACTTCTCCCCGGCAGTATCAGCGTATCGCCGTTCAGGCCTTGATACTCTCGGTCGGAGGTCAAAGTTCTTTTGAGGGTCTGTCCTGATTTCTCAAAGGATTCTTCCAAGTCGCCCCTCATGAGCCCCAACCAATTCCGATAGACTAAGGTCTTGTCCTCGGCATCAACCGCGGCAACCGAGTCTTCACAGTCTTGAATTGTGGAAATCGCAGCCTCAAGCAAAACGTCTTTTACCCCAGCCTTATGCGTTTGCCCGACACTGTCCATTCGGTCTACCTGAATTTCCAAATGAAGACGGTGGTGCGCGAGAAGAATCGCGCTGGGCGCATTCGGCGAGCCGTTAAAGCCCCGACATTGCGTACCGTCCACTAAAGCTGAGATACGATTGTCATCGCAGACCGCTACCAAATTGCCGTCTCGAATCTCGTAGGCCATAACATCGCTGTGGCTTGCTGACGCCAGTGGTGCCAGCCGATCCAGCACCCGAGAGGCATAGGCGATGACCTTCTCCCCACGTTTCGGATTGTAGCTCTGCCCCTTCTCATACCCAGAGGTTTCCTCGATCACATCGGTTCCGTAGAGCGCGTCGAACAGGCTACCCCACCGTGCATTGGCCGCGTTGAGCGCAAACCGCGCATTCATGATGGGCACCACCAGCTGAGGTCCAGCGATCTCCGCTATTTCGGGATCCACATTGCTGGTCTTAATTTCGAAATCATCAACCTCAGGCAACAAATAACCTATCTCGCGAAGAAAGGCTTCATAGGCAACCGCATCCAAAGCCTGCCCTGCATGCGCTTGATGCCATTGATCAATCTGTTCCTGTAGCCGATCACGTGTCAGCAGTAGCGCTTTGTTTCGAGGCGAATATTCATGAATGACGCGACTGAGTCCTTCCCAAAAAGCCTCATCCGACACAGGCAGCTCGGGCAAAACCTCCGTCCCGATAAACTCATAAAGCTCAGGCGCAATTTGTAATCCAGCCATATTAATTCGGTCACCCATTCGACATTCCACGCTCTTTTTTTCGATCACCAGTATACTATGACAGCAGTACCGTTAACATCAGCGTCCTGACGGACAGCCCACTGTTCCCTAAGACGACCTACTCGGAAGTCGATCATATCTTCAAGGGAATACGTGATATTCTGAGTTTAGACGACAACAAGGAGGACTTTATGCCTCATCATCGACTTCGCCGCTGTCACTTGACCGTACCAGGCAGCAGCGCAAAAATGCTAGAGAAAAGCCTGGCCATAGATGTTGATGTCATTGTCATTGATCTAGAAGACGCAGTTGCGCCTCAGGAAAAATCCACAGCCCGAACCTTGGTGGCGGACCATTTAGCGAACGCGACCTGGCAAGCCCCTACCCTCTCAGTCAGAATTAATGATGTCGGTTCTCATCACTGCTTTCAGGATGTGATTGCACTCATTGAAGCCGCTGGCAAAGGAGGACGATGCCCAGACACTTTGATTCTCCCCAAAACTCAGACGGTAACCGACATCAAATTTTTGGATCAGCTATTGGCTCAGGTCGAGTCCGCCTACGGAATCGGCGAGCCGACTGGTATTGAAGCGCTGATCGAAGATGCCAAAGGCATGATCAATATCAATGAAATCGCCGCCGGTAGCCCGCGCCTAGAAGCCTTAATTTTCGGGATGGGTGATTTTGCTGCCAGTCAGCAGATGCCAATGCTTGATATTGGCCATCAAGGCGCCTACCCAGGAGATCTATGGCACTACCCCCGTTCTCGACTGGTTATGGCGGCAAGGGCCCATGGCTTGGTGCCCATTGACGGTCCGTTTGCCGACTATAAAGATACCGACGGACTTATTGCCGATAGCCAAACCGGAAAATTGATGGGCCTTTCAGGAAAATGGGCGATTCACCCCAGCCAAGCACCGCTTATCTCCGAGTGCTTCTCACCAGATCAGGCAGATGTGGCGCGAGCAAGGGCACAAAAGGCTGCCTATCAAGCGGCTTTAAAAGCAGGCCAAGGTGCGGTGAGCGTTGATGGGGTGATGGTTGACCAAGCGACGATGAAACTCATCGAGCCACTTTTAACCCAGGCCGATTTGCTGAAGATCTGATCTCAATTTGTGCAATCGCGTAACTACATCACCTTACCAACGAGCCACCCGTGCCTGAAGGACCAGAAATAAGACGCGCTGCCGATCAATTGAGCCGGGCTGTTCAGGGACGGCCGCTCGAACACATTTACCTGCCGTATCCGAGCCTTCGCAGCTACGGTAAGAAAATAAAAGGCGCTACCGTCAGAGCATTTACGCCCCACGGCAAAGCACTGCTGACCCATTTCGACAATGGCTTATCGCTCTACTCTCACAACCAGCTTTATGGTGTGTGGGAAACCGCTCGACTGGGCGACCCCTATTTGAAAGGTCGCCAGCTCAGGCTTGAGCTTGGTGCTGGCAGGAAAACCGTACGCCTTTATAGCGCCACTGATATCAAATTCTGGAAAACAACGTCGCTGCAGGATCATCCATTTCTGGTCAAGCTGGGACCCGATATTTTGGATCCAGCGTTGTCAGTGGCCAGCATCTCAGAGCGCTCTCTAGACCCACGCTTTAGTCAACAAACCCTTGGCTCACTGCTCCTCAACCAAGCCTTTCTGGCAGGGTTGGGCAATTACCTGAGAACAGAAATCTTGTTTGCGGCCAATCTGGATCCAGACTGGCGGCCTTTTCAGCTATCGCGCCAACAGCGATTGAAGCTCGCGAACGCTGCCCTGACTTTAAGCCGACAAAGTTATCAAACCGGCGGCATCACCCTTGACCTCAAACGGGCAACCAGGCTGAAGGCATCGGGTGCAACCTTTGAAGACCATCGCTTTTGGATTTTCGATCGCAGTGGCCTGCCGTGTTATCGCTGCACTACACCAATTGCTACGCGCACAGTCTTGGGCCGTCGCTTATATTACTGCGCATCATGCCAATCCAAGCCCCAGATCTAGCAAGCCCGCCCGGCGACGCTCTGTGGTTCCTGCCTCTTGGGGGTTGCGGCGAAATCGGCATGAATCTTAATCTTTTCGGTCACGACGGCGTCTGGCTCATGGTGGATTGTGGCATCACTTTTGAGAAAGCGGCCAACGGCCAAAACCGTGTCGAGATGCCCGACCCAGGACCGGCGTCCGCGGCATTGAGCCGTCTTGAGGCCATTGTTGCAACACACGCTCACGAGGATCATATTGGCGCCTTACCGTATTTGTATTCAAGGTTTCCCAAAACCATCTATACAACCCCCTTTACCGGTGGGGTCATTCAGGAAAAGTTTAAAGGTAAAGCCCTGCGACCCAACATCAACTGGGTCAACAGTTACGGATCGCGACAAATCGGTCCATTCCGTGTCACGTGGCTGCCTATCACCCATTCAACCCCAGAGACCCATGCATTACTGATCGAGACGCCCGCAGGCAACATTTTGCACACCGCTGACTGGAAAATAGACTCGACCCCGGTGGTGGGACCGGCATTTCAGAGTCAACAATTCAGTAGCAAAACGTTACCGCCGATCACCGCGCTAGTGATTGATTCCACCAATGCACTCAAACCTGGACATTCTAAATCGGAACAGCTCATCAGTGAGGGGCTCAGGCGCCTCATTGAACAAACCCAAGGTCGCGTCATTATTGGATGCTTTGCAAGCAACATTGCGCGCCTGCAGTCTATCGGTTCTGCCGCCGTAAAAACGGATCGCCACCTTGCGTTGGCCGGACGCTCCATGACACGAATGACGCGGATTGCAAAGCAGGCGGGCTACCTTAAGCATGAATTTCCCGAGATCCCCTTGTCTGATTTGGGTTACCTGCCGAACGCCAACGCCCTCGTCATTGCGACCGGCAGTCAGGGCGAACAGGGCGCGGCGCTGTCACGGCTTGCCGTTGATGAGCATCCAGATTTCGCTCTGAGTCGTGACGATCTGGTTATCCTCAGCACCAAAACCATTCCCGGTAACGAAGCAGCAGTCACTCGAATGATTAAAGGGCTCAGAGCCCAAGGCGCACAAGTGATTGCCGCAGATGATCACGACGAACTAAACCTGCATGCGTCTGGACATCCATGCCAAGAAGAGCTCGATCACATCTACAACACGGTGCACCCTTACATCAGCGTGCCTGTCCACGGCGAGCCCGAGCATTTAAGTGCCAGCGCCGCACGCGCGCGACAACATCAAATACCCCACCAGCTGGTCGGGAAAAATGGCGATCTTTTTGTCCTTTCTGGCCACCCTTCGATAAAGCGTGGCTGTCTTAAAGCAGGAAGATTAAAGTATGATCCCAACAACAAAACGTTGATCCAGGTTTAGCTTCAGCCTCGAGCCAACGCCTCAAAACAGCGTTTTGACCGATCGTGATCGGGGGTCTGGCAGAGCGCGGGACCCTTTCATCAAGAGAATGCGACTCGATACTTGATGCGGACGAGCCTTCAGTCCCAATCGCTAAAGACTCCCCAGATGCGCTGCGTGCAAATTCCTCACACCGTCTAGCCGTTTAATCGCAACTGACGCTCGCTCCAACACCAGCCTATCCAGACCATCTCAGCCATCAATGAACTTCGAATTAGGGTTCGGCAATCCCGATATTTCCCCCCATCGACTACTACCGGGCCCTATTCCCGGGCTATAGTGTTTAAAAAGCATAGGCTTCAAGATGAACACGTCAGAACCTTGGCAGTGGAGTGCACAAGAAATCCGGACAGCCATCGCGGCCAAAGCTATTTCAGCTGTTGAAGTTACTCGAGCGCACCTCGAGCGCATCGATGCTGTAAACCCCCGCGTCAATGCCCTCGTCACATTGGTTCCAGATCGTGCCTTTACCCAAGCCAGGAATATCGATCGTATGGTCGCAAAGGGCGAAACTTTGCCCGCACTGGCAGGCATTCCAATTGCTCATAAAGATCTGACTCTGACCAAGGGTATTCGGACTACTTTTGGATCGAAACTCTATGCGGATTTTCTGCCCACTCAAGACGCAGAAATTATCAAACGAATGCGTGCGGCCGGCGCCATAACCCTTGGAAAAACCAATACTCCAGAATGGGGTGCGGGCTCACACACGTTTAATCCAATCTTTGGCGTGACTCGCAACCCTTATGATCTATCCAAAAGCGCTGGGGGCAGTTCTGGCGGAGCAGCTGCGGCGCTCGCAGCAAGAATGATCCCAATTGCGGACGGCAGTGATCTGGGAGGCTCACTTCGAAATCCAGCGAGTTTTTGTAATGTGGTCGGTTTTAGGACTACAGCGGGTCGAGTACCGCTGTTGCCAACAGACGCGCCCAATGATCCTTTGCCCATTGTCGGCCCTATGGCACGCACTGTCGATGATTGCGCCTTGTTGCTCAGTGTCATGGCCGGTCCCCACCCTGAGGCACCGTTATCAGAGATGAAACCGGAGGATTACGCGCCACCGATTGTACCGATCGGGGAACGAACGCGCATTGCACTCAGCCCCGATTTCAATCACCAAATTCCCATCGAAGCCGAAGTGAGTCAAGTCATCAACAGCGTCGCGGGCCTCTTGCGCGAACTCAAGGCGCATCATGAATTCGCCTGCCCAGACTTATCTGGCGCGGCCCACACCTTTCATGTCCTGCGAGCCGCAGCGTTTGCACGAAAACACGGGCCAGGCGTTAGGAAAAATCCTGCGGATTATAAAGCCACGGTGGTCTGGAATGTGGAACAAGGGCTTGCGCTGACCTCGCAACAGATTCATGCAGCGGAGCAAGCGCGGGAGTTGTTGACTCAGAGGGTCCATGCTTTTTTTAACATCTACGACTTTCTTCTAACGCCCGTGGTGCAGGTGCTGCCCTTTGACGCATCCTTAGAGTTTGTCAAGCATATCAACGGTCAGGCCATGGAAACCTATATTCAATGGATGCAATCCTGCTCTTTAATTTCCGTGACGGGTCTACCCGCCCTGTCACTGCCGTGCGGCTTCAGCGAAACAGGCCTTCCCGTCGGACTTCAGATCATTGGACGCCCCGGATCTGATTTGTCGGTGCTTCGCCTAGCCCGGGCACTCGAAACACTCAATCCTGTATGGCAGGTCGAACCCAGCCTAGAAACAGATCTGTCCCAAGGAGCTCAGTAAGAGATGGATGCGCATTTATTAAAGCCTGATCTAGAGAACTACGTGACCCATCTTGAGTGTAGCGCAACCGGTCAGCATTATCCGGCCGATGCTGTTCAAACACTCTCCGACGCCGGGAAACCATTGCTGGTTCGGTACGACCTCCCCTCGATCAAAAAAAACCTTTCCAAGCGAGCCCTCGCCGAGCGTCGACCAACGCTTTGGCGATACAAAGAACTACTTCCATTAAGGGCAGACCCTATCTCCCTTGGGGAGACCTTTACGCCGCTCATCGATAGCCGGGAACTCGCGCACACCCTAAATTTGGATCAGGTCCTGATCAAAGATGAGGGGCGCCTTCCTACAGGGTCGTTTAAAGCACGAGGGCTGGCACTTGCGGTAAATCTGGCGAAATCTCTTGGCATCTCCAAGATGGCAATTCCAACCAATGGCAATGCAGGCAGCGCGCTGGCCGCTTATTGCAGCGCTGCCAAAATTGAATCTCTGTGCTTCTGCCCAAGCGATACACCGGAGGTCAACCTGCAGGAAATGGCGTTTTACGGCGCTAAAACTTTTAAGGTAGAAGGTCTGATCAATGATTGCGGGAAGATCGCAAGGGCCGGGGCGGAGAGAGGCCTTTGGTTCGATACCGCAACCTTACGAGAGCCTTACAGAATTGAAGGCAAGAAGACGATGGGCTTCGAACTCGCCG
This sequence comes from uncultured Pseudomonadales bacterium, assembly GCA_938017975.1. Taxonomy (GTDB): domain Bacteria; phylum Pseudomonadota; class Gammaproteobacteria; order Pseudomonadales; family Azotimanducaceae; genus UBA9926. The sequence continues at coordinate 30,650 of CALIKQ010000046.1, read as the reverse complement.
ACCAAATGAATTGGGAGTTACCTGACGTCATCCTTTACCCGACCGGCGGTGGAACTGGCTTAATCGGCATGTGGAAAGCTTTTGATGAACTTGAAGCCATCGGACTGATCGGAGAGGGACGACCTCAAATGATCGCCGTCCAGGCGGAACAATGCGCACCGATCGTTCGGGCTTTCGAGCAAGGGTTGGACCATGCTGAACCTTGGCTCAATGCCCAAACTGCTGCAGCTGGGATTCGAGTGCCCGTTGCTCTGGGCGATTTTCTAATTCTGAAGGCAGTCCGAGACAGTGGTGGCTTTGCTACCGCCGTATCCGATGCCGAAATATTGAGGACCCAAGCCTCGATTGCTAAATCCGAGGGCATCCTATTATGTCCGGAGGGCGCTGCAACAGCAGCTGCATTGATCCGAGAGTGCAGTCGTGGCCGAATACGACCTGGCGCTAAAGTGCTGCTTTTCAATTGCGCAACCGGACTCAAATATCCAATGCCAGCGCCGGTTCATTCATTTAACGACAATCAACCCCTCGAGACGCTTTAAGCCGACTACTTCGCCATAAACAGTCATGCTAAAGCTGCAATTGTGCTTGCTTATCGCATTCGACCCAGTATCATTGCTTCCACCTTGGGGGTGGTCGTAAGACCTGAGATGCCAAACCGGCGAACCCTTGAACCTGATCCGGATCATACCGGCGTAGGAAAAGGATGCTCACATCTCCTCCCTTCGTTGTGTCCGGATTAATGACCTATGAAATGAGGCTGTTATGTTCCGAGCTGTTTTTTTCTACCTTCTGGTTTGCACACCTACCCTTTTCGCCAGCGACTCTGAACTGCCCGAAGTCGTTGTCAGCGCAGACTTCCACAACTCCGAAGAGCTCGACACAATCACCAGCATCACCGTGCTGGCAGAGACCGATAAGCTTGCCAGGGGCGCGACACACCTCGAAGAGCTACTGAATCTGGTTCCCAATCTAAATTATGCCATGGGTACTTCTCGAGCACGATTTTTTCAAATACGCGGGATCGGCGAGCGCAGTCAGTACGCCGAGCCACTAAACAGCTCCGTTGGACTCATGATCGATGGCATCGATTTCAGCGGGCTTGCAACCATTGCGAATTTAAATGACCTCCAACAAATAGAGGTTCTCCGCGGGCCTCAAGGCACGCGCTTCGGCGCCAACGGGCTAGCCGGTCTCATCGCGATCACAACCAAAGACCCAGAGCCCGATCCATCTGTTGAAGTGACAGCCAGTGCCGCATCTCACAATGGACGACAGGCAAGTATCACGCTTAATCAACCCCTCAACAGCAGAACTTCCGCGCGACTGAATATAGGGCGCCAAATTTCTCACGGCCATTATCAGAATCGGTTTTTGGGCCGTAGCGATACCAATGGTATTGATGAGAATCACTTCAAATTAAAGCTTGTCTCAAGGGGCGATCATTTATTGGCAAAATTCACAGCGCTTTACGCGGACATCGATAATGGGTTTGATGCCTTCACATTAGACAATACACGCAACACCTTGTCTGACGAGCCCGGATTTGACCGCCAGAAAACCAAAGCGATGGCGTTCATGCTGCAGCGTAATTTCAAGACTGCCTCGCTCGAATTTCTGGCTTCGACCAGTGATTCAAAATTAGGCTATGGCTATGACGAGGACTGGAGCTATGTAGGGATTCACCCCTACGGCTACCAATCAACCGATCATTACTTCCGAGATCAATCGCACCACAGCGCTGAATTGCGCCTTGTCTCCAAGCCTAGCCGCGAGCGGACCGGCGGCGAGCCGACTTGGGCCTTGGGCCTCTATCGAACCGAACTGCGCAGCGATCTTCTAAGGCGCTATACCTTTGCGGCCGCGCCTTATACCAGTGACTATTCAAACAAGGCCTCAGCACTCTTTGCCGAGACCACGCTGCCCATTACCAACCAGGTTACACTCAGCGCGGGGTTGAGGGCCGAGCGACGGCAACGCGCGTTCAATGACTCTCTGGCAGTGACATTTGATCCCTCAGAAACACTGTGGGGCGGACGGTTGGGTCTGCAATACGCACTAAATTCCGGCGGACAAATCTATCTCAGCGTGAGCAAAGGATTTAAGGCAGGCGGCTTTAACACTGACGGAACTCTCGATGAAGCACTGCGAGAGTTTGACTCAGAATCCTTGATCGAAACCGAGCTTGGATTTAAAGCCCAGACCCAGAGGTCAAGAATTAGATTGGCGCTGTTTCATGCAGACCGACGCGACCAGCAAGTCAAGAGCGCCTTGGTGCTGGCCCGCGCCGATGGCAGCACTGAATTCATCAATTTCTTAGGCAACGCCGCCGAAGGCCGGAATCAAGGCCTGGAGATTGAAGTTGAATCGCAGCTATCTGAGTCTTGGCGAATCCGTTTTGCGGGCGGTTATCTAGACGCTAGCTTTGATCAATTCATCAATGAGTTTGGCGAGGACCTTAGTGGCCGCAAGCAGGCTCAGGCGCCGAATGTGAGTGCCAGCTCGACGTTGAGTTTCGATCAGGGCAACCGGTTCGCAAGTCTTGGTATTGATCACAAAGCGAGCTACTACTTCTCAGACCGACACGATACCCGGAGCAACGCCTTCACCACCGTGAACCTTGCTCTCGGATTGGATTGGCAGACCTGGCGAGTCTCGATATGGGGTCGCAACCTGACAAATGAGACGATTTACACCCGCGGCTTTGGCAGCTTTGGCAACGATCCACGCAAGGACTATGTCACCGAATCCTACTTTCAATTCGGCGAGCCAAGAAGCATTGGTCTGACCGTCTCGTTTACAGGCCAGCGGAAATTGTGACTCCCACTTTCGAAGGAAACTTCTTCCTCTCGGGTGTCTTTAGAAGATCTCAGCTCATTCAGCGGGTCCTATCATCTGCCAGTTGTAGAGAGCCTGCTCGTTCGGCGCCGAATTGCCGTGAGACAATTGACGCAGCAGCGTAGCAAGTTCAATCTTCAACTGTATCCATACGCCGAGATTCACAATCCAATACCGATCCACCACCGACCTGATATGGCCTCTACAACAAACGAGTGACCCCCGTGAATGAAGCAATCGCAACAATCGTAGAAGGGTTACGTCAGACTTCGACAGTCGAACTCACTGCCGTAGTTCTCGCGTTGCTCTATCTGATTTTGGCTGTCAGAGAAAACCTTTGGTGCTGGGCAGCAGCAGCTGGATCAACACTCATCTATCTTTTCTTATTCTTTGAGGTCGGACTGTACGCAGAGAGTGCTTTACAAATTTACTATCTTGGCATGGCGGGATATGGCTTCTTACAATGGCGTTCGCCATCCAACTTGGATCATAACCCTGCTGCAAAATCCATTATCCGGTGGTCGGTACGCAGCCATGTTCTGGCGCTTTTGCTGATTGCCGCTGGGACCTGCGGCCTCGGATGGTTGCTTATCCAGACCGACAGTCAAGCGCCGTTTCTTGATGCATTTACTACGACCGCCGCGGTTCTAACCACCTACATGGTGACTCAAAAAGTATTGGAAAACTGGATTTACTGGCTCGTCATAGACTCAGCCTCGATTGTGCTCTATCTCGATCGAGGGCTTTATTTTACTGCCCTGCTCTTTGGGCTCTATGTCTTGATTGTCATTGTAGGATTTTGGCAGTGGTTGAGAATTTTTCGAGGTTTATCTAGAGGAGATCAGCCATGACCCGCGATCTGATACAAGAAGCCATGTCCTTCACCACGCTTTGGCATGCCAAGCGAGCAAGCGTCGCCGTAATGACAACTTGTCGAATTTGCTTCTTCGCAGTGTTCGCAGCTTTCTCGGTCACGACCCACGCCGAACCCCTAAGCACGAATAACCCGATGACCCACTTTTCGCCATATATCAGCGACGGCTGGCAATCCAAAGAAACGGTGCAGATCTATCGTTGGGGACCTAATCAGAACAGTGTGTTTTCTGAATCCTTGAATGTGGGGAGCAGCCCACCTCAGCTCAAGGCAAGTGGACTCTGGTACTACGATCCCTCGTTAAACCAAATCAAAGGCATCTTCGTCGCCAAAGACATGCCTTTCGTTGTGCTGCACTACACCACACGATTTGAAGAAGGCCGAATGCTCAGTGAGATTATCAGCATTGATCAAAACGGGCGCACTCGAGCCTATCTTGAGCAGCAGCAGCTCAGTGCGGGCGGGGAGACCTATGATTGGACGCTAACCGATGCTCAGGATCAATCCTTGTCCATGTCGGCTCGGTTCGCCCGTGTTTCAGAGGAACCTTGACTCTTCGCTGACGCCTTGCAATATCAAATCGACGCTTCCTACCTACTGATTGTGCTTTAGCCCACGGGTTCACGGCCAAAAAAAAGGGCGCTAGAGCGCCCTTTTCACAGTCATCTAGTCATCTCGAATCAAAACCCTTTCCCGATCGAGAAAACAAGCGCCTCGGCTTCATCGCCGTCCTGATCACCCAACTCATCGGTCAGAATGTACGAGACCCCCACGTCAAATTCCCCGATCGACGTTCCGTACCCGACTTCGAAATAGTCTCCGTCAAAATCTTTTCCGAAAGAACCATAGGTTCCATAGAAGCCAGAGTCTGTTGCGAACCCAATTTCCAAGAAGTCATAATCCTCTTCGGCACCGAAGCCATCCCACTGACCACTGGAATAACCCAGGCTGAACATGCCATAGCCGAGACCCAAATTCACTTCCTGGTAGGTGTCATCAAAATCACCGGTGTAGTAGTAACCAGTAAACCCTAAACTTGCTGAGAAGCCAGCCTCGGTCTCAATGCCGTAACCACCGTAGAGATCGACTTCTAATCCGTCGCCAACATCTGCCGACCATGCGCCCACATACAAACCGTTTTGCTCGAAATCGATTCCTGCACTGGCACTCGATGATTTCTGAAAGATGCCGCGATAGTAGTACTCACTGACAAAGCCAATATTGTAGGAAACTTCCGCGGAAGCTTGGGTCGTTACGAGCGCACTCATTGCAATCAGACCACTTAAGGCCAAGCGTGCTAGATTTTTCATCGATTTTCTCCATTTATAAGAACAATTTAGGTTTCCTGCCCGATTAATTCGGGAGGTCCGCTCGCACGGCCTTCTACGCGCTCGCTTCAACCCTGAATTTGCAAACACTGGGCCAACTTTTTTTAACCCTAAATCCCGCGTATTCATCGGTGTACCGGCCGTTTTACGACAGTTGCGCTACTTTCGGTGCACTGATATGAATCATTCCTTTCATCATGCCCCACAATGGCGCACGGTACTTTCGTCGTATCCCAGCCTCTGAATACTTCAGACTTTTAAACGGCGGGCTAGCTGATACACTCAAGCATCAGGAACTGATAAGGGATATCAAAATGTTGATACTTCACCACGCGCCCAATTCTCGAGCAGGCCGAATTGTCTGGCTACTTGAGGAACTCGGCCTCGAATACACGCTGAACGCGATGGCATTTCATCCGTCGGATCTTAAGTCTGACGCACACAGAGCACGTCACCCTTTGGGTAGAATTCCCGTCTTGGAGGATGGACCCCTGACGCTTTGGGAGTCAGGAGCAATTGTCGAATATATTATCGAGAAGCACACGGACGGACTGCTCAAACCCAAACCCGATGAGCCAGGTTATCCCAAATATCTACAGTGGTTTCATTATTGCGAAGGCATGGTGATGCCACCCGTGAATACCATTGTTGTTCAAACGGTTTTGTTACCCCCGGAACGGCGTTCCGAGGAAGCGCTCGCCCAGGCACAGAAATTGTTAACTCGAGCACTGGCGCCTGTCGATGAGCACTTAAGCACTCATGATTTCCTTGCTGGCGAGTTTTCAGGTGCTGACATCATGCTGGGACATGCTTGCTTCATGTCGAATCGCTTGGGATGCGTGCCTGAAACTTATGAAGCGCTGAAAGCCTACATCGGCCGCTTGGAAGATAGGCCAGCTTTCATCAAGGGCATATCAGCCTAGGCAGGGCACTAAGCCCTGCATCATCAAGGCCAGAGGACCAGCTACCATGAAGCCCAGTCTCTATCCTGCGGATCACCCCGCCATTATTATGGCGAATACCAAGCAAACTATTAGCTTTGGAGAGCTGGACGCATTCTCGAACCGATTCGCTCATCTAATGCGCAGCCTGGGACTTAAACCAGGCGATGGCATCGCACTTTGTCTAGAGAATCATCCCTACTTTCTCCCTATCTGTTGGGGTGCGCAACGTGCGGGACTGTACTTTACAGCAATCAGCTATCGCCTCTCAGCTGATGAGGTTCAATACATTGTCAACGACTGTGGCGCACGCGTGCTGATCACTTCCGCGCATCTCGAATCGACCTTTGACGCCTTGCTCCCAAAGCTTAATCCCAGACCAGCGTGCTTTATGCTTGATCGTGCACACCCTGAGGCTGATCTACTGAACGATGCCTTGGCTGACCAACCCAACACTCCTATTGACGACGAAGCCTACGGTCAAAGTCTACTGTATAGTAGCGGCACTACCGGACGTCCCAAAGGCGTCAAGAAACCTCTGTTCCAAGAGCCTTTCGGCGAGGAGACTGCGGTTTTCAGAGCGGCCCAAACCAGATACCTCTTTGACACAGAGACGCGCTACCTGTCCCCAGCACCGCTCTACCATGCGGCGCCCCTCGGTTTCACGATGAACGTGTTGCGCTACGGTGGTACGGTCGTCGTGATGCCAAGTTTCGATGCTGAAACAGCGCTAAAGCTGCTTGAGGAACATCAAATTACCCACGCACAATGGGTGCCGACAATGTTCGTCAGACTCCTCAAGCTCGATCTATCCGTCAAACAGCGCTACCACTTTCCTTCGCTAAAATACGCGATTCACGCAGCTGCGCCGTGTCCAATCAGCATCAAGGAGCAAATGATTGAGTGGTGGGGCAACATCATATTTGAATACTACGCTGGCACTGAGGGCAATGGTTCAACCTTTATTACGTCCGAAGAATGGCTTGAGCATCGGGGCTCCGTCGGCAGACCTGCCAATGATTGCAAGCTCCACATTCTCGACGATACCGGCAAGCCCCTGCCGCCCTTCGAGCACGGCGGTGTCTACTTCGAGGGGGGAGGACGTTTTGAATATCTTAATGATCCCGACAAAACCGCCGAATCCCAATCCACCCAAGGCTTTTCTACCCTGGGCGATATTGGTTACGTCGATGATGAAGGCTATCTTTATTTGACCGACCGAAAGTCCTACATGATTATTTCTGGCGGCGTCAACATCTACCCACAAGAGGCCGAAAACATCCTCATAACCCATCCAAAGGTCGCCGATGTTGCGGTCTTCGGAATCCCAAATGAAGAGTTTGGTGAAGAGGTCAAAGCCGTTGTGCAACCCATCGACATCGCGCAGGCCGGACCTGCGCTTGAAGCAGAGCTCATTGCCTTTACACGTTCAAACATTGCACACCTAAAATGCCCTAAAAGCATCGACTTCTTGGACGAATTACCCAGGCATCCAACGGGGAAGCTGTACAAACGAATACTCAAAGACACCTACTGGCAGAAGAAATAATGGCCCAAGCGTTTGATGGCATCCGAATTATAGATTTTACTCAAGTTTTTGCTGGCCCCTACGCCGTAATGCAACTGGCCTTGCTGGGCGCAGAGGTCATTAAAATTGAGCAACCCGGCACTGGGGATCAAACCCGAGGCTTGATGAATGCCAGCGAGGACTCATCCGTGTCTCCCTCTTTTTTGACCATGAATGTCAATAAGCGAAGCCTTACCCTCAATCTTAAGACGCCTGAGGGAATCGACATCGCTAAGCGCCTGGTGACCTCTGCTGACGTTGTGGTTGAAAATTTTAAAGCTGGAACGATGGACCGTATGGGGCTTGGCTGGATGGCACTCAAGGCAATCAAACCTGACCTAATTTACTGCGCAATTTCTGGCTACGGACAAACCGGTCCCAAAGCTGGCGAAGCCGCCTACGATGGCGCAATTCAAGCAGCCTCTGGAATGATGTCTCAAAACGGCCACCCAAGCACAGGACCAACTCGCACAGGTTACATGCCGGTTGATATGAGCACCGCTTTAAACAGTGCGTTTTCCATTTCCGCCGCTTTGTTCCGACGCAGCGCAACAGGCTCGGGGCAATTCATTGATATGTCGATGATGGATACGGCCATGGTTTTGCAGGCGGCCCAACTGAGTAACTATCTTAATCAAAATCAGCTCAATCCACTGCAAGGCAACGCCTCACCCACAAAACAACCGACCGCGAATGTCTTCCCAACGGCAGATGGATTTATTCAGATCACGGCGCTTCGACAAAACCAAGTCGAACAGCTTTTTTCAGCGCTGTCGTGCGAATCGTTACTTGAAGACCCACGCTTTGAGACTCCAAAGCAGCGCGCGGAGCATCCGACGCCAATTGCGGAAATCGTTGCAGATAAGCTCAGGACCCAAAACACGGCCCACTGGATGAATATTCTTCCAAAAAGTGGCGTGCCGGCAGCAGAAGTGAGGACCTTACCCGAGGTGCTTGAAGACCCCCAACTTGCTTATAGGGACGTCATTGAATCCCTCTCCGGCGACGACGACTCACGTTCTATCCATGTCGTTAAGGCAGGCTATCGCACTGATCAAGACGGCCCCCTGGTGCGAAGCCCTTCCCCAAATCTCGGTGAACATTCCGAGGAAATACTCAGTGAACTTGGCCTCACGTCCAATGCCATTTCAGAACTCAGAAAAAAAGGCATAGTCTAGATCTAAAGCGGACCGGTGCTTTGGGTTTTAACCGGAATCGCCTTTCATTTTTCGGCGCGCACTAAACCCTTTCCCGATTCCCGCGGACCGTTAAGGAAGATGCTTAAAATACCGGCACCGATGCCAACCAGGCAGTGTCCAAGTTAGTCTTCCGCAAACAAATCCTTGAGCCTTTGCTCGGCAGGGCTTAGGCCTTTCGCGCTTGCACCAGCATCGTCTCCCTCTGAGCCCCCAAAGAGTGAATCAAGAGATGACTGCGCGGACGCATTGCGGCCAAGGCGTTTCGAGCCCACATCGCTGTCTTTCAGACCGGCAACAAAAAACTCACAAAAATTAGCCACACCTTTTTCAAGGGGAGGATCGGCTCGATCTTCTTCGCATCGATTCATCGCACTTTCATCAAAATGAAGGCACATGTAACAACATCGGAGAGGTTCAAAACACTCCTGACAGATTGCCTGCCTAGACAAAGGCAATGGCTCGTCAAGGGCCTCGCTTTGGCACTGCCAGCATTTTAAAACAGGTTCAGGCGTGTCCTCGCCCAGCGTCATTGGCAACTAACCATAACTGATACCCATTCCCGCTCGAACGTCATTGTTCACACCGTACTGCGCGATTGGATACCTCAGTCCATTCGATGACAAAGCCTCAAGCCCCGCAATGACTTTCGGGAGAAATACAGGAGGGATGGCCATCAACAATTCGTCCTCCATCACGCCACCGTAACGGCGTTCCGCAAAACAAGGAATCGAAAGGCTGGGTTCTCCCGTTTTCAGAGCCCGGCCCCATGAGTCAGCACACGCCGACTCCCCCACGCAACCCCAATTCAGCTTGCGATAGCCGGTCCACTGCAAGCCATTAATGAACAGAATCATCTGCGCCGGGGTAGCGTAAATTAGGCAAATGTCAGGCGGATCTAAACGGCCGGAAGCCAGCGGCGAGACGGCCATCGCCTCAAACTGCCCAAATGCAACAACATCCATGCTGGCTTGATGCAGAGCTGCTTCTTCTTGATTCTGATACCAGACTCCTGCCATACGATCGCCAGATAGCCATTGCTCATCAGCTGGGTGAAGCCCAATGACTGTGCCACATTGCGCTCCCACTAAATCGTCCATGGTGATGCCGACGGTCCAGCCATTTCGACTCGCCTGACCGACAATCTGATCAGTAGTATGGATCTCTTTAGGTCGCCTAATTCTTGGAACGGCCTCCATTTCGGCTCGAGTTTTAAACATTTTCATTCCGATGGGCGTTGTACGTAAACGCAGCAACCGGTTCAGATCATTGACCAGTGTTGGGCCATCGAACCCTGTCAGGTCAGTGGCAATGGTTGAATCGCTGTGTTGGTTCGGTGCTTCACTCATTGGTCAATGCTCCTAAGAAGATTCTCCTACGATACATTGACTCGAACAGCGATGAAACGGGTTTAGCTTGTGACAAACCCTTGGAGCTTTTTGAGTGCCTGGCCCTCCAACTGGCGCACCCGCTCGATTGAAATGCCAAACTCTTCCGCGAGCGTTTTTAGCGCTGTTTTTTCTTCGCCGAGCCATCGGCTTTGAACAATCCGAAGACTTCTAGCGTCAAGTGCTTCGAGGGCTTCCGCCAGCTGCTCGCTGCGAGCGACCGCTTCCTGGGCCTGCTCGACCAGCTCACAAGGTCCGGCAGTTTCGCTTTGAAGATAAGATTCCGGGGCACCCAGATCGTCTTCGTCTCGCTGTTCAAAGGCTGAGTCGCGCGCGCGCAGTCTTTGGTCCATCTCAACGACATCCGCTTCCGAGACGTCGAGTAGCTGAGCGATTCTCACCACTTCTCGCCCCTCGATCTGTCCTTCAGCCCGCTTGTTTTTACGAAGATTAAAGAACAGCTTTCTCTGCGCCTTGGTCGTCGCTACCTTTACCAACTTCCAGTTCTTCAAAATGTATTCATGAATTTCTGCTTTGATCCAATGCACAGCGAAGGTAATCAACCGTAACTTTCTGCCTGGCTCGAACTTCTTAACGGATTGCATCAATCCAAGATTGCCTTGTTGAATCAAATCCTCCAGCGGTAGCCCATACCCTGCGTAGCCCCGTGCAATGTAAACGACATAACGCAGGTGCGCGAGGACCAACCTTCGGGCGGCATCAAGATCTTGATGGTTCTGAAATCGTTCGAACAAAATCGACTCTTCTGACCGCGTAAGCTTGGGGATCTGGTGCACAGCATTGAGATAACTGTGAAGCGATTGCCCACTTAAAACGGGTAAAGATGAAAAACCATTGTTCTCAACCGCAACCCCACTCATGTTCGCTCCTTTTCTTGATTCAAATTGCCTACACCCCTTACATAAGGGTCGTTGCGCCTGTTTCAAGGGTTTACCCTCAAATTAAAGACGATTCTGATGGCGAATGCTTTTGCGCTTCTAACCAAATGATTTTAATATTAATTTTTCTCACACTAAGCCTTTGTGAATAAATTAATCATTATTCAGAACCTCGAAACTAACCTTTTTAACGGCAATCCGGTGTTTTCAGATGGTTGAACGCGTATCAGAAATCGATTGGCAGAGCTGGCAACCCGAATTGCTGACGACCTTGATGTTCGTCAAAAGTAATGAAAAAGTTTTACTGATTGAGAAGAAAACTGGATTAGGTGCGGGTAAGATCAATGGCCCAGGCGGAAAGATCGAGCCCTCAGAAACACCATTGGAATGCGCCATTAGAGAGACATCGGAAGAACTGGGTATCGAGGTTACCGATCCGACGCCGATGGCAGAGTTATTTTTTCATGCGATTGAGATGCCAAGAATCAAAGCCTTCGTTTACGTTGGCGAGCACTTCACCGGGACTCCTCAAGAGACCCGGGAGGCGCGACCAATTTGGCATGCATCCAATCAACTCCCCTTCGACGCCATGTGGGAGGACGACCGCTATTGGCTTCCACAAATACTTGCGGGAGCACCCTTAACGGGCTGGTTTAGTTTTAAAGGTGAGCGCTTGATGGATCACGTCATTGAAATAGGCCCAGTCATTTTTTAGCGACCCGAGGGGTTAACCTCAACCCTGCCTCAAACATCCGCTATCAGCGGCAGATCACAACTCATTCAAAACTTTCTTTCATGAGGCTTGATCACCGCGATGATCAAGCCCCGAACGTGCGATCAAAATTTCAATTCCACTCAGTCGGCAGAGACCACCGGGCACAGGATTCGACGTCCAAAACGCTCAGCTTCAATGACAGAATCATCACACTGGGATGTTTTCGAGTCGATCCGCGGAGGGCTGGAAATCATTGCTGCTTATCAAACTGATGCAGCAATTCATGGGCACTCAAGACCGCTGCCGCAGCAATGGCCTGGTGGCCCAATAGCGAGGGATGAAAACCATCAATGGCCATTCCACCCTCAAGGTCAGCTGGGTTCAGCGGCACGTGCCGTGCAAAAGACAATCCCGCCAGCGAACGCTTTACTACCAGATCTAGCATTTGAGCCCGAATTCCTAATACGCCTCTCAAAGGCTGGGGTATGCGGTCAAATCGATGCATCGGTGGTACGCCAAGAAAAAGAATTTTCACAGGACTGCGATCACGCAGCTGGCTGACAATCTGGAAAATGGCACGCTGCCACTGCAAAAGTGATGTCAATCCAACCACGTCATTGACCCCCACTGAAACAACTGCAATGTCCACTGAGGACGTCTCTTCAACCTGGATCATTCGTGCAATATCGTGCGCTTTTGCGCCGTGGCGCCCGAGCGCTCGCCATTGAATTGATCGATGTGTGGCTTGAGCAACCCCATCGCCGACAAGGGCTGTGACACTGTCCCTGAACGAACACAGGCCCCAGCCTTCTATGACGCTGTCCCCAACACCAATAATGTTAAGCGGTGGATGGGATGCATCAGCACCGAGTGATCCAGAGGGTTCATCAGGAGGAGGGTTCAAGACCCTTACTTTTTTTTTAAAATACCAGCCCTGAAGCCAGCAAATCGGCAAAAATGGTAAGCAAAAGCCCCACAGTAATGCGCGCATGATCATCGGCAGACTCCCGACCTCAGCCTAACAGTACAAAACAGCCATCCCATGTTGGAAAATCCTCTCTTTTTCAAGCCCGTCGCTTGCCTGCCCGCAGCAAAATCGCCGGATGAAGTCAGTCCGATGCCACTAAAGTCCATGCTTTCAACTGAATTATGATCGATTCATTGACTTGTGCCCAGCGAAGCAGATAGGCTTTCCCGGCTTCATTCAAGTGGGTGTTTTGATCATCGATCGCTCGAAGATCAAAATGAAACGGGAAACCGGTGAGATCGAAAAAGATCAATTCCGGTGCTGCCCCCGCAACGGTAAGCGAGGTGTTCTGCTTTTTACCACTGTGCAATTTTTGCATGGGAAGGTCGCAGAACAACCGTGGTAACACGACGCTCGTAAGCCCGGAGACCGGCCTAACAATAATGAATCAAAGAACTGCGGCGGGCGGTTCCTGTGATGGTCCTTTGCCTGCTCGCTCAACCTACCTCTAATTGCTCGGTGGGAGCAGGAGAAAGTATCTGATGTCTTCAGTATTTATGAACGCGCCGTTTTTTCAGCCCAAGCACTGCCTCGGCACCCAAACCCTCACAATATTCTGCCTCGTTGTCACAATGGCGCTACTCTTTGTTTCCCATCAGATTCACGCTGCGGCTATCGATGAGCAAATGACCATCACCGCATCACGCATTCCCACCGATCAAATGAGAACCGGAAATGCAATCAACGTTATCACCCACGAACAGATATTACGGCAAAACCCAGCCTCTCTTGCGGACCTCCTCCGCGCCCTTCCCGGACTGAGTGTCAGCCAACAGAGCGGTCAAGGCGGCCTCACTCAAATTAGATTACGAGGACGCGAGGCAAACCACGTTTTGGTGCTGGTCGATGGCATTGAGGCCAACGATGTCAGCCAAGGCAGCGAGTTTAATTTCAGTCAGTTCCCGGTTCAGCACATTGAACGCATCGAGGTCGTTTATGGCGCAGAAAGCGCGCTGTGGGGCAGTGATGCGGTGGCTGGCGTCATTCATATCATGACGCGCTCACCCTACGCTGAGCCAAGCACAGAACTCTCGGTGAGTCAGGGAGGGCATGCAAGCCGTCACGTCAATCTATCATCGTCATCGCAAATCGGATCGGTGCGACTCGCTGGAGGCGCTAGCTTTTGGGAAACCGAGGGTTTCAATGTTTCTCGTCAGGGAGACGAGCGAGACGGCGCAGATCAACAGGCGCTCTTCTTAAGAGCCACGAGCGCCATGACTGAAAACTGGCAATGGTCCGCAGCGCTCCGAGCCCATAAAAATAATAATGACTTTGATGACGTTGACTATTTCACAACGGGACTTCCAGTCGACGCTGATTTTGAAACAGATCACCAACAGTGGCTAGGAGGCTTCACTTTGGAGTCGGTTGATCGGCCCCTCGCTCAGAAACTCACGGTGAACTTCAACCGAGACAAAAACGTCAATCGAACCTATCCAGGCGCCCAGACTCTGGCCGATGGAGAGAAACGTCAGCTCAATTATCAGATCAGTCACCAAAATCAAGGTCATACTGTCATCGGATTTATCGAGCATGAGCGCAATCAATTTACCCAGCGTGGCCTTGCGACCATTTACGGAGACCCCAATCAATCGCAATCCGTCTCACAGCTCGCGCTTGGAGGCGAGTACCGCCTAGACACTGCGGATTGGACTGGTGCACTCAGCCTTCGTGTCGAGGACAACTCGGATTTTGGACAAGGCTATAGCGCCCGAGGCAGCGCCGCTTATTTCCTCGGCGATCAAACCAAACTACGTGCCGCACTCGGAAGGTCGGTTAAGAACCCAACTTTTACAGAGCGATTCGGCTACTTCACCAATTTTGTTGGTAATCCCAATTTAACCCCTGAAGTCAGCGTCGAGTTAGATATCGGTATTCGACACCAGTTTTCCAACGCGCCCATCACGATCAATATCTCCGCTTATACCGCTCGCCTCAAAGATGAGATCAACGGTTTTATTTTTGATACGGAAACCTTCCTGTACACCGCAAGAAATGAAACAAATGAGAGTAAGCAACATGGTTTCGATCTGAATCTCGATTGGCAGCTGCACCCCGCATTGGCAATCAGCGCCTATTACGGTCAGCTGACCGCTAAAGATGGCTTCTCTGAAATCGAACTCCGACGACCCCGACATAAGGCCGGCATCGCCATCAACTTTGGCAGCGAACGCTGGACTTCTCGTCTTGCCGCCGACTATACCGGCGAGCTGTTAGACAACTTTTTCCCGCCAACACCCCCATATTCAGAAATTGTCCAGCTCGATGAACACACATTGGTATCTCTCAGCAGTCGCTTCGCTTTCAACAGCAAGTTAGACCTTCAGTTCAACATCGACAACGTGTTTGATGAACGTTTTGAATCCGTGTACGGTTATCAGCAATCCGGCAGACTGGCACGGATTGGCCTGAACTTTAGATTTAACTAAGGTTAGGTTCAAATAAAGATGAATTTATAAAAAGTTCAAGTTTTCGATTCACGCTGTGAGGATTTCGTCATGACCTATCAATGCTTTGATTTGAGCATCCAAGACAACATCGCGCATATCAAATTAAATCGCCCTGAAAAGCGTAACAGCATGAGCCCTGAGTTTTGGCAGGAGCTCCCAGAGATTGTTCGCGATATTGACCAGAACGCGCGGGCAAGGGTCATTGTTATCTCATCCACTGGCCCCCACTTTTCGTCTGGGCTCGACGTCTCGTCGTTTACAAGCGTCAATCAGACCACCGAAGACACCGACAAAAAGACGCGGCAACTGCAGTCGGGGACCGCGTTCTATCAGAATGTTCTATTTATGCAAGAATCCTTCAACGCAATTGAGGAATGCCGCCTACCGGTATTGGCGGCGATCCAGGGCGGGTGTATTGGCGGTGGCGTCGATCTCGTTACTGCGTGCGACATTCGGTATGCCACAGACGATGCTTTTTTAACCATTTTTGAGACCAACATCGGTATGACAGCCGACGTTGGAACCTTCCCGCGCTTGGTCAAGCTTATCCCTGAAGGGCACGTCAGAGAGATGGCCTACACTGGCCGGCGGGTGACTGCCCTTGAGGCAAAAGCGATGGGGCTCATCAACGAAGTCTATGACGACCAAGCACAAATGATCGAAGCCGTGCTGTCGATTGCTGCCGACATCGCGAGCAAGGCACCAATGGCGGTCTACGGTTGTAAAAAAATGATTACTTACGCCCGAGACCATTCAACGGCAGACGGCTTGGACTATATTGCGATTTGGAACGCTTCTCACTTCAAGATCGAGGAGATTCAAGAAGCCATGATTGCCAACAAAGAACAGCGCCCAGGCGAATTCGTGAGCTTACCCAAACGCCAAAAACGCTAAGTCGCCTTAGACTTACTGGCCGCTGTCACGCCATAAAAGACGCCGCCTAGCGCAACAACCAAAAGTCCCATCAGGCCCTCTATGGGCCTCTGTATCAGTATGTAGATGAGCGTCCAGAGCGTTAGCCCAAGATACAATAAGGGCGTTAGGGGATAGCCCCATGTTTGATACCTTCCTGCTTTGAGCAAGCCCAGGGCGCGCAGCCTAAACACTCCGCCGACCGTCAACAACGTGTTCAAGCTCAGAACAAATCCGCTGAACACCAAGACCGACTCAAAACTGGAGGTCAACACCAAAACCATCGAGAGTATGACCACTGACGATATCGCAATAAAAGGCATGCCACTGCGGTTGGTTTTCGCCAACCAGGCGAACACCGGAAAATCTTGCCCTATCACCAACAGTACCCGAGGACCGGCCATCAACATCGCACTGACCGTCGAAATCAGCAGTAACGAGAGCATCAGCCCCATCAATTGGCCCCCAGTGGCTCCAAAGGCGTATTGCGCCGCGATGACACCAACCTCAAGTTGACCTTGCATTACCTCCATCGGAGCGACAGTCAAAAATACAAAATTCAACAAGAGATAAAAGCCCACGACTGAAAGCGTGCCAATCAACAAAACTCGGGGCAGACGCCGTGTAGGGTCTTCAAGCTCGTCAATCAGATACGTCGCTGAATTCCAGCCCGTATAGGCGTAGTTGACATAGATGAGCGCCACCGCGAACGCTCCCGACTTAAAACTCACGAGATCACTCGCGGCTGGCAGACTCGGAAACGTCACTGGATAATCAGAGGCAATCAACGCAGCAATGCTGAAAAAGACAATCAAAATCACCTTCAGCGCCGTAAATATCACTTGGGTTTGCCCACTGGTGGCCCGTGAATAGCAATGCAACACGCCCAAAGTCCCAATCAACAGCGCCGCCGCTAAGGTCTGATCAACCCCTTGCACAGCTGCGCCCAGGTAGGCACCAAAGGTCATCGCCGCAAGCGCTATGGGTGCAGCAAATCCCACAGTAATGGAAATCCATCCCGACACAAAACCAAACCCGGGGTGGTAAAGCTGGCTTAAAAAGTGATACTCGCCGCCTGATCGTGGAAGTTGGGCACCCAATTCTGCATAGGTCAAAGCACCGCAGAGCGCGATCACACCGCCAACAATCCAAAGCAGCAAAATTAACGCGACCGACTGAATGTCTAGGAGCTGAAAGCCCAGGCTAGTAAAA
Source organism: uncultured Pseudomonadales bacterium (assembly GCA_938017975.1). Taxonomy (GTDB): domain Bacteria; phylum Pseudomonadota; class Gammaproteobacteria; order Pseudomonadales; family Azotimanducaceae; genus UBA9926. Next base: position 13,306 of record CALIKQ010000046.1, on the reverse strand, counting down.
ACCCCTGTGCCAACCATATTGGCAATCACGACCGACACGGCGGTTTTCTGATCAAATTTCTTCATGCTATCCCAACCGTTGGGCGTGTTCGGCGCTTAGGCCGAGTACAGACTAAAGATGTAAGCAGCATACCCCGTTAGGAAAAAAATGCCCGAAGCACGCCCAATACTTGCGCCAAGAATACAGTAGAGCCATAACAAGGTCGCGCAGGCCATCATCACCCAGATATCAAGTTTCAGGAAGGCTTCGTCAACAGGAATATCCGTTAACATTAAGGTTACGCCGAGCACAGCCAGTATGTTAAACAGGTTGCTCCCCAAGACATTCCCCAATGCAACGTCGCTGTTTCGATAAAGCGCTGCGACCGTCGTCGAGGCAAGCTCTGGCAAAGATGTTCCCAAAGCAAAGACACTCAGCCCAATAACGCTCTCGGGCACGCCCAAGGCGATCGCCAAGATAGAGCCAGCATCCACCACAAGATCGGCGCCAAAGGGCAGTGCCAGTACGCCAAAGCCAATCAGTCCTGCAATCTTAGGGTAAGAGTGACTCTCCTTTGGGAGATCATCGAGCTCTTCAGTGACCTCATTCAAGGCCGAAAGAGGGATTGAGCCTTTGACACTCTGCTGCAAAAAAGTGGCGAGTAGCACCAGCATCGATATGCCAACCCAAAAACTCAATTCTGCTTTAAAGCAGACCAAGGTGAAGCCCAGGGTGACCATCAACATCCAATCAACCTGCTCCCTGAGCCCCTGTTGTTTTGTTGTAATCGGATGAATAAGAACGGGCAACCCTAAGACCAAAAGCACGTTGGCGATATTGCTTCCAATCACATTACCCAACGCAATTTGCGGGTGCCCTGTCATGGCAGACAACACAGAAATCACCATTTCAGGGGCCGAGGTCCCCATCGCAACCACCGTGACACCAACGATGAGCGGCGAAATGTCTCGCTTTACACCAAATGCCAAAGCACCGCGCACCAAGAAATCGCCACCCACCACGAGCAAGCCAAAACCAGCAATCAGTTTTAAAATCAGAATAAAATCTATCATAGGTCGATCATGACGCAACCGGCTTCAGGGATGGGGCTTAGAGAAATCATGATCCTATCAGCCAAGCAAAAGCTTACGTCCAAGCGCACTTCCCTCTTTCAATGCCTCGCGTTTGCAACCTGCATCACCTTCATCCACCCTAGAGGAAATTCTAACGACTGTTTCCGGATAACACCATCGCCAATTAAGGCCCTTGTCCCATTGAGTGCTTAATAGACTTGAACAGAAGGAATAATTCGACTGGGCATTGCTTTTTTCCCCAATACTTTAAGCGCCAGAATCACCAACCATGTAAGGCCTATTAAACCAAGCATCCAGGCCAGGGAGGACTGAGGATGCTCTGGCAAAGTTCCGGTTTGATAAATCAGTGTCGCAGTGACATAACCCACAAAAGTCGTCCAGCCAAAGACAAGACATGCCCATTTCAGACCCGACTCTTTGTGCATGGCGGCAATCACCGCCACGCACGGCGCGTACAGAAGAATAAAGACCAAGTAACTAAAAGCGGCTAAGTCGGTTCCGAATTGCGCAGCCATATTCGTCAGTGTGCTGGAGGAATTATTTTGTTGATCAGCTGGATCTATGGCTAAGCCCAAGGGATCCGTCAGACTGCTAGTAAGACTCAGCGCATTTTCATAAATACTCAAAAAAGCCGCTTCCGTTGATGCACGCAGAGTCAAGGTTTCAGCATCGCCACCTCCGCTGTAGAGTGCATCCAGCGTGCCTACAACCGCCTCTTTCGCAAAAAGCCCTGTAAACAGACCAACCGTTGCAGGCCAATTTTCATCAGTTAAACCCATTGGATAAAAAGCCGGCGTGAGCGCTTTGCCGATTTCAGAGAGTACAGAGTTTTCCGTGTCCTCATGACCAAAGGTGCCATCAGGCCCCAGCGAGTTCAAGAAACTCAATGCAACGACAACCAAGACAATGGTCCTCCCGGCCCGCAGCACAAAACTTTTTAGCCGAAACCAGGTTGTGAGCAATAAGTTCTTTAGGATCGGCATATGATAGACCGGCATCTCAGCATAGCTTTCAGACATCGAATCCTCAAAAATTTGCTGTCTAAAAACCCAACCCGTAAAAATCGCCATGATGATGCCTAACAAATACAGCAAAAACACGATGTTCTGTCCCTGACCCTCGAAAAATGCTGCTGCGAATAAGGCATAGACTGTCAGTCTCGCTCCGCAAGACATAAAGGGCGCCATCGCTATTGTCATAAGACGATCGTTTTCTTTTGATAAGGTTCGTGTGGCCATCACCGCCGGCACATTGCATCCGAACCCAACAATTAAGGGTACAAACGCACTGCCAGGAAGGCCAATACTGATCATCAAACGATCAATCACAAACGCGGCTCGAGCCATATAGCCAGAATCCTCCATGATCGACAGGCACAGAAACAAAAACCCAATGACAGGAATAAAAGTGGCGACAAGCTGGATTCCGCCCCCCAAACCTTGGCTGAGCAAAACCGATAACCAAACCGGGACCCCCAAATAATCGAGGACCTGCGCAGAGCCGGTCACAAAAACAGCCCCAAATAAAATATCAAAAAAATCGATGAAAACAGCCCCTAAATTGATGGCTACAGTAAACATCAAGTACATCGCGCCCAAAAATATGGGAATCCCCAGCCAACGATTTAGAACCACCTGATCGATGCGTTCGCTGGGCTTGTGCAGCACCTGCCGAACTTGAGTAACCCCCAATCCGATTTCTACCGCACGGTGATAACGTTTTCTATTTTCTTCTAGTGCGCCTTGCGCATTCGATTGCAGCGGTGGAGGGTCGGATTGCAAAGCAAGCGGTGGTGCATCGCGCCTTATCCCGCCGTCAGTTGTCAACTTTTGGGTCGCACTGAGGTGCTGCATGAGCGCCTCAATCCCTGAGCTGCGTGAGGCGACCATCGGAATCACTGGAACCCCAAGCGCCTTTGACAAGGCTTTGGAGTCAACCGTTAGACCTGCGCTTTCGGCCACATCGATCATATTCAAAGCAACAACCACTGGCAGTTCAAAATCCAGGAGCTGTTGGGTGAGCACCAAATGACGCTCTAAATTACTGGCGTCGATGATGTTCACGATCAAGTCGCATTCACCCGCCTCAACAAACTTCCGGGCAATGTCCTCATCCATTCCGCCAAGGGACTGGTCTAGGGAGTAGATGCCGGGCAGGTCAATGACCTCTAATCGATCCGAGCCCATCTTCAATGAACCGGACTTACGCTCTACGGTAACACCCGGCCAATTTCCGACACGCTGCTGAGACCCGGTCAAGGCGTTAAATAGTGTGCTTTTCCCGCAATTAGGATTGCCGAGCAGACCGATGGTTTTGAGGTTCATGGGAGGGCGCCGATCAAGACACCATGTCGACATCGATGAGCGCGGCATCGCGCTTTCGAATGCTGAGGAGCGATGGTCCCACCCGAACCTGGAGCGGGTCGCCCAAAGGGGCTTCTCGAAGCACCTTGATCTCTACCCCCGGGAAAATGCCCAATGCGTAGAGTTTCGACTGAAGTTCAAGTGATGCAGCTTCGGAAGCAGCAATCCGACCTGTCGAACCAAGATTCATATTGACCAGCTTCATGTGACGCATCCTCGAGCGCATGATGTGCGCTATAACCTGAATGCGAATTATTATCATTTACAACTGAAAAGTAAATGCCTGAAGGAGTAGCCCTAACTAAAGTTCCGCGCATATGTGCCCGCCATCAACAACCACAACTGAACCCGTCATATAGGTCGAAGCATCCGAAGCCAGCAACAGCAGCGGACCATCGAGATCTTCGAACTCACCGTAACGGCGCATAGGAATGCCCTTCACGAATTCCGAGGAGCGATCACTCTCTAGCAGAACACGTGAAACATCGGTCAGGATATATCCAGGCGCCAAAGCATTCACTCTTACTCCATAACGAGCACCTTCTAAGGCCATAATCTCTGTGGCCTTAACAAGCGCCGCTTTCGAGACTGCATACGGAAACTGCCCCTTGATCGTTCGGTAGGCTGTTATCGAGGCGATGTTCACAATACTGCCCGTCCCGCCCTGCTCAGCAACCCACTGGGTGTAGAACTTTGACAATCGCCAGGCGGCTTTCAAATTGGTGTCAAAAACATAATCCCAATCCTCATCGTCAATCATCGTGTAAGTTTTCGCACCCGCCTCAACCCCGGCATTGTTAATGAGCACATCAATACTACCGAATGCATCGACAGCTCCTTTAAGAAAGTGCTTGGCTGAATCAACATCACGCACATCAAGCGACAAACCCAACACTTCGTATCCGTCCGCAGTGAGCTCGTCCACTCTTGCCTGAATCTTGTCCACCCGACGGGCACCGAGCACAACCCGAGCGCCGGCTCGTGCTAAAACGCCAGCAAAATGGTGCCCAAATCCTGAAGACGCACCCGTGATCAAAACAGTTTTACCAGTTAGAGAAAATATCGACATACATCGCCCCTTTGTGTTGCACGCTGGCGCTCGCATCATGCCAGGGATTCAGCGGTGCATTGCATTTTGCTAAGCCTGAAGTATAGCTGAGCTCATAATTCTATTCTGCTGATTGGGCCACACTGCGTTTTTCAATGCATCCGCGCACGCTTGAACCCAGAATAGTTGGGCTGGTCAATTGCGATCTGATTAAGCACCGTAACGCGTAAGTGTGCTTGAATTCGTTCATCCGACAAGGGAATCGAGCCTTCCCTTAAGCCCTGCGACAGCTTAGTTCGCAGGCTCATCAGGTCTTCATCCGTATCGAAATACGCCTGCAACCGACCCAGTTCCCCCTGATGGTGCTGTCCCCCGAGGGCCAGTTCGCGCAACACGATGTCAAGAGAATTGCCCGCGACCCGCGCGAGAAACTGAGACCGTCCCTTAAGATTAACCATGGCATCATCGCGCAAGTAATCTCGAACACTTTGGATCAGTTCGCGTGTACTCGGCATCTCGGCGATTTCGCCTCCCTCAGAGGCCAGAAGGTCGGCTGCGCCTGGGATCAACAAATTGACACAGTCAATCTGACATTCAGACGTTCGTCGGCCAATCGCTGGACGTTCAACAGATTGATCGGGACCGGATCGATAATGTTCTGCCATTCCCAAGCACCCAATCGCCCACCAAAAAGAGCCGAACACTTCCCAGAATTTCACATGCTCGGGATCGATGCTAATGCCGCTGACTTCTGAATAGCCGTCAAAAAGATCCTGATACTCGCCAAAGCCTCCCACCGGGAGCGCGCTCCCGAAACGCCAGGAATTCGTACAGATCCAACCTAAATCACGCATGGGATCCCCAATGTGGGCGACTTCCCAATCAAGCACTGCTGATATGCCTGTGGGGGTGAGTAGGAAATTTCCGGCCCGAAAGTCATTGTGGACAAGGGTTAACCGTTGCGAAGTCGGCAAGTTTTCTTCAAGCCAACGGCCAGCATAATCGATCATCGGCTGGGGCTCTCCAAACGCGTGATAACGCTCCAGCATTTGAGCTAAAAACTGCTTTGGCGTCATCTCAGCCAATCGTGTTCTCAGCCCGCTCGCATCAAGATCAATGCTGTGGATCTGGGCCAGGATTCGTCCACATTCTTTGGCGAGAGTTGGTCGAATGGATTCGAATTGAGCGTCCCGGGTTATCCGTGCACCCAAGGCCTCGCCATCGATCCATTCCATGATAAAGCCATCTCCCAAGCCATCGGCTCGGGTTAAAACATGATAGACCTCCGGCTCAGGCACACCGACCGCCTTCGCGGCTTGCATCAACCGCGCCTCTACATCGAGACCGGGATGCGCGGGCAAGGGTTCTAAATACTCACCGCCAGGGGTACGCCGCATTGCTAGCGGCATTTCAATACCGTCTTTTTCAACCGTTAGACGGTAGGTTTCTTGACTTGCGCCGCCAGAGAGACGTTCAACCTTCAGCAACGCCGAGCAGCCAGCAACATGCGCTGTCACAACTCGCGCCAGAGTCGCTTCAAAAGCCTGAACGATCGTTACTTCAGCGCTCATCTTCAACAGCCCTGCTCGTCATCCTTGGCATGCCATGGTCAGTCAAGCTTAACCCCTTTCGGTGCTTGTTGTTTCATATACCCAAAGAGGTACCCCGCAATTCGCCTAATTTGGATTTCTTCTGCCCCCTCAGTAATACGATATCGACGATGGTGGCGATAGATATGCTCAAAAGGTTTATGTCGAGAATAACCAAGGCCGCCATGCACCTGCATGGCCTGATCAGCGGCCTCACAGCACAATCGGTTGGCTTGATAATTACACATGGAGACTTTGTCAGAAACGGCAAAGTTGCCATACGTGTCCATCATCCATGCAGTCTTATGGATCAATGCCCTGAGCATTTCACAGCGGGTCTGCAACTCAGCCAATGGAAACTGAATTGCTTGATTCGTCGATAAGGGCTTGCCAAAAGGCTTACGCTGCATCGCATATTCGATGGATTGATTGACGCAGAATTGCGCAGCACCAAGGCTTGAGGCGGCCTGGCGAATGCGGTTTTCATTAAAAAAATGTTGGACAACTTGCAGGCCCCGCCCTTCGCCACCAAAAATAGCGGTTTGATCGACGTACACATTGTCGAGAGAAATCCGGCCATGATCTGTCGGCATATTAAAGGTCCAAAGCATTTCTTCAACTTTAAAACCTTCAGCATTGGTTGGCGTTAAAAAGGCGGTGATTCCCTCTCCGTCTCCGGCTTTGCCACTCGTACGGGCCAGTATCATGTCGTACTGCGCCTTGTGGATGCCGGTATTCCAAGTTTTTCCCCCATTGATGCGCCACCCATCGCCATCTCGCACAGCAGTGGTTTCCATGTGAGTCGCATCCGACCCATGGTCTGGCTCAGTAATGCCGAAGGCGAATCCCCGCTTGCCTGCTAACAGTAGCGGGATCCACTCTTCCTGCTGTGCCTCTGTGCCATAGGCCAACATAAGGAGTAATCCGACATTATTCGCAACAATCGAGTGCTCGTTTTGAAGGTCGTTATGTAAGCCCAACCCCTTGGTTGCAAAGTGTTCACGGATTACAGCCATCCCTAAGTTAGAGCCATTCTGGCCGCCATACTCCTCTGGGATTGGATAACGGTAGTGACCCGCGGCATCTGCACGGCGCCTAGCCTCAGCAAGCAATGACTCCCATTCTTCATTGGGCAGTCCGCCGCGCTCCCAATCAGTTCGGGCATCCTCTCGTCGATGATCAAAAAACCGAATGTTGTCGTTCTCGTTTTCGAGCGGCTTGATTTCACGCTCAATAAAATCATCGAGTACACTCAAGTAATCTTGAAGGTCCTTGGGTATATCAAAGTCCATATTGTTCTCCTGTCATAAACCTATTTCGACCAAGTCGGGCACATCATTTTTTATTTTTTCGAACCCCATTGTTACCTGTGTTGATAGTGCTTAACAATGTTCTCAGCAGTTTTTTAATGGTGATGTTCACCTCAATGCGCGAATCGCCCAGTGACAAGTCCCGGATGGTTGACTGTCACGCCTACTGGGAAGCAATCATCGATTCGATCTGCGGAAGATGACCGTAGCCGAGATAGGCCTCACCTCTGAACAACAAAGAAGGCGCGCTCAAGACACCCTGGGATTCCAGCTGCTCACTTAGCTCAATCAAACGGGGGCGTCGGGTCAGCACATCATGGTCTTCAAAACCAGAATCTGAGCGCAACCCTAACGCCCCTACGACCTGATTAACCACTCGGGCATCAATCTTCTGTGTGACCTTAAGCACCTCAGAAACGAACTCTAGGACCCGGTCCAACGAGGCTTTACGCAAGAATAATTCAATCAAAATATCATGACCGAGCAACGCTCCAGAGTCTGTCATCTCCCAACCACCGGAACGGCCCAATCGCTCTAAATTACGCACATTTTCCTGATCCTGGTACCGCCGACGAGCCGATGCGCGACGAGCCTTGTATGCTTCGAATGCTGGCGCACCTTTTGGAACGTCCGTCGCAGTATTCAATGGTGCTTTCAGAAATGGCAGCACTCTAACCTCGACCATGGCTCGCTTCGGCCAATGCAAAAGACTGTAAAGCGCAACAATGGACTCAGGGTCTTCGAGATTGACGACAACAAGCAGCTCTGATTCATCTAAAGACAGCACCATCATCAACCCTGCTCCGGTAACCAGGGAAATCGCAGAAATGGCATCTCGCCATGGCTACCTTTTAACCGCCAAAGAACCGTATCCAGGTGCTCTCGTCCGAAAAATATTTCATCTTCAACCAAAAAGGAAGGAACACCAAAGACCCCTAGATCCAACAACTGGCTCTGTAGTCGATCGTGATTCTCGCGACCTTCGCCTTCGAGATAGTCGGTAAACCCAACGGTACTAATGGCCGCTGCTTTGAGGTATTCGACGAGTACTTTGGCATCTTCGAGATCGCATTTTCGCTGCCAAAACTGGGTAAACACCATGTCCATATAATGTTTTAAGTCTGCGCGTTCTCCCGCTCTCTGCTGGGCCCAGATCAAGCTGATCCCGGCCAGAGAAGAATCCCAGATCTTTAGCGGCCCTCGAAGCATGCGCTGCTGGTTAACCGCATAACGCCGAGCGTCGCGATAGGCAGCTTTAACAACCGTCCACTGTTTTTCGGAGCGATTGGTTGCAACCACGGTCCCTTGCTCGCTCTTTTCAGCCGTTCCTAAGAAACTGCCAATGTTCAAAGTCAGCGGCTGCCAATCAATTAAAAATCCGTGCTTGGTCTCAAGCTCCCAAATTAAGGCATGGGCAACGAATGCGTAGGGGCTTTTAAAATCAATACAAACCGAAAGCACATTTACTCCTCTTTGGCCCTCAACATGTCAAAACGCATCACGATCCGCTCAGATCCCAGTGAACCTCTGCTAACATAACTTCATGGATCCTCTCTCACAAGCAATGGTCGGTGCCGTGGTAGCTGGCTGTGTTGCAAAGCCCCAAGACATCAAGCCTGCGTTGATGCTCGGCGCACTTGCAGGCATGGCCCCCGACCTAGACGTCTTTATCAGGTCGGCTGAGGATCCGTTACTTTTTTTAGAGTATCACAGGCAATTTACCCACGCGCTTGCTTTCATTCCGATTGGCGCAGCTTTCGTCGCCCTTTTCGCTTGGCCGCTTTTTCGGCGTCATTTGAGTGCCACCTCAATTTACTGTTTCTGTTTCGCGGGGTATCTCACCCATGGCCTGCTTGATGCCTGCACGACCTATGGAACGCAGTTACTGTGGCCATTTTCAACGGCCCGCACCTCGTGGGATATCATCTCTATTGTCGATCCCTTGTTCACTCTTGCACTGATCTTTTTTGCAGTGTGCGCTGCAAAAAGGCCACAGGGTCGGTGGGCCGTCGCAGGACTGGTTTGGATTGCCTTTTATTTGGGCGTGGGAGAGTGGCAGCGACAGCGAGTCACAGACGCCGCCTTCGCGCTCGCTGCAGATCGCGGTCATGCTCCCACTCGGCTCGAAGCAAAACCTGGCTTTGCTCAATTGCTCCTTTGGAAGTCCGTCTACGAGTGGGAAGGAAAATTTTTTGTCGACGGCATCAGGGTTGGCTATTCAACCAAAACCTACCCGGGGGACTCCATTGACAAAATTGGACTGAGTTGGGCCAGTGTACATCTTCCCTCTGAGAGCCAAACACTTGAAGATTTTAAGCGTTTTCAATGGTTTTCAGGTGACTACCTCGCTCTTTCGCCAAACGACGAGATGGTGGTTATGGACGTTCGTTATTCTATGAACGTTAATGAGATCGAGCCTCTCTGGAGCATCAAGCTAGACCCGAGCGACCCCGATGCACATGTGCGCTACCAAACACACCGGTCAGTAACGAACGACACTTGGCAACAATTCTCAAAAATGCTTTTCGGCAGCAATTAAACTTTCGCGGCAGCAATTAAACTTTCGCGGCAGCGAGCGGCTCGTTACACTTAAGGCACCCTCATGAAGACGGCAGATAGTTATGACCTATGAAACCATCATCTGTGAAAATCGAAACGGCGTTTTATTAATCACGCTCAATCGGCCTGATCGTCTCAACGCTTGGACCTATCAAATGGGCCGAGAGCTCCACAACGCCATCGAGGCCGGCAACGACAATGAAGCTGTTCTGGCGATGGTGCTGACCGGTAGCGGCCGCGGCTTCTGCGCCGGCGCTGACATCGTCGATCTCTTTAAAGCTCAGGCCGAAAGCGATGCTGACCAAGGTGCTGGCAGTCAAGCGCCTGGCAATTGGGTCGAACTGGTACGCGGATCAAAGCCCATGGTTGCCGCGGTCAACGGTGCCGCTATCGGTGTCGGCCTCACCCAGATTCTTCCATTCGATTACATCATCGGAGGACCAAGCGCAAAATTCAGTGCCCGGTTCATCAAAATGGGGCTGGTACCAGAGCTCGCAAGCTCTCATTTCATTGCCGCTCGAACAGGCTTTGGCCAAGCCAACCGTTTGATGCTGACCGGAGAAACCATCGACTCTGCCCGCGCACTGCAAATTGGACTGATTGACGAATGCGTCACAACGGAGGCAGAACTTGTAGAACGTGGAATCGCGCTGGCTCAATCTATGGGCGATAATCCCCAGGATGCTTTGCGAATGGTCAAAGCATTGGTGACCCAAAATCTTGCTGAAACGGATCTCAAAAAAATCCAGCACAGAGAGCTGACCGCTCTACATACCTGCTATGAGAGCGTGGAGCACAAGGAAGCCATAGACGCATTTATTAACAAGCGTCCGCCAGACTTTAGGGCCGCACGAGCGAGCACGTCAGACTAGGCACCTATTACACTCGGCTACCCATCTGCACTATGCTGACGCTCAGAGATGATCCACTTCAAACAGGTCGCGGACATCCCAGAGCATCAGCTGTATTGCGGATAAAAATTTCTAGCTGCACTCAACTCTGCAAGCAAAGCCGACTTTCAGTCAGACCCTTTCACCTGGTTGATCATCAACAAGACGAAGTTGGCAATGACCATTCCGGCGACCGAAACCATGATGTTATCAATCATCAGGTTGAGCGGCGCGCCCACAACAGGGATCGAATCAAGGCTGTTGGCAATCGTAGGAATCGCCACCGCAGCTACGGTATAGGCCATCCTCGACATCATATCTGGTAGCGGATTCATGAAACCATTGATCAACCCGACTGCTACCAACGCCAACGCCCAGTAGGGCATCACATCGGGTAACACCGTTGCTGCTAACGCTATCACAACACTCAATATTACTAGTATTTGATTTGAGCTCATCGTATTTCCTTTATTTTTATTATTAAGAAACCAAGAGACCGCATTCCTAACTTAGCAGAGACGATTAAAAACCAGAAATCCTCAACAAGATCTTTAAGCATTAAAACCTCAATCAGCGCAATCGCTCCAAGGAAAGAGCGACCATGCAGTTTCTCGGTTCAAGACGCACACTGGAGCTGCACAACGGCTTCCTGAGAACTTTCATTCACCATTCCTTTTGCTGCAGAGCAGCAATAATGCGAGTAATGTGTAGTCTCCAGACAAGAGATAAAGAGCATGAGGGAGCTTCAGCCAACCTACCATTGGTTCAGCCTATGGATCGTCGCAGCCCTCATTGGTTGCAGCCCCGATAAATCCGTCAACAATCCGGAAGCCGAGATTTTGGTTTCCGCAGAGGCAAGTGTTCCGATGAAGCCTAGAGACCTTGGCTGCGATCCGGCTGCAGGGATCACACCGGTCTGCGGCTTCAAAAACCCAGAAGACCTCCGAGAGATTCCCGGCACATCTTTACTGCTGGTCAGTGAAATGGGCGAATTTATGCTTGATACGCCTGGACAACTCAGTCTTTTCGACACAGAAACCCAATCCAAAAAACCATTAAACATCGACTGGGCAACCACCGCGCCTCGTTGGGGAGACGCGCAATGCCCGGCACCCAACATTGAAAAATTCAGCCCTCATGGTATTGATCTTGTTACCCTAGATGACGGCACCCTTAAAGTCTTGGTGGTGAACCATGGCGGCCGGGAAGCCGTTGAATTTTTCGAACTCCTCCCCAACCGACCGGACTCAATGTTGACTTGGCAGGGGTGCGCATTACCTCCTGATGACCCCTTTATCAACGACGTGGTTGGATTAAAGCAGGGCGGTTTTTTTGCGACCCACATGTGGAACAAATCCATTCCCTTCGAGGAGGTTGCCGCCCAGCTTTTGCGGGGAGAGACAACAGGCTGGGTCTGGGAATGGCAGCCAGGAAAGGGGTTTTCTGTGTTACCCAACAGCAGGGAGGTCATGCCAAACGGCATTGCCATCAGTGCCGACGAGCAGACGCTGTTTGTTAACATTTACATGGGAAGTCGTCTGATTAAGTACGATCGGAGCAAGAAAGCCGTAACCGGTAGCGTCTCAATTAGGCAGCCTGACAACGTGACTCGAGATGACGATGGTATGCTTTGGGTTGCCTCTCACCAGCAGGACCCGATCAAAGATACTTGCACAATGGAGATTGGTCCATGCCTGCTGCCCTTTGAGATCGTTCGAGTCGATCCAAAGACCCTCCAACGAGAGACTATACTCAGTCACCTTGGAGAACCCATGGGCTATGCAACAGTTGCGCTTCGGGCTGGGAACACGATTTATCTAGGAACTGCCCACGGAGATCGCATTGCGCGATTTGCACTCAACAGACAAATGCAAACGTCCTCGATAGCAGAATAAATCCCTCCAAAAACCTACACGACTGCAGAGACCCGGCTTGGTGAGGAGATCAATGACTCGCTTACCCGGTCAATCGCTCACCGTTGAGCGACGTCCGATGGCGAACCTCGTGGGGCTCCCTAATCACATCCATCAAAAAGCACATTTGCTCGGCGAGTGTTACCAGCGCTTCGATCTCTGCCTTGGGTGCAGTTGAGTCAATATGAAGTTCTGTCTCTACCTCTAAAAGCCGACTTTCTATCGTGCCCGCATGAATCGATCCGGTTTGTTCAAAACGGGGAAACACCTTCATTGATGCATCGTTGAGCACAATCTTTTTTGCCTCGCTCGACCGAGCAAGCTGAGTCAGCATTCAAAATGCAATCGATGCTGCAAAGTAAGCCAGAGGCGGTGGCGCGCTGTCGGCGCCTCCAAGATTTATACCTTCGTCACACAGGATTTCAAAATGGCCGAACTGCGCCTTTTTGACCTGACCCTCACCCTTGACAGCCCGGACTTCGAACCCAAGTTGAAAGCCTCCTGGAACGGATGTGATTTGAAACGGTGATGCATCGTTGGCCATTCCCAGATCCTTTTTTT
>CALIKQ010000045.1 GCA_938017975.1 uncultured Pseudomonadales bacterium | reverse complement strand
TTCGGCGGCAGAGGCCCTGCTTTCTGCGCGGGTCTGGATATCAAATCAGCCCAAGATCCGACAATTGCAAAGCCTTTTGGGCAGGGTATGGGCTTTCAGGGCTATCTCGCTGAGGTCTACATCAAGATGCGTCGCTGCCCTCAACCAATTGTGGCGATGCTGCAGGGGCCTGCCTGCGGCGGTGGCTTTGCCTTCGCCTTGGCCTCCGATATTCGAGTTGCTGCAGAAAATGTCAAAATGAATGCTGCTTTTATCAAGCTTGGTTTGTCCGCCTGTGACATGGGCACCAGTTATTTTTTGCCGCGTTTGGTTGGTACCAGTATCGCAGCCGAGTTGATGTTGACCGGTCGTTTTATTGAGGCAGAGCGAGCATTACAAACGAATTTGGTTTCAAAAGTCGTCCCAGAGGACGAGCTTGCTGCAGCTGCGGAAGACTTTGCCCGAGATTTGCTGGCCGCATCCCCGATGGGACTTCGGTTAACCAAAGAAGGTTTGAATGTGGCGGTTGATGCAGCGAGTCTTGAGGCGGCGATGGCGATCGAGAACCGCAATCAATTGCTCTGCGCTCGGACCGAAGATGCTCGAGAGGGCATGAGGGCATTTATTGAAAAGAGACCACCACAGTATAAGGGTCGATAGATTTAACGGCGCGGCTTGCAGTGTAAGGGAGACATTATGGAGCACCAAGGCAGAACGGCGCTGGTGACTGGTGCTGGGCAGGGCATCGGTCGCGCTACCGCAGAGCGACTGGCAAAAGCGGGCGCGAGTGTTTACGTTCAGGACATTGATGAGGCGGCACTGGAGGAGACGGTTGCAAAGCTTTCTGGCTTTGATGTCGGGGTCGTCGCATCCGTGGGAGATCTTAGAGAGAGTGCGCTGCCCGAGAAAATGATCCAAGAGTGCGTTGATGCTTTTGGGGGTCTCGATATGATCATCAATAACGCGGGGTACATTTGGAATGGTGCGATGCACAACCACTCGGAGGCGCAGTGGCAGGCAATGCTTGAAATCCATGCGACGGTTCCTTTTAGAGTTCTCCAGGCCTTCGCCGGCTGGATGCGTCCAGTGGTCAAACAAGAGATATTGGATTTCGGCGTGGGATCGTCGCGTCAGGTTGTAAATATTTCGTCGGTGAGCGGCACCCAAGGAAGTGCCACCCAAGTCGCTTACTCTGCAGGTAAAGCTGCTGTGATTGGGCTCACCAAGACGCTAGCAAAGGAGTGGGGCCGGTACAACTGTAACGTGAATGCCGTAGCTTTTGGTCATATCGAAACTCGGTTAACCCAGTCTTACGAAGATCATGTACCGGAAATTGAAGTCGGTGGAGCACGATTTAGGGTTGGACTTTCCAATCGTCAGCGTGCGGGTCTCTCGAGTAGCGTGCCGCTTGGAAGACCCGGTACGGTTGAGGAGGCAGCCGGCGCCATTTATCTTCTGACATTGCCGGAGGCCGGTTACATCACCGGGGAAGTGATCACGTGCGCAGGAGGCGCTTAGAGCATTCAATGTATGCTGTGTGCGTCCTGTTTGCCTGCCCGAGCGCATCCGGGAGACACATAGAAGGGAGACATTTGACTCAAAGTGTTCGCAATCGACGTGTCATCAAACAATTGATCTACCATCTAAATAGCCCTACCCACAAACCAATCGGCAGTTGAGCACGTGGGTCTCTTGCTGATTCATGTGGAGTGTAAAGCCTGCTTGGCCCGCTGGGGT
The DNA here is from genome assembly GCA_938017975.1 of uncultured Pseudomonadales bacterium. Classification (GTDB taxonomy): domain Bacteria; phylum Pseudomonadota; class Gammaproteobacteria; order Pseudomonadales; family Azotimanducaceae; genus UBA9926. Next base: position 25,799 of record CALIKQ010000045.1, on the reverse strand, counting down.
GCAGGCTGGCGAGCAGCAGGGTTTTGCATCACAAAGCTTCAGAGGGATTTTTCTGTGATCAGGCTATGGCTCAAAGGGACTTTGGGTTAAGTTGGTCTCATCGATTCTTTAAAGGAGAAGGTTTTGGCCAAGACCGATGCATTCCGACCGGGTGAGGTCGCGGAAGGGGCTGGGGGGCAGGTCGCGCACCCTCAACACATCGCGCAGTCTCAGCGTCTGCAAGAGAAATTCTATGCCGTGGGTCCGAATGCCTGGTGTTATGTCGGAAATGGACTCTCCAATCAGACTTTCATTCGTGGTCCGGAAGGCATTATTGCAATTGACACCGGCGAATGTGTCGAGGAAATGCGACAGGCCATTAAGCAACTCCGAACACACACGGATACGCCGATCACGGCATGTATTTATACTCACTTCCACTACGTAGCCGGAACGACGGCAATATGCGATGAACGAGGTGACTCGGATTTTCCGATCTATGGTCATTCAGGAATCGAGGATAATTTGCAGCGCTTTGGCGGCGAGGTTGGCCCCCGGGGTTCCAGGGGAATGGTGCACCAATTTGCCATGATGTTGCCGGAGACTGGGCCTGACGGTCTCGTCAATATTGGTCTTGGGCGGTTTTATCGCAATCCAGAACACGCCCCCTATACGCCGGGTCATTTGCCTGCGACAGAGACATTTGACGCGCAACTGGAAACAACGATTGCAGGGCTCAAGACGGTATTTTATCCGGCGCCCAGTGACGCAACAGACTCAGTCAATATCCATTTCCCTGAATTGGACCTCGCGGTCAACAACATTTTTTGGCCGACCTTGTTTAATATTTTTGCGATTCGCGGTGAAGAATACAGAGATCCACGTATTTTGCTGAAGGGCCTCGATGAGCTCGCGGATCTTAATGTCGCGCATCAGGTTTGTGCTCATGGACCGCCCTTATCAGGTCGAGATGAAATTCGGCAATCGATTGAGCGCTATCGTGACTCTATTCAGTTGATCTGGGATCAAACCGTTCGTTTTGCCAACCGCGGTTATACCCTTGATGAGATGATCCATGAGATCAAACTGCCAGACGAATTCGAGCGGGATTTTCACACCCAGCAGCTTTATGGTGTGGTTGAGCATCACGTTCGCCAAGTCTATACCGGGCTTTTTGGATGGTTTGATGAGGACGCCAGCCAGCTGTTCCCGTTGCCACCGCTGGCGCGAGCGAAAAAAATGATCGAGGGGTTTGGTGGTAGAGCAGTGATGCGTGCGCGCTTCGATGATGCGCTTGCGGACCAGGATTATAGGTGGGCATTGGAGCTAGGTCATTATCTGACCGTTTTCGAAGACGCTGACAATCCTGAGGCGGATCGATTGCGCCTCGCTGGCGCGCTACGTGCAGTTGCCCAGAGTTCTCCGGCGGCGAACATCAGAAATTGGTGTTTAACTCGCGCTTTGGAGTTGGATCGTACGATTGATTTGACGCGTTTTAGAATACACCGCATCCGTGAGGCCGAAGTGCTCGCAGGTGACGCGGCGCGGTGGGTCGCTATTCTTAGAGTTTTCCTTGATGCCGAACAGGCGGCGGGATTCGGCGATTGTTTGGGCTTTGAGTTTGATGATGGCAGTTCCGCTGGGCTGATGATTCGTCACTCGGTGGCGATACCCGTTGATTTTGAGAGCTGCGCTTTGAAGTGGACTATGTCAGTGACTGATTGGGCCAAATTGTTATCGGGAAAGTCCACGCTTTCGAGCACTTTGGCTGAGGATCCTGCGCTTGGACCATCTGAACAGGAGAAAATTCGGACGTTCTTGAGCCTGTTCGATCTCGTTTCTTTTAAGCAATGAAGTCGAAGGATATGAGATGAAAAAAATTCCAAGTCAAGGAGCAGCGTTTGAGGGTCGCGTTGAGCGACTCTATGGGGACTCAAAGCCTTCGAAATTGCGGCTGCAAAATCCAGCACAGGGAAAGCCTAATGTGCTGATTGTGATGCTCGATGACGTCGGCTTTGGAACTGTCGAGACGTTCGGCGGTCCTATCCCCAGTCCTGGAGTTGCGCGTATTGCGGAACGTGGATTGCGTTTCAATCAGTTCCACACCACAGCGTTGTGTTCTCCCACCCGTGCTGCGCTTTTAACGGGACGTAACCATCATAGTGTACATATGGGCGGCATTACCGAGATCGCCAATAGTTTTCCTGCCTACGACAGTGCTATCCCAAAGGAAAGTGCAACATTAGCGGAGATTCTAAAGCAGAACGGTTACTCCACCGGTTGCTTCGGGAAGTGGCATTTGACGCCGAGCTGGGAACAAAACCCCGCAGGCCCATTTGATCGTTGGCCAACCGGTCTTGGATTCGAACGTTTTTATGGCATTCTGGGCGCTGAAGCGAGCCATTGGGAGCCTCCGGTTTACGATCAAACCACCCCCATTGAGCCGCATTTGGGTCGATCTGACTATCATTTGACTGAGGATCTCGCCGATCAAGCGATCCACTGGATCCAGCGACAGAAAGCGGCAGCACCGGATCGACCCTTTTTCTGCTATTTTGCGCCTGCCGCGGTTCATGCCCCACATCATGTGGATGAATCCTGGATCGCACCATTTGAGGGTCGGTTTGATGCGGGTTGGGATGCCTTACGGACAGAAATTTATGAGTCTCAGATCAGTCGTGGGATCATTCCACCGGGAACCCGTTTGACAGCCCGTCCGGAGCAAGTCCCGAGCTGGGAAAGTTATCCAGATCGATACAAACCTGTGGCCAGCAGGCTCATGGAAGTCTTTGCAGGCTTCATGGCGCACACCGATGCACAGGTTGACCGGTTGTTTCAGTCGCTTGATGATCAAGGTATTTTTGACGATACGTTGATTATCTATCTCACGGGGGATAACGGTGCCTCGGCTGAGGGTACGATTCATGGTGCTTGGAGCGCGCCCTCGTTTCAAAATGGTGTCCACGAGGACCCGGAGTGGTTGCTCGCGCACATGGAGGACTTCGGAACGGATCGCTGTGAGAACCACTTTAATGTTGGTTGGGCTTGGGCCCTTGATGCGCCTTTCCAGTGGATGAAACAGGTGGCCTCGCATTTTGGCGGGACACGAAACGCGCTTGCAGTGTCATGGCCCAAAACCATAGGGGATGCAGCAGGAGGGCTGCGATCTCAGTTTCATCATGTAATTGACATATTGCCGACAGTGCTTGAAGCGGCGGGTATTGAGGCGCCGGAAGAGGTTAATGGGATTACTCAAATGCCAATTCACGGCACGAGTATGGGCTATTGCTTTGAAAAAGAAGATGCGCCGAGTCGTCGTAGCACACAGTACTTTGAGATATTGGGCAACCGGGCAATCTATCATGAGGGTTGGATGGCATCCTGTTTTCATGGTCGATTGCCCTGGATTCGTTTTGCAGGCTTTGAGTTTGATGGGCCCGAAGAGCATTGGGAGCTCTATGACATCGCAGCTGACTTCTCTCAGTCAGAAAATCTTGCAGAGCGATATCCTGAACGACTCACCGCGCTCAAGACATTATTTGATCAAGAGGCAGAATCGATGTCGGTCTATCCTCTGAGGGATGCGGCGGCGCGACGAGGCGGTGATTATGCCGTACCGCACTCATTAGATGGGCACCGCAAGATGGTGTACAACACAGCCCACGTCAGAATGCCTGAGCACTCCGTTTTGAATCTTAAGAATGTCTCCTATCGAATCAGTGCCAGCGTCGAATTGACAGAATCGTACAGCACGGGCGTTGTGGCCTGTCAGGGTGGCAATATGGGGGGGTGGAGCCTCTATTTAGACACGATCGGTAGACCAACCTATTTATACAATTGGTTCGGGCATACCTTGACGTTTGTCGTCAGTGAGTCAGTTTTGAGTGAGGGCCGCCACGACATCGTTGTTGAGTACAGCCATGATGGAGGTTTCGGTGCTGGGGGCGATGCTGTTTTGATGGTTGATGGCGTAAAGCAAGCGCAAGGCCGCATACCTCAGACAGTTCCAGTGATCTTCTCAATGAGCGGTGAGACTTTTGATGTTGGCCGAGATACAGGTTCTCCGGTAGGTCCCTACCCACATAATTTTCAGTTCTCAGGAGCAATAGCGCAGGTGGTTTTAGAGCGGTTAGACGAATCGTCTGCCGCGACCAAGGCGGCTGAGCGTCGAGGTCAATTTAAGGCAAGCCTAAGCAGTCAATAGGCCGCTTAACTATGGTCGAAAGGTGATCGTTAATGTCGCTGTAATGACCGTCCTTATGGGTTTCGGTAGGGCCGAAAAAAAGTGCGAAGATCGTGAGCAAGGACTTCTGGTACCTCAAGGGCGGCAAAGTGGCCGCCTTGTGGTTGAATTTCCCAATGCTGAATATTGTAGAACTCTTCAGCCCAGGCCCTTGGAGGCAAGTACAATTCTCCCGGGAAAATCGCATGGCCAGTAGGGGTCATGATTCGCCCCCCCTCGAGGAGATTCGCTTTGCTGTGGGCGGACTCGTAATACAACCTTGTTGAAGCAGTGATATTCCCGCTAATCCAGTACAGAAAAATATTGGTGAGCAACTCATCCCTCGAGATGGACTGCTCAAAGGGAACGGCAGGGTCGGTCCAGTGCTGGAATTTCTCACTGATCCACGCAGCTAAACCGACTGGGGAATCAGTCAATCCGTATCCTAAGGTTTGCGGTTTTGATCCTTGAATGGCCTGATAGCCTGTGCCTCCGCTCATGCGCGCTTGACTCGCGTTCAAGCGATCGAGCTCGCCGGGTGATACGTTCTCAAAGGGGTCCTCAAGATGCTTGGGTTTTGAGACAAACATCAGAGTTAAGTGAAGGGCAGCAACCCGCTCCTTAGCGAGTTTTGCGTGCCAGCTGCTCACCGCAGAACCCCAGTCACCGCCCTGTAAAAAATATCGATTGTATCCAAGGCGTTCCATTAAGGTGATGTGATCTATGGCTGCAGACCTCTGGTCAAAACCCGGTGTCGTCGGAGCATCGGAAAACCCATAACCGGGTAGGGACGGGCAGATCACGTGAAATGCATCTGAAGGCTTCCCACCGAATAGCTCTGGCCTTGTGAGCATGGGTATGATCTTTTGAAATTCAACGATTGATCCTGGCCACCCATGGGTCATGAGTAACGGCTGGGCATTACCATGTGGGCTTCGCGCATGGACGAAATGAAGCGCTCTTTGGTCGAGCTGTGTAGTGAAGTGCTCGAGCCGATTGAGCTCCTCGATGGCTGCGAGCGGATCAAAATGATGCTGCCAATGATGAATGAGCGCGCGGAGGAACGTGATATCGGTTCCATAATCCCAAGGTTCGCCAATGCTGTCAGGCCATCGTGTTCGTGCGAGCCGGTTCTCTAAATCTGCAAGAACGTGGTCTGGTACACTTACCGTAAAAGGTTTGATCATAAAATAGCCTTGGAGGAGATGGCGATGGTGAAGCAAACAATCCGGTTCGTATGCAATCTGTCTAAGGTCTTGTCGACATCAGCGCTCAGCATAGCGCATCTGGCAAGCGCGAGGTTACTGTTCTACAGCCTGATTGTGTTCAGTATGCCAGCACTCGGGGCGGGGTCTACCAACTTTAAGCCCATGGACGTGTTTGACCTCGAGTACGCGAGCTATCCTCAGGTTTCACATGATGGTAAGCAGGTGGTTTACATGCGTCGCAGCTTTAATGTCATGCGGGACGCCGCACGTTCGGCGCTTTGGATGGTCGATTTGGCCTCAGGCCGTCATGAGCCGCTGTTTGCCGACTTTGGAAGCTATGGGTGGCCCACTTGGAGTCACAGCGGGGCGCAAATCGCCTACGTGACCGCTTCAGGAAGGCGTCATCAGATTCGAGTTTTGCATCTGGAAAGCGGCCGCACCGCGCTGCTAGCAGATCTTGCTAGTGCGCCTCAATGGTTAGCGTTCTCACCAGACGATCGGCAGATTGCGTTTACCCAAAGCATTCCACAGAAGGTGGATTCGCCGCTCTATAAAGCGCCGAAAAAGCCCAAAGGCGCGAAGTGGTCTGCTGCAGCAAAGGTTGTCGATACGGTTCGTTATCAGTTCGATGGCCGCGGAATCGTTGCCCCATCTTTTTCTCATGTTTTTGTGCTTCCGTCCGATGGTGGCACGCCAAGGCAATTAACCCATGGGAACTACCAACATGTGGGCCCACTTGCTTGGCGGTCGGGGAATGATGCGCTGCTGTTTTCAGCCAATCGAGAAGAGGGTTGGGAGCTTGAGACCTTTGAGGGTGACTTGTATGAAGTGACTTTAAGCTCGCTTGCACTCCAACAAGTTACGACCCAATCCGGTCGTGAATATGCGCCCAAAATTGCACGGGACGGAAACAGAATTTTATATTTGAGTGAGTCGAGTGAGCGGGCGACCTATCGGCATGCTCGGTTGATGTTGCTTGATGAAAAAAAGAATGAAACCCGTGCTCTTGGTGAGCATCTTGATGTATCCATACATGCTGCGGTTTGGTCAAATCGGGATCGGTCGGTCAGCATCTTGTATGATCGTCAAGCCAAGCGCCACTTAGCAGAACTTTCTCTGAAGGGACAGCTTTCGGTGCTCTCTGAAGATGTCGGCGGCACGAGCCTAGGGCGGCCTTACCTCAGCGGTGGCTTTGACTACCGATCGGGTACGTATGGTTTGACGCTCGCAAACAAGAATCGGCCTGCAGACTTGGGCGTGATTCGAGATCGAGAACTCACACAGCTGACCTATTTAAACGAGGACCTGTTAGCTACGAAGACGCTTGGCGACGTCCAAGCTGTCCGTTATCCATCGAGTTTTGACGGAACCATGATTCATGGTTTTTATCTAACTCCCCCTGATTTTGACCCGGGTCAGAAGTACCCGCTTATTTTAGAACTCCACGGCGGGCCTCACTTGGCCTATGGGGATTTTTTCTCGGCGGAAATGCAGCTGATGGCTTCTGAAGGGTATGTCGTTTTTTATGACAACTATCGCGGCAGTGCCTCTTATGGGGAGGATTTTGCACTGCTGCTTCAGGGAAAATACGCCAGTCGGGAAGACTTTCAGGATCACATGTCTGGGATTGATCATTTGATTGAACTCGGGTTTGTAGATGAGAATAATTTGTTTATATGTGGTGGGTCAGCAGGAGGTATCGCCACGGCATATGCGATTGGGTTGACCGATCGGTTTAATGCAGCGGTGGCGGCGAAACCGGTCATCAATTGGATCAGCAAAACGTTAACCGCCGACTCTTACGTGTTCCAAACCCACCATCAGTTTTCAGGACTGCCTTGGGAAAAATTTGATGAGTATTGGCAACGTTCGCCCCTATCCTTAATGGGCAGTGTCGTCACGCCAACAATGCTGCTAACAGGTGAGAAAGATCGGCGAACGCCAATATCCGAGACAGAACAGTTTTATCAGGCCCTGAAGCTCAAAGGCGTGGATTCTGTCATGGTGAGACTCCCCGGAAGCGCACATGGCATTGCGGGTCGGCCGTCGCGCTTGCTGAGCAAAGTTGGGCATACTTTGGCTTGGTTTGAACGTTATCGCAAACCTTCTCAGGAGCCTACTGCTGAGGCTTCGAGCACTGAGGAAAGTAGTATCAATCGCTGAGGCTAAATGTTGCTCGTGGGCATTGGTAAGTGTTGATCTTTCGCTGAATCAGCAGCTTTTTGCTCAGCTATCTTTGGTTGAGCGGGTTTTTCCCAGAAATATTCGAGTTCTGCCAGAGTAGCAGCGTCATACCGTTGCTATTATAGAAAGTCAGTCTAGAGCTGCCTGCTGATGAGACCCCAGACACAACGGCAAGCATTTGGACCTACGGTTGCTGCATCAAGGTTTTTAGGGGCTCGAATGGGCATCAAAATGAAGCGTAAAGAAGCAACGCTTAGTAACCAGGGTTTGGGCGTCTCAATGCTTTGCGCCGTCGCATGGCACTGAACCATGCCCAAGCTTCCGAGGGGTCTACAAGCCCAATATCGCTAGTGTCCTACCCAACCCGCATGAAAGCCGTAGGGCACCCGAAAAGGGATGACAATCGTTGCGACCGGACCACTTGCTAAATCTTGGGCGTCTAGGATTACGCATTCACTTTGGTCCTCAGTTTCATCGTGCACAAAAGTGATGAGGTAGCCATCATCCTCAGAGGCTGAATTCAGTCGCGGTGCAAACACTGCCTCGCCGCCATAGCGTTCTGCACCGTAGTAAAAGGTTGTCTCTTGATTAGAGGCATTGTCATATTTCATTACGCCATCAAAGGTGAACGGGCGCTGGGGGTTAAACAGAGCGGCGTAAACATAGCGGGTAGCGTGGCAAGCGTAGGCGTCATTGACTCGGGTAAAGTCGCAGTGTAGCTCGCTTATTGGTCCCTCGGAAATGTCCCCAGTGGTGAGATTAATTCGCCATTCATAAAGCTGACCATGCGTTTCACTGAGGGCGTCACCCGCTTGGGTTCCTGCGCCGATAATGTCGACTGTTTTGGATCTTGAGGCTTGGAGCACCACCACATCTTCTTCTTCCCACGCATTAGCGGTATGGACCACTACGCCAGGTTTTACCTCAAACCAGCGTACGTCAGCATCAGTTCCAAAGCGCGGCATCACCCCAATCCGTGAGCCATGCGCTTTTTCGAAGCCGAGTGCTGGCCCCCCAGCAATGGCGCGCTCGATGTCGAGCGTAATCGGGAAGTCTAAAAACAAGGTGTATTTTGAAGAAACTGCGAAGTCGTGCATAAATACCGGTTTCTTAATTGTAATGGGCGTCGTATGCACGAGTTCCCCGTCCTGGTTGATAACTGAGTAACTTACAAACGGCGCTTGAAACGCGTAGCCGTAAGTCATCATTTCACCGGTCTTTTGGTCTACCTTAGGATGGGCGGTAAAGGGATGTTTAAGCTTGCCGTTAAAGTCAGTGGCGCCAACTGTATTGAGATCGGGGAGCTCGATAATGGTGGGTTTGGAGGGCTCGTGCAATGCATATAAGGTTTTGTTGTGGTAAGCAAAAGCCGTGTTGGCAAGGTTCTTACTGGGCGGGGCGCCCTCAGGAATCCGCGATGGAGAGGGGTCCATCATAGAGTTCATCCCTTTATAGAGCCAATCCCCATGCGCTTGTTCGAGTTTAAAACCCTCTGTCTCTACAAACCGATTCTTGTAGCGGGCTGAGCCGTCAATAAATTCGATGGCGTGAATCATGCCATCGCCATCAAAGGTGTGGTATTTCTCTTCGCTAAAAATGTGGACTGGATTGGGTCCGATACGCAGAAATGTGCCGGCGAGGTCCTTGGGGATCGCTCCGATCACAGTCATATCTTTGGTCTCTCTTTCCTCAGAGACAGGACGAAAGTTGCCGTCGAGAAAAAAATTCACGCCAGTGCCCTCTGTGTTTCGGGTCCTTGTTTCAGCCATCTTGTGCTCCGGTCGCTTGAGTGGTTCCATCGCTAGCAGTATACCCGGCATCGCCCTCGCTGGGTGCTCGAAATGTTAAGGCGCTTAGCGTGTAGGTTCGACCGATAACAGCCCGTTGAAATTTTCAAGCGATCTTGGGCGCGGTCGCCGGTAAATTCCGGTGATAGCTTGAGTGACTCCAAGATTTAAGCGACGTTGCAGCGTTTTTAAGAGGCGACCCTTCGTCGATCGCAATGTTTTGGTCGGTCAATGCGAAGGAATCATGCCGGAGGCTGCCTAGTCTCGATGCGAAGCGGGAAGGAGCTGGAACTGTTGAAGTTACAGAAATAATTTAAACACTCTTTCGCCGTCTTCAATCTCGCCTGTGTCGGTAAAGCCGATTCCTTCATAAAAGGGAATTGGGCTACCTGCGCCATCGACTGCACTGAGCTTTATCTCAGCTATATTCGGCATTGTTTTGGTTCGTTCAATCAATAATCTCATCGCTCGATGCCCATAGCCTTTGCGCTGGTGATCGGCGTCGATCATATACCGCCATAGGTAAAAAAAACCTTGCGCCGGGTCCTCATAGGTCATCAGAAAGCCCACCGGGACATCGTCTGCGTAGATGCCCCGAAACCATGCTTTCTCCTCAAAATAGGCCTCGGAAATCGAAATCGCATTGGACGCTACAAACGATGTTTGGCTAGGGGCGACGTTGAGTGTAAGAATTGCGGGCAGATTGTCGCGGGTTACCTCGCGCAGACTTATGATGGGTTTGGCGTCATTTTTGGTATTCATGGATGGCACTGAACCTGTCGAGGTGATATCTCGGCTGAGATGATTATGAGCGGCCTGGTCATCATTTGGGCCATAGGCTGGATAACAGTATAGCGGCTTCATTACGCGGTTGTTGGCGATCATGAGCGCTGACAAAGCCCGCGACTAATATTTGCAGATTAGACTGCGCCGGCCAATTGTAAACTCGACGGTGTCACGGGGTCTTTGAATTTGCGCAGTGGCTGTACCCATCAATCATCGCGTCCGCTAACTGCTTGAAAGGTTTGGATGGTATCTCGTTGGTGACTGTGAACGGGTAGCCCAAGGTGCAGAGATTGCTGGCATCTAAGCGCACTTAAGAAACGATAGAGCTAAGCTCTGGGAAAAACACCCATGTGGTGGCATGATGAATATCCAATTCAGCGATGGGTCAAACATGATTGAATTTCATCATCCAGAGGGCGAGCGACTGCAGGCCGCAATGCCCTACGGGCTGTCCTTAGCACTCGACGGAGACCAGCCCTTAACGCTGGGTCTGTTAGCCAATGGCTTTCCGGGTTCAGTGGCTTTTTTAGATGCGATCGAGGTTGTTTTAAAATCGAGGCGGCCCAGTTTAACGATCGCAAGATTTGATAAAGGTAATGCCTCGATCAGTGCGCCTGAGCCCCTGCTCGAAGACATCGCCGTGCGCTGTGATGGTCTGATTGCTGCTTACGGGCATTGAGGCAGCTGTACAACCGGCACCGTGAGTGACGGCATTGCAATGGCTCGGCGAGGGCTGCCCGCGCTGGCTCTGATTACTGAAGCATTTTGGCCCCAGGGCGACTTTGTAGCAAAGTCCTTAGGTATGCCAGATATTCCAAGACTCAAATTGCCGCATCCCATCGCGGGGACAGGACAGGTGAAGATGTCGCAGGTCGCGGAGATGCTGACAGATTCGATGCTCGAGGCACTGAGCGCATGACGCACCTGTTGCAGGCGGCTGATGAAGCCGAGGCGCTCGAGATGCTACACGCCAAGGGCTTGACCGATGGTCTGCCGGTGGTGATCCCCACTGCCGAGCGGGTTGATCGTTTAGTTCTGGCGACGGGGTTACAAGGGGCGCAGGTTTTAGGCGAAATGGGGCCGGGCGGCGGTGCGGCCACGGTCGAGAAAGTTGCTGTATCCGCCGTGATGGCGGGCTGCCTGCCGGATCATATGCCGGCGGTTTTAGCGGCGATTAAGGCAATCTTACAGCCTCAATTTGATCTCACAGAGATGCAGGCGACCACCCATTGCACAGCCCCTTTGATTATTGTGAACGGTCCGGCGCGGCTCGCTTGTGGAGACATTGCCAGTGGTTTTGGTGCGCTTGGGCCTGGATTCAGAGCCAATGCCAGTATTGGCCGGGCAGTGAGGCTTGCGATGCGCAATATCGGAGGCGCACATCCGGGTGTCTCAGATATGGCGCTTTTGGGCCATCCAGGTAAATTCAGCTATTGTCTTGCTGAGGATGAGGAATCGAGCCCGTTCGACCCGCTGCATGTCTCTATGGGTTACGACATCGAGCAAAGCACAGTGACGGTCCTCGGCGCTGAGGCGCCACACTCAGTCATGTACGCGGGGGATGCGGATAGTTCCGATGACCATTTGCGACTGCTTACAGTACTAGCGATTGGATTAGGTAACCTTGCAACCAATAACGCGATTCTAACTGGCGGAGCAGCGACAGTTGTGCTTAATCCGGAACATGCTGCGATTCTTGCAGCGGGAGGACTTTCCCGTTCAGACATTTGTCAAGATTTGTTCGAGCGATGTGGCCACACAGCAGAGGCGATACGCGCAGTTAATCCAGGATTCTCGAGTGGTTCTAAACCCCAATCTTTTCGCCGCTGTTTTCAAGACCCAAGCCAAATCATTGTTTTAGTTGCAGGTGGCAGCGGGCTTTACTCCATGGTTATGCCATCGTGGTGTGCAGGCGCGCACCGTAATGCTGTGGTGACTGAGGAGATTGTTTTGAATGATTTCTGCGAAATTCCCGACTGAGATCGATCCTCTTGAGGGTTGCGTGAAACCCGCCATCTGTTGGGCTCGCGGAGGTTAGAGCGCGACTGACCCTGAATCTCTGGATAGGGGTCTTAATAGAAGATGCAAAGCACCCGCATTTCAACGCTGTTTCGAAATTGAGTGGCGGATGACTTGTCAGGATTAGAATAGGCTGAATGCGGTGTCCAATAGGGTAAGCCTGCTTCTTCTTGTCGACTGTCGTAAGTTCTAAAAATCAGCACCTCTTCGTGTGTCATATTAGGAAAGGTATACCATTGATAAGGCCTCTTTCGATCTGGTGGCTTTAGGAAGAAGGTCTCAAACGCCAATGTTTCTCCGGCATAGTCGGTGACTGTGCGACGTTGTAACGCGTGATGCGGCACTGATCTAGCGTCAGCAATGGCGAGCGGGAAATCGGGGTTTACAGGGCCAGTGTTCCTCCAAAATTGTAGCATGAGCAATCGTTTTGCGGCGTTTAAATCTTTGTAGTTAATTCCAGCGTCTCTGAGGTGAGGTGCGAGGAACGCACTGTAGGGCCTTGACGGGTTCAGGATCATCGGCCGGTAATCATCTGTAAAATCTGAGTGCGCGATTTGAATGGGCAGGTGGTCTTCGTGCCGCACCGCTTCGGCGGGTCCTCTTATGATTGCTGGGTATCCGACCACGGCATCGCAGTGAGAGAATTGCAGCGCGAGTTGCATGATTTCTCGCTTGTGATCGCGATTGATTGCCTCCTCATCGAGCCAGTTGGTAATGTTTGATCGGTGGCGTTGAAGGGTAAATCCAACCTCGCTGAAATCAAGTTGTGCGAGCGTTTGACGCCCATCGTAGAGCGTTTCCTGATGTGATTCCATGGCCTCATTGTTACCGAGATAATGGAGTGTGACTGAGTCTACCGATTGAAGCATGAGTGGTTTCTCGCGCGCTGGGGGCGTGGTGTAGACTACTTCATTTGACTTGTAAACACAGCTATCGAAACCGTCGTCGAGACCGTTGCCGAGATATTTTTAAGGCGGCCGGATGGTTGCTGAAGCATTATCTAAATTGAGTCCACGTCTGGGAATTGTTGGCCGGGATAAGCACGCTGTTTTTTTAGGTAGAACAAGCCAAACAGAACTTAACGGGACAGTAAGGAGACGATAAATACCATGGCAGGAATGATTGTTGATTGGATAAGTTATAACGCGTCGAGTAGACCGGGGCATACGGCGATGATCGAACTACCCTCCCAGCGCCGCTGCACCTATGCTCAGATGCATGAGCGGGTAGGCCGGGTAGCAACGTGGTTAAAGACTCTGGGCGTTGGGCGGGGCGATCGGGTCGGAGTACTTGCCCTCAATTCTTTAGATACGATGGACATCGTTTTTGCCACTTGGCGGATTGGGGCGGTGCATTTGGCGCTCAATTTTCGTCTCACAGCCTCTGAACTCGATTTTATTATTGGAGATGCCGAGCCCACGGTTGTCATTTTCGATGTCGAGTTATCCGAAACAGTAGAGGCGCTCACTGTTGATGTTCCGCATCTTGTGAGCACCGAAGGACGCGGCGCTGAATCAGAATTTGAATCCGCAATCATTGGGCTTTCTCCGACAATGGAGATGGTGTCCCTCGAGCCAGAAGACCAGTGCATGTTGATGTACTCCTCAGGCACAACGGGCTTGCCTAAGGGGGTCATTATGACGCATGGCATGATGGTGTGGGCACAGGTGAATGCCAGCAGCATGTACTGCAACCCAGATATGGTGGGTCTGGCGGTTATGCCTTTGTTTCATATTGGCGGCTTACAGGTTTTTACCTGTCCAGCACTTTTTTACGGTGGTACCGCTGTGATTATGCGAGCGTTTGATCCTGGTCTGGCACTAAGTGCCTTCTCAGATGAATCGCTTTCGATTACGCATTTCTTGGGGGTGCCGGCTATTTTTAATGCCTTGCGCGATCACCCCGGGAACGCTGAGGCCAGATTTGACAGTCTTAAGGTGTGTATCGCAGGCGCTGAAGCGGTCCCCGAGGCGCTGGTAAAATGGTGGTATCAGCGAGGCGTGGTCATCCAGGAGGGCTATGGAATGACTGAAAACATGGCCAGCTGCTGCATTCTTGGTTATGCCGATGTACCCGAGAGGGTGGGGTCGGCTGGTAAGGCGCTACGTCATACGGAGATTCGGATCGTTAAAGAGGATGGCTCAGATGCGGCGCCTTCAGAATCTGGTGAGCTTTGGTGTCGAGGTCCCGTCGTCACGCCTGGATACTGGCGCAGACAAGATGCGAATGATGAGACGTTTGTGGATGGCTGGCTGCGAACCGGCGATATTGCCAGTCGAGATGAAGCAGGCTACATCTATATCGAGGATCGTCTCAAAGACATGTATATCTCTGGGGGCGAAAACGTCTATCCAGCAGAAGTTGAAAATATACTCTATGAGATTCCGGAGATTCGCGAAGTCGCGGTTATCGGCGTACCAGATGAGCAGTGGGGTGAGGTGGGTTGTGCTGTGGTCTCGTTACAAGCAGATCGAGTCATGTCGGCGGCGGATATTAGACAATTCACTCGCGATCGTCTGGCCCGGTTTAAACAGCCCAAACATGTAGTATTTACCGATGCTTTACCCCGCAATGCGACTGGAAAGGTTCAAAAATTTATTCTTCGGAACACGCTAGATCTCTCTAGTGCGGAATGATGGAAACGCTCGAGCGCTTGACTGCACTTTTTCAAACTCTGGGCCAGCAAGATTACGTAGGTGAGCCGATCAGTCAGTGGGCCCATGCTTTGCAAGCGGGGAGGGCAGCGCTGGCTGCTGGTGCCAAAGAAGAGATCATTCTCGCTGCTTTGCTCCATGATATTGGTCATTTGCAGTATCAGAGTGACGCGAAAATGGGGCGTTTTGGGGTTCGTGATCATGAACGGCTCGGTGCTTACTACCTCGCTACCTTAGGCTTCTCGGCGGTCGTTTCAGAGTTGGTTGGGTTGCATGTGGCTGCAAAGCGCTATCGGGTAGCCAAGGATGCGACCTATGCCGACATGCTTAGCCCGGCCAGTCAGCAAACTTTGGCCTTTCAAGGTGGGGCGATGACGCCTCTTGAATGTAAACGTTTTGAGTCATCGCCGTATTTCGCGGAAGCGTTGCAACTACGTGTATTTGATGAAGCGGCTAAGGTGATTCAGCCAACGGGTGCGCCGCTAGATCAGTTTGGCGCGCTCGTTTCGGATCACCTTCGAGCGCAGCACCTCGATGAACGCCAGATATCGAACTACCGAGCCAAGGGGTATGCAATTTTAAAGCGCCGGCTGCCGCTGGATGCGGTTGCGCTTTTGCTAGAAGAAATGACGCCGTTATCAACACACAACGGCCCTGCTCGGTGGATGACCTATTTCGAGAAGTCAGTAGATGGCGAGTCGATGCCGTGTCGGATTGAATACTTGCTCGATGATGCACCACGAATGAACGAACTACTCACGGGACCATCTTGGTTAAACTTGGCCAGCCAGTGTTTGGGCGAGACTGCGATTTTGTTTAAAGAGAAAGTGAATTTTAAACTGCCTGGAGGGCAAGGGTTCAAAGCGCATCAAGATGCGCCGGCGTTTGATCTATTTGGTCAGAGTGAGCATGTCACCATTATGTTGAGCCTCGATGCGAGCACACGTGAAAACGGCTGTCTTGAAGTGGGGGAGGGCTCAGAGCCGGGCTTGCGTCTGCCCCAGGCGGAGGATCTGACCCTGGATACCGAGGTAGAGAATGACCTGACTTGGCAACCTAAGTCGACCGAGATCGGAGACATTATGATTTTTGATGGATTTCTTCCCCATCGTTCGGGGGTCAATCACACTGATTTTCCTCGACGAGCAGTCTATGCGACCTATGCCAAAGCCAGTGAGGGTGATTTTAGAGAAAGCTATTTTCGGCAAAAACGCGCCGAGTTTCCTCCCGAACAGGAGCGTATCCCCGGTGTTCAATACAGCGGTGGGGTGTTTAATGTGGGTAATCCAATCCGTTAGTCAGGCTAGCTTGTTGTATTTTGTGAAGAATGGGTTTGGTGTACCGATATCTTTTGCAAGTGCGTTGTGGCGATCAATAGGGCGAGACAGACAAACGTCAGCGCAGCGAGCGCCAGGGTAAAGTTCCCAGTTGCATCGTAGAAAAGCCCCAAAGCTACCGGGCCTAAGACTCCGCCCACTTCAGCTGCTGAGAAAAACAAACCGCTGGCTAAACCGGCGTTCTTCTCACCGATTCCAGGCAGTTCAACCAAAGTCAGGATAAGAACCGTCATCATACTAGAACGGGCGATGCCCTGAAGCACGAGCCCACTAAACTGAAGAGGCGCTTCGCTGAATTGGAGTAAGAGGGTGGCTAAGGCCGCCAGAGCGGTGAGCGCTAATAAAATCGGAAATCGTCTACCCGGAGTTGCTAGCCGGGGTATGGTCAGCGAACCTAAAATACCAATAACTGTTGGAATCGCTGCCCAATAACCGGCTTCTATGAGTGTCATGCCGGTATTTTTGAGAATTTCCGGTAGCCAATTATTGAGCCCGTGGTTAACCAGAAAAACCCCAATACTCATTATTAGAATGATTCTCACAGCAGGTTGTTGAATAAGACTTTTTATTGCGGGCAGCTGCGGTGAGGGGGCTGTCTGATCGAGGGTTTCTGAGGCACGCATTCTGCTATTGGCTGCAATGAAATACCATCCCAGCGCGATTGTGACCGCCATTATAGCGTTTAAAGTCATTAGATTACGCCATGAACCTAAAATAGGTAGAAGCACAGAATGCGTCAGGGTCAGCGAGACGATGCCGCCGATTGCGGGTCCCGTCATGTAGATTCCCATCGCGAGTCCCCGAGACTGTCCGGTGAACCAACGGGTAATCATTTTGGGCGCGCCAGCCGAAACAATTGGGCCTCCAATCCCGAATAACATCACGGCAAGGAGCATGCTTAAATAGTCTTCTGCGACCCCACGAAACAGTGAAGACAGGGCGATGAAAAGAACACCCAAAGTCAACGCGTAACGCGATCCGATTCGGTCTAAAAGCATGCCACCTGGCACTGCAAATGCAATATAGGTGAGTTGCCAGACACCCATAATACTGCCCATTGCAGTATGCGAGATACCAAGATCAGCTTCTATCAGGGGAACCAGGGGCGCAAGGCTGGTCGCTGTAAGTCCAAATGCGAGATAACAGCTCCAGACACCAAAAAGGATAAGCCAACGGTAAATAATGAGATCCTAATTCTGCGGCGCCCCAAGACTACCATAATCTCGCCGGCCGCAGGCAGCACGCTTCATATGTTACAGTCCTCTGAAAGGACGAAACGCTGATGTTTTATGGCTGGAAATTAGTCGCTGGATTGTTTCTTATTTTGGCATTCAGTTCAGGGCTTGGCTTTTATAATCACGCTGTGCTTATTCAATCCCTTGCCTCGACAGGTCGGTATTCTATCGAAGTTGCGTCTTCTGCCGTATCGGTGTTTTTTGTTGTCAGCGGTGTTGCGGGCCTTGGGATCGCACCGCTCCTTGAGCGATGTGATGTCCGTTGGATCATAGTTCCTGGAGCACTTCTCGCTGCCTTTGGCCTCTGGTGCGTGGGTTCAATCAGCGAAATCTGGGAACTCTATGCCGTTTATGCGCTCTTTGGTCTGGGTTTTAGTGCCTCTGGGTTGCTGCCCGCAACCACATTAATCTCGCGATGGTTTGTGGTACATCGTGCCCGAGCGTTATCGATTGCTTCGACCGGGCTCTCGGTCGGTGGTATGTTGATAACACCGCTCTCAGCCTACTGGGTAGGGAACTTAGAATTCTCTCAAGCGGCCTCGATACAGGCATTGCTTTATATTTTAGGCGTCATTCCCGTAACGCTTTGGCTGCTTCGATCGTCCCCAGCTGATCTCGGTTTGATGCCGGATGGCGCAGCCTGGCAAGAAACTCCCGTTGGATTCGGAGGCGTGCCTTTTGCGGTCGCTGTTAGAGATCCATTTTTTGTATGGTTCAACCTTGCCTACGTTTGCTTGATGTCATCTCAAGTTGGCGCAATTGCTCATCAATATGGTCTGATTACCCAGAGGCTTCCAGAGCATTGGGTGGCGATCGCATTGACCGTATTACCCCTTGCCAGTGTCGTCGGACGATTGGCGGGTGGTTTCTTGTTGGAGCGAATACCTGTCCAGGGATTTACCTTGGTGATGATGTTTGCTCAAGCGCTCTCACTGGGAATTCTCAGTCTCAGTGAAACGACCGCGGGGGTTTTTCTGGGTTTAGCCATGCTCGGTGTTACTGTAGGGAACCTATTAATGTTGCAGCCGTTGATCATTGCGGCGCGATATGGGCTGCTAAATTACAGTCGGCTCTTTTCCTGGGCGAATCTATTCAGCGTTCTTGGCGTGGCTGCAGGCCCTGGCCTTTTGGGGTGGCTCTTCGGCCATTTCGGAAGTTATGAGATTCCCTTTATGGTAGCTGCGGGGCTCGCTGGCCTGGCTGGTCTGACATTCTGTCTCTGTTTGCGCCCGAGGCTTGAGCATGAACGTCTTGGTGATTGAGCGCCCCGGCCCTTAGCGTTGTTGGGTCATAGAAAATGAGGCCTCGAGCTTGCGGATAAAGACCTCGGGCGGCCTTGGCAAGGGTTTAAATTGCAGGGTGCTTGCGATGTGAAAGCTGTGCGATGGTAGACTTTTGGTGGAGTTGAGGCTGATTGCAGAGGAATCAGGCCGTGGCTTACAACAGGGGGCTCATGTTTAAGCAAACAGATTAAGTGAGGTGAAGATGAAACGAATTGGTACTGCAACGTCAGCAACTGCAACTCGAGTCATGCTGTGCGGTAGCGGCGAATTGGGTAAGGAGGTAGCGATTGAGCTGCAGAGGTTTGGGATTGAGGTCATTGCCGTGGATCGCTATGACAACGCGCCAGCCATGCAGGTGGCTCATCGCGCTCACACGTTGAGCATGCTTGATGGCAAAGCACTGCGTGAGGTGATCGAACTCGAAAAACCGCATTTGATTATTCCAGAAATTGAAGCGTTGAGCACTGATACGCTCGCGGAATTGGAAGGAGAGGGTTTTAAGGTCATCCCGACGGCGCGGGCAGCGCAGTTGACGATGAACCGGGAAGGAATCCGTAGTCTTGCAGCAGAGACGCTCGGGTTGCCAACATCAAGCTATGCCTTTGCAGACACTGAAGAAGATTGTCGAGCCGCCGTGACGCGAATCGGTTATCCGTGCTTCATAAAGCCGGTCATGTCTTCTTCGGGAAAAGGGCAGTCATTGATTCGAGCAGAAAGCGAAATCGGTTCGGCTTGGGTCCATGCTCAATCAGCAGGGCGCAGTGGTCGTGGTCGGGTCATTATTGAGGGCTTCGTTGATTTTGATTATGAGATTACGTTGCTCACGGTGCGACACATCGGCGGAACGAGTTTCTGTCCGCCGATCGGGCACCGACAAGAGAGCGGTGATTACCGTGAATCTTGGCAGCCCCAGGCAATGACCCCCGCGGCCTTAGCGCATGCGCAGCACATCGCAAGCACCATCACAGAAAATTTGGGCGGATTTGGGCTATTTGGCGTTGAGCTTTTCGTGAAAGGCGATTCCGTAATTTTTAGCGAAGTCTCACCTCGACCTCATGACACAGGACTGGTGACTCTGATTTCACAAAATTTATCAGAGTTTGCGCTCCATGTGCGGGCGGTTCTGGGCCTGCCGATACCCCTTATTGAGCAGTTGGGACCAGCGGCCTCGGCTGTAATCCTCGGCGAAGGGACCTCAGATCAAATCGCTTTTGAGGGTGTCGCTGAGGCCCTTGATGTCGCTGGAACGGACCTGCGCCTGTTCGGCAAGCCCTCTATGGCTGGATCCCGAAGGCTCGGCGTGGCTCTTGCGCGATCAGAAGATCTTGACCAAGCACGCTCTGCAGCCACGCAAGTGGCTTCGCAAGTCCAGATAATCTTAGGTTCCTAAGCGCCTTCGCTGATCGTAGGCCAGGGTATGAATCGATAGGCGCTGGGATCTCTAATGAGCGACCAAATAGACGAAGAAATAAATAGAAAAATGTAAGTAGACGAAAACTTTTAGGAAACAGTCACAGGAGAAACAAAATGGGTGAGTTGTTTAAAGACCAAGTTGTGTTAATCACCGGCGGAAGCCGTGGGCTGGGGAGAGCGATGGCTGAAGGTTTCGCAGCTGAGGGTGCTAAATTAGCGATCGTCAGTCGAAAAATCGAGGCCTGCGATGCAGCCGCTGAAGCGATGAGGGCTGCCTATGGCAGTGAGGTTTTCACACGAGCAACCCATGTGGGCGATTGGGATGATCTTGACGCCATGGTCGAGGCAGTGATTGCTCACTTTGGAAAGATCGACGTCTTGATTAATAACGCTGGGATGTCCCCTTTATATCCTGCGCTGACTGAAGTCTCCGAGGCGTTGTTCGATAAGGTCGTGAGCGTCAACTTGAAAGGTCCCTTTCGCTTGATGGCCAATGTCGGTGATCGAATGATGCGTTCTGGCGGGGGCTCTATCATCAATATCAGTAGTTCAGCTTCGGTCACCAAGAGCCCGAATTCAGAACCTTACGGGGCTGCCAAGTCTGGCTTAAATGCGCTCACGCGCTCTTTTGCGGCGGCCTATGGCCCGAGCGTTAGGGTCAACTGCATTATGGCTGGTCCGTTCCTGACTGACATTGCTGACGCTTGGGATATGGAGGCCTTCAACGCGCGCGCAGAGGCCAGTATCCCACTGCAGCGGGGCGGGGAACCTGATGAAATCGTTGCTGCGGCTCTGTACTTTGCAGGCTCGGGTGCGAGTTTTACCACGGGAGCCATCCTCGCTGTAGATGGTGGGTCGCATTAAGCGGGGGGTGCAGCACTCGCAGCCTTCATTTTTTGAATTAGCGCTATTTGAAATAGGCCTATTTGAAGTAAAGCGCCCTTGGTTGAAGGCGCATTGGGTGAACGGTGCTTGGGCGAATGTGTTGGACCTTCGACGCAGCAGGCGGCCCAGAGTTATCGGATCGATTCCAGCCCTGCAATTTGGATCCAGAGCGGATGTGATGCCGATGCTTCCGTGGCGCTAATTTCATCTTTCCCTCGCCCTTCGAACCGTGCATAGTGGAACCATCATATTCCAGCAAAGTTATTGAAGAGATAGGGAGAGACCATGAAAGCAGCAATTTTCAGAGAAGTTGGAGCGCCGCTTAGCATCGAGGAAATTTCAATTTCAAAACCAGGCCCGCGTGAGGTTTTAATTCGTACCGCTGCAGCGGGTGTGTGCCACAGCGATCTACACTTCATTGAGGGCCTCTATCCTGCGGTCACACCCATGGTGCTTGGTCATGAATCGGCAGGGGTAGTTGAGGCCGTGGGAAGCGATGTGACTTACGTTAAGCCTGGCGATCACGTGATTACCTGTTTGTCTGTATTTTGCGGTCATTGCGAGGAATGCCTCACCGGACACCTATCGCTGTGTCAAAATCCAGAGACAAAGCGGGGTGCCGAAGATGCGCCCAGGTTGGCGATCGAGTCCCAGCCGGTCCAACAGTTTGCAAATCTGTCATCTTTTGCTGAGCAAATGCTTGTGCACGAGCATGCGATCGTCAAGATCCGCGAGGATATGCCGCTTGACCGGGCGGCATTGATTGGTTGTGCGGTCACCACTGGGGTGGGCAGCGTCTTTCATACGGCTGCAGTAGAACCCGGTACAACGGTTGCAGTGATTGGTTGCGGTGGTGTTGGACTTTCCTGCATCAATGGTGCGGCGCTGGCTGGAGCTGGCCGAATCATTGCCATCGATACAATGCCAGCTAAGCTGGAAATGGCCAAAACGTTTGGAGCAACGGATACTGTCAATGCGGCTGATGGCGATCCTGTTGAGCAAATCATGGCATTGACAGGAGGGGGTGTTCATTACAGTTTTGAAGCCATTGGGCTAAAGGCCACTGCCGAGCAAGCGTTTGCAATGCTCAGAGCGGGAGGTACGGCCACTGTGATTGGTATGATTCCGGTCGGCGTCAAGATTGAATTGATGGGTGCAGCATTTTTGCAGGAAAAGCGAATCCAAGGATCATTTATGGGATCTAACCGTTTTCGTATCGATATGCCGAGGTTCATTGATTTTTACCTTGCAGGGAAGCTACACCTGGATGAAATGGTATCTAAGCGAATCGGGCTTGATGATATTAATCAGGCATTTGTCGACATGAAGTCAGGCTCTGTTGCTCGTAGCGTGATTGTTTTTGATGGTGTTGGAAACTAGGGATCATCACCGAAGATACCGTTTAAAAGGTTGAAGTTTTTGCGAGCTCAGGTCTGGGCCCATCTTGTTAGGTGGGACTTCTTGGGCGCTTTGTCTGGCTGGGACGCAGAGCAAACCCAAAACAGCTGCAAACAGGCTTACTGTGCCGTGAGATGAAAGCTAGCTTCGAGTGAGGCTAGGCCTAGTCGTCCATTCGGGCCAGGGCTTTGGTAGAGATGCTTGGGCAACTTTGTCTTGTTAGACCCTGGGCGCTGACAACCGATACCGGCATTTTAAGTTTAAAAACGAGATCGCTTTCTACGCCCTCTGTGTCAACCTGCTAAAAAATCTTTTGCGGTCACCGACCATGGGGCTGAAATGAAGATCTCAGCGGCGCTCATTGCCCTGGTGTTCTTCGAGGTCGTCTTTGGGATTCGCTAAATTAATTCGATCCGGTTTGCCCATCCGTTGTTCGATCGATCTCTTCGGCGAGTCGAACCGTGCTTGAAAGCGCGGGAAATTTACCAATTTTATCGGCGTAGAAGGATCGTATGGCGTCCATGTCCTGTTTAACGATACCAGAGAGATGATTGGTGCTACTGATACCAGCGAGTTTTTTTGAGTAATCTAAAAAACCAAAAATGACAGGAACCTCGGCCTGCCGAGCAATGTGGTAGAAGCCCGAGCGCCAGTGATCAG
Source organism: uncultured Pseudomonadales bacterium (assembly GCA_938017975.1). Lineage (GTDB taxonomy): Bacteria > Pseudomonadota > Gammaproteobacteria > Pseudomonadales > Azotimanducaceae > UBA9926. Next base: position 2,749 of record CALIKQ010000045.1, on the reverse strand, counting down.
TTTTTGCTCGGGTACCCGCTGGAGGCACAACGAGATGCAGGGAAACACGACTTTTAAATCGCTCGCAAATTTGATCCACCATATTGTTGCGTTGGGATCGATCGACTGGAATACCGCCAAGGCCGTGCATCAAGAATCCCAGGGGGTGATTAAAAAGGGACTTTTTACCAAGCCAATTGATCCGTACGCCTATGGCCGATGTCGCCGCGATCAAAAAAATGAAGTCCCAATTGCTTGTGTGGGGGGCCGCAATAATCACGGTATGTTTAGATTTTGGAACAGCGCCTGCAACCCGCCAGCCAAAAATGCTTAAGACAAGCCTGCCCAGTGCTCTTGCCAACCATGAATTTTCAAATTGATGCATTGATTCTCCGCGCTCTATTTCGACGATCCAGCGTTAAGTCGTGCAGTTATAGCACGCTCAGCGGCAAAAAGAGCGTTGACGCTGAAGCCTAATTCAATTAAACCAATACTAAATGAAGATCGAGATAAGCATGTCGAGAAAGCTTAGAGAGGTAACGAAAATAGAGATGCTCGGGCGTTATTTTTTGTTGCTGGGTCTAGTGTTGATCGGTCCCAGTGTCAGTGCGGCAATCGCAGTTGGCGAAGAACTTGAGCAAGCAATTGCCGCAAAGGACTACAGGGCAATCGCATATCTGCTAGAGACTCGAGGAGCGCCTCTGTCTGATTTACCGCTCGAGTTTGCCCAACACCTCGAGTCGGCGAGGGCCGCTCCCGAGGGTATGGAAGACCTACTGGGAGCCTATGAAGCCTTGAGTTTAGAGGCAGAGGCAAGCTTCACCTCGGGAAATTTAGAACAAGGTCTGATCGATCAAGAAGGGGTCGTATCTTTCTCGGCAGATTTGCTGGGTGAGGGTCATTTGCTCACGGCGGATGCACAGTTTCGTTTTTTTCAAAAGTTGCTTGAGGCGGGTGTTCTCCCCTACGCAGAGGCGATGTCAGATTCAGCCTACGGCACTTATGTGGCCACCCTTGGTAGTGAGCATCCGAGTACGATTCAAATGCTGGGACAGTCGCATTGGCTCTATCTGCAGCAGGGTGAAGTTGATATGGCGATGAGTATCCTTGAAATTGTTCGAGATCAGATGCTCGCCGTGTTGCCGTCTGCACATCGTTATAATCAATTAATCGTCGAGGATCGCGTCCGAATATTGAACCAAACGGGTCAGGCTCAAGCCGCGATTGCTGAGCAAAGGGAACTCTGCGAGGGACTGTCCACAGCTCTGTCACCTTGGCATTCCCGCTACCATGGTTGTTTGGATTATCTGGCGCAACTGACGATTGGGGTAGGTGATCTGGCCTCGGCTCAGCGATATCTTGAGCAAGGTATTGATCTGGCCCGTCAAGGCACAGGCCCTGCGGCTGAAAATGCAGTGAACATGAGTTTAAGGCTTGCTGACGTCCATCGGAAAAGTGGCCGCTTGGGCAGGGCGCGATCAACGCTGAATGATGCGCTCGCGTTAACCACCCCGCAAACGGATCTATGGCTGAGGGGAAACGTCTATCTGGTCGACGTTCTGATTGATGCGGCTGACTATGATAAAGCGCTGAAAGTGCTTGATTTGATAGAGGCCACTGCCAGAGAGCGGTGGAGCAATGTGCCCAGCAATTTGTACAGTTTGGTGTCAAAAAAGGGGAATTTGCTCCAGCGTCTTGGTCAGTTCAATGCAGCTGAACAGGTCTTTGTTGAGGCGCTTGAGGGAATGCAGAAGGTGGTTGGCGAGTCACATCCCATCGTTATCGCTTTCACGAATAACTTGGGTAACCTCTATGAAGCCATGGGGCTGTATGACCAGGCTGAACCCTTGATGAAAAAGGCGCTGTCCTTGGTTGAAGCGGTGCGTGGACGGCAAGACCCGGAAGCGGCCCGGCAAAGTAATAATTTAGCGTTACTCTATGAAAGTCAGGGCAGTTTCAGAGAAGCTGAGCCTCTGTATCAAAAGAGTATTTCAATTCTGTCAGGTTTGTTTGGCGACGATCACAGTGAGACGGTGGCCTCAAAAAACAATCTTGCTTTTCTATACTTTATGATGAACGACTTTGATAAGTCTGAACCAGCTTTTCTTGAGGTTTTAGATCGATGGACGCGAACTTTGGGTGAATCTCACCCATTGCGTCTTAAAGCGCTGAACAATCTTGGCCGGGTCCAGATGAAGCGTGGAGCGATTGTTGAGGCCGAGCAAACCTTATTGCTGGCGTTGACGCTTCGAAGGGGAAAACTCGGAGACGACCATCCTGACGTCATTCGCTCGTTGATTGACTTGGGCGGCGCGTACCTTCTTATGGGACGATTGCAAGAAGCAAAATCGATGCTAACCGACGCGTTGTCAAAAGCAGAGGCGGTTTTAGGGGAGCAGCATCCTTACACGTTTGAAGCGTTAAATGGTCTTTCGGATACGTTAGTTGCAACAGGAGAGCTGGCAGCGGGAATCGATCTCAAGCGCGCGGGTTTTCTCCGCCGGAGTGCTTTTCTTGACAGGATGTTGTGGGTCACTGGGGAAAATGCGCGAGAGGGTTACATGCGGCTGCACCGGCCTGAACTCATGTCTTACCTAGCATTGCTCGCGAAAGTTGGTGGCCCAGAAAGTGCCCGGCTTGCGCTTGAGGCAAGTCTGCATCGAAAAGGTCTGCTGCTAAAAATCACCTCAGAGATTCAACAAATAGGACGCATGACACGAAACCCTGAGCTTTCGAGCCTTGCAAATGAGCTGCGCCTCAGTCGTGAATC
>CALIKQ010000044.1 GCA_938017975.1 uncultured Pseudomonadales bacterium | reverse complement strand
TTACGAGCGCCTCTAAATCCGGACCCACCGGCTGTTGCCCAAGATAGCGCACCACCCTGACGGTCAGTAATGGTCACGATCGTAGTATTAAAAGAGGCGTGGATATGAGCCAATCCATCTGCGATCTGACGTTTACCTTTTTTCCGGGTTACCGGCGCCTGTTGACTTTGTGTATCAGACATACTGTCTTCCTACTTTACTAAAACAATTTTAAAGGAGTGTTGTGCGACTACTTCCGTACCGGACGCTTCGGACCCTTACGCGTTCGCGCGTTGGTCTTGGTACGCTGCCCTCGTACTGGCAAACTCCGACGATGCCGAATCCCTCGATTACAACCTAAGTCCAGAAGTCGTTTGATATTGAGCTGAACCTCTCGTCGAAGATCACCCTCGACACTCAACTTACCGATTTCCCCGCGAAGATCATCTAGCTCGCCTTCGGTCAACTCTCCAACCTTTGCGTTGCCGCTTATCCCGGTCTTTTCGCACAGCGCTTTCGCGGTTGTACGCCCAATTCCGTAGATGTACGTCAACGAGATTTCTGTATGCTTATCGTCAGGAATATTAATTCCAGCTAAACGAGCCATACGTTGCTCCTATCCACCTTTGTCGCCGGATTAACCCTGGCGTTGTTTATGTTTTGGTTCTGAGCAAATGACGCGCACAGAGCCGTTTCGCCGGATAATTCGACAGTTTCGACACATCTTTTTTACGGAAGCTCTTACTTTCATTGCATCAACTCCTAGCGCCGCCCAAAGTTTTGAAGATTTGATTTCTTCATCAACGATTCGTATTGATGAGACATCAAGTGTGTTTGTACCTGAGCCATGAAATCCATGATCACGACAACTACAATCAACAAGGCCGTGCCGCCAAGTTGAAAGGTAATATTGAACTGGATCACCAAAAACTGGGGTAACAAACAAACCAAGGTCATATAAAGTGACCCGAATAACGTCAACCGTGTGATGATCGTGTCAATGTATCGAGCTGTCTGGTCGCCGGGGCGGTACCCAGGGATGAAAGCCCCTGACCGCTTAAGGTTCTCAGCCACCTCTTTTGGATTAAACATGATCGACGTGTACCAAAAACAAAAAAAGATGATTCCCATTGAAAACAAAATAATGTTCAGCGGCTGGCCTGGAGCGATTTGAAGGCTCACGTCCTGTATCCATTCCATTCCTTCGGATTGGCCGAACCACTGTCCTAGGGAGGCTGGGAATAACAACAGGCTGCTAGCGAAAATAGCTGGAATCACCCCTGCCATGTTCACCTTCAAGGGCAAATGGGAGCTTTGAGCCTGATACATCCTGCGACCTTGTTGACGCCTGGCATAATTGATCGTAATTCGGCGCTGGCCACGCTCTACATAGACCACACCTGCGACAATAATAATTGCCAAAACAGCGATGCCGAGCAGCGCTAGAATCTGGATTTCACCTTGCCTGGCCTGCTCGAAGGATTGGCCAATGGCGCCGGGGAATCCAGACACTATGCCTGTAAAAATAATAATTGAGATGCCGTTTCCAATCCCACGCTCTGTCACTTGCTCGCCAAGCCACATGATGAACATTGCGCCGGTCACCAACGTCGCCACGGCAACAAAGTGGAACATGAAGCTCCCGGTATAAGACAATCCCTGAGAGACCAACCCGCTGCTCATGGCCATACCCTGCACCAGCGCTAATGCTAAGGTACCGTACCGTGTATATTGCGAGATCTTCTTGCGGCCAGCTTCCCCATCTTTTCGCAATTGCTGTAGTGATGGCGTCGTGGCAACCAGCAACTGAGTGATAATGCTCGCCGAGATGTACGGCATGATCCCAAGCGCGAAAATGCTCATTCGTTCCAGAGCGCCACCACCGAACATGTTGACCAAATCGAGAATGCCGCCTTGATTCTGATTGAACAATAATCTCAATCGCTCTGGATCGATTCCGGGCACAGGTATGTGGCTACCGATTCGATAAACGACAATCGCTAAAAGCACAAACAGCAACCGACTCCGGAGTTCGGAAAGTCCGCCTCCAGTCGCCATTGCCTTACCTTGTGCGAGCGCACTCGTCATTCGTTTCTGCCTTGTCTGCTTACTAATGTGTTAATTTTGAATCGCTTCTGATGCTCACTAGGTGTTTCTAAACAACCGACGGCATCTTTTAACGACCGCGACTTTCTGCACCATGGTGATCTACTTCGTCCCTTGGATTATTCTTCGATCTTTCCGCCAGCGGCTTCTATTGCGGCGCGCGCGCCTTTGGTCACTCCAAGCCCCTGGATCGTTACGGCACGATCGATTTTTCCAGACAAAATTACTTTGACTCGCTTGGTTTGGCCGTTGATCAAATCAGCTTGTCTCAAAACCTCTATGTTCACGATATCGGCGTTAGCCGATGCCACTTCCGAGAGCGTGACCTCTCCCGTTAAACGGCTCTTCTCAGTTGTAAAACCAAACTTAGGGAGCCGCATTTGAAGCGGCTGCTGCCCGCCTTCGAAACCTGGGCGAACCTTCCCACCAGAGCGCGATTTTTGCCCTTTATGACCTCGTCCAGCCGTTTTTCCGAGACCGCTTCCGATACCGCGACCCACTCGTTTTCTGGTCTGCCGACTTCCTGGCGCACCCGTTATGGAATTTAAACGCATCTTGATCGTCTCCCTTACGCCGTGATCTCTTCAACAGAAACCATATAGGCGACTTTATTGATCATCCCTCTCACCGCAGGCGTGTCTTCTAAGATCGAAGACTGCCGAATTTTTCGCAGCCCTAACCCAGCGACACAGGCCTTGTGCGACTTCAGGCGTCCATTTTTACTTTTGGTCAAAGTGACCTTTACTTTCTTATCTGCCATGGTAGTTACCCTAATATCTGCTCAACCGGGAGGCCGCGCTTCTCTGCGATTGATTCTGGTGAACGCATGTCTTGGAGACCCTTGAACGTCGCTCGGATTACATTCACAGGGTTTGTAGAGCCGTAACATTTGGCCAATACATTTCTGACGCCAGCAACCTCGAGGACTGCACGCATTGTCTTACCTGCGATAATGCCAGTACCTTCGGAGGCGGGCTTCATAAAGACCTTTGAAGCGCCGTGCCGGGCATTGACCTCGTATTGCAGTGTCGACCCATTCAGATCAACGTCGATCATGTTGCGCCTGGCTGCTTCCATTGCTTTTTGAATGGCTTGTGGCACTTCCCGCGCCTTGCCACGACCATAACCGACCTTGCCATTGCCGTCGCCGACCACCGTAAGCGCGGTGAAACCAAAAATCCGTCCACCCTTCACAACTTTCGCTACACGATTGACTTGGACCAGCTTCTCCTGGATTCCCTCGTCGTTGTTATCTCGATCGTTATAAGCCATGCCTATTCCTTAAATTTTCTCTTGCCTTGGAGGCCTAAAATTGCAGACCCGCTTCTCGTGCAGCATCTGCCAACGCCTTAACGCGTCCGTGATACTTGTAACCAGAACGATCAAACGCGACCTTCTCGAATCCCGCCGCCTTAGCACGCTCAGCAATCATTGCGCCCACCTTCGCTGCGCACTCAATGTTGCCTGTAGCACCCTCGCGTAATGTTTCTTCGAGAGAGGACGCGGCAACTTTCACTTCACTGCCGTCTTCAGAAATAATCTGAGCATAGGTATGGCGAGGCGACCGATAGACACACAGTCTTGGCATCAATAGCTCTCTGATTTTTGCTCGGCCCCTTCGCGCCCGCTTTAAACGCGCATCCCGCTTCGTTTTCATCTCGCTGTGTCTCCTAAAAAGACTTCTTTCTAAACACTGATTTCTTAAAAATTTTCTTAAAAATAATGTCTTATCGCTTCTTTCTTAAACCTCGCCGTTGCGCAAAAAATTACTTCTTCTTAGCTTCTTTACGCTTGACGTATTCATTGGCGTAGCGCACACCTTTCCCCTTGTAAGGCTCTGGTGGACGAAAGGCCCTAATTTCCGCCGCTACCTGACCGACCTGTTGCTTGTCTATACCCTTAACGATGATTTGGGTTTGGGTGGGCGTTTCAATCTCAACTCCCTTCGGGACCTCATAAACCACTGGATGTGAGAACCCAAGCGTCAAATTGAGCTTCTGTCCTTGCGCTTGGGCTCGATAGCCGACCCCCTGAAGCTCAAGTTGTTTCTGGAAGCCCTCGCTCACACCGAGCACCATGTTGTTGACTAACGACCGAAAGGTCCCTGCTAGGGCAGATGATTGCTGAGTCGCCTTGGCAGCCTTAAGCATTAACACGTTATCGTCTTGTGCGATTGAAACGGACTCATGCAGTGTCAGTTGCAATGCTCCCTTCGCACCTTTCACATTTAAGTCAGCACCACTGATGGTGACTTCAACACCGCTGGGTACTGGGACTGGACTATTCGCAATTCTAGACATGAAATCTAACCTTTTATCGGGGCCTAATCAGAATACTGAGCAAAGCAGCTCACCGCCGACTCCTGCAGCTCTCGCAGCACGATCGGTCATGACACCTTTGTTAGTCGACAAAATCACAACGCCCAGACCGCCCTGGACATTTGGAATTTCTTGCTTGTTTTTGTACACCCTTAACCCAGGTCGACTCATCCGCTTGATCTCCTCGATCACGGGCTGGCCGGCGTGGTATTTAAGCGTGATTTCGAGAGCCGGCTTACCTGCGTCGTCAACACCCTGCTGGTAGTCTTCAACATAGCCTTCTTCTTTCAAAACACGAGCGATCTCAGTTTTCGCCGTCGACGCCGGCATAGAGACTGAGGCGTGCTTCGCGGCTTGACCGTTGCGTATTCGAGTCAACATATCTGCTAAGGGATCTTGCATTGTCATGATCTGTCTCTCCTAATTACCAGCTTGACTTCACGAGGCCTGGAATGTCACCCCGCATTGCCGCTTCACGAAGCTTTGTTCGAGCCAAACCAAACCGACGATAGACCGCGTGTGGTCGGCCCGTGATAACACAACGACGAACCTGACGGCTCGGACTTGCATTCCGAGGCAGCTTTTGCAGCTTGACTTGCGCTTCCCAACGCTCTTCATCGGGAAGATTCAAATCCCGAATTTGAGCCTTCAGCGCGGCTCTTTTTGCGGCATACTTTTTAACCATTTTCTCGCGCTTTTTCTCGCGATTGATCATTGATACCTTGGCCATGGTTTCCTCGTTTACAGTCTTTTTGTTGACAGTCTTTTATTCGTAAAATTATGAGTCGCGCTATTTTTCAGCGACCCAGCTCTCCAGCCTTAGGACTCCCGGAGTGGGAAATTAAACGCGCGCAATAATGCCCGCCCCTGATCATCGGTCTGCGCAGTTGTTGTGATATTCACATCAAGCCCGCGGATACGATCGATCTTGTCGTAATCGATTTCTGCAAAAACGATTTGCTCAGAAAAGCCCATCGAAAAGTTGCCTCGGCCATCAAAAGCCTTAGGACTGATGCCTCTAAAGTCCCGCTGTCGCGGGAGCGCGATGTTGATCAAACGATCAAGAAACTCGTACATTCTGGCGCGTCGCAACGTAACCTTGCAGCCAATCGGGTAGCCCTCACGAATCTTAAAACCCGCAATAGAACGCCGGGCATTTGTGATGATTGGCTTTTGACCAGCAATCGCTGTCATATCTGAAACTGCTGCATCGAGCTGCTTACGGTCGGTCAAAGCTTCACCAACACCCATGTTCAAGGTGATCTGAGTAATCTTTGGCACCTGCATCATATTATCCAACCCGAGCTCCTCTTTAAGCTTGGGCCGAATATCGTCTTCGTACATTTTCTTTAAATCAGTCATAGTTTTAGTCGTCTATCTGCTCACCAGTGGACTTATAAATTCGGACCTGTTTGCCATCTTCTAACGCTTTGAAGCCAACGCGATCGGCTTTACTCGTTGCACGGTTGAAGATAGCGACATTAGACCGCTGTATCGGCGCTTCACGCTCAATAATTCCGCCTGGCTGCCCGCCTTGCGGATTGCCTTTCGTGTGTCGCTTGATCATGTTGATTCCCGAAACATACAGCCTGGAATCATCAAGGATCCGAGTAATCTCACCGGTTTTACCTTTGTCTTTGCCGGCTAGCACCACGACCAAATCATTTTTCTTTAGCTTTTTCATGAAACCGATCTCTTATAAAACTTCGGGTGCCAAAGACACAATCCGCATGAACTTTTCGTTTCTGAGCTCTCGTGTCACTGGACCAAAAATACGCGTGCCAATAGGCTGCTTGCTCGCATTCAGCAAGACCGCTGCGTTTCCATCGAACCGAATCAACGACCCATCTGTTCTGCGCACACCTTTTTTGGTTCGAACAACCACCGCATCGAGTACTTGGCCTTTTTTGACGCGGCCTCGGGGAATTGCTTCTTTGACAGTCACTTTTATGATGTCACCCACACCGGCATATCGCCGCTTTGAGCCACCAAGTACCTTGATACACATCACCCGGCGTGCGCCACTGTTATCGGCGATGTCTAGATACGTTTGCACTTGAATCATGCTATTAACTCCATTGGGGTAGGCCTTGGACCTTCCAAGTCACCCTTAAATCTCTACTGCTCGCTTCACGATCTCATTGAGCGTCCACGCTTTATTCTTTGAAATTGGCTTAGATTCCTGAATCGTCACCAAATCACCTTCGTGGCACTGGTTCTCAGCATCGTGTGCCATGATCTTCTTAGAGCGCTTGATATACTTTCCATAAATCGGATGCTTGATTCGCCGCTCAACTAAAACTGTGATGCTCTTGTCCATCTTGTTGCTGACAACTGTTCCGCTCACATTTCTCGCTTCTTTGTGATCACCACTCATGGCTTCTCATCCTATTTCTATCTGCTATTACGCCCCTTGGGGCCAATCATTACTCTGCGCTATTCTTCTCGTTCATCAGCGTTTTGACGCGGGCAATGTCTCGGCTGACTTGCTTTAGCAAGTGCGTCTGAGTCAGCTGCCCGATCGATTTCTGCATGCGCAATCCGAACTGCTCCTTGGCCATCTCAACCAAGGTTTCTTCTAACTCCGCGTGGGTCTTAGCCCTTAATTCTTCTACGTTTGCCATCAATCTCTCCGGATCACATGATCACGCGTTTAACAAATGTGGTAGGAAATGGAAGTTTTGCTGCTGCCAAACGGAACGCATCTCTTGCGACTTCCTCGGTAACCCCTTCCATTTCGTAGAGCACCTTCCCGGGCTTTATTTGCGCGATCCAATACTCAACGTTGCCCTTACCCTTACCCTGCCGCACTTCCAGCGGCTTCTGCGTAATCGGCTTGTCAGGGAAAACCCGAATCCATATTTGACCGCCCCGCTTCACCCGTCGAGTCATGGCTCGCCGAGCTGCTTCGATTTGACGCGCAGTCATCCGGCCACGTCCAGTTGCCTTGAGCGCATACTCCCCGAAGCTCACTGTACTTCCGCGCTGGGCTAAACCCCGATTGCGGCCTTTGTGCTGCTTTCTAAATTTTGTTCTTTTAGGCTGTAACATAACGATTAACCAAAATTTTGAGCGGAGCTGGCGTTGTTTGCTGCTTCTTCTCGCTCACCAAGAATTTCACCTTTGAAAATCCAGACCTTCACACCGAGGATGCCATAGGTCGTCAAAGCTTCAGCAGTGGCGTAGTCAATGTCGGCACGTAGGGTGTGCAGCGGTACACGACCTTCTCGATAGCTTTCAGATCGAGCGATTTCGGCTCCACCGAGCCGGCCTGAGACCTGGACCTTGATCCCTTCCGCACCAAGCCGCATCGCATTTTGCATGACACGCTTCATGGCGCGCCTGAATTGCACCCGACGTTCCAGCTGCTGAGTAACATTTTGCGCAACCAAATAGGCGTCGATTTCGGGCTTTCTGATTTCTTCAATATTGATGTGCACCGGAACGTTCATCATTCGGCTGACTTCCTGCCGAAGCGTCTCCACATCTTCCCCTTTCTTACCAATTACAATACCTGGCCTTGCGGTATGTATCGTGATCCTGGCGGTCTGCGCTGGTCGATGAATATCAATACGACTTACTGATGCTTGCGCCAGTCGCTTTTGAATAAAAGCCCTGACAGCAAGATCTGTCTGCAGATTCTTTGCGTAGGCCGGTCCTTGTGCATACCAGATCGACGTATGCTCTTTGACAATACCCAGACGCATGCCTGTAGGATGTACTTTTTGACCCATTCCGGTCTCCTAATCTCTACCGATGGTTGTTCTAGCTATCCGCCACCGACAGGGTGATGTGACAACTTCGTTTGAAGATTCGGTCGGCTCGACCCTTAGCCCGCGTCTTGAGACGCTTCATAGTCATGCCTTCGTCAACAAAAATTGAGGCAACAGACAGTTCGTCAACATCCGCGCCTTCGTTATGTTCAGCATTTGCAATTGCAGACTCGAGTAGCTTCTTTACTAGATGAGCCCCTTTCTTCGTACTAAAGCTGAGCGTATCTAACGCAGCACCCACCTCTTGGCCGCGTATCTGATCAGCAACGAGCCGCGCTTTCTGTGCAGAAATCCGAGCTCCTTTTAATCGTGCAGAAACTTCCATTGAATGATCCTTATCTCAACCGCGGGGCCTAGCGCCGCTTCGCCTTCTTATCTGCTGCATGACCGCGATAGGTCCGTGTTAGAGCAAACTCACCCAATTTGTGCCCGACCATGTCTTCAGTCACAAAAACTGGGATGTGTTGTCGACCGTTATGCACTTGAATCGTCAGTCCGACAAAATCAGGCGCGATCATAGATCTTCTTGACCACGTCTTAATTGGACGCTTGTCGTTGGTCTCCACTGCTTTTTGCACCTTGTCCATCAAGTGCAAATCGATAAATGGACCCTTTCTTAAGCTTCTAGGCACTTTCTATCTCCTATCGAGTCGAACGGCGACGGCGAATGATCATCTTGTCGGTTCGCTTATTCTTACGGGTCTTATACCCCTTGGTCGGCATGCCCCAAGGACTGACTGGATGACGGCCGCCTGAGGTTTTGCCCTCACCACCACCATGAGGGTGATCTACCGGATTCATAACAACACCACGCACTGTTGGCCGCACGCCTCTCCAGCGTGTCGCGCCTGCCTTACCTAAGGATCTCAAGTTATGCTCGGAGTTACTCACCTCACCCAAGGTCGCGCGACAATCAGCAAGTGCACGCCGCATCTCTCCAGAACGCAACCTCAACGTCACGTAACGCCCGTCTTTGGCCACCAACTGGACAGAGGTGCCTGCACTGCGAGCTATTTGCGCGCCTTTTCCAGCCTTCAATTCAACACAGTGGATCACGCTACCCATTGGGATATTCCGCATTGCCATACAATTGCCAGTGCGGATTGGCGCGCCTTCACCAGACTGCAGCTCATCGCCTGCTGAGATTCCTTTAGGCGCGATAATGTAGCGACGCTCCCCATCGGCATATTTCAGAAGCGCAATGTTCGCTGTGCGGTTAGGGTCATACTCAAGCCGCTCGACAACCGCTTTGATGCCATCTTTAGAATTTCGCTTGAAATCGATAATGCGGTATTTTTGCTTGTGACCACCACCGATGTGACGAGTGGTGATTCGCCCCTTGTTGTTTCGACCGCCCGATTTTGGCTTGGCTTCCACCAATCCTTTAAACGGCGCGCCCTTATGCAAATCTGGATGCACCACTTTGACGACAAATCGTCTTCCCGGCGATGTTGGTTTTGCTTTAACAACTGGCATAGCTATTCTCGCGTCTCAATTCTTTTAGGATTACTTCGCTTCCGCAGTGAAGTCGATTTCTTGCCCATCAACCACTCGGACATAGGCTTTTTTCCAACTAGGCTTTCGGCTCATGCCGCGCATGGTTCTTTTTGTCTTGCCTTTAACATTGGCAACAGTGACACCTGCAACATCCACCCCATAAATTTTCTCTACAGCCGCTTTGATCTCTGGGCGGGTTGCTGTCCTGCGTACTTTGAAGACGAATTGATTCGACTGATCAGCAACAATGGTGGCCTTCTCAGAAATGTGCGCACCTAAAATGATGTTATAAATTGCATCGGCACTCATCCCAGCATCTCCTCAGCTTTCTTCAAGGCGCCCACGGTGAACAACACCTTTTCATAACCGATCAAATTCACCGGATTGATACCTTGCACATCGATCACATCGACTTGTCTGATATTTCTCGCGCCGAGGTATAAGTTCTCATCAACTTCTTCGACAACAACCAAGACTTGCTCTAAGTCCAGATCTTTCAGCCGCTGCAGCACTTCCTTCGTTTTTGGCGCCGCTACTGAGAAATCTTCTGTAACAACCAATCGCTCCTGGCGAACCAACTCAGAGAGTATGGATTGCATCGCGCCGCGATACATTTTCTTATTAACCTTTAGCGAATGGTCTTGGGTTTTAGCCGCGAAAGTAACACCGCCCCCTCGCCAAATCGGACTTCGGATAGTGCCTGCGCGCGCACGGCCAGTACCTTTTTGGCGGAAAGGCTTTCTACCACCGCCTCTCACCTCGGACCGGGTTTTCTGGGCGCTGGTGCCTTGTCTTGCCCCAGCCATATAGGAGACGACAACCTGATGGACAAGCGCTTCATTATACTGACGACCGAACAGCGTCTCTGACAGCTCGACAGCTTTATCCGTCAGGCCTACTCCTGGTTCTGAAAGTTTCAAGTTCAAGATTGGGCCTCCTGATTACTTCGAGCCTTAACAGCCGGTTTAACGACAACACGTCCGCCTTTTGCTCCCGGTACCGCACCCTTAATCAACAGTAAGTTGTTTTCTACATCGATCTGAACGATCTCGAGAGACTGGGTTGTTACTTGTTCGGCGCCCATATGGCCCGCCATTTTCTTACCTTTCCAAACACGGCCAGGCGTCTGGCATTGACCAATTGAACCCGGCGCTCTGTGGGATAGAGAATTCCCGTGGGTTGCGTCTTGCATCGAGAAGTTATGTCGCTTAATTACCCCCTGAAAGCCTTTACCTTTTGACTCACCGGTAACGTCCACTTTCTGCCCTGCTTCAAACAAAGCAACGGTAACTTCCGATCCGACTTCTAATGCCTCGTCATCTGTTGTGAATTCTGTCAGCGAACGCCCAGCTTCCACTTGTGCCTTCTTGAACACACCGGCTTGGGGCCGGTTTACGCGGGATGCTTTTACCGATCCGTGAGTTACCTGAATCGCTTGGTATCCATCAACAGAGATGTTCTTAACCTGGGTCACACGATTAGGAGTTGCCTCGACGACCGTCACAGGCACTGAACGCCCATCTTCTGTGAAAACCCGCGTCATACCTTGTTTTGTACCTACAATGCCTAGAGTCATTGTCAATCTCCGAATAATTTTACCGATCAAGCCAGATTGATCTGAACCTCAACGCCTGCTGCCAAGTCAAGCTTGGTCAATGCATCAACTGTTTTCTCTGTGGGCTCTAAAATGTCCAACATCCGTTTATGTGTTCGGATTTCGTACTGGTCTCGGGCATCTTTGTCGACGTGGGGAGAAATCAAGATTGTGAATTTCTCTTTGCGCGTTGGCAGTGGGATAGGACCACGAATCTGGGCGCCGGTGCGCTTCGCGGTATTGACGATCTCTTGAGTCGAGACATCGATGAGACGATGATCGAAGGCTTTGAGCCGAATTCTTATTCTCTGATTTTGCATACCGCGCCTATCTCTTTGTTATTGCATTGCGACCATTGTCGGAATGCGACCTTTAATCCGGCGAACCCACGGACAACACCGCTTTTTACAAAACTGAGATGCAAAAAAATCCCTCCTCTTCTGAGGAAGGCACACTGTCGTGTCTTTGCTCTCTCAAGCGTCCCGTGATTCCCAGTTGGAATCTTGTAATTTCTGTTGGGTCGTTGGGGCCCTCATTGGATATATCCAGCCCCGTCTACTACGCTGGCTGACGCCAGCCTACCCCCACCTACTTTCACGTTTAGGTGATAGCAGGGAGGCGAATACTACCCGCCTTCCCCGCAAATTACCAGTGTTTCATCCCTTAATTTTGGTTACGACGCCAGCACCCACCGTTCGACCACCCTCGCGGATCGCAAAACGCTGGCCCTCTTCCATCGCAATCGGGGCAATTAAGTCAACGTCCATCAAAACGTTGTCTCCAGGCATCACCATCTCAGTG
>CALIKQ010000043.1 GCA_938017975.1 uncultured Pseudomonadales bacterium | reverse complement strand
GAAACAGCCAACACAACTGTCCATCGGATGTCGGCGAGCATCAATAATTTTTGCGTTAGGCAAAATCGTCTTAATGAAACCCACATAGGCAAAATTATTGGGCATTTTGTCAGTAAAAAAGGGCGCGCTGCCCCGGTGCCGCTGGGTTTGACGTAGGTATTGCAGTCCAAGCCCGCGCACCTCCTCTGCGGTCAAATCCGGCATTGATATTGGAAACGTGCGGCGCAGTGCTTTGCTCGTCACTGATTGCGCAATCATGCTGATATCAGGCAGTTCGCTCGTGCCATCGACCTGACTATGACTGGCCAAGATCTGCTCAAGCAGGGTAGAACCTGAGCGTGGTAACCCCAAAATAAAAATAGGATCTGGACTCATGCAACCCCCACCATTTCGCGCATGCTCCTCAAAGAACTGTGCGCTAAAAGTGGTCTTCATCTTTTCATGCGCTACTTCGGTTTGCACTGGATCGTAGGCAATCGTCTCTCGGTGGCGTCTATTTGCGAGCTCATAATAACGAAAAGCTGATTCGTAATCTGACTTATCTTCAAAAGCCTTACCCAGCGTGAACGCAAAGTGAACTTGGCAATCGACGGGTAGCGCACTGTTACCTATTCTTACCTCCATGTCGGCGATCTCATCATCTGAGAATCTAAATGTTTTCAAATTTGAAAGGCTATAGTAGGTCTCACCAAAATCGGGGCGCAGCGCAATGGCCCGCCGATAGGCCAAAACCCCACCTTCTTGATCACCGACGGTTTTAAGCACATGCCCCAAACCGATATAAGCACCTGATAAATCCGGGTCGATATCCACGGCTTTTTGGTAGGCCTCTATCGCAGCCTCGGGCTGCGCCGCCATCGCCAACGCAGCACCAAAAAAGTAATGCGTTACCGCATTGTTCGGGTCCAAGCGCACAGCCTCTTTCAGCGCTTCCACTGCTTCTTCAAAGCGATTGAGCTCCTTTAGGACGGACCCTAGATCGTGCCAAGCCGCGATAAAACCCGGCGCCATTTCGGTGATTCTTACCAAAAGTTGCTCAGCATCGTCATAGCAGCGCGCATTGATAGCGATTCGCGCCAGCAAGAGCGCGGCATTCACATCCCTGGAATTTTCCTGCAACAAGGACTGTGCCTGCTTTTCAGCCTCTCGAAACTGGCCCTGAGCGAAAAGTCGAGTTGCTTGCTCTAGCTTAGCCTGCTGCGGGGACAATTGTGAGGCTCGAGCGCGCAACTGCTCGGCGGCGGCGGTTTGACCCAGAGCAGTCAGCGCCCCCGCCAGCTTGCTCACAGCGCTAGCGCTTTTCGGCATCAGCGCAACAGCCTTTTCTAACAGCGGCAAGGCCTCATCAGGTCTTGATTGATTGAGCAAAACCGTACCTAGGTCTTCATGCGCTCGGGCGTGTCCGGGAGCCACCTTAATCACATGTCGAAGATTTTGTTCAGCCTCCTCAAAGGCATTACGCTCAGCCAAGATCGTGCCCAGAAGCGCCCTAAAATTGACATCACCTGGATCTTGCTTAATGGCTTCTCGACACAAAGCCTCGGCCTCAACACGAGCTCCGCTTTTTAATCGAGCAATCACCTGCTCAAAAATTTGACGTGGATGTTGTTGCTTCTGCATCAGCTCTACCCTAACAAAACGCCCTTGCCTCTGCGGGGCTCGAAGCACTAAAGTTTGCCATAAACCAATGATCTCGGCACCCAGCAAGGATTCGACGCTAAAACATATGGTCTCTAACGCCCAGATTACTGACCCACCGCTAAAGAGCACCCGCTATGACCTCAAATAATCCCTTTGACCAAACCCGCACATTGCTTGTCAGCTTGTACATGACGCTCGTCGGGTACGGCGTGCTCGTAGGAATACCCGTGATTAGCACCGCTTGGGTCACCCTACTTGGCTTTTCAGAGGTCGAAGTGGGCCGCGTCGCTGGAGCAGACCTTGGGGGGCTGTCCGCCGGCGCGGTGCTCGCCGCGATACTGATCGCTCAAATGAATCGACGCGTGCTCATTGTACTGGGATTGACCATTGCGGTGGCTGCCAACCTTTTGTGTCTTTATTTCGTTGATTACAGCACCGTTCTTTGGCTCCGCCTTTTAGCTGGTCTCGGCAGCGGCATCTATACGGCAACCGCGGTTGCTGCGCTAGGCGCTCGGTCTAATCCAGCGTTGGCTTATAATTTGATGCTATTTGCATTTGCGTTTTCCCAGGCCCTTGAAATGCAGGTATTGCCGCTGCTTTCCATGAACGGAATCTATCTGACCTTTGTTATATGTTTCTTAGTCACATTACCTTTCCTAGGATGGATGCCAACCCGCGCCAATGCCCCCTCAGAAAAATCAGTTGAAGACAAAAACGCGGCACCCTTTCAAAACACGCCAGTTGCCGCCTATCTGCCCTGGCTAGGACTCGCCGCAATCGTTGTCACCTATGTCAACATTGGTGCTTATTGGACTTATATAGAGCTCGCAGCACTCGCTGCGGAAATAACCCCCGAATGGATCAATCAGGTTCTTGTCTGGGCCTCTTTTTGCTCCATTGTTGGCTGTTTGTTCGCCACCCTTCTAAGTGATCGATTTGGACTAGGGCGCCCCCTCATGATTACCCTCATTATGATGTCCCTGATCGTGGGCATGCTGGCTTTTGGGATCACCGACACGAAACTGCTGGTGAGTGTTTTTACATTCAACTTACTTTGGATTTTTATAGATGTTTACCAAATGTCGACCGTTGCAAGCGTTGACCGTTCAGGTCGATTCGCGGCGCTCATGCCCGGCGCTCAAGGACTCGGCCAAATTATTGGCCCTAACCTCGCTGCGAGTTTACTGGGGGCCGAGCTGGGCTATTTCGCGGTGTTCCTGATGTGCTCCCTTGCCGCCGTGCTTGGGATGCTGATCTACGGGGTCCTCTACTTTGCTCTGTCCCGCAGCGAGCAACAGGCAACCATCAAGATCTAAGTTGACCAAAGAGGCCTGAGCTTTCTCATCAAAACTGCCGTCGAGGCAGTATACCGAAGCCAATCGCCAGACCTCGAGGCAATCGTAAATCTAATGTCAATTCGCGGGATTCAAGCTGATGGGTGTGGAGAGCAGAGGCCGGCCTCGCCCTTTGCTCTGGGCTGCGATGTCCTCCAAACTCAATCCGCCTTTAACGACCAATCCATCTTTCATCACAAATGCTGTCTGTTCGAGCACACTGATATCTTCGAGAGGGTTACCTTCAAACGCAACCAGATCGGCTAGTAGACCCGGCTGTACCCGGCCTACCCGGTCGCTCCAGCCCAAAAGATCCGCCGCCACACTGGTGCCCGCTTTAAGAGATGCCATCGGGCTCATTCCAGCCTCAACAAGCGTCGCAAACTCTCGAGCATAAACATTGGGAGGGATGTTATAGCCGCCCAGATCAACGCCAACTACGATTTTAACGCCTGCTTTATGCGCGCGCCCGATCATCTCGAGCCAAGATTGACGGTAATCGCGGTAAAACGAATCGTTTTTGTCACTTTCCTGAAGTTTATTGGTATTGGCGTAGTAATCGCCGATGTAGATCGTCGGAACATAAAACGTGCCATGCTCAACCATCAGCGCTATGGACTCGTCCGTCAAATAAGAGCCATGTTCTATAGACCGAACACCGGCTCGAACAGCTTGATTGATGCCTTCAGTCGCATGCGCATGAGCCGCAACGGGCACGTTATGACGTGCAGCTTCAGCAACTGCAGCCGCCAATTCTTCAGGACTGAAGGCAACATTTTTCGGATCATCTCCAACAGATAAAAAAGCCCCCGTCACCAAAAGCTTTATCCAGTCAGATCCATACTTAATTTCCCGCCGAATGGCTTTTCTAATTTCTTCAGGTCCATCGGCAATCAGACCATCGGCAATCAACGTCTGCTCTGGCGAACCGTAATTGATATCCCCGCCTCCGCCGGTGATCGAAATATAATGCGCCGCGCCAGTAATTCTTGGACCCAGGAAGATGCCTTCACTGATTACTCGCTGCAGGTCTTGATTGCCATAAAAGACATCCGCATCACCCATGACCCTGATGCTCGTCCACCCATGGGTCAACAAGCGTTGCAGTGTGGCTAACCCAAGAAGCGCCTTATACGCAGACGAACCGGATAGATGCGCATCCTGATATCGGTCATCAAACATCAACGGATGCTCGTGAGCATTAATGAGCCCTGGCATCAGCGTGGTACCGGGAAGCCCGATCACTGCAAAGTCAGTAGGTATTTCCCGAACGGGAACCAGGCCTGTGATCCGGCGCCCCTCAACCAGCACGGCGAGACCCACTAAAGGCCGATCACTAACACCATCAACAACACGATCAGGGACAAGCGCCCATTGCCCAGCCATGACTGTCAATCCCCCAGTCAATGCGATGCCAACAATCACCACCCTTAGAATAAGTCGCATAAGGCTTCTACCCAATCCATGTTTTCTTGCGTTTTAGTCTATGCCTTTTAGAACCTTAAGCCGAGCCGAATCAGCATCGTCAACTCAAGGATGCACACGCCTCTCAGGCAACTGAGGCGAGAAATCATTCAAGATCACCCACATATATTCAAATATCAGCCCATCCTCCAACAACAAGCCAAATCAAGGCCATTATCTGTCTGCAAAAAGCACATCCATCTGATTTCGTACATTTCAACTGTTCGATCTTAAAAGGCTTCGTGTAGTTAACTGTCAATCAGTTAGGGCCGGCTCAGTCTAGCGGCCCCCAAGCGGTCAATGCATCCAAGCCCGTTCACCCGAAGCGAGGACTATGGCACACTTGAAACCACGAAAACTGTTGGTGAAATCATGGACATAGGCGTTCCTCTCAAGGAATTGGGTCGATACGATATCGAACCTCTTAAAGCTGCGATCCTAGCTCAGCCAGAATCAGCTTGGTTGGGCAATCAATATCGCCAGCTCGAATATGAAGTTCACGAACACACCCAATCCATCGTGATGGTGTTCACTGATGGATCTGGCTGGCCAAATATTGAGGTCAAACGCGAATCCGGCTGGCCGCTATTTGCTGAGCATGCCGTGCCCCTGATGCATCAAATCTTGAAAGACCATTATCCCCCAGGCGGAACCATCATTCGCGCGATGGCCGCAAGGCTTGAGCCCGGAGGTATTATCAAGCCGCATCACGACGGTCACCCCTCATTCCATCATGGCCACCGTATTCACGTTCCAATCTACACAAACCCCCGGGTGCGATTCATGATTGATGGGCGGCCATTTCGGTTTGAGGTGGGAAAAGTCTATGAAATCAATAACCAGAAGCGTCACAGCGTTATGAACAAAGGCAGCGAAGGTCGGATCAATTTTATTTTCGATTATATTCCGCCAACGAATATCCAAAGACCGTGACGTCTTTTTTTCGCTCTCAAGGAGGAACTGGGGTCTTAGTCACCAGTGCTCCTGCTGCGGCCCCCCTCAACGATCCAGCCAGTAGGTCTACGCAGACGCGCGCTCATGTCTAGCATTGCAATCGCCAGGGTTAGGCCTTCACGCAAACCCTTGTTGATTGGGCTCTATCTGCTGAGGGCTTTGAGGAGCTATCAAAAAGCGCTCAAACCATTTGTTCCACCAATGCCCCGACACAGCGATTATAACGTCAGAAAGATGCCATTGAGATGCGCCCAAGCGACGCGTTTCGCTTTGGCTCGCGTCATTTTCTTTGGAACAAGCAACAGGCTCAGCCAAAGCCCGTCGATGAGCGCGATATATCCCTCGGCGACCATCACTGGATCCATAGATCGGTCCAGCTCTAGTCCAACATCGGCAAAGAGCCGGCGGACCAACCGGGCCGCCTTTGCGTCGGCTTGGGCACAAATCGCTTTATAGGTTGGCCGGGACTTTGCCTCACCATAAAAAGCAAACCAAACCGCCATTTTAGTTTCTTCGGTGACCGAGCGACTGAACTGGAAATTCACTAAAGCTGCTAGACGTTCACTGGGCAGAGCGAAAGCCGGATCCTCCAGGATTTGGATTTGACCCCGATTATATTCTCCGGTTACGTAGCGCAGGGTTTCTACCAGCAAGTCCTCTTTCCCCGCAAAATGCAGGTTCGCGATGCCTTGACTTAAACCGGCTTCCTTCGTGACCTGACTGAGGGTTACCGAAGACAATCCCAAGCGTGCGATACAGCGCATTGTGGCCTGAATCAGCTGTTCCCGGCGAACCGCGCGCGGGAGAATCTGCCGCTTCTTGGATGCCGTTGAGGCAGACGAACGACTTATGGACATGTCTCAATCTCGATCCATTCATTTAACGACGACTCTAAGCTAGCTCGCCTCCAAGAACAAGATGGGAATGAACCAGCGTTCATTCTCATCTTGTCTACGCTAGGCTGACGTGGCATTCTAAACCCTTCACTTGAGCAGTCTTGGAGATCGCATTTGAACACATATGACGCTATCGTCATTGGCGCCGGTCACAACGGGTTAACCAATGCCGCCTACCTCGCCAAAGCAGGACTTAAGGTTGCGGTGTTGGAACGCAACCCTTATATCGGCGGCGCAACAGTCAGCCGAGAACTCCACGAGGGCTGGTATTACTCAAACTGCTCTTACGTCTGTAGCCTGCTGCGCCCTGAAATTGCCCGCGATCTTGAACTACCCCGTCATGGGCTTCAGGTTGTTCCGTTTGGCGGAGGTGCGACCTTTATGCGCAACGGCGATCACCTCGGGAGCTATTTTGACCATGATCGTTTTTATCGAGAGATTGCACGGCACTCAAAACGCGATGCCAATGCTTACGACCGCTACACCGCCGATGTTACAAAACAAACTCGGTTGATTCGCCCATTTCTAATGCGGACCCCTCCAGACCCGACGTCATTGCGGCCTAGAGAACTACTTGAACTTGCCAATTTCGCGAAGGCTTTTCTTAATATGGGCGAAGAAGGTTTGGCTGACACCATCGCATTTTGGACCAAAAGTGTTGCTGATTATTTGAACGAATATTTTGAGACAGACGTGCTCAAAGCGCATTTGGGAGGCAGTGGAATTATCGGCACAGCGCTCGGTGTTTACTCGCCTGGGACCGCCTATGTATTGCTGCACCATTACATGGGCGATGTTGACGGCAATGTCGGCGCCTGGGGCTTTGCCAGAGGTGGTATGGGCGCTGTTGCAGAATCCATATCAAAAGCCTTCCGTTCCTATGGCGGCGAGATCATCTGCGATGCCAATGTCGATGAAATCATCGTAAAAGGATCAAAAGTCCGCGGCGTCGCACTCAAAAACGGTGATGAGTATCTTGCCCCCATTGTGGTGTCCAACCTTGATCCAAAACGGACCTTTCTTGACATCATGAACGAGAAAGACCTTCCTAGCTCTGTTATCAAAAAAGCAAGCAATTTCAAAATCCGGGGCTCCTCGGGAAAACTGAACATCGCTTTAGATGGACTGCCAGTTTTTCATGGTATGGACCCAAAAAGCCCGCTGATGGCAGGAGATCTACATTTTACGGACTCCCTGGAACGGCAAGAGCGTGCCTACGACGACTGGAAAAACGAAACTTGGTCAAAAGATCCTTATCTGGACATGATGATCCCTTCTCTCACTGATCCCACCATGGCGCCCCCGGGCAAGCACATGATGTCAGTTTTCGTTCAATACGCGCCGCCCAAAATCAACGGCGAGGATTGGACCGCTGAGGACAAAGCTGGCTTTGAAAAAACCGTCATTGATCAAATATCAAACTACAGCCCGAACTTTAGGGACCTCATTCTTCATTGTGAGACACGAACACCGAAGGATATTGAATCAGAAGTGGGATTAACCGAGGGCAATATTTTTCAGGGTGAGCTGACTTTTGATCAACTATTGTTCAATCGCCCTTTCCCAGGATACGCGCAGTATCGCGGACCAGTTACCGGAATGTACATGTGCGGCTCCGGCACCCATCCTGGCGGCGGCGTAATGTCCGCACCCGGTGCAAACGCAGCTCGAGAAATTCTACGCGATCTCAACAAACCCAATACCGTGCCAGGAGGATATGCCGATGACTGATTTCGATGCAATAATCATTGGCGGCGGCCATAATGGATTAGTGTGCGCAGGCTACCTTGCAAAAGCTGGGAAGAAAGTCCTCGTGCTTGAAGCCAGGTCAGTCCCGGGCGGCTGCGCCGCTACCAACGAATTCGTACCCGGGTTCAAAGTATCAAACTGCGCCCAGTGGCTCTACCAACTGAGCCCCGCAATCATCAAGGACTTTAAGCTAAAGTCCCATGGACTTAGCTTTGCAGCCGAAAACCTCGCTACCATCGCATTAGATGCTTCAGAAAATCACCTGCGCATTTCAGGTGACTCACTCGAAGGCGCGGGCATCTCGTCTGAGGATCATGAGAATTTTCGAGTCTTCAGAAGAAAAATGCGCAAGTACGCCAAACTCATGCAGAGCGCCTATGAGGCCAGGCCTCCCAAGCTTGTCGAACACGACTGGCGGGACAAATTTACAATGGCCAAGCTCGGGCTAGGTATGAAGGGCTTGGGCAAAGACGACATGAGCGACCTCATGCGATTGATTCTGATCAATATCTTTGATGTTATGAATGAAACATTTGCTTCAGAGCAGTTACGCGCAGCACTGGCGCTTGACGCGGTGATTGGCACGCCTATGGGACCCCGCTCGCCCAACACCGTTTTTACCTACCTTCACCGCTTCTTCGGCGAGACCCAAGGTTTTACCGGTGTCAGCCAGGTCGCAGGCGGGCTCGGCGCGCTAGGCGATGCGTTGTCTCAAAGTGTGACCGCCCTTGGCGTTGAGGTTCGTTGTAATCAAAGCGTTACCTCCATCAACAAAACGCATGACAAGGCGACGGGGGTCACGCTTGCCTCGGGCGAGAATTTATCAGCCAGCATGATCGTCTCCAGCGCTGATCCAGTGACCACGTTTAGAACTCTGCTGGGTTATTCAAACGTCGAAACCGGGTTCGCACGCAGAATCGAGCACATCAGAACCAAAAGCGGTACGGCTAAAATTCACTTAGCGTTGACTGCCCTACCAAATTTTAAGGGTCTCGACGAAGCAGCGCTGAAACAAAGGCTGATTATCGCGCCCACCATGAACGACATCGAACGGGCATTTAATGCCTTAAAATACGACGAGTGTTCAGATCACCCTGCTCTGGATATCAGCATCCCGACGTTGAATGACCCAAGCCTTGCGCCTCCTGGGCAGCACGTCTTGTCCGCGATTGTCCAATATGCTCCGCATTCGCCAAAGGCAGGTTGGGATTCCCTGCGTGAGACATTCTTGGACCGCGTTATCGGCGAGATCGAACGTTATGCGCCAGGAATTTCTGATCTCGTTTGCGGCAAAGAGCTACTGACGCCGTCTGACCTTGAGGCAGACTTTGGCATGACCGGAGGCAACTGGCATCATGGCGAGCTTACGATGGATCAAGTTTTAATGACACGCCCCGCCCATGGCGCAACCCAATATCGCACGCCAATCAATGGACTGTATCTCTGCGGAGCGGGCAGTCATCCTGGCGGAGGCTTGATGGGACTAGCGGGCAAAAATGCCGCACAAGAAATCATTCGACTGGGAGATGCCGCATGAATACTGCCAATCGCGCCACGATGATGCTCGAAACGCCCTTCCATTCGAGGGTTAAAGAACTTTGCCAAATTAATGACTGGGGCAATTGGATGGGCTTCACAACCCCCAATGCCTTCTTTGATGTCGAGCTTGAGTATTTCGCTGTCCGCAGCACCACAGGTGTTTTTGACCTCTCGCCAATGAATAAATACCGAATCACGGGTCCGGATGCGGAGGCTTATCTCAATAAAATGGTGACTCGAAATGTCTCCAAGATCGGTTTAAACCGTGTGGGCTATACCGTTTGGTGCAACGACGCTGGCCAAGTCATGGACGACGGGACCATATTCAGGTTGGGACCCAATGATTTCAGATTGTGCTCCTATCAGCGCGCAACCGATTGGTTATTGTGGTGTGCGATGGGCTTTGACGTATCGATTAGCGATGAAACAGACCATCTTGCAGCGCTCGCGGTACAGGGTCCAACTTCCTGTACCACGTTGACGCAGATGGGCCTCCATGACCTTAATACGCTCAAACCCTTTGGCATGAGAGAGTACGACTTCGAGGGCGAGAAGCTCATGATCAGCCGCACTGGATTTACTGGAGATCTGGGCTATGAAGTTTGGGTTTCTCCCGAGCGCGCAGAGCCGTTATGGGATCAGCTGTTCGAAGCTGGCCGCGATTATCTGATCAAACCTTTTGGCTCTTACGCTCTGGACATTGCTCGAATCGAAACAGGTTTCATCCAAGCCGGAGTAGACTTTGTCCCGGCCGAGGAAATGGTCAGGCCCGGCCGCACGAGAAGCCCGTTTGAGCTTGGTCTTGATTGGTTGGTTGATCTTGAGAAACCACTTTTTAATGGCCGAAAATCGCTCATAGCCGAAAAGGAGAAAGGGTCGCGTTATCGTTTTGCCATCTTAAACATCGATGGCAACAAACCCGCTGACCATTCGTTTATTTTAAAGGGCGATCAGCAGATTGGCACGGTCACCTCTGCCGCTTGGTGTCCAACCGCAAAATCCAATATCGCATTCGCGCAACTGGAAATGCCGGAAGGCGGCGTGGGCCAGGAATACGTCGCTGAGATCTATTACCAGAGAGAGCTACACTGGACCCGGGTACTTGCGCCTTGTCGAGTTCTAGACGGTCCTATTTTTAATCCCAAGCGGCGTCGTCAGACGCCTGCAATCCCGCACTGAGCATTGTCCAGGCGTTAGTGTACTCAAGGAGGCCTGCATTGAACCTGATCGCGACCGACGTTGACGATTCGATAGAAAAATTAGAGCGCAAACTATTGGCCGAGGCAAAACGGCCTAACCATGCACTCGACCCCTATTTCTACCGGTCCCACTTGGTACATGACCTAGAGCTCGATCAGTTGATTTTTAAAAGCTGGATCTATGCACTTCATGAATCCGAAATTCCACAACCCGGTGACTTTCAGCTGCTCGAAATTGGCGAAGATTCATTGATCATTGCACGGTCCGCTGATGGTAAGCTCCACGCCATGCACAATATCTGTCGGCATCGGGGTGCAGCGGTTTGTGAGGAACCTTGCGGTAATAGAGCAACCTTTGTCTGCCCGTATCACGGCTGGGTCTACAATATGGACGGCTCTATGAAAGCAGCTCGCGAGATGCACGTCCTACCCGATTTTGATCCGGCAGCTCACGGACTCAAAAAAGTGAAACTAGTGACTTACATGGGTTTAGTCTTCATCAACTGCGATGCTAATGCAGCTGATTTTCTGGGCCCCCTTGAGCACTTACGAAAACCCTTGGGTGCCTATCAGCTCGAAGATGCCAAGGTGGCGCATAAACAAACTTATCGAATCAACGCGAATTGGAAGTTGGTGCTAGAAAATTATCTGGAGTGTTATCACTGTGCTACTTCACATCGAGCATACGCGAAGCTACACACCCTTAAGGACTTAGAGGAGCGGGTTGCGCCTGTGGTCAATGCGATGCTTGAACGCAGCGATGCCGTCACGGGCATCGAGGGAATGAGCACGGCATACCGGCGCATTTATCTTGATGCCGAGGGATTCGGTGCATGCAGTTACACCAGCCGCTATGGATTATTCGATGGCTATCTCACTGGAAGTAGAGATGGACAGCCTGTAGCGCCCCTGATGGGCAATATCAAAGGGTACGATGGCGGTGCGGGTGACTATCAAATGGGGCCACTCACTTTTATGCTGAATTATCCGGACCACTGCGTCTTGTATCGCTTTCTTCCTAGAACCCTTACAACGACAGATGTCGAAATTGTCTGGTTCGTACGAGGCGATGCGGAGCCAGGAGTCGATTACCAAGTGGATGATTTAATTTGGCTGTGGGACCACACGACCCAAGAAGATGAATACATCATCATGCGAAACAGCAAAGGCGTTAACTCTCGTTTTTTTGAACCAGGGCCCTATCATCCTGAGTTTGAGGAAACGTTAAAGGATTTTGTGCACTGGTACCTCCATACATTAGAGACAAATCTCCCAAAACACTGATATTTAGTCCGCCGTCATTTGATCGTTGGCTGATGAGGAGGCTCGCCATACGTGTCGCTGGTCTCGTTTTTCTGGTTTACTCGACGCCCAACTTTGCGCACAAACTCTCCGATCATTGATCGCCGTCAAGCAATGAAGATGCACAGATCCTCGACTTCGGTAGACCGTCACTGGCTCGACTGCTGTCAACGAAGACTTCGGAGCAATATCTCGAATGAGATCGACTGTTTCGGGCCAACAGGCGCTATCGTCCGCGCAAGTCAGCAAGATTCGTCTTGGACTGAGATTCACAACCTGAGTGCTGCGGACGCACTGCCAATGCTCACTGACTTCTCTATTCATAGCACTGCAATCGAAACCAATCCGGTTCAGTCGCTCTAACTGCACCTGCACAGTCATCGAAGTCTTAATGCCTAGATTCAAATTGTCTCGGGCCGAGATCGCGCCGACATGACTCACTAACAATAAAAATAACGACAAAATCCTGACCATATTTCCGACTCGCGTTGCAGATTAAAGCGCGAGCATTGTAGCTTAAACACGCCATTTTTTTACGATTTTCTGAATTTATCGGGCGACAGTATTAGCTATCTGACACTAAATAACATTTTTGTATTTTTTATAATCAAATTGAATAATATTTCGGGCAATTAGCGCCATTTATCATCAAAACCGCATTGAATAATATTTACGGGTTAAAAAACCTTATTCTTATTCTAAATTGTTATTTTTTTGTAAAGAGTAGCAAAGGAGCCTCGAGCTTACCCAGTTTTCAATTAGCTTTGGCGTAAACGCGATTTGAAGCACCGATCGCCATGAAATGTCCCATCAAAGGACTGACCGTCCGGGCGATCGTGATCGTGATCGGGAACAAAATGGTCAAATCCAGTTTTGTACGCAATCAATCCAGGGTTTTCAATTCGAGGCCAGAGTCTGAGTGGGCACTTTCTGAGCCGATCCTCGCAACTTCCCTTCTGATCTGCTTCTGTTAGTCTTGATCTCAGATAGAAGAAAGCATGGCTAAAATATGACGCTTACAACACATCATTCAGCAAATGACACAATTTCCGTCGAATATCGTCACGTGCCGCGTTTTGAGCCCACAGAAGACTCCGCCATGCGGTATTTAGAAAAGCATGGCTTTGTGATCATCGCCAACGCTTTGACAACCAAGGAAGCTGAACATGCCGTAGATCTTCTCTGGGACTACCTTGAACAACTAGGAACGGGAATCAACCGCGCTGATACAAGTACTTGGGATGATGACCGATGGCCTACCAGCGTCCATGGCGGGATTTTACCGAGCCTTGGCATTGGACACAGTCCTGCCCAGTGGTTTATTCGAAACTCAACAAGAATTCACCAGGCGTTTACTTCTGTTTGGGAAACTGAAGATTTGTTGGTTAGTTTTGATGGCGTGAGTCTTTGGCGACCTTGGCTCGCAAATGCGGCATGGCGAACGAATGAAGGCGGATCATGGCTACACATTGACCAGCATCCAACTGGGCGACCCGGCAAACACTGCGTTCAAGGGCTGGTTAATCTTTTACCAACGAGTCCAGAGATCGGCGGTAATGTTGTTGTGCCAGGTAGCCATCATTTGTTCGAGCAGATCCCTGAATTATACGGCCCTCGGCTAGCCAGAATTCACGACTCAATTGATCATTTTCGGTTTCCCAAAAACGACCCTCGACTGAGAGACATGCAACCCATCAGCTGCCACATGGAGCCAGGAGATCTCATGCTTTGGGACTCAAGAACAGTGCACTGCAGCCACCCTGGCCCTGGGGCCGGAATGGACGAATCAAAGCTTCAACGCGCCGCCAGCTTAATCTGTATGATGCCCAGATCTAAGTCCAATTCAAAGGTGATTGAGCGCCGAAAAAAAGCACTTCGAGAAGGGACCTCCACCACGAACTGGAGTGACCGTTTTATCAATGCGGACCACTTTCCTGACGTCACCGATGCCGCTCAATCAGACCGTTTCAATTGGCCCGTAATTCCCAAGCTCAATGCCCATCAAATGAGACTAGTTGGGTTTACCCCAAACGAGATCGCGCAAGCAAACTAAAAGCAGCCACTCTTTAATTTATGGTCACACTATGACGAATTTCTCGTCACAGGGGCTTGCACCGCATCACTACACCCAGTGAACATCGGGGAGACTGAACGAGGCCGACAGACTACCGGGCGGATCTAGCTTCAAACACTTAAAACTGCGACTAACTTTGCATCAAAGGCACTGAAGATTGCTTGGAGCGCAGGTTGGCCTCGATCGCCCAAAATCCAAAAATCCACAGTAATTGATCATACATATAGAGGTAGTGACCGTTGATCATCCAAAACCCTCCATCGATCAGCAATGCGCCATAGATCAATCCCGCGACCAGTGGCATTCGGCCCAATGAACGGCCTTTGTGTCTACGCCATACGCTCAGCTCAATCACAGCAACCACAAGCAACCAGAGTAAGGCATCCTGAAAATCGAACCATGCATGCCAACCAGCCAGCTGATAGCCCGCTTCATCACTGATGACGTTAGGTTCCAAGTAGTATTTAAGGTCTCTGCCCTCAAAAGACAAACAGTTATCCGATTCGATTAGCGTGTAGCTTAGGTTATGCGTATAAAACACATTAGCCTCGACCAATGAGCATGGCGACGGAGCGTCAACCTCTGGGGTGACATTCAGGTAATGGTAACCCGCAGTTACATTGACCATGACAGTGTGCGCGAGCAAAAGATAACAAAGCCATCGAAAACTCCGCAGCAACGAACGCAGGACGAAAAATGCGCTCGACCGCGCGGATAACCAAAACGTTTCAATTTCAAAAGCCAGGATCAAGCCCAACCATCCGATCTCGTCAATGGTCGTTTTAAACAATCCAGACCACTGCAGCCAAGAACTTTCAGCGCTGAGTAACAGCTGAGCGTTACGCCATTCATCCAAAAAGTAGAGCACCGAATTTAGCAACAACAAGCCGTAAACCAGCGGCTTAAGCCAAGGGCTCTGCACGAGCTTCCAAAAACCCGGCAAGACAGATTGTGTCAATGCTTTTTGTATCGCCATGCGGTCATTCTACTGCGTTCGAAAAAGAACCCAAGCTTTTGGATTTCAGCTCGATCATAAGCCTTAGTCCCTTGTCGACGACGCATAGACAAAATCGAATCCAGCAATCATCAAACAGTCGCATCCATACCTCCAGACGGTGAAAATGCGGGCACGGGCCCTAACGGCGCACCTGATTTTTACATCTCCGTGCAAAAATCGCATACTGGAAACCAGTTCTACTCCTGCAATCGAGGCGCGATCACACCATGCCCACATCTTCTAATGACACAAAGCGCCTATCCGAACTTGCAGCGTCAAAAACAGGTCAATCCGGCGACCACACTTTTCCGAGCTTGACAGCAAACCACTATTTGAGTGCGGACATATTCCAATCAGAATTAGCCAGAATTTGGCGGACCCAATGGGTCTACGTCGGGCGTTCAGATGAACTTAAAAGCCCGGGCGACTTCAAGGTTCTACGAATTGCCGATCGCGAAGTGCTTCTCGTTCTAGACGCGTCGCACCAAGTGGGGGCCTTCTACAACGCTTGCAGTCACCGAGGGTCAACACTCTGTGAAGCCTCATTCGGGCAACTCAAATCTGGGAGAATCGTTTGCCCTTATCACCAGTGGTCCTACAATTTATCTGGTGAGCTGATAGCGACTCCCCGAATCAATCTGGGCGACCAAACGGCCCAACTCGGGCTTGATAGAATTTCGCTAACTCAGTGGGCTGGCAACCTCTACTTGAACTTTGACGAAGGCTCAAATTTGAGCGTTTTAGATGGGATGATTCCCAGCGCCGAGACACTCAACAACTGGCCGCTCGCAACCTTAACAGTAGGCCACCGAGTCCAGTTTGAGGTGAAATGCAACTGGAAGATCTTCTGGGAGAACTACCTTGAATGCTATCACTGTCCAGCCATTCATCCAGAGCTTTGCAGAATCGTCCCATTGTATCAGGGGGGTATGGCCACCGATTATCTAAAGTCAGGGTTTAAGGGTGAGGACCGCGTCGCAATCGGCATTGAATCCTGGACTGAGACAGGACAAACCATTGCCCCAACCTTCGAGGGCCTTTCCGCTGAGGAGGTTGAAGCAGGACATACTTTTTTAGAGATTTATCCTAATCAATACATCGTTGCGCACCCTGACTACGTGCGTCAAGTATCTATCCTTCCGACCGCTCCAGGTCGGACCCTGGTAACCGCTGAGTGGCTCTTTGATCCAAAGGTTTTGCAGAAACCATCCTTTGATCCAGCCCCCGCGATTGAGTTTTGCGAACGTCTGCTGCATCAAGATGCCAAAGTCAGCGAGCTCAACCAACGTGGGCTGACGGCCAAACCACACCATCATGGGCTGCTTATCGATCTGGAATCCGATGTTTGGGATTTTCACGAACATTATCGCGCTTGGATGTCAGATCCAAATGAGGATAACAGGACAACCTAAAAGCCGACGTTGCCATTAGGCATCGCAGGATAATCTCCGACCGTTGGGCCTGAACTTGAAACCGCAGCGATGGCTTCCTCCATTCCAGCGAGACCCGCTTTAAGGACCTCCGGAGACATGGTCAGCGCGGGATAGAGCCTGACCTGAGGTTCAAAGTCACACAATGCCCAAACGCCTCGCTTCAACATCTCATCGCGCACGGACCGAGCCAACAGCACGCCAGTTTCCTCATCCTGGCCAAACCCCACGCCAAGCAGCAAGCCAAGACCACGCACTTCTGAGACGATGTCGTATCGAGCAGCCCAGTCAGCCATGCTCACCTCTGCAATGTTGGCTAATCGCTGGGCATGACTCAAAACATCGTCCCGCTCTATGATCTCCAGCGTTTTAAGCGCAGCAGCGCATCCCGCTGGGGTCCCGGCAAAAGTGCTTCCTCCTGTTGCTTTAGGGTTATTTCCTAGAATGTCATCCCGCGCCGCAAAACCAGCAAAAGCCTCTATTCCACCTGACAAGTGTTTACCGACCACCATCAGATCCGGCGTAATGCCTGCATGCTCAACAGCCCAAAATCGGCCAGTGCGGCCAACACCTGTGAGCACTTCATCAGCGATCATCAACCAATCCTGACGATCACAAATGCCACGAATTTCTTGAAGAAACGTAGGGTCGGGAATCCAATTACCGCCTTCTGCAAGAGCGGGCTCAATTAAAACTGCCGCAATGTTGTCCGCCGCCATCACATGCTTCGGTATGTATTGCTCT
This sequence comes from uncultured Pseudomonadales bacterium, assembly GCA_938017975.1. GTDB lineage: Bacteria > Pseudomonadota > Gammaproteobacteria > Pseudomonadales > Azotimanducaceae > UBA9926. Next base: position 4,847 of record CALIKQ010000043.1, on the reverse strand, counting down.
AAATACCACAAACAATAATCCTGATACTGCGCGTGGTTAAGACCAGGCGGGAGCACACTCGAATGCGGGAATGGCGCTCGAATGACTCCGCCCGACCAAGCTTCGAGTCCGACATAGTTATCGCTGTTGTAGGCACTGATCAATTTGGTACCCAAACCTTCGCCATGAAAACTCGAAGCAAAAGCAATGATGGTTCTGCGACCTGTATGACAAAGCGCAGCATGAACTGCAGACTCCACGGCTTCCGTGCCTGATACTTCGAAACTAAAGCGTGGCAGAGCGCCCTCCGGCATGGTCGCAGCGATCGCCTCAGCCACTGGAACCCGAAGCGGATGCTCCCAATGGAAGCCGTAACGCTTTTGAGCGGCCTGCACAACTTCTAAAATTTCTGGATGACAATTCCCAAGGGGGTTCGTGGCCCATCCATTCTGAAAATCAATAATCTCTCGACCCTCAAGATCGTAAACAAAGTCTCCTTCTGCACGATCAACAATCAGCTGCATGGGCGGTTGGAAACCTAACTTTGCACTCTCAGCCGCACGAAGCGCGTAGGCTTGTCCCCCTCGAAACCGAGATAAGCCCCTCTCCAGCAGGTCTCGCGTCTTGGTACCAATAAGATCTGGCATGACAGACTCCTAAGTAGCTTCATCACGATCAGGGTGCTGGCGAGAGAGCTCAATCGAGGCATCTTCAATGCCGGCACGGAATTTCGAGACCAGCTCGTCGATTTGAGCGCGAGTAATGATCAAGGGCGGTGAAATAACGCAAACATTAATTAAGGGCCTAACAATCAAACCATGGGCGTAGCAACAGGTATCAACTAAGTCGCCGAGGGCGTAGTCTTGATCAAGTGTGCTACCCCTCAAGAGATCAGCCGGCGGCATAAGTTCTATGGCCGCCATTAATCCCTGACCTCGTACTTCTCGCACCAAAGGCAGCTCTGAGAGGGTATTGAGTTGCTCCAGAAAATAACCTGAGACTTCCCGCACATGCTCAAGAATCTGTTCGCGCTCGATGATCTCCCAAACCGCCAGTGCCGCTGAGCAGGACACAGGGTTGGCAGACCAGGTATATCCGGTGGAGAAAATATTGCCGTTTGCAGCAGGTCCTGAAACCTGCTCCAGCAAGCCCTCAGAGACCACAAAGCCGCCCAAGGGTAAATATCCCGATGTCACCCCCTTCGCGAAGATGATCATGTCAGGAACGACGCCAAAGACGTGCTCAGATGCGAACCAATGCCCTAGGCGACCAAAACCCGTAACAACTTCATCCGCGATATAAAGGATATCGTGGCTACGAACGACCGCAGCGCAGCGCGCATTGTAATCCGCAGGAGGCACAATCACTCCACCAGAGCCCAAAACCGGCTCTGCGATCATGCACATAATATTCTCTGGACCAACCTCAGCGATGGTTGCCTCGAGCTCTTCAATGAGATAGTCACAGAACGCAGCTTCTGATCGACCCTCTGGATCGCCTCCTAAATGCGGCGCAGAAAGAAAATGGACATGATTTTGCTCGGTATCCATCGCCGATTTGTCACGTTCCTTACCGCTTACTGAGGATGAGAGATAGGTACTGCCGTGGTACCCCTGGGATCTTGCTAAAATATGTTTGCGCTCTGGACGTCCTAGAATGTTGTTTGCCATCTGGCAAAACCTCAGCGCTGCATCGACTGCTGTGGATCCACCTGTAGTAAAAAATACCCGATTGAGGTCACCGGGGGCTTCATGAGCGATTTTTGCAGCAAGTTGGCCCTCTTTTTCATGAATCACCGAGAAGGCGCTGGCAAATCCGAGGGTTTTAATTTGATCCGCTACCGCATCGGCGACTTCTGTGCGGCCATAGCCCAGTTGCATACACCACATGCCGCCAGGGCCATCCAACAACTGATGCCCCGTTTCATCATAGACATAAACCCCGTCACCCCGCGCCAGTTCAGGAGTTTCAAGATCCTCCCCAAGGTTGGGCAGATCCGCCCAGGGATGCAGCAAATGTGCATTGAACTGATCACGAACATTCATATTTGGCCTTCCATTAACTCAATATTGATCTATGCACTCAAAATGTCCCGCACTTGAATGAATGCTGATGGCTCAGCGCACACTGGGTCCTTTTGGCCATCTGTTTGTGCAGTGGCCGCCGCCTTCGCTGGAACAAAAGGTTTCGTTAACCTTCGGACTGCTGCTTCTGATATCGCGCATCAAGTTGTGCTCTGATATCAGCATGAACCGCTTCGGTAATATTAAAACGCGTTACCAATGCAATGGGTATCAAATACAGAAGGGGCAGCAAGACACCAACCACGAGCCCAAGCCTGAAGATTATGTGCTCTGGCACCATATCGGGTGCTGTTTGAAGTGGAAACTCAATCAAAGTAATGAGAAGCCCTCCTAAGACAATGCCCACGCCGCTGACAGCTTTACCAGAGAATGATAAGGCCGCGTTGAACATTCCCTCTTGGCGATAGCCCGTTTTCAGCTCGTGCTGATCCAGTATATCAGCGAGCAGGGAAGCAGAAATAACACCTTGGACCACTGCAATGGCAACTGTGATGACCCCCATAGAAACCAATATCCCCAGCAGTAACGGATCACCATTCTGTGGTAAAAAATCCAGAAACCGTAAATTGATGAGAACAATCCCGTCCACCAACGAGGTCAATGCGCACAGCAGGATAATCTGTTTTTTCTCCCAGCGTCGTTGAATCAGAGCGATCATTGGAAAAGCGATAACGGCACCAACTGCTGACAGAGAAAACCAGCGCAGGTCATCCGTATCAAAACCCCAAAAGAAGGTATTCATATAAATCCCCAAGTTGGCTGTTGTACCGCCAATCGCTGAGATCATAATGACAATCACAAAAATGAGCGCAAACTGGCCGTTTTTTAGTGCTCTGACCAAATCTTGAAAAATCAATTTAAGATTAAATTTAGCGGACTCCGAGGCGTGCTGTCTTAGATAAGGGACCTCCTTCAAGGTCAAAAGGCCCGTTGCCAATGCACCGCCCGTGAGCAAGAGAGCCGCCGCCAAGCCAACCATAGGATAACCCTCGAGATTCATCTGACCCACAGGGTGCGTCTCAGTGCTGGGTAACAGGATCGAATAGACAAAAAGCGGGAATCCAACCCCAATCGCCCATCCGACCGCATATCGATGCGCCATCACCGACGTTCGCTCGTGATAATCATCAGAGAGCTCCGAGGCGATGGCTGCCCACGGCACAAAATAGACTGTCATCATGCCCCGAGTCAGCACTAGACAAAAAAGCAGCCAAGCGGCAAGCCAACCATCACTGAGCCCTGCTGGCGGCGTGAAAATCAGATAGATACCCAGCCCCAATGGCATTGCTGCTGCAAGCATCAGCGGATGACGCCGGCCCCAACGAGTTTGAAGGTTATCCGAGAAAGCGCCTACCAATGGGTCCGTCACCGCATCAAAGACCATTGCAACCGCAAGAATCACTGACACAAGAAACGCGTCCAGACCCAAAAGCTGACTGTAATAAAAAAGCGCGAAAGTATTTAGAACCCAGTTCTTAACCGTGTCCGGGATCGCACCGATACCCTGAAACAGCTTCGCTTTGAAGGACAACGGCTGCGAACGCGCGGTTCGTGAATAAAGTGGTGCCATCGTACTCCTAATTTGCCACAAGCTCTCTGCAACCGAGCGAGCGTTTGCTAGGGCCCGGTAGTCTCTCGCCTAGAGCAAACCCCTTTCGATTTCTGGTCAGTGGTTCTTTGCCTCTGAGGTTTTGCAAAGCCCCAACGAACTGCCCTAATCTATGATGCTTAGAACGAAAACACCAGACCTGCTGAAATCTGACCGTAGGGATGCGCAAAAAATTTCGCCGTGCGCTGATTGTATAGCATCGAGTCAATCCCTAATAGGTAGTGTCGGGTCAGTGTCCCGCGAAGGTAGGTTGTCACCTGCGAAGAAGGCATATACCAGATCGATGCATTCCAAACCCAGTTTGAATTGTAGCCCTCGCTTCCTGAGACTTTCTCATAATCACTGCGACTCGCGCTCAAGAAACCGATCGTATTAGACACGATCCATCGATCACTCGCGGACCAGTTGAGGCCGAGGTCGTAGCGGACGATGCGCTCGGTCCAAGGCCTTGATTGAGGAAATGTCTGACGCAATTGATCAATGGTATCGCCAAGGCGCTCCCCATTGATGCGTACACCCAGCAAAAATGGATCTTCAATGGTAAGAATCGTAGCGTCAACTTTCGCGGAGACGTCGGAGGACCGATATCGAAGCGTATGCTGGAGCGTCCATCGATCAGAAATGGCGCGATTCATCGAAAAACCAATTGACCAACGCGTTTCGTGCGCAGAAGTAACCACTGCCGGTTCATCAAGACCCGTTTCCGGGTCCTGAAACGTAAAATCGGCACCCTCGCAGCGCCCAACCGTGATTCCAGAATATTCGTAACACTCGATGCTCAAAGGGTCTTGGGCCCGCTTCGCGTACCCAAAGAAAACTTCCGCATCATGTCCCAAGACTTCGTCCAGCTGCCATTGTATCAACCCTGAGTTACCAACCACATCAGACGAAACCCTGAACGGCTCCCGGTCCCTTGATGTCGTAGCCGACGTACCTTCCCGCTCGTAGGAGATCATCAATCTAGAAGTCACTTGTACCGAGAGCGACCCATGAAAAGAACTCGCTCTTTCCGGTTTAAAGGTGCTCTCTAGTTTTTCAGAATAATTGAAGACGTCGAGCGATTCTGAGAAATACGTGTAATCAAGCGATACGTAGCCGCGCTCAACATCCGGCATTTGAAACGTCGTTAACAAATAATCCTGCTCGGCAAAGACCGAACAATGGATGACTAAAAG
>CALIKQ010000042.1 GCA_938017975.1 uncultured Pseudomonadales bacterium | reverse complement strand
GAGGTTATACAAGCAGCGAATCAAATCCAGCAAAGCACTGGTCAAAAAACCAAAGGTTATACCTGCGACGTCTCGAGCGCAGCTGCTTTAAGCCAACTTCATACCGCAGTGATCGATGACTTCGGCCACATCGATATCTTGATCAATAACGCCGGCTTTGCGAAGGCCGGTGCCTTCGAAGATATCTCTGACGACGAGTGGCAATACGACCTCGATCTAAAGCTCATGGCTGCTGTCAGACTCAGTCGACTGGTCCTCCCTGAAATGAAGAAAAATCGTTGGGGGCGCATCATCAATATGCTCAATACCCTTGCCAAAACACCATCGAAAGGCTCCGCGCCAACTTCAGTGACCCGTGCTGCAGGCATGGCGCTGACCAAGGTTCTTGCTGGGGAGGGCGCAGAGTATAACGTTTTGGTCAATGCTCTAAACATTGGCCGGATTGAGTCCGATCAGATTGAGCGAGCGCACAGGGCCAGCGGAGCCAATGAAGATCTTAGCGACTTCATTAAAAAGGCGGGCAAATCATTGCCCATGGGACGCTTGGGATACGCTGATGAGTGTGCCAGTCTTGCCTGTTTACTGTGCTCAGATGCGGGGGGATACATCAGCGGTACCGCAATCAATGTCGATGGCAATTTGTCGCCAGCGCTTTAGCGTGCAATCCCAGCCGTCGCGGTGGCAAATGTCTTACAAACCTGTTGCCATCATTCAACACGACAATCCATCAAACAACATTTATTTTATTAGGTGACCATGACTATATCCGCGTTTCTGTTTGTTCTGGGCAGCAGCCTGCTGACACTGAATATTTACTTTCCAAGGCTTCGTGAGCGGCGACTGATGACATTAAGTTTTGGGTTTGGTTGGCTTGGGGGCGAACTGGCGTTGCATCTTGTTCTTCTGCAAGGATTGATTGGCACGCTATTGCTCACCGGCGGTAACTTTTCGGGTTGGGTGGGACTGCTGGGTGTCCTGGCCCTGTTTGCCAGTTGGGCAGGCCTGTTACATGTTCATTATCAAGGCATGGCACTCGGTCCCACGGTTGAGGCGGCGCTCAAAAAGGGATTGGGCGCCGACTATTTCGAGGCTATTCCCAGTGATTTGGCGAGCGGTTTACAGCTAAACCCTGATTTCTCCGATATGTTGCTGCCATTTCGAAACGACAAGACCGGCCTCAACATCACAACAGATATTGATTATGGTCATCACGGCCTAAAACTTGATCTCTACAGGCCAGAGGGTGATCTAACGTCAGCGCCAGTGTTATTGCATATCCATGGGGGCGCCTGGATGTATGGCGACAAGAAGGGCCAAGCGCTACCGCTGATGCACCACTTGGCAAAGCAGGGCTGGCTCTGTTGCTCGGTTTCCTACCGCCTCAGCCCAAAGGCAACCCACCCCGATCATATCGTTGATTGTAAAGCGGCACTGGCCTGGATCAAGGACAACATTTGCGATTATGGGGGTGACCCAAACTTCATCGCGGTGACCGGGGGTTCAGCGGGAGGACATCTCTCCGCGTTAGTGGCGCTCACCCCCAATGACCCTCAATTTCAGCCTGGTTTTGAGGATGCTGATACAACTGTGCAGGCTGCGGTGCCCTTCTATGGCGTTTTTGATTGGACTGATGCGGATCAACTGCAGCCCAACGACTTACTCAAGGACCTTCTTGAGAAAACCGTGGTGAAACAAACCGGCGATAACGTTCCCGAGGTCTACAGCGCTGCATCACCGCTCCACCGCATTACACCCCAAGCACCAGCCATGATGGTCGTTCATGGTACTCATGATTCTCTTGTTCCAGTCGCCTTAGCAACCGCATTTTCTAGAAAGCTTGAAGCGGTTTCTAATGCGCCGGTGGTGTACCTTCAGGTACCCAGGGCACAACATGCTTTTGATGTGTTCGCATCCCCAAGGAGCGAACACACCAAACTGGGCGTTACGCGTTTCTTAACACAACGCTACAGTCATTACCTCGAACAGCTAAATGCCTGAGGCAGCCTTGGTAATCTTGATAGGAATCGAGCTCGAGCGAACCATGCCTGTATAACGCTGAATTTCAGCTTCACTGTCAACCAACAGATTCGTGTTCGAGCCGTTCTCTCGGACCGCACCCTGCTTATCTGGAGACAAACCCCAACAGTGATGCATGGCGACGACGCCACGCTTGATTCGATCATTTGCTTTGACGATTGCTGGGATGGATCCAAATGCTGAGGTGATCGTGACCTCATCATCATCTTCGACACCCATAGCGATGAGATCTTCTGGATGACAATGCGCTGGGTTCGTCGAACCGCTTTTTTCGCGAATCGCAGGAAGGTTACGACCGAACGAGTTCAGCACGTACTTACTTCTAAAACCGATCAACAGATGCGGGTACTCAGACGATGCGCCAAGGTCCGAGCGGAGGGCTTCGAATTCTTCCGCCAAGCCTTCGGGGAATAACCGAAGTCTAGCCCCGCCACCCTCAGGGCCCGCTTCGACTGTAACTTCAATGTCATCAAAGGTATGTCCACCAGGATTATCTCTGAGCCAATCAAGATCAACTCTTGATCCTGCGGTAATTGCTTTTAATAGCGTCAATTTATCCGGCTTGGGGTCATTGGGAATCTCGGTTCGCCCGATTTGGATGTCAAGATCCAACCGCTTTGCCATCGCCCAATAAAGTTCCCATTCTTCGATGACATCATGTTCTGGCTCAACCACAGCACGGCTGTAATGGCTATACGGTTTTTCATACCAAGCATCAGACAAAAGCGTAACATCCTCGCGCTCAAGCGTTAATTTAGGCGGCAGGACGTAATGGGCCAATTCTGCCGTCGCAGAAATGTAAGGGTCCACGCAGACTAGAAGGTCAAGGTCTTTCATCGCAGCCAAAGCTTTAGCTTGGTCCGGCCACGCCATCAGAGGATTCCCTGCAATTACAAACAGCGCGCGCACTTTCCCCTCACCCGGGGTAAGAATTTCGTCAGCCAGTTGGCCCGTGGGCATCTCACGTGAGGGGCCTAAACGACCCGGCGTGAATAACTCACCGAGATCAGGGCGTACTCGACACCGCTCGCCCCGATCCCAAGCCACTGGAACTTCAACAACCTGCGCGACTTTCGGCGATGGAGGCGAGAGCATGCCTGGGTTGGGAATCTTGTCACCCGCGCGGTAGAACCGGCCGCAGGCAATATTCAGCGAGGCGACCAAATGCTGGGTAAGATTTGGGTGCGCGCCCATCTCTGGTCCCGTGCCCGTGATCGCGCCTCCTCGCGGTCCCGCTGCGAACATCCTCGCAGCCTCTTGGATCAAAGCTTCGGGAACGTCAGTGCGCGCGGCAACCAACGCCAAATCAAAGTCAGCCACTTCGGCTTTTAGCGTTTCTATCCCGCTGGTGAACTGCTCACAAAATTCTCGATCCTCCAGCCCTTCTTTAAAAATGACATTGAGCATACCAGCTAGTAATGTCGAGTCTTCTCCAGGTTTGACCTGCAAATGCAGATCGGCGCGACGGGCCAGCTCTGTCTCTCGGGGATCAATCACGATCAGCCTGAGTCCTCTCTTTTTAGCCGTCCGCAACTGGGCGGCTGGACTTACCGACGGCACGCCTCCTGGCGGGGCGTAGTGAGACACCAAAGGATTATTGCCAATGATGAGCGAAACATCTGAGTCATGGAATGTGTGACTTCCCGCAGTCCAGTAACCGATACGCGAACCCACGAAAACCTTTGCAGGTTGATCAATGGTCACGCTGGTATAATAAGAGGGTGACTCCAAGGCGTTATGAAAGGCCCGACTGTAAACCAGTTGTGCGGAATTCTGAAAGGCGACGGTTCCGTTGTAGGTCGCAATTGACCGAGGTCCATACTGCTCCACCAGATCACGAACCTTGTCCGCAATTTCGTCGAAAGCCGTACTGCTGCTGATCGACGTAAATGAACCATCAGCGCCTTTTTTTAAGGTCTGGGTCAGTCGTTCCGGCTGATACATTTGCTCAACAAGCTGCCGGCCTTTAATGCAGGTATAACCGCCATACATACTGTTGCTCGTGTCCGGCTTAACTGAAAGCACCTTCCCGGACTCGACTTCAGCCACCATCGGGCAGTAAGCGTGACAATACCGGCAAAAAGTTTTGTGCGTTGTTTTGGTCATGACTCTTTCCTGTGTCTCATTCATCATCGGTACAGCGCGCATCATTGTTTGATTCGAGCCTGTAACATCCGAGCCCTGAACCTTACTTTCAAGCGGCTCTACTTCAATTCCCGGTATTATTTATACGGCCGCGCCGCATTTTCATCCCTGGGTTAAGCGTTCTGTCCCTCGGTGTGCTTTAACAGGGCCGTACGTTGCCCACCTCATCTTGCCTCTGGAGCCGCCGGCCGGTCAATGAGAGACTGACGCCAACCTTATGGCTAACCGCGCTTACCAAACGACTCAAAGGACTGCACTAAAACGTCGAAATTGCCAGCTCTTGCTCGGTAATAAATTCCAGTAAGGCAGGTTGACCCCGCTCAGTCGCTGCTATTCCGCGCTCGATGGCAGCCGTGATCTCACCAGGGTCCGTAACCCGCTCGCCATAGCCCCCAAAGGCTTTGGCCATGTCCGCATAATGACCGGAAATATCGGTACTGCGATATTTTTCAGTCGCGACCTGCATAATCGGCAACTCAATGGCCATCGAAAAGTTGTTAAACAAAATAGATAAAATAGGAATACGCTCGCGCACTGCGGTTTCAAAATCCATTCCCGTAAAGCCAATCGCGGCATCACCCCAGACGTTAATGCACAGCGCTTCTGGTCTCGCCAGCTTCGCACCCATTGCAAGACCCAACCCATATCCAAGCTGGGTCGTTTTGCCCCAACCAATGTAACTGAGCGGCCGGGTACTTTCCCAAAAAGGCGACAATTGATCACGTGGGCTACCCGCATCGTGGGTAATCACGGTATTTTCTGGATCAACCCGCTGCTTAAGCTCCCAGATCACGCGATAAGGGCTAATGGGCGCTGCATTCGACGTCAGTTTGGGCATCCATGTTTCGAGCCATTCCGCTTTAATCCCGGCAATTTGAGCGGGCACATCGGAGCGGGCTGCAACCGAATCCTTGGGTTGGCCCTCCATTGCGGCGTTCAACGCTTCAAGTGTTAACTTCGCATCCCCCAGCAGCACATGCTGGGCTGGCACATCTTTGTTTAAGTCTTTCGCATCAAGGGTCGCATGAATAATGGTTTTACCCTTTGGCATCTGCACGCCAAATGCCGTGAGCGCAAAGCTGCACCCAATGCCGAGGATGACATCGGCATCTTGTAAAAAATCATGAACCGGTTTGGGGATGGCTCGACCCCCTGAACCCAGCGCCAAGGGATGGTCCTCGGGAAAAGCGCTCTTACCCTCTAAACTGGTTGTCACAGGAATCTGCCAAGTCTCAGCCAAGGTTTTCAGCGCATCCCAAGCTTTGGCGTAATGTACGCCCTGCCCTGCATAAATGACCGGCCGCTCGGCCCTTGCCAAGACAGCGGCTACATCATTGACCGACGCCGGATCCGGCATCGAGCGTGCTTTGAAGCTAGGCACATAGTTAAAATCTCCCACGTCTTCCCGAAAAACATCCAAGGGCACTTCGACCAACACAGGGCCGCCGCGGCCATTGCGCAACTGCCAGAACGCGCGCCGCATCACCTCGGGCAGGGCCTTACCCATGGTGACAGGCTCCGCCGACTTAGTGACATGCTGCATGTTCAAGGTGGAGTTAAAGTTGGGGTAGTAATGGGCAAGCCTGCGCTGGTAGCCGGCAGGGATCACTAACAAAGGCACAGACTCGCTATAAGCTTGGGCGACACCCCCAAAAGCATTTTCCGCGCCAGGGCCATGCTGCATTACAAACACGCCGATATCATCACCGCTGCTGAGCCGACTGACCGCATCGGCCATATGCAGACCCACCCGTTCTTGACGAACAATAATGGTTCGAATATCTGCGACGGCCGCCGCTTCGATAATCGGATTGACTGGATAGCCAATAATAAACTTAACGCCTTCTTGTTTTAAGATTTCAGCGATCGCTTGAGTCACTTGCATATCTCAATCTCCTTTATCGATTGGGTCCGCGTTCCATGGGGTACGGCTGCCAACGTTCAAGCTCGGTTCGGGGCAAGACCGTAGGATTAACGCAGCTCATCGGCCATCGCCCAGACAACGCCAACGCAACTTCTCTGCCGTTACGACGCCGGGTTTCGGTCCGCATCCGGGTTGTGGCAGAAGCCGCATGCGGCGTAATCAAAACGTTGTCCATTTTTAACAACGGGTTATCCAAGTCAGGGGGTTCTTGTTCCAGAACATCGAGTCCAGCGGCCGCAATCTCCCCGTTCTCCAACGCGCGAATAAGCGCCGCCTCGTCGATTACAGGGCCACGACCGCAATTGATGACCACCGCAGAATTTTTCATAACTGCAAATTCTGCATCGCTGAGCATTCCCCGGGTTTGTTCATTGAGCCCAGGATGGACAGAGAGATAGTCGCTGCGCTCTAGAAGCTCTTCATAAGAAACGGGTTCAACACCTTCTGCAGTCATCTTCAATTCAGAAATATAAGGATCATAGGCGATGACATGCAGTCCAAAGGCTTTAGCCCGCCTCGCGACCGCGGTGGCGACATTACCAAACGATATCAACCCTAATGTTTGGCCCCACAAACGGGGCACGTGATTTAAGACAGGGCGACCCTTATACCACCGTCCATCACCTGACATCTTGTCCATCAGTTTAACCCGGCGCCCGCTTGCTAAAAGCAGCATCAAAGTGTGATCCGCAACTTCTTCGATGAAGACATCTGGCACATTAGTAACCACAATGCCGGCCCGGGTCGCTGCATCAACATCCACCATATCGACGCCTACGCTACCTACACCGATCACCACACACTGCTCTAATCCCGCGATAATTTCTGCATCAATTTTGATACCCCAGGACGTCATGACCGCATCTGCATGCCGGGCGCCCTCAATAAAACTCGCCGGAGATGACCCATCAACTTCGATGATCTCGGCAATGGCGTCGAGGGCTTCGAGCTCCAACCCATATCGGACTGAGACTGGGGCTTCTTTGGCCACCGCCGGTAACTGCATTGCTACTTTCTTTTTCATGGATTCTCCTGCCTTTTCCCCTCTTTGTCTTTTCCCTCAGCCTGGACCTAAACGCTACTCGAAGTGCTGACCTTATTGCTTGGCCCGGGGGGCAACATCGCCTCCAGTCCGGTTACTGATGACCAATGATGATTACGGCGCGAAACGCATCGCGTTGGTTTATAGTCTCACAGGCACTCAGAAAAGTATTGATCCTTATGAATCTATCCTGGCAGGTTGGCGACACCCGTATTACACGCATCGAGGAACTCTTAGGCCCACTCTTTGATCCCGTGCAATTTTTCCCGGCATTTGATCCGGAAATGTTGGTCGAGCACAAAGACTGGTTATTTCCCAATCATGTTGATGCGCAAAGCGGACGCATCATCGCGTCAATGCATGCATGGCTCATCGAGACGCCGCACCACAACATTCTGATCGACAGCTGCATTGGTAACGATAAGGACCGTACCCCCTATCGCAATTGGCACGAGATGAATACCGATTGGATGGCTCGCCTTCAATCAACAGGCCTCTCTCCGGCCGACATCGACTATGTCTTGTGTACGCATCTTCATGTTGATCATGTGGGTTGGAACACCGTCTGGGTCAATGGCACTTGGCAGCCAACATTTGCCAACGCACGTTATGTGATTGCCGAAGCCGAGCTGCGCCATCTTGAGGCAACCCTGAACGCAATTGATCCAACGGATGAATTTGCTTTGGTGAATCAGAAAACCTATTTCGACAGCATCCAGCCGGTGTTACACCAGACAGACCTGGTGGTTCATTCGCAGGTCCTGATCAGCGATCGACTCAATATCGACCTTACGCCCGGTCATACCCCGGGCAGCCTCACCATTGCCTTGTCGTCCCAAGGCGAAGAAGCCCGTTTCTGCGGCGATATTTGTCATCACCCACTCCAAGTTTACGAGCCCACCATGAACAGCGCTTATTGCGAGCTACCTGAACAGGCTATCGCTACGCGCCTGGCTTTACTCGAGGATTGCGCAGAGAACGGCCATCTACTGATGCCCGCGCACTTTGGACCCAGCCACGCCGCCAAGGTGCATCGAAGGGGTGACGCATTTAATTTGAGTTGGCATTAAAGCCACCGGTGCTTGCAATCAGCGGAGCAAGTCAAAAAAATCATTGAGCATTCGGAAGGTCAGACCCCAAACGACCTCTGAGTCAACACGATATCCAGGGAATTTGCCCTCACGCTGAAATTCTGGAAAAGACGCCTCGGTCCTTGCCGCACCGTTAAACATTTGGTCTAAATTGCCCCAAAGCACTCGGGCAACCTCCTCATTGGGCGTAAAAGTCACTGCGGGAGTCTCCAACAAAAAAATTTGAGGTGTCACCACAAGATCAATACCCGAACGCGGGTTAGCGCGCACCCCTTCAAGGGCCCCGAGGAATCGTGACTTGGGGCCCAGATCAAGCCCGATCTCTTCAAACGTTTCGCGTTTCGCTGTCTCGACTAGACTCAGGTCATTGCGTTCTCTATGGCCGCCCGGCAGCGCCATCTGCCCAGACCAAGGGTCACCGGCTTTTTTCGCTCTCAAGATAAACAAGCCCATGAGTCCGGCTTTTGCCGGCTTCAAAATCAATGCGACAGCTGCCTCTCGTTGATCGGCGGTTGCCGATTCAGAAACAGGATCATGACGGGCCAGTTGTTTTTCGATGTGAGGAAGTTCTAAGGATTGACGCATCAGCGAGGAGTCACTCAATTTCTAACCCAATAAATTGACTGGAGCATACCACGCTAGATCCGAAGGCGCTTTTAACTCAAAATTAACCACTCAGACTGAGGAGCCCAGCAAGCAGTGTCCGCTAAACCGTACAAGCTACCCCTAACCACCCTCCTGATTATGTGTTTAAGCGCAGCGATGCTTGGCGGCTGTGCGGTAAATCCTGTAACAGGCAAAAGCGAGCTCTCTCTGGTCGATGAACGCCAAGAAATCAATTTAGGTACACAGCAATACCAGCCCAGCCAACAAGCACAAGGCGGACGCTATGCCAGTGACCCACAGTTGACCGAATACGTCTCTCGCGTCGGACAACGCCTCGCCCGAGCCGCTGACCGGCGACTGCCCTATGAGTTTGTCATCATCGACGACAGTACACCGAACGCATGGGCGCTCCCGGGCGGCAAAATCGCCATCAATCGTGGCCTGCTGCTGAGACTGAATTCAGAGGCAGAATTGGCCGCAGTGCTGAGCCACGAAATCGTCCATGCGGCAGCGCGCCACGGCGCCAAGTCCATAGAAAGAAGCCTGCTTTTAAGCAGCGTCATGACCGCAGCAGGTTCGGCAATCGAATCATCAGACAGCCGATACGGCGATCTTTTAGACAACGGGGCCCAAATCGGCGCCCAATTCATCGTGTCATCCTATGGCCGAGAAGCCGAGCTCGAATCCGACCAATACGGAATGGTCTACATGGTTCGGGCAGGCTATGACCCAACGGCCGCGGTGTCACTCCAAGAAACATTTGTCGCCCTCTCTAAAAACCGCGCCTCTTCTTGGCTGGAAGGCCTGTTGGCAAGCCATCCACCCAGCCAAGAGCGCGTTTTCAGAAATCAACAAACTGCTGAACGCCTGACCGAGAGACTCGGAGGTAATCTTATCCAAGGTTTCGACCGTTATCAGGCGAAACTCAACCGATTAAGTGCACTGACGCCGGCCTACGATCTCACGACCGATGCACGCCGCGCCCTTGAATCCGGTGACACCGAGCAGGCTACAAACCTTATCAATGAAGCGCTTCGGCTTACAGAGACAGAAGCTGGGATTCACGGCGCCGCAGGCCAAATTGCGCTTGCCTCAAAGCAACCCCAAAAGGCCGTCGCGCACTTCACCGCCGCGATCAAAATCAACGCGATCTACTACCAGTATTTTTTGGGTCGAGGGTTTGCGCATCAGGCCTTGGGGAAGCTTGAGCTCGCCCGACAGGACTTTGAAGCCAGTCAGCAACTTTTTAAAACCAACGCGGCTTCCAAGGCCCTCGCTGAACTTTAACCTCCGCGCAATCGCCTCAATACCGACCTCCCCTTTTTTAAACCTTTGCTACTGAACTGAATACAACACGCAGTAAGATAATAACTGCCTGAGCCATCAAAGGATCCCATGGCTCGTCTAGAGTGAGAGAGGCGGTCACACGATACCCTGGATTCTAGATTCGATATTGCCGATGTGCACTATCGATTAACGTGTTCAAACGGCTCAACTCGTGCAGGTGATTTAAAAACACCCCCTCGGTTTTTCGCCTGGTTGATTTAATCCGCAATCGAAGGAATGCGATCCGAGGATTGTGTTTTCGAACTTCAAGCCTGCTATATTTCAACGGATGGCTCTTTCTGAAACCCCTCTGGACCAACATCCGGAGCAGTCCCCTGCTCCTCGACAGGGTCGTTGGCGAGGAACCTTTGCCGCCTTTCAGATCGTCAACTACCGGTGGTTTTTTCTCGCCCTGTGCGGGAACTTTGCCGCAATGAACATCCAAATGTTCATTCGCGGCTGGTTGGTGTTTGAAATCACCGGGTCTTACGAAAAACTGGGATGGATGACCGCTGCTGGCGGCCTTGTGGGACTTGTCGCAGCGCCCCTCGGCGGTGTTGTAGCAGATCGAGTCAAACAAAAAAAAGTGATCTTACAAATGAGTGGGATTGCCAATGCGATGATCACGCTCGGTATCGCCGTTTTGATCTATCAAGACAAACTGGTCTTTGAACACCTTTTGATCTCCTCAGTCCTTCAAGGCCTTGTCATGAACGCGATGATGCCTGCCCGACAGGCCTTCACTAAAGATATTGTTGGCTTAGATCGGCTCACCAATGCCATTGCCCTGAGCACCTCGGGCATGAACACCGCGAGGCTGCTACTGCCAGGACTCGCGGGCGGCCTCGTAGCCATGCTTGGCGGGGGAAACAGCAATATCGACCCTGCTAAATGGATCTATTTTTTGATGGCGGGTCTCTACCTTTGGTCAGCCGCACTGATGACGCTGATCAGCGTCAGCGATAAGGCTGATGCCGACATCCCTACCGGTTCCATGGCCGAAGAACTCAGGCTGGGTTTTCGCTACGTACTCGATACGCCGGTCATCTTCATGCTGCTCATCTGTAACTTTTTGATGGTATTTTTTAGTCTTACGTATTTCATGATTTTGCCCGGTTTCGCAAAAGATGTTTTGAACGCGGGACCGGATCGGTTAGGGCTGTTAATTTCAATTTCCGGAGTCGGTTCTTTGCTCGGCTCGCTTTATATCGCCTCGTTTGGCAATCGCAAAAGGGCTCGTTTGTTGCTTTGGGGAGCCGGCATTATGGGGCTCAGCTTATTGTTGTTTTCGCTATCCACGCACTATTGGCTGTCGGTGTTTCTGCTCACCATCGTTGGCTTCGGACAGGCTGCTAGAATGTCCCTGTCAAACGTTCTCATCCAATCCTATGTAGACGATGATTATCGAGGCAGGGTGATGAGCATCTATATGTTGGAAATGGCACTGCTCTCGGTCAGCATTTATCCAATCAGCCTGCTTGCGGAATTCTACGGACCGCAGTGGGCAGTCGGCCTATCCGCTGCAGGGCTCATCATTTTAGTCGCGATCCTATTCGGCGTACCGAGATACCGAGATCTCGACTAAACTCGGTCTTTTCGTTTTTTATATTTGGAGAATGCCTTGGCAAACCCCCATTGGGAAAATCCAGAATCGCTCGCCTTTGGCCGAGCTCCTGCAGGCGCACATTTTCATCGTTATGCAAGTTATCAGCAGCTTACATCCGGAAGATCCTCCCGAGAAGAAACCCTCAACGAAGGATGGCGATTTCTAAGAGTCAGTCACCCCGATCTTGCGCCGACAAATTGGGATACCCCAGCATTCGATGATCGAGCCTTCAAGAAGGTTTCCTTACCGGCGCTTTGGACCATGGACCCTGACGAATGCGATCAACCGATTTACACCAACGTTCGAATGCCCTTCAAAAAAGAACCTCCCGAAGTCCCCACCGAAAATCCGACGGGTCTTTATCGTTACACCCTAAAACACTCAGGATCGCAGCGGCAAAAGGTTATTCTGGTACTCGAGGGTGTCGAGAACTGTTGCTTCGTCCATTGCAATGGCAAGGTGATCGGATTCAATAAAGATTCACGTTTGCCAGGTGAATTCGACCTGTCACCCCACTTAATGCCAGGTGATAACCTGATTGCACTTAAGGTTATGCGCTACAGCGACACCAGCTTTATTGAAGACCAGGATCAATGGTGGCACGCGGGCGTTCATCGCCCAATCAGAATTTCGAGGCGTCCAACGGTTTATCTTCAGGACATCTACGCGCAATCAGATTTTGATCCCCAATCTCAAAGCGCCGATTTAAGCGTTTTAATCAAACTCCATGATGCGTCGCGAAGCACAATCGGTCATCAGATTGAAGTCGGGCTTTACGAGCAAGCGTCGAGCAAAAACTTAACCCCCAAGCTCATCGGTTCGGTCCAGCGATCACAGTTTTACCCTGTGACTGGTCGCGGCCCAGAAATCGATCTTAAACGGACTCTAAAAAGGGTTAAAGCTTGGTCGAGTGAGCACCCACATCTTTACGATCTGATCGTCACGTTAAAAAACCCCCAAGGTAAAATACTTGAGGTCGGTAAGCTTCGAATCGGGTTCAGGCGCATTGAGATTAAAGATCGAGCACTCCTCATCAATGATCAGGCTGTCCTCATTCGCGGTGTCAATCGACACGATCACAGCGACCAAACCGGCAAAGTCATCGATGAGGCGCTGATGCGCAAAGATATCGAAACAATGAAGCAGCACAACATTAATGCTGTACGAACGAGTCACTACCCTAACGCATCACGATTTCTTGAGCTGTGTGATGAGTATGGTCTCTATGTCATCGACGAGGCCAACCTTGAGGCTCATCATCATTATGCTCAACTTGGCAGGGACCCCTACTGGGCAGCGGGTTTTTTAACTCGAGCGGTTCGGATGGTGGAGCGAGATAAAAACCATGCCTCTATTATTTCTTGGAGTCTGGGTAACGAGACAGGCTTTGGACCCAACCAGTTGGCGATGGCCGCATGGATACGGGCCTACGACCCTACAAGGCCCATTCACAACGAGAATGCGATTTGTGAACAAGGCGTTTCACGCGACTGGAACGCCAACGCTGCGGGATCAGATTTTGTGTGTCCCATGTATCCGACGGTTGCCGACATCATTGACCACGCTCGAAATAGCCAAGATCCAAGGCCCCTCATTATGTGCGAATTCGCGCATGCGATGGGCAACAGCTGTGGCAATCTCAGTGAATATTGGGAGGCCATCGAGAATTATCACGGCCTTCAAGGCGGTTTTATATGGGAGTGGATTGACCACGGCATCAGAGCGAGCGCGGATGGTGTCCCTTACTGGGCCTATGGCGGCGACTTCGGCGAAACAATTCACGATCTCAATTTTGTCTGTGACGGCCTTTGCTGGCCAGATCGAACGCCTCACTCCTCGCTGTTGGAGTACAAAAAAGTCATACAGCCCATCACAGTGACGCGTGTTCGGGGGTTGACCTTTGAGGTAACCAACAAACAGAATTTCTCTAGTTTAGCGTCTTATCGCGTCAGCTGGACGTATTTGGTAGATGGTGAAGCACTGGGCACCCAGGTGTTTCGGCTTCCAAAAACGCTGCCTCAGTCCAGTCAGCGTTTCGTACTAAAAATTCCGGAAACCTATCAGCGCCAACCGGGCGAACACAGCATCGTCTTCGAATTTACGCAGAAACAGACTACAGCTTGGTGCAAAGCAGGCCATGTTGTGGCGTGGGATCAGATCCATCTTAAGCGAATCCCCTACCCTAAAGGCCCTCGAAACAGCGCTGGCGAACAAGGCGTTCTGGTAACATCACAATCAGAGAAGGTTACCGTCAATCGCGGAGCGCTCAATATTGCTTTTAATCGAGAAGGCCTCTGCCATCTCAGCGTCCGAGGGGTACCGCTGATCCTTACACCGCCTGAACTTAATATCTGGCGTGCACCCATCGACAATGATGGCATCAAAGGTTGGACTGGACAGCAAAACAAAGCGTTGGACCGATGGCGGGCCCAAGGGATTTTTGACGCAGGGGTGATTCAATCCGTGCCCAAGCTCGTGTCGAATCGGCGAAACGAGGCCATCATTGACCATCATCTGTCGCTCACGACCGCGGCCGGTAGTGTTGACTGCCATACACGATACGTACTCAAGAAAACCGGTGGTCTCTTGGTGGAACACTGCTTCGACATTCCTGAATCCTTGACTGATCTGCCACGTATCGGGGTGCGCTATGGTTTGGCGCCGGTGCTCGAAAACTTATCTTGGTTCGGGCGCGGGCCCCACGAAACTTACGCTGATCGTAAGCAGTCAGGTCGATTGATGCGGCATCAAAGCTCGGTGAGCGATCAGTACGTGCCCTACATCCTGCCTCAGGATCACGGCAATCTCACTGATGTGAGGTGGCTTAGACTCAATGATGGCGCAGACCTCCAATTTTGTGTTGTCGGTGAAGCGCCCTTTGAAGCTTCTGCCAGTCATTACAAAAAAGAAGATCTGCTCGCAGCATTCCACACTTATGAAGTTATCCCAGACCCTTCAGTGTGGCTCAATCTAGATGTCAACCAGCGAGGTGTTGGCGGCGCCAGCTGCGGACCCGATACTCTGCCGGCTTATCGTCTAAGCAGCGGAACCTTCAAGCTCAAATACACCATCGATTGCGGGGCTTGAGGATCGGCAGACACCGCTTGAGATCTCGCTGCTTTACTTGGCGCGTGTATCAGCTATGGGCATTTGCTTCTCGAGTGCGCTGCTGAATAATGGGAGGGAAAGCCACAAATCTCAGCAGCTCATGGCGAAAACACGTTCATGTTATTTATGCCTAGGCGCTCAGAATTGAAGCGTGGCCAATTCATTGACCTGTCGCAGGTGAGTCAGTAGAGTCATCTCAAATCTTAGAACTCAGTGATTATGCCTGGAAAAAAAGCTTATCCATTTGAAGCCTCCCTTGAAAAGCTCGAAGCCATTGTCGAAACCATGGAATCCGGTGAGCTGACGCTCGAGGAGTCCCTCAAAGCTTTTCAAGAAGGCATTACCTTGACTCGAGCATGTCAAAAGGCGCTGTCAGAAGCGCAACAAGAGGTCAAGATTCTCATGAGCGATGATCCCGCTTCCATCGCCGATTTTGACAGCCACGATGACGAGTGATTTTTTAAAGCCCTACCAAGATCGCATCGAAAGTAAACTTCATGATTTATTCAGCCGTACCAGCCCCGCTGCAGAGCTTAAAGAGGCCATGGCCTATGCCAGTCTGGGCGGCGGGAAACGTCTTCGCGCCAGTCTCGTCTACCTAGGCTGTGAAGCTCTATCACTTGATCTCAGCGCAGGGGACAGCGCTGCGGTGGCGGTCGAGCTGATTCATGCCTACTCGTTAATCCACGACGATCTC
Organism: uncultured Pseudomonadales bacterium; assembly: GCA_938017975.1. Classification (GTDB taxonomy): domain Bacteria; phylum Pseudomonadota; class Gammaproteobacteria; order Pseudomonadales; family Azotimanducaceae; genus UBA9926. Next base: position 28,494 of record CALIKQ010000042.1, on the reverse strand, counting down.
CCAGCCATGGACGATGATGCCTTGCGGCGAGGTCAGCCCAGCACCCACATCAAATTTGGTGAGGCAACAGCCATCTTGGCCGGCGATGCGCTGCAAACCTTGGCCTTTGAGACGCTTGCTGAAGACGAAGACCTCCCTGAGGGCATTCGAATAGAACTGATCACAGAATTGGCCCGCAGCGCGGGCCATCAAGGGATGGCGGGAGGTCAGGCGCTGGACATGGCCGCCGAAGAACAATCCCTCAGCAGCGAGGCATTGATTCAAATTCATCAACTTAAAACCGGCGCACTGATTGAATTCGCAGCCAGCAGCGCAGCGGTGATCGATGATCAACCTCTTCGAATTCGCCGTCCCATGGCAGAGTTCGGACGGAGTATCGGATTGGCCTTCCAAGTTCAAGACGACATTCTCGATGAAGTCAGCAGTACTGAGATCCTTGGGAAAATTCAGGGCTCAGATCGAACCCAACAGAAGAGTACATTTGTTTCTTTACATGGGCTTGAGGGCGCACAGCAGCAACTGGATCAGCGCCTCGAAAATGCGACTCAATCTCTCGTCAATGCTGGCCTGAATACGACAAACTTACTGGCTTTGATTGCGTTCGTGGGAAACAGAAAGTATTAAAGGAAAACGTCTTTAGGATACTTTCGTGTACAATTGTCGTAACCCACGGATTGTTGATACATGTTTCACACTATCCCAACAACGCGGCCCGAAACGCCGTTACTCGACACCATCGATTCCCCGAGCGATATTCGCAAGCTCGAACTAAACGACCTTGAACGACTCGCCGAAGAGCTCAGGCACTTTCTAATTTACACTGTCGGTCAGACCGGTGGGCATTTTGGCGCAGGCCTTGGGGTTATCGAATTGACCATCGCCCTGCATTACTGTTTTGAAACACCCGACGACCATCTGGTTTGGGATGTCGGTCATCAGACCTATCCCCACAAAATCCTCACCGGTAGACGCGAGCGCATGACCTCGCTCCGTAAAAAATCAGGACTCGCACCCTTTCCCTCCCGGGATGAAAGCGAGTTTGATACCTTTGGCGTTGGACATTCCTCAACTTCGATCAGCGCAGCGCTCGGCATGGCACTCGCGAAAAGGGCACAGAAAGACGCTTCTAGGACGGTTGCGATTATAGGCGACGGCGCCATGACCGCGGGAATGGCTTTTGAAGCATTAAATCATGCTGGATCCAGTGACGCCGATATGCTGGTCATTTTGAACGACAATGCCATGTCCATATCAGAGAATGTTGGTGGATTGGCCACTTATTTCGCTAGAATTCTCAGCAGTCGCTTCTACCTCAATGTCCGCGAGGGCGGTAAGAAAATCTTAAGCCACGTGCCCTCCGCTCGAGCCTTTGCCCGTAAAACCGAGGAGCACATGAAAGGCATGGTGGTCCCAGGCACACTGTTCGACGAACTGGGCTTAAATTATATGGGCCCTATCGACGGCCACGACATCAAAGCCCTAGTAACAGCACTCTCAAACATCAGAGACCAAGGGGGACCGCAATTTTTGCACCTGGTCACCCAAAAAGGGCGCGGCTATGGCCCAGCGGAAAGCTCGCCGATCGGGACACATTCACTCTCCAAAATCGAGAAGAACACCAAAGGGCAAAACGAAAAACTGCCGAGCTATTCCAATATTTTTGGTCAGTGGGTCTGCGACAAAGCCGAAGCCGATAGCAAGCTCATTGCGATCACCCCGGCCATGCGTGAAGGCTCAGACCTAGTCGCTTTTTCGGAGCGCTTCCCAGAACGTTACTTTGATGTTGCCATTGCTGAGCAACATGCGGTGACCCTCGCTGCAGGTTTTGCGTGCCAAGGCATGAAACCGGTGGTTGCCATCTACTCGACCTTCCTGCAGCGAGGTTTTGATCAGCTCATTCACGATGTGGCCATTCAAGATTTGAACGTTCTTTTTGCGATCGATCGCGCAGGCCTCCTTGAAGATGGACCGACCCACTCCGGGGTTTTTGATCACTCGTTCCTTCGTTGTATTCCTAATCTAGTGATCATGGCGCCCTCCAATGAGGCAGAGCTCCTTGCCCAACTGGATTTCGGCTACGAGCATCGCGGACCTGCTTGTGTGCGCTATCCCCGCGGGGCTGTGACCGGCCGAGCAACTGAGCTCATCAGTCCGATTAAAATGGGCGAGGGCAATACCCTTCGAGAGGGTAGCTCGATCGCAATTCTTGCTTTCGGAAGCATGGTGAATGTTGCCCTTGAAGTGGCTGACACCTTCGACGCCACGCTGGTTGATATGCGCTTTGTAAAGCCGATCGATGAACGTCTGATTCTCGCCCTTAGCCAGACCCATGATTTGATCGTGACCATCGAGGAGAATGCGCTACAAGGTGGTGCTGGTTCTGCTGTTAACGAGTATCTTTTAACTCAAGGTTACCGAGGTCTCGTGCTGAACCTGGGTATACCCGATGCATTTATCCAACCTGAGTCGCCTGCTCTGATGCGTCAGGCATCGGGCTTAGATGCGCAGAGTATCTGCGCGCGAATAAAGCACCACCAAGAACAGCACGGAGCTTAACCAGCTTCTGATGCTCCTAGGAGATGTCCAAGCTTTCCTGCTTTCGTCTCTAGATATCGCGCGTTGTGATCATTTTGACCTGTCTCGATTGGAACTCGGTCTTCGACAACAATTCCTAATTTCGTTAATGCATTGACCTTGACTGGATTATTCGTCATTAAGCGAACGGATGACACCTGCAGATGGGAGAACATACTTTTACACATCGTGTAGTCGCGCAGATCGGCATCAAACCCTAAACGTTCGTTGGCTTCGACGGTGTCAGCTCCTGCATCCTGAAGCTGGTAGGCTCTAATTTTATTGATGAGCCCGATACCCCTTCCTTCTTGACGCAAATAGAGTAAAACGCCCCGGCCTTCTTCCGAAATTCTCTGCAAAGCCGTTTGCAACTGAGAGCCGCAGTCACAGCGCATACTGAACAGGCAATCGCCTGTTAAACATTCAGAATGCACACGGCAAATCAGACCTGATTGGTTTGCAACCTCACCAAACGTCAACGCGACGTGCTCCTGACGCGTGTCAGGGTCCTCAAAACCATGCATTCGGAACTCACCATACTGAGTTGGCAGCTCGCAGGCGGCTACAAATTGAACTGGCATTGAATCATGCTCTTAACCTTTCGATGGCGAAGTGTACCAGCAGTCAGTCCTGACTGAAAATCGCATCAATCCGATGACAGCTGGACCAGTAGCCCATTGGCATCACCGGGGTGTACAAAAGTACCTCCGATCACCCGAACACCTTGCTCGCTGAGCTGCTCAGAAGTTTTGGCGCGGTCGTCGACCGCGAAAGCCACGGTATGAACGCCGTCGCCAAGCTTGGCGAGAGGTCCGCTGATCGCCGAGGCTTCATCGGTTGGCATGATCAGTTCTAGAAAAGTACCGTTGTCAAAATGGTAGAAAGCCTGATCCGCTTGGAGCGCATCAGAATGTGCTCTGGTTGGCTCAAGACCCAGTATGACGTTGTAATTTTTTATCGCCGACTCAATATCCTTGACACGAACCACAACGTGATCAATTCCTTTAAATGACATTCTCCTCTCCTTTAGACCTAAACCATTGACTCACTAAACCCCTTCGATCGCCTGCCGCAATAGAATGCGGCCTATCACGCCAATGCCCCACCCCATCAATACATCAACTGATGTTTCTTGGAATATCTCGAAAAGGCCCCGTATCTTGACGTTGTTCCTTGGGCATTCCAAGTACTCGTTCTGCGATGATGTTTCTCTGTATTTCGTCGGTGCCCCCTGCAATCGATATTGCGGGTACCGAAATCAATGTTTCTGCAATCACACCATCCATCGGTGATCCGGATCCACTGAGCATCGCATCCGTTCCCGAAATCATTGTATGGACCTGTGCTGCCTGCCGCGCAATCACACTCGCGCCGAGTTTTCCGATAGAGCCCGCGGGCAAAACTTCTCCATTTCCCAGCTTTCGATGGGCGGCAACGAACCGGGCCGATATTTTGGCTGCCTCTGACAAGCAAACGAGTTTCGCCATCTCCTGACGTACGGCGGCATCCGATATCGCGCCCGTTTCTCTAGCCCGCTCGAAAACCAAATCCGGCCGGCCTTCGCGCTGGGGGTACCAAGTGTATGGCTCGTTGTCGATTTCCAACTCTTTTGCTTCTTCATCATAGACCCGGCCCTGAGCCGGCGCAGAATGCGTCGCCCGCGGATTCCGACCGCGTGCAAAGCCCTGACGCTCTATTGATAAAGTTGTCGTCGCAACCGCCCAGCCGTGGCCTTCTCCTCCTACTAAATCATCCTGGCGCACGACCGCATCGGTTAGAAAAACTTCATTGAAAGAAGCATGACCGTTCATTTGCTTTAAAGGCCGGACTTCAACACCGGGCTGACGCATATCGATTAAAAAGTAGGACAGGCCCTGATGTTTCGGTAAATCCCAATCAGTTCGAGCCACCAAAATGCCAAAATCGGCGTGGTGCGCGCTGGTATTCCAGACCTTTTGACCATTCACAATCCATTGATCGCCCGAACGCTCGGCCTTAGTGGCTGCACCCGCCAAATCGGATCCACTGCCAGGTTCACTGAACAATTGGCACCAGCTGTGCTCCCCAGTCAATATCGAGGGGAGATATCGATTCTTCTGGTCTACAGACCCGTGCACCAAGAGGGTCTCAGCAGCCAGTCGCCTCGGACCTACTTGCGCTGCGCCTACAATCCGCCTGGTCTTAAACACACGGTCCACAACAGCCGTCTGCTCGGCGGTAAAGCCGCGACCGAAACAATCTTCAGGCCAACTGGGCGCAGCCCAGCCTGCGGCCACAAGTCGTTGACGCCATTCGATCAAAGAAAGATCGGGTGAAAATGCTTGATCCAAGAACTGGTTCACCGCCGTTTCAATCTCATTAAGCTGCACGATCATTACCCTCCATCTGCTGAATCATCCTCTCTCGATGAACATGAGGTAACCCCAGCAAAACCTCATCACACTTAGCGCGCTTGAAAAATAGATGAGTGTCATCCTCCCAAGTAAAGCCAAGTCCACCGCGCAATTGAATCGCCGCCCGAGCGGTCTCCATAAAACAGTCGGACGCCATGGCTTTAGCCATACTGGCCACAAACCCAGGGTTGTCATCCACCGCAAGGCTGAACGCAGCTTGATAAGTTGCAGCTTTTGCAAACTCCAAGGCCATCAGAAGGTCAGCACAACGATGCTTGAGCGCTTGGAAAGAGCCAATCGGCCGCCCAAATTGAACACGTATTTTGGTGTATTCGACCGTTGATTCGAGCAGCGCCCCTGCACCACCGATCATTTCGTGTGATAACGCCACACATGCGAGATCCCAGAACCTCTGCAAGCCGCCTGCATCGACTTGCCCCAACCGCTCCACAGGCGCATGGTCGAACAGGACACTGGAAAGTTTACGCGTTAGGTCTATCGATTCACGCGCATATAATGTGACCTCCTCGGCACTTGGCGAGACGCGATACAAACCCAAGCCGTTTGGACTGTCTGCAATCACATGAAGTTCATCAGCACTTAACGCATCGATGACGATCTCAGCACGACCCGTCAGCCGATCAGCAGCATCAACAGTCAAGGTCTTCCCAACCAGCTCAGGACAACTCAAGCTATCAAGGACCAGTGCCACTCGCAAAATACCGCTCGAAATATCTGGAATCAGTACCTGCCGACTTGCTTCCTCAGCAAAAAGCGACGTTGCATATCCCGCCAGTACGGCCGAGGACAAGAATGGTCCACCATACAGAGTTCGACCCATTTCCTCGAGAATGATGCCCAGTTCAATCGGTCCATACCCGAGGCCGCCATACGCCTCAGGCAGATGCGTACCTGGCAACCCAAGATCTTGGCCGAGGGAGCGCCATACTTCCGCGTCATACCCTGATTCAGTCTCTTGCAGCTGTCTGACCGCAGACATCGGCGATTTATCGTGGAGGAATTTCCTCACGACTTCCCGAAACTGCAATTGATCTTCAGTAAAGGTTTCTTGCACATTGTTCTCCTTCGGCAACTCTGGACCAATTACTCTGCTTAACTGTGGTCTAGGGCTAGTATCCGTCAATTCAACATCAAAGTCCTGGCTGCAGCTACGCAGGCCGATCGGCAGAACTTCCTACTTGTTGATGTGACCCCCTGCTTTCGGGTGAAGAGAAGGGTACATAACCTCCCAGTTCTGCAACCACTTAGGCTCGCTGAGCAGGACTACCCGATCATCAATGTCGTAACTGACTGGATAGATACCGGTAGCATCCGCAGCACCAGAGCGAATTTCAAGCAGGCTATTTTTAAGCGCAATCACGTGATCCAGTCCTAATTCAGGTAACCCGATTGCCTCATCTCGGTGCGCCCCAAAAACCCGCAATTGGCCCTGTCCAGCTGCTTGTATCGTCTCGGCACCTTGCAAATAATCGCCCAAACTACTGTTCGGCAAAAACGCATAAAGCGGCCCTGGATATAAAAAATCACCGGCGAACAGATATCCCGCTTCGGCATCAAACAGTGAAATCGAATCTGGCGTGTGTCCCGGCGTATAAAGCACCGTTAAAAACCGCCCGCCTAAGTCGATCACTTCATTGGGAGACAACCATTGATCAACCTGAATGACTGCCGGCCCGAAGCCTTCTACCTCTCCTAAATGCTCGAAACGCGTCAGCGCCAAGGCATTATCGATGGTTCTTGCCTTGAGATGAGGGAGATTGATCAGTGCCGTCTGATCAAAAAAAATATCACTGCCAATATGATCATAGTGCAGGTGAGAAGGTATAAAAGTAACGGGCAAATCAGTCAATGTTTGAACAACAGATCGAATGTCTCTTTGGCCCGTTCCAGCATCAAAAACGATCGCCCGAGATTCGCCAACAATCAGATAATTAAAGTTCTTTTGGAAATATCTAGGTTCACCAATTGCAAAGGTTTTCTCGTCAATGGCCTGGACGGTGTAATAATCGTCAAACCAACTCACATCAGAGCCTTGGTCTTGCGGCTCGAGCAGCGCTGGCGGCTCGCTACTTGCCATAGTTAACAGAAGTAAATTCACCCTTTGGTCTATTAAAACAGCGAGACACAAAGCGATCGCCAAGAGGATCAAAAGACTGACTTTTAATTTCATGATTTCTTTCCCCTTAAATAACGGTGATGCGCTTACCTTGATCTTCGATGCTTCTGTTTTACATAAGCGCAACGATTCACACAGGCCATTCTTGCGCGCTCACCCAGCATGTCAAATTCAGGGCCATGGGGTCATGGCGGGCCTGCGCCGACCCGTTTTTTTAACCGGCCCTCGCTCTGAGCACTTCACTGAGGGCACTAGGCAAACGCATTAAACCCGTAGATTTTATCCATCAACCGGTTACCCGCGTAAGGGGCAATACGATTGCGCAGGATCGCTTTGAGGCCGGCGGCATGATAAATCGACGCGTTCCTTCTTGAGGCGCGCTGGACGTAAGCCGTACGGGGCTGTCTCAGCGTTTCGTACTGACGAAGGCCCAAGCTTACGTTCGGCTGGCCCTCCAAACATTGCGCGAGCACTGCAGCATCTTCGAGCGCCATCGAGGCACCCTGAGCGAGAAACGGCAGCGTTGGGTGACAGGCATCCCCCAAAAGGGTTACCTGCTGTCGGCCCCAAGTCCGCAGAGGCGGACGATCAAACAGGCCCCATTTAAAAATAGCGGACGAATCAGCCCCCTGAATCAACGTCTGGACGTCGGCGTGCCAGTTTTCGAAATCGTGCTGAACCGAGGCCACGGCACCAGGTTGAGTCCAAGACTCTTCAGCCCAGTCCGCCTGTTCAACGACACAGACACAATTTATTTTTGTTCCGCCACGAACAGGATAGTGCACGAAGTGCTTCTTGGGGCCCCACCACACATTGGCCGCAGGCTGAGTCAAGTGCTCTGGCAAATGATCGCCCTCGACCAGCAGCCGCCATGCCACCTGTCCAGTAAACCTCGGCGCATCACCTCCAAAAAGACATTCTCGAACCTGAGAATGAATCCCGTCAGCACCGATCAGGACATCTGCGGAAAGCGTCCTGCTCCCAGATTCCACAGAAATGCTGGGAGCAGTCACATCGATTTCTGAAATCACCGTACCAAACAACATATCGATCCGTGGTTCGAGCGCCGCGGCGTCAACCAAGAGGGTCAGCAGGTCAGAACGCAACAAGTGAAAGTAAGGCGCGTGAAATTTCTGTTCTGCTGAGGCACCCAACATTGAACGCACAATCACCGAGCCATTCGACCAATCCCGGAATTCGACCCTTTCAGGTTGAGACGAAACTGCTTGGACCTCTGACTCGAGGCCCAGCCTTTGAAGAATGCGGGCTCCATTTGGAGAGATCTGAAGCCCCGCTCCCAATTCAGTGGGCCTTGGCTTTCTTTCCACAACCGTAACGCGATGACCAGCGCGGCTAAGCAGCAGCGCCGCCGCAACCCCGCCAATACCAGCGCCAACAATCAAGCAGCGACGTTCGCTCATACCCAAACCCCGATCACTGTGTGACCATGCGCTCTAACATGCAGTTGGTGCGAACCGGCTTTGATTGTCTTTTGATTATCCCGCTCACAACCAGAGACGTTAAGGCTTGGTTGCTCCAATGTAGGAACCTGTACCATCGTATTCGTATCCAGTCTTTTCACATCACTCTTTTTTTGGTCCGCTCTTTTTTAAGCCAGCTCTCATTTAAGTCCGTTCTCTTTTAAGCTCTGTCTGTCTGCTCCCTTGCCTCAACACCAACGCATGGCTTCGTCCCTTTACCAAGGCGATTCGAGCGCGGCGGTAACCGGACAACCGGAACGCACACAATCTTGGGGCCGAGCGCTAAGCGCGCCGCACCAATTCAATGGGGAGGCCATCCTTGGGCTTAGAGATGGGGGATTGCTGAATTGGCATCTCGTAACCTTCGGATACACTAAAGCGGTACCGCAGCAGCAGTTCTCGCAGCACCAATTTTATCTGCATATCGGCAAAATGAAGGCCAATGCACATATGTGCGCCACCACTGAAGGGCACCCAGCTGTAAGGATGCCTACGCTTTACCTCAGCACTTGATAAAAACCGCTCAGGATTGAAGCGCTCGGGTTCATGCCAATATTCATTCATATAATGCGTGTGGATCGGATAGGTCACCACCATTGCACCGGCAGGGATCAGGTAACCCTGAAACTCGAAGGATTTCAGGCTAAATTTAGGCAAGGTCGACAGCGGCGGATAGAGCCGCAATGCCTCTTTCATGACGGCCTCACTGAGGACCATCTCACTTAACTGCTCTCGGGTCACCGGCTCAATCGATTGTGCCCTGCACTCAGCATAGACGCGGTCTTGCCACTCTGGATATTTCGCAAGCAGGTACATCATCGTCGTCAAGGTGCTGGTCGTCGTGTCGTGGGCCGCCATCATCAAAAAAATCATGTGGTCAACGATTTCTTGATCTGTGTAATGCGCGCCGGACTCATCTTCTGCACGGCAGAGCAGTGAAAAAAGATCTTGCTCACCGCCAGACCGCTTGGCCGGGATTTGTGCGTGAAAATACGCCGACATCTCGCGACGGGCTCGTATTCCACGCCACAACAAGCTACCGGGAATCGGCACCGGAATCTTCGGCATAGAGGCTGCCACCGTGGTTTCAAAAGCCTGATTTATTCGCGCCGCGTCTTGACCGAGATCCATTCCTAAAAAAATGGTCGCTGCTAATTCCAGCGTTAACTGTTTGAATTTTGGATAAGCTAAGATCGTGGTTCCATCACGACCGGGTGACCAACCCTCAACCGAGGATTGGATCTGCGGCAACATTTTGCTGAGATATTGTTGCATCACCGGGCTCTTAAAACCTGCCTGCATCAATCGTCGGTGGTAACGATGGTCCTCTCCATCACGGAGCATCAGACCGTTTGGAAAGATACGACCAATAATCAAATCCCAGGCTTTTTTATTGGATAGGATTTGATCCGGATTCAGTAAACACAGTTGATGCGCATCAGCGCCAAACAAATGCACCATGGTCATTTTGCCGGTCTTTTGCATGACAACATCACCGAACTGCTCCCGGAGCGCTTGTCCATGTTCGAGAGGGTTGCGGTAACTTTGACGCAACATTCTGACCGCTCTCAAAAAGCCCGTTTTAATTGGAACTATCGGCAATGCAGCGTCACTCATGGTGTCTCAACCCTCAATGGGCAATCAGGATAATTTAGGAAGTGAGCCTCTGTTCAAGGCCCGTGAAGATCCGGTGCCTCTAAATGAATATCAATTGCGAGCTCGTCGGCAATTTGATTCAACTGCGCGTGCACCGTCTGCATTTCAGTGTCAGCCGGCACGAGAATAGAAACCTCCGCAAAAAAGGTCAGATCACCCGTCATCGGTGCAGGCCCTACCTCGGTCGTCAAATCGACAAGGTTCACCCCATGCTTTGCTAAAGCGGCGGTTATTTCTGCAAGAATCCCTGGTCGATCCGGCCCGATAATATTCAATGAAAAAGCTGTGGCTTGAAGGTCTTCGACCACATTCTCAGGCGCGTCGACAATAAAGGTCAAACCTGGGATAGCGTTCAAATCTTGCACCAAAGCCTCAAATGCTTGTCCCGAGACGCTGATGCGAGCGACACCCGCAAATTTTCCGGCCAGGCGGGTCATCTGGCTTTCAAGCCAATTTCCGCCATGGACGGTTACTCTCTGCGACATGTCCTGAACAATCCCTGGACGATCGCGACCAATAAACGTGATGACTAAATCTTGCTTCACTGCTCCCTCCAAAGGCCGCCCAAAGCGGCGAACTTACTCTAGACCCTGAGAGTCTGGTTGCAGTCTCGGCTCAGGGCAGAGATCAGCTTGCGACAGCGCTATCGATTAAACGGCTTAATGGTTCCACCAAGCCTGGTCAGAAAAAGCTCTCAAATCCATCTCATGCGTCCAAACGGAGCGGTGCTGCTGAGCAATGTGAAGATACGATTCGGCAATTTTATCCGGCAGCATCAGACCATCGTGCTCGAGCCCTTTTGCCTGTCGAAGCGCTTGAAAACGTTCCTCGCCCAGCATTTTGCCCAAGGTGTCGGGCGCATCGACGGCGCCATCAATAATGATGTGCGCCACATGAATCCCGTCCGGCGCCAACTCAGCATTCAACGATTGACACAACATTCTCCGACCCCCCATCGCCGCTGCGTGGGAATGCTGGCCTTGATTGCCTCTAACCGCCGCGGTTGCCGAAGTCACAAGTAAATTTCCGTGACCGCGTTCTCGCATTTTGGGTACCACCGCCTGAGCGACTCTAAACAATCCAAATGTTGCCATTCGCCAGCCCATTTCGAACGCCTTGTACGATGTCTCCTCCAAACGGCGGGAACCAATCTGAGCCCCTAGGTTGTAGACCACTGTCTCGATTGGACCAATCTCTGCTTCTATCGCTGCGACCTTGTGCTCGATCACTTCATCATCGACGGCATTCATGAGATAGCCAGTAGCGTCGCCCCCCGAATCAACAATGCCAGATACCAACGCTTGCAACCCAGCCTCATCGCTTCTTCTGCAAAGTACAGCGTGGTATCCAGCTTTCGCAAAATGAGCCCCGACAGTGCCGCCGATTCCGCGACCTGCACCCAGAACCAAACACACAGGTTTCATCAATAAAACTCCTTCATTTCTGAATCGTCAAAGCGATTCCTACCAGTCATTACGACGTTTGCGCAGCGCTAGAAAAACAGCCTCCTCGCTCGCATCCGTGAGCTCTAGGCTGTTACGGATTTCAGGATTACTCAATCTAAAAAAAGTGTTAATTGATCGTTCATCACCAATCGTCGTAACAACGGGCGAGATACCAGGATCGTTGCCTTCAACGCGCTCCAGCCACTGCGCTGCAGACGCATTGCTGGGCTCAAGATGCAGCGTAAACTTTAAATTATTTTCAAGATAATCATGGCCAGGATAGACCGCGACGCGATCTTCGAGCGAATGAAATTGCGCGCTAACCGTTTCATAAAGAGCTTCGGGACTTCCGCCATTATGGCAGTTGCCTACGCCTGCATTAAACAACGTGTCACCGGTGAATACCGCCAGAGGGGCCCCCTGCTCTTCAACAAGAAAACACAAATGTGCAAATGTATGTCCAGGGGTGTCTAGCACAGTTAACGAGACCCCAGCCTCGAGCGACACCATTTCGCCTGCAGAGAGCGAACGTGTCATTCCCGGGATCTTGCCCTCACCATTTTGGTGAGCCCAAACCTCACAATCATGCTCCGCAACCAATGCCTCGTTGCCACGAGTGTGGTCCCAGTGCTCATGGGTATTGATAATGGCCTTGAGGGTCAAAGACCGTGCCGCGAGTGCCGCATTGATTTCATCAGAATCCCAAGGATCCAGAACGATCGCCTCGCCACTGCCGAACTCTAGAAGATAAGTGAAGTTTCTAAGGTCGTTATAGGTGTAAATTTGGTGGATATTCATCCCGGGTTCCTTGTTCCTGCAGCAAAGGCCTTACCGTGCCACTCATCGATTAATTTAACAATAGATTCTTCGCAATCCCCTAAATCGCGACGGCCCACATCAAAAAATGGACCAAGGCGCAGGCCCCAACCCCCGCGATCACATCATCGACCATAATCCCGAACCCTCCAGAGAGATTACGGTCGCACCAGGAAATCGGCCAAGGTTTAAAAATATCAAGCACTCGGAAACTTAAAAATGCGATGGCTAACCAACCTATCTCGAGCGGGACCATGAAACATGCGATCAACATGCCAATGATTTCGTCCCAGACAATGCAACCAGGATCTTTGATTTCCAACAGATGCGCAGCCCGTCCACAAATTGAGACACCCCAAAAAAAGCCTATCAGCAGTGCGCCAATAAAGATCCACTGAGGCGCCTGGGACAAAGGAATGTAGATCAGGAGCCCCACCACGCTCCCGACTGTGCCAGGCCCTTTCTTGACTAAACCACTGCCGAATCCTAAGGCAAAGAACAGCACAGGTTGCTTCAAAAGATCGAGGAATTGCGGTTTCATTCGAAATGCCGATAGCCCGTCAAACCTTCTAGATCAGCAGGCTTGATCCCATTGGGCAAATTAGAGAATACAACTCCAGGCGTTGAAACAATTTGACCGATACGAGTCAAAGGTAGCGCTGAGGCTTGAGCCAGTGATTCGAGCTCGGCCCGGCGACTCACCGGCGCTGAAAAACATAGCTCATAATCATCGCCAGCGCTGAGGGCCAAGGTCAAATGATGAAGTGGGTTACGACTCTGCCGACCCAGCGTGGCATCAAATCCCAGAGCCGAGACATCAACATCAGCGCCGCAATTCGACGCGTGCAATACGTGTTGTAGATCTGACAACAATCCATCGGAGACATCAATCATCGCTGAGACCAAGGGGCGAATTTTTTGTCCTATTTCCAGCCGTGGCGCTGGCCGCTCGTAATACCGTAGGAGTTCTGGATCCACCATTTCACCTTTGATCAGTTGCTCCAGGGCCAAACCTGCTCGACCGGGCCAACCGCTTACATAGACGTCATCTCCTACCTGGGCGCCGCTACGGGTCACATAACGCCCGGTGGGTACAGATCCGAGGACAGTCCAAGTGATCGAGAGCTCTTTGCCTCGACTAATATTGCCGCCAATTAATGGGATCTGCCATTCCTGGATGCACTCAGCGAGCGCACTAGAGAAATCTTGGAGCCAAGGCTCACTGAGCTCTTTTAGCGTCAGCGCGCCAGTCGCCGCCATGGGTTCACTGCCCATTGCCGCCAGATCACTGACAGCCGCGGCCAGAGACCGTTCTGCCGCGAGTCTGCCGCTAGCAGCCATCGGGAAATGGATGCCTTCAATCAAGGTGTCAGAGGAGATGCAGATTTGATGATCCGCCCTGGGACTTAGAACGGCGCAGTCATCGCCTGGTCCAAGGACAGTGGTTTTGGGCTGCCAGTCGCCGAGCGGCGCAAAGTATCGATCAATAATGTCGAACTCAGAGAGCGGCATTAAGCACTGACAGCGCCGACTTCAACCGATCGATAGACGGTTGCAACCTTATCAAGGATCGAGTTGACATACTTATAACTGTCTGTCGCACCGAATATTTTCGCCAGGTCAACTGCCTCGGAAATGACAACCTTAAAAGGGACTTGAAGCTGATCTTTCAATTCGAACGCGCCGAGTAAGAGGATGCTCTCCTCAACCGGATCGATCTGACTCGATTCGCGATCAAGATAGGCGATCATGTCTTCCCAGAGCGCTGATTTTTGGGAACTCGCGCCCATTACCAGCGTCTCGAAGTAAGCAACATCAGCGCGCTTGAGATCATTGTCTTCGACGAACTCTTTAATCACCTGCGTTGCTGAAGTCTCCAGATAGTGCAGCTGATAGAGTGCCTGTACCGCAAATTTTCGGGCTCGGTGACGCGCTGAGGGAGAGGATTTCATCCCAATTTTCTGAGCAAGTTAATCATCTCGAGTGCCGTGACGGCAGCATCAGCCCCCTTGTTGCCCGATTTTGTGCCTGAGCGCTCAATCGCCTGCTCGATGGTGTCCGTGGTTAACACCCCAAATACAACAGGTTTATTGGTCTTAAGCGAAACTGAGGCGATGCCGCTCGCTGCTTGTCCAGCGACAAAATCAAAATGTGGCGTTCCGCCTCTAATCACCGCGCCCAAAACGACCACCGCGGCACAATCTGGGTTTTCTGCTGCAAGCTGGGCAGCCAAAGGCAGCTCGAAAGCCCCGGGAACTTTAATCACAGTGATCTGCTTTTCGAGAATGCCATGTCTTTTAAACGTGTCCAGAGCGCCCTTGAGCAAACTCTCCACAACAAACTCATTAAATCGAGCGACAACGATTGTGATCCCAGCGGTCGTCGACGTCAGGTCTCCTTCTATTATTCGCGTCATCGTGTCAACACCTTAAAATTTTGAACTCATGGAGATTGCAAGAATCCCATCGAAGCAAACCTCGTTACGCCGGCTTGAGCACCAACTTTAAATCGGGGCCCACTCGCCGATGCTCAGCAAGCTCAAAGTTCCTCAATTCACTCATCTTATCAAGTTCTGGAAGCTGAAGTAACGGTCGTCCCATGCCCATCAGCTTGGGCGCCATATAAAGGATGAGCTCATCGACCAACCCAGCCTCTAAAACAGCGCCTGCCAAAACGGCACCACTTTCTACCAATACTTCTAACACTCCTTCAGCGGCGAGCTGGGCAAAAAAAACAGACAGGTCTATCCGGCCTGCCGGATTGGTGCTTACACGCAACAATTGAGGATGATCTGAAATCGCCCCAAAACCACAGACTTGTCGTGCTTCAGGGTTGGTATAAACTCGCGCATCCCGGGTGGTTCGAGCATTCGAGTCTAATACGTACACAGGCCGGGCTCGGGAGAGGATGAGCGAACTAAAGCGTGGATCAATGTCTGGATCACGAACAGTCAACGCCGGGTCATCGTCAATCACAGTATTCGCGCCGGTCACAATTGCAGAGCTCTGTGCGCGCAACCGCTGAACGTCAAGCCTCGCAGCGGCGGATGTGATCCACTGACTCTCGCCATTGGGGAGCGCGGTTAAGCCATCCATTGTTGCAGCAAGCTTGAGACGCACGTAAGGCCTGTTATGAGCGTGGCACTTGAGGTGCCCAGGATTTAAAGCTTCGGCAGCATCGGGGTCGAGCGCCCGCACCACTTCAATACCCGCCGCTTCGAGCAATTCAAACCCAGCGCCCCGATTGCGAGGATGCGGGTCCTCAGCGGCAGCCACCACGCGGACAACCCCCGCATCGATCAGCGCCGCTGCGCAGGAAGGGGTTCGGCCATGGTAACTACACGGCTCGAGCGTGACATAGGCGGTTGCGCCTCGAGCGGAGCCTTTAACCTGGTTCAACGCCTGCGCCTCAGCGTGCGGGCCCCCAGCCAGCTGATGATATCCCTCACCAATCACCCGCCCGTCCTTCACCAGAACGCAGCCAACCCGCGGGTTTGGATCGGTGGTATAACGACCCCGATTCGCCAAAACGAACGCTCGTGCAAGGTATTCGCGATCAGTCATTTTTTGTCGTTACCTTGGCACTCTTTTTGTTCGCCGAGCGTTTTTTGGGAACCCGCTTTTGCTTGGTCTTACCCATCGAGTCTATTTCGCGTTTAAATTCACTGATATCTTGAAAGCTACGATAGACCGAGGCAAACCGCACATAAGCGACCTCGTCGAGAATGCGCAATTCTGCCATCACCAACTCACCTAAGGCCCGGCTTTTAAGTTCCGGTTCCCCCGTAGCGCGCAACTGACTCTTAATGCGTGCAAAAACCGCTTCGAGTCCCTCAAGGCTCACTGGCCGCTTTTCAAGCGCACGCATTAATCCCGACCTGAGTTTTTCTTCGTTGAAGGGCTCACGACTACCATCAGATTTAATCACTCTTGGCATCAGAAGTTCAGCGGATTCAAACGATGTAAATCTTTCACCACAAGCAAGACATTCCCGCCGACGGCGAACTTGCATTCCTTCGGCCACTAAACGGCTGTCATTGACACGCGTCTCACTGTGACTACAAAAGGGACAAAACATAAATATCGACCTGAAGGACCCGTTGGTTGGAGACCGCTTGTTAGCAATCGGAAACCGCATTGTCTCTCAAAATCGATCGATCCTCCAACACGCCTTGGTCAGCAAGTCAGTCAATGCCCCGGATCCACAGCTCGGACGGCGGGCAGCACCGAAACAATTCAATCTACAACAGCACTCCCCTTAAAGGGCGCTCGCCCCAATAGACAGATGAGCCTGCAAAACCCGGCACAAAAACACCGTGGCGATTGCGTGGATGAGGTTTGCTCAATGCATCTTCGCGGTAGCCACCCTATTAAAGGCCGCGCTCCCGCAATCAGTGGTAGATGATGGCCTTGCAGCGGTCTCAGCACTCGCTGTGATGTGTATCAGAGTTGTCAACCAAGGTTATCGTTCTAAAGTCACATGAAAATTCGGTACAATCAGCTTCTTCTCGACCGGTCCCAGAGGCTTACACCATGGCGCAATACGTTTTTTCAATGTCTAGGGTAGGAAAAGTTGTTCCACCGAACAGAACCATTCTCAAGGATATTTCGCTGTCGTTTTTCCCTGGTGCAAAGATTGGTGTGTTAGGCCTGAACGGTTCGGGTAAATCAAGCCTATTGCGGATTATGGCTGGGCTAGACCAGGAACATCTCGGGGAAGCTAGACCACAACCCGAGCTCAATATTGGCTATCTTGCTCAAGAACCAGAACTCGACCCCGAGAAAGATGTACTCGGCAATGTCGAAGATGGTGTCCGGGAAATCAAAGATCTCATGGATGAATTCAACGCGATCAGTGATCGCTTCGCAGAACCCATGTCCGATGATGAGATGACCGAACTACTCGACCGTCAAGGTTCTCTGCAATTGAAAATCGACGCCATGGACGGCTGGGATCTGGAGCGGAAAATTGAGGTTGCTGCAGATGCACTGCGCTTACCGCCCTTCGATAGCCCTGTAACCACCCTCTCAGGGGGAGAAAAACGCCGGGTCGCGCTGTGTCGCCTACTCCTGTCGAACCCCGACATGCTGCTGCTCGACGAGCCAACCAACCATCTCGATGCAGAAAGCGTCGGTTGGCTTGAGCATTTCTTAACAGAATTCCCCGGAACAGTGGTCGCCATCACTCACGATCGCTACTTTTTAGACAATGCCGCCGGTTGGATCCTTGAGCTCGACCGAGGTCGAGGCATTCCGTATGAGGGGAATTATTCTGCTTGGCTCGAGGCCAAGGAAAAACGACTCCAGGTAGAACAACGCCAAGAGCAATCAAGGCAAAAAACCATCAAAGCCGAACTCGAGTGGGTCCAATCCCAGCCGAAAGCCAGACAAGCGAAAAACAGAGCCCGGCTTGCGAGGTTCGATGAACTGAACTCTCAGGAATTTCAAACGCGCAACGAAACACAAGAGCTTTATATCCCGCCAGGGCCACGGCTGGGAGATCGCGTTTTAGAGGTCACCGGCGTCAGTAAAGCATTTGAAGACCGTTTACTCATCAACGATCTTAGCTTTAATGCCCCCAAAGGCAGCATAATTGGCATTATCGGCGGCAATGGTGCAGGAAAGTCGACGTTGTTCCGGATGATCAGCGGTCAAGAGACGCCCGATTCTGGCACCATCGATTTAGGCGAAACGGTTCAGCTCGGCTTCGTTGATCAAAGTCGTGATTCCCTCAACGACGACAACACGGTTTGGGAGGAAATTTCCGAAGGCAGCGAACTGATTCGAATCGGAAAATACGAGACACCGTCGAGATCGTATGTTGGACGTTTTAATTTCAAAGGTGCGGATCAGCAAAAGCTCGTGAAAGATTTATCGGGCGGTGAGCGCAATCGGGTTCATTTAGCGAAGTTACTCAAAATTGGCGCGAACTTCCTTTTGTTAGATGAACCCACCAACGATCTCGACGTCGAAACACTTAGGGCTCTGGAATCTGCGATTGAAGCCTACCCCGGCTCGATCATGGTGATCTCCCACGATCGATGGTTTTTAGACCGGATCGCTACGCACATTCTGGCGTTTGAGGGCGACAGCCAGAACTACTTCTTCGAGGGTAATTACTCAGAGTACGAGGTCGATCGCAAAAAGCGGATGGGCACCCAAGATCTGACACCGACCCGAGTGCGCTACAAGAAGCTCGCAACCTGAGCTAGATCCAATCACTCAATTGCTCAAGGGCCTCACCGAGGTGTGTGATTCCCTTGAGGGACATTCCATCAATTGTTTGTTTGGCCAAATTGCCTTTGGGCACCAAGGCTCGTTTGAATCCATGCTTTGCAGCCTCTCGCAACCGCTCCTGACCATTTGGCACAGGTCTGATTTCTCCCGACAAGCCAACTTCACCAAAGCAAATGAGATCACGAGGCAAAGGCCGATTCCGAAAACTTGAGATCACCGCCATTAAGACCGCCAAATCACTACTGGTTTCATCGACCCGAATCCCGCCCACTGCATTGATATACACATCTTGATCAGCGACCTGCAACCCTCCATGACGACTGAGCACAGCCAACAACATGGCCAATCGATTTTGTTCAAACCCCACAGCGATGCGGCGAGGATTAGAAAATGCACTTTGATCAACCAAGGCCTGGGCTTCAACCAATAGCGGACGAGTTCCTTCCCAAATGGCCATCACGACACTGCCCGGCGCGTCGATCTCCGCGCGATTCAAAAAAATGGCCGAAGGATTGACAACATCCTTAAGCCCTTGCTCCGTCATGGCAAAAATACCCAACTCATTGACAGCACCGAACCGATTCTTAATCGAGCGCAACGTTCTGTAACGACCATCGGCATCGCCTTCGAGCATCAAAAAAGCATCGATCATATGCTCGAGTACCCGGGGTCCGGCCAAATTGCCTTCCTTGGTCACATGCCCAACAAGCATCAAAATCGTATCGCTTTGCTTGGCTTTTTGAATCAGTGCAGCTGCAGACTCGCGCACCTGGGAGACACTGCCCGGGGCAGAGTCGACAGCCTCGCTCTGCATGACCTGGATAGAATCGATAACAATCAGTTTGGGCCGCTCTTCATCCCAAACGGCGAGAATTCTCTCGACACTGGTTTCAGACATCACTTTGATTTGATCTGTTTTCAGCTTTAATCGGTGCGCTCTCAGCGCGACCTGCGAGAGACTTTCCTCACCGGTGACATAAAGAGATGGGACTGTTGCCGCCAAGTCACAGAGGATCTGAATTAACAATGTACTTTTACCCGCGCCCGGTGATCCACTGATCAACACGGCCGACCCGGGCACCAAACCGCCCCCCAAAACGCGATTAAACTCGCCGGAAGGCGCTGGCAGTCTAGGCTTGACCTCCGTAGATACAGCATTGAGTGTTTGAACCGGTTCAAGCAGTCCAGAAAAACCACCAGATTTACGCTCAGACTGAGTTTTCCCTAAATGAATTTGCTTTAACGTGTTCCAAGCGTTGCAATCAAAACATTGGCCCTGCCACTTCGTATATTCTGATCCGCAGTCTCCACACACAAATGCCAATTTCGCTTTCTTCACAGTCGATTACTCTTGATAGACTCTCGGTACGCGTGCACCCAACCCGCACATAAGAACATAGGACAAGGTTTCAGCCTGGGCCGCAACCTCCTCGATGGCTATTCCATCACCCCACAGCTCGGCACGATCTCCAACTGAAGGCGACGCTCCCGTTACTGAAATGGTTAACATATCCATGGAAATTCGGCCCAGTATAGTTTCACGCTGGCCGTTTAATCGAACTGGGGTATTCGGTTTAATTTCGCGAGGATAGCCATCAGCGTATCCAATTGCGATCACAGCCACCGTACAATGATCTTGGGCTTGCCAGCAGCTTCCGTAACCAACCGAGTCACCCTGACGCAACTGTTTCACCGCAATGACTGGTGCTGTGAGCTCCATGACCGGCCGCAATTCAGCTGATCGGCTCACAAAAGGATTCGCTCCATACAGCATTATGCCAGGCCTGACCCAAGCCTGATCGGTTCCCAAACCGGAGAGAATCGCGGCTGAGTTTGACAGATTACCCGGTAACCCAAATCGTTTCGTTTGAGATAAAAAATAATCAAGCTGAACTTGATTTTTGGGACTACCTGGCTCATCCGCATCAGAGAAATGACTGACCAACCCGAGGACTCTTGATTCGGGCAGCTCCCCCAGGCAATCCTGCAATTCACCTTCATCGAGGCCCAATCGATGCATGCCAGAATCGAATTTGAGCCATAAATTCACGCCAGCGTGTTTAAACAACCCTAGCTGAGCCGGACTGTGTAAAACCAAGTCAATCGAATAGTGCTCTGCAAGGTGGATGCCCTGCTGGTCGATCAAGCCGGATAAAACTGTAATAGGATGATTAATTCCGGATTTGCGCAGCGCTACGGCTTCACTGATTCGAGCAACGGCAAAAGCATCCGCATCTTTCAGGTGTCCTGCAACAACCTCTGCGCCATGACCATAGGCATCAGCTTTGACCACTGCCATGATTTTACTTTTCGGAGCGGCAACACGAGCCACGTCTAAATTGTAGGAAATACTTGCCAGGTTAATTCGTGCTGATGCGTCCTGCCCATTCACTCGTAGTAGTCTTCGTAATCTCTAGCCAAGTCTTCGAACTTTGTATATTGACCAATGAACGCAAGCTTTTTTCGACCGATGGGTCCGTTACGTTGTTTTAAAATAATGATTTCAGCGACACCTCGGTCCGGCGTATCTTCATGATAGACCTCGTCCCGATAAACGGCCATGATCAAATCCGCATCCTGTTCGATAGCCCCAGACTCTCGTAAGTCAGACATGATCGGCCGCTTGTCGGTTCTCTGCTCGAGACTTCGATTAAGCTGCGATCCGGCAATTACGGGACAATCAAATTCTTTTGCGATCGATTTCAGCGAACGAGAAATCTCCGAGATCTCAACCGCTCTGTTTTCTGGCGTGCCTGAGGTTTGCATCAACTGCAAATAATCTACCACGATCATTCCGATGGCACCGTGTTCGCGAACAATCCGTCGGCTTCTTGATCGCATTTCGTTGGGCGTTAGGCCTGGTGTATCGTCGACAAAGAGCGGCTTATCATTGAGCAGTGTCACCGCTGAGGTCAGACGCGGCCAATCATCATCACCCAGCTGACCACTGCGAATTTTACTCTGATCGATCCGCCCGAGAGACGAAAGCATCCGCATGATCAAAGAATGCGATGGCATTTCTAAACTGAACACCACCACCGGTTTTTCACCGGAGATAACCGCGCTCTCGGCCACATTCATCATAAAGGCTGTCTTACCCATAGATGGCCGACCGGCGACAATCACCAGATCAGAGGGTTGCAGACCACCCGTGATGTTATCGATGTCCTGAAACCCGGAGCTGAGCCCAGTTAACGCGCCTTTGGTCAGGTATAGTTCATCGATTTTTTCGACGGCCTTGGCCAACAACGGACGAACCGACTCGGGTCCACCACGACTGGGTCGTTCATCGCCGATCTTGAAAACTTTGCCTTCTGCTTCGTCAATCAAGCGGGCACTGTCCCGGCCTTGGGGATTGAAACCGCTTTCAGCAATCTCATGCGCAACACCGATCAATTTCCGAACCGTTGCCCGTTCTTGAACAATGTCAGCGTAAGCCGCGACATTAGAGGCTGTGGGAGTACCCGATGCGAGTTCTGTCAGATAGCCTAAGCCACCCACATCGTCTAGTTCACCGTGCAATTCCAGTGATTCAGCAAGGGTCACGATATCGAGGGGTTTATTTTGGCTGATGAGCCATTCCATGGCTCTAAAAATAGGACGGTGTTCGGATCGATAGAAGTCGTCCGCAGTTACCAATGCTGAGATCCTGTCCCAGGCTTCGCTGTCGAGCATTAATCCACCCAACACTGAACGTTCCGCCTCGATAGAATGCGGCGGAACCTTCAGGGCTTGATGATCATCCATGTCGATGGCCAAAAGTCGTTCTCAGTGGGGTCCAATCTTTAGACTAATGGATTGGTCTTAGGATGGAAATGCTTCCTCGGCCTCGATCATGACGGTCACTTGAGCACTGACTTCAGGATGCAAATACACTTCTACCTGATATTCGCCCAAGGCCCGAAGAGGACCTTCTGGAAGTCTAACTTCGCTTCGATCGATTTCAACACCGGCGGCAGTGGCTGCATCGGCGATGTCCCGCACTGTTATCGAACCAAATAGCTTGCCTTCTTCCCCTGCATTAGCACCGATGGTTACGGTTAGCGCATTGATTTTCTCAGCGCGACCTTGTGCCGCATTACGTTGGGCATCTGCTTCCTTCTGCAACTCCGCTCGACGGGATTCGAATTCAGCAATATTGGTTGCGGTGGCGGTAACGGCTTTGCCCTGAGGCACGAGATAATTTCGGCCATATCCGGGTTTAACGGTGACTTGATCCCCCAATCCACCTAAGTTTGCAACATTCTCGAGTAGTATGACTTCCATAATCCTATTCCTCTTTTGACCTCATTCTTTGTCTAATATCAATTGCACTGTCCACTGCGACTAAGATCACCAAGACGGCGCAGACTAACTGAAAAAAAAGCAGCAAAGTCACGTAAAACATGATGTACCACTGGTGCGAGACGCCTCGCGCAGCCAACAATTCATGAACTAAACCTGCACCAATGACAACAAACGGTACGGTCAACAGCCCTAACCACGGGCCCAGCCCATCTTGTACTCCTAGCAAGAGCCCAACCAACACAATCGGCACCACTGCCTTAATCGACAACCTTGTTTGCTTAAGCTCTTGCCCAAACCCACCAGGATTGAATAAAACACTCTGCCACCAACGTGACAACATCAACGCACCCACCATCAAGTACGCTTGACCCATGGCCAAAAAACTCACTGCCTGGCGTCGTCCCTCATCAAAGCTCAAAGGACTCAAACTTTGTTCGTCGGCCAATTGCTTAACCATCCCGACGTACCATTCCACGAATGTCACCAAAATCGGCTCTGAAATCACGGAAAACAAAAGGCTTCCAAGCCCTGCTACCAGCACGCACGCATACAGCGTCAGCTCCCAAGAGCCAGTGACACGCAGCGTCACTGCTATCACCACCGTTCCCGCGAGCGCGATCAGGCCACTTGAATCGCCCCCCAACTGAAAGGCCACGATCAAGGGCAAAGCGGCCCAAAGAAACACCAAAGCGCCTTCCTTGAGACCTTGACGCAACACGATCAGGGCTACAATCGCCGCCCCAATCCAACTCACTAGCGGCAACGCAGAGGCAATAGCCGCAGCACCGCTGGCCTGAACCCGGCCTCGCATCACAAAAGCGGCGAGCCCTTTCACAATAAACCTAAGGGGCCGCTACTTATGCGCGTCAGTATATGGCAGGAGTGCAAGATACCGCGCGCGTTTGACTGCCTTGGCGAGCTGCCGCTGATATTTCGCTTTTGTACCCGTAATCCGACTAGGGACAATCTTCCCTGTTTCGGTGATATAGGCTTTTAACAGCTCGACGTCCTTGTAGTCTACTTCCGTGATACCTTCAGCGGTGAATCGACAATATTTTCTTCTTCTAAAGAATCTAGACATGGTTATTCTTCCCCGGATTCAGCGGTCGCTGGTTCGGCAGGCTCAGGAGCTGCTTCCGCTGCCGCCGCTGCAGCTTTCGCTTCTGCTCGCGCGTTACGACTGTCTTCGCGATCTTTACGTTCTTTACTCTCGTTCTCGATCTTCATAATCGGCGAGACAACCGTATCGGCTTGCTTTCGACCCATGATCATATTTCGAATCACAGCATCGTTGAATCGAAAGGCATCGCTGAGTTCTTCCAACGTTTCTAAACCACACTCGATGTTCAACATCGCGTAATGTGCCTTGAAGATCTTATTAATGGGGTAAGCCAATTGACGTCGGCCCCAGTCCTCAACTCGGTGGACCGTCCCGCCGCCCTGAGTGATCATGTTTGAATAACGTTCGATCATTCCTGGGACTTGCTCGCTTTGTCCAGGATGCACTAGAAATACGACTTCGTAATGCCGCATAGAGATCTCCTCTTGGTAATTGCTACCCGGTCGCACCGGTGCAGCAAGGAGTGAATGAATTTACAGGCCGCGCAGTGTACGAAATTGCCCCCTAAGATGCAAATCGGTTGATCCCTTAAGTCGATCGCTGCCGATGGAGTTCATAAAGGCAGATACCCGTTGCCACACTGACATTCAGATTGAATGCGTCTCGATACATTGGAATCTCTACAAGGCAATCACACTGCTTACGCGTGTTGAACCTAAGTCCCTCTCCTTCCGAGCCCATCACCAACACAATGTCTGTTCTCAGATCAAATTCATTCAGACCGATTTCTGCGCCAAGGGCAGTGCCAACGACCCAATACCCAGCAGACTTCATTTGGCGAAGGCTACGGGACAAGTTGACAACTTCTACTACGGGTATTTCGGCCGCAGCGCCTGCAGATCGCTTCATAACAATGGCATTGAGGGGCGCAGAGCCATGTTTTGGAACGACTACCGCATCAACCCCAAAAGTCAATGCGCTGCGCAGGCACGCCCCTAAATTACCAGGATCTGTGACTCCGTCGAGGACCAACAATGTTCGAGGTTGATCCTTTGGCGCCAAAAAAACATCGAGATCCTCGACGATTTGAAGAGGTGCTTCAGACGTGAGCAGTGCCAACCCCTGATGCTCGACCACCGCCCCCAAACGCTGATCGAATGTTTCAAGGGAAACGCGTTCAACAGCAATCTGTTTTGAAGCCGCTAGGGCCATCAAGGTCTCTACCCGGCCAGTCACCTTACCACTCCTGACAAGTAGAACACCTGAACTAATCTGGGGCAGACGCTGCGCTACCGGATGAAAACCATAAGTCCAATGATCAGCCACGACGACTTCGCTTCCGTTTACCCGGTGTACGCCCGGCTGCTGGTTTTTGACCCCGTTTTTTGGGGCTTCGCCCCGAAGACTCGCCCCTACGGTGAAGGGGTCGATGCTCGCAGAGCGATAACGAGACTTGACCGAGCGCAGGCTCCACTCGATCGATCTGGACCACAACCCGATCGCCCAAACTAAAAACGCGGCCAGTACGCGAACCAATCAGCGCACCTCGGTCTTGATCAAATTGATAATGATCGTCAGTCATACTCGAGACATGAATCAAACCCTCCGCCATCATCGGTTCAATATTCACAAAAAGGCCAAATTTAACAGCGGTCGTTATCACTCCCTCAAAAGAATCGCCCAGATATTTTTTTAGATACTCGCACTTCAGCCATTCCAAGACCTCAAAGACCGCAGCATCAGCTCGTCTCTCTGTCAGACTGGCTTGCTCGCCCAAAGCTTGCATCCCGGCTTCATCACTCGGCAAAGGTGAAGCCAGCTGCTTTCCCGATCGCTCGGCGGCCACGACAGACTTCACCAACCGGTGGTTCAGAAGATCTGCCAGTCGCCGAATCGGCGAAGTAAAATGCGCATAACCCTCATAATTGAGCCCAAAATGCTGCCGCCGATCGGGCGTATAAATTGCCTGATTCATGGTCCGTAAAATCAGCATTTGAAGAACGGCGCCCGCCGGCTGATCTCGACTAGCATCTAACACTTTTTGAAAATTCTGAGTCGTCACTTTGTCTTGATCGACATCAAAGGCGATCCCAAATTGGGACAATACTGAAGTCAACCGAGTCACTCGCTCAGCGTCAGGCTCATCATGGACCCGATAGAGTCCGAACTGACCAGAAGCTGCGATCAAATCGGCCATAGCCACATTCGCAGCCAGCATACATTCTTCAATCAGCTTATGCGCATCGGTACGAACCCGTTGCGCCATTACCGACAACGCACCGCTCGCGTCCCACTCAATATTTAACTCAGCTGTTTCAATCTCCAGCGCCCCCCGCTTGGCTCGGCGAGCCTGTAGCCTTTCATACACACTCAAAAGCGTCGTGAGGTTTTGGGCAATGGGCTCGCCCAACTCATTGCGAACACTGACATCTGCAAGACAGGTCGCCACATCTTCATAGATGAGCCTGGCGCTCGATTGAATCACAGCCTCTAGAAATTTGAATGCTACACGCCGACCAGAAGCATCAAAATCCATGACACAAACCACAGCCAATCGATCTTCCAAAGGCTTTAATGAACAAAGGCCATTACTCAATTTCTCGGGCAGCATCGGCACCACAAATTGTGGAAAGTAAACACTGGTACCGCGGTTGATGGCTTCGGACTCGAGCGGCGAGCCAGGCTTAACGTAGTGCGCGACATCGGCAATCGCAACCCAAAGCCGAAAACCAGACTCTAAAGGCTCAGCAAACACGGCATCATCAAAATCTTTCGCATCTTCGCCATCGATCGTCACAAACGGTAAGTGCCGCAAATCTTCTCGATGCTTGAGGTCGCTTTCACCGAGATGATTTTTGATGCCTTTGATCTCCGCCTGGACGGCGTTGGGAAATTCGAAAGGAATATCATGATTTCTCAAGGCAACTTCAATCTCGATATCTGGGCTCATTTCTTCAGCGAGCACCTTGTCGATTCGACCGCAAAACATACCACTCTTGCGCGCCTGGGTGAGCTCAACTTCAACAATTTGGCCAATGCTGAGCTCAACGTCAGTGGTATCCTCGATGCTAATGGGATGATGCAAGCTTCGAGACAGCGGTTCCAAATAAAGGCCCTCGCGTCCCGCCTGAATCCGTCCTGTCACTCTACTGATTGGACGCTCAAGCACGCGCTCGATTCTTGCTTGCGTTCGCGCCTTGGCGCCGCTATCAATCAGTGTCGCTTGCACGCGATCCCCGTGCAGGACTTTTTTCATTTCTTGGTAGCTTAGATAAATGTCGTCAGACTCAGCGTCAAGAACCAAAAACCCAAAGCCATCTCGATGCGCCGAAACCGTCCCTTCAAGCAGGGATGGCGCTGGCCTTGATGAATATCCCGACCGAGCATTGATGGATATTTGACCACTCCGCAACATCGCGGCCAATCGAGACTTCAGGGCTTTTTTTGATTCCGCTGAATCAATGGATAATCGACCGGCGATTTGCTTTGCTGTAAGTGGTTTGCCGACTTCATCTAAAAGGGTCAGGATCCATTCTCGGCTTGCAATTGGCACCGCATAGCGCGCGGCTTCTCTTGATGCCTGGGGGTCTTTTTGGCTCAAATTAATGTCCTTGCAACTGCGGTTGCGGTCCGGCTCGCGTTGACAGAATCACTAGGTCCTAGTAATCTGCGGCTCCTCTTCGCCGAGGTGGTGGAATTGGTAGACACGCTAGCTTCAGGTGCTAGTGGGGGAAACCCCGTGGAGGTTCAAGTCCTCTCCTCGGCACCAAATAAAACCTCAGAATACCACTCATCGCCTTGATAAATATAAAGTTTTTCTTAATATAGGGCTTTCTGAAACTTCAAACCGGTATACTTTGGGTATACTGAGCCTTAAAACCATTAATAAAACGTTGTGCCTTCTGGTATACTTGACGCTCAGTCTGGGCCTGAGTCTACACCTAAAATGAAGTTTCTCAAAGAACGCAAAGATAGTGGCGCTTTAGCCTTCCAGCGGAAGATACCTCTACACCTCCTAGATAAAGCTAAGGCTTACGGTATCAAACCAGTTGTCGTGCTTCCTCTGGACCTAATGGCTGGTGCCGCCAGCGAAGTCCAAATAGCTACGCGCATTGAACAAAAGAACAAGCAGTTTGAACAACTAATGAGATTTCTTGAGCAGTCAGATGTAGAGGCTGCCAGCAATGCTCAATGGGAAGAAGCTGCGAAGGCACTACTTGAAGTCAAAGGTATCAAGGGAGGGACGTTAAGAAATGTGTCGCCAACCTCTGATGAGTTTGAGTACAGGCTGGACGAAGCTCTAGGCATTAACATCAATCAGGATCACCCAGACTGGGACAAAGTTTATCCAGACGCAAAGAGGATGCCTGAGAAGCTCGTTAGTGCTATCTATGAGATTCTTAGTAATC
>CALIKQ010000041.1 GCA_938017975.1 uncultured Pseudomonadales bacterium | reverse complement strand
GAGTGTAATCGGTCAAACACCAGTTGGTATTGGCGGTCAATGCATTTCGGCCCCAAGGCAGGGGCTGCGCTGTTTGGTCTGCATGCATTCCAAGACTGGGACCATAGCCGAACTCGCCCTGCCACTTGATGAAGCTATTGTGGCTACTAAACCGCGTTGCGCGGCGCCCGATTTGGCTTCGAATCAGTTCCAGCGCGACCGAGTTGATCGCAAGATCGCGAAACAAACGATGTTTATGACACAACTGCTGAATCAGGAACTGGCCGGGTTCAGGCGTGTCACGACTTAAATTGTTGGGCGGTCTAGGGAAGAACAAAGTCTCCTTGGGGCCCTCGGCAAGCGAAAATTCGGTGCCGGTCATCAGCTTTGCCTGCTCGAGCAAAACCTCAATCATCCCATCGAAGTCAGCCAAAGCGACGCCATGGACCTCGGGCGGGACCACCGCTAGACCTTCGGTCTCTAGAGACAACAAATAAGGCTCTAAGCCTGGAGTTGGAACAGCCTTGCTCATAAGAAGAACTCTCACCTTTAATCTCCAATTTTGATACTGATCAAACTTGTCCTAATGCGCAAGCCCTATTGGGCAAGCCTTTGGACAACGAGGATTGAGACCCTTGGGCTTTTATGCTGTAGTGCTCGAGCTGCCACTCGACGTCGCTCAAAACCCACGAGAAAGGAGATCTTTATGTCATTAGCAGTCATTGGTGCCGGTTTCGGCCGTACAGGCACTTTGTCGCTGAAGTTTGCGCTCGAGCAGCTCGGCTTCGACGCCTGCTACCACATGATGGAAATACGGCATCATCCCCAACATACCGAGCTTTGGCGACAGGCACACCTCGGTCATCCAGTCGATTGGGAAGCTTTGTTTAGCGGGTATCAAGCTTCGGTAGACTGGCCAAGCTGCAACCTTTGGGAGACCCTTTCCACCGTGTATCCAGACGCGAAAATCATTCTCTCGCTACGCGATCCGGAACGTTGGTATGACAGCGTGATGAACACCATCTATCCTTCCTCGAGTTCACGTTTGGAATCTGCGGAACCTAAGGAGCAAGCTGCAGGACAATGGGCAATGGAAATCATTTGGGATCGTGTTTTTGATGGCCGAATGTCAGACAAACAGCATGTTATTGACGTGTTCAACCGTCACAATGATCATGTCATCAAAACAGCCGACCCAGATCGGCTATTGGTGTTCGAAGCTGTGAACGGCTGGGGGCCGCTGTGCGATTTTTTGGGGAGGCCCGTTCCAGAGCAAGACTACCCCCGGGTTAATTCAACCGAGGATTTTAGGCAGTTCTTTCCGCAAAAGCGCGATGAGAAAGCCTAAAGCCAAACGTCCACAGCTCGTTGCGCTCTGCAAGCACATCAACAAACATCGTGATGACCAATACCCGCATTAGGAGAATGACATGAAACTTTGGCACTGCCACGACGCGCGATCACTGCGCGCGTTATGGGCCCTTGAGGAGATGGGCTTGGACTACGAACTCGAAATGATGGCGTTTCCACCTCGTTTTTTACACGAGGGTTATTTAGACGTTAACGTTTTGGGCACTGTGCCCTACTTCGTCGATGGCGAGCATCATTTAACCGAGTCAACCGGCATCTGTCATTACCTGGTTGAAACCTACGATCAACATGAGTTCGGAATTCGCCCGGGCGAACCGGGTTACGGCAACTACCTCAACTGGTTGTATCACAGCGACGCGACCCTGACCTTTCCTCAAACGCTTTACCTGCGTTACACCCGTCTAGAGCCTGACGAGACCAAGGCTCTGGTCGGTGAGGATTATCGTAAGTGGTACCTCGCCCGATTGCGGATGCTGAATCAGCGTGTTGAGAATCACGAATTTTTAGTGGCAGACCGATTTACCATCGCCGATATTGCATGTGGTTACGCCTTGTACCTGGGCGAAAGCCTCGGTATTTCAGAGGCCTACAAAGCCCCTACCCTAGCCTATCTTGAGCGGTTGAAAGCAAGGCCTGGTTTTATCGGCGCTCAGAAAGTTCAAAAGAATGCTGCACCACCCACTGCCTAGTGCTCGACACGCCGCAGCCTGACCCCTGCACGGAGGTGGATGCCTCGACGGTCAGCTCGAGCTGCGGACAAACAAAACACTGGCCTTGCTTCACTCAAGGCCTAACATCAAGATCAACGCGCACTTGCAGCAGTCGCCAAAGGAGCAGCTCGGCATGGAACAAAATGTTCAGATGATTGACGGCAAATCAGCCGCCCAGGTCCTCCATGACCTCCTCGGCGCCGCCGTCCAGACATTTCCAGACGCCTTTGAGAACGTACATTTACCAAACTCGTTGGCTGCCTTTAGGAAACAGTACGTCGATTTTTTACCCCGGTTTGAGGTGGCTCGCCTGGCCAGCAAGGACCGGCATGCCATTGCTCTGCACCTCGCCCGCGCGTATTTAAGTCAGCTTGTCATTGGAGACAGTCAGCCGCTATCTCGGCCATTAGACTCCTCGACGCCACCCTTGCAGCTTCGCACAAAGGCAGCCAAAGCTTCGCCAGGATGGACGCCAGCGCTCCATTTTTTGCACCAGGACTGGCAGAGCCTTGAAGCTCTGGGCGAGCATCTTGAAACGCTGTCATTGACCTCAGCGCCCGTCACCGAAGCATTGCGCTGGCTTGAATCAAATCATCTTTCAAATAAGACCCTTGAACTTCAGGATCGAAACGTTGTTGTTTTGGGCGCAGGCGCCGAAATGGCGCCCACAGCACAATTCCTGGATGCAGGCGCCAATGTGCTCTGGCTCGATCTGGCGCCGCCAACCGCATTAATAGAATCACCACATCGACGAGGGCATCTGTCCTGGATCGAGGGCGGTGCCGATCTGCTACGACAACCTGCCGAAATTGCAGCGACGATCATAGAATTTGCAAAGGACAAGTCCATCGATCTGTGCCTTTATGCCTATGCGCCCGGACAAGCCCGCGAGCTCAGGCTAACCGGTGCCATGAACGCCATTGTGGAGGCTCTTCCGGTCTCGATCATTGCGAGCATTACTCTGTTGCTCTCTCCCACCACCGCAACGCCACTCGAGGCGGCAGACGTTCATACGATGCAATCGCGCCAACTGCGGCGACCGACCTGGGAAACCCTCCTAGACAAGCTCCACCTGTTAGGTCGAGGTGGCGGCTGCAGCACCAACGGCAGTTTTGCGGCGAGTAGGAGCCTCGTTGGCATCCAGGGCGCTAGCTATCAAGCAGCGCAGTACCTTGGAAAGCTGATGATGGCGGAAGCTTGGACAACCCATGGTCAAGTCTTGCAAAGCGTCTCAAGCACGCTACGGGTATCCGCCAATACAGCACCGATTACTCAAACGCGCTCAGTCACCCATCCAGTTTTCGATGCCGCATTCGGAGGTGCCAAGGCACTGGGCGTCGAGACGCTCACGCCGCTACAATCGCAAACGCTCAACGGCTTACTCGCCATCCACGATTGGTTACACCCAAAGGCGCCGGTACCTGCAGCCCTGCGCGTTCATGGCGGCATCCATACGCTGCCCTATCCAATGAACACTGCCTTACTCGTGGCAGCGGCCATTGGCTTTGCGCGTAGACCGAGCCTTCTAACTCGGCTTTTAAAATCCTAAATCAAGCTGAGAGAGCGCCATGCTGCTAAACCAGATTTAACCGGTCGACGATCGGTCTGAGCCACACTGCTGGCCAAAGCCTCATAACAGCATCTCTTCACGACTGACAGGTAAGCTAGTGCAACCGATGATGCCACCGGGTGGCCCAGCAGGCCAGAAAGAGACTAGACCGGCCCCGACCAGACCTCCCGCAAGTCCATGCGAACATTCGCTTACAGCCGTCGGTGCAGTTCTCGATCGTTGACGAATCAACATCGGAATGAGAAGGTCAAGCCTCTGTTATCCGATACAGCCGCAATCACGACGAGAATACAAATGGCCAGAACACCCGCCCAGACATCATCGGTTTGCGATCTAACGACGACACCGTATTTTCTTCAGAACCAAACCGCGAGGTAATCCATGACATCATTTTCTGGCGCAGATCTCATCGCACAGGCCCTTGCGGCGCTCAATATCAAGCACGTCTTTGGAATTGTCAGCATTCATAACATGCCCATGTTTGATGCCATCAATCGCCTAGGGAAGACTGCGATCATTGATGTCCGGCACGAACAAGCAGGCACCCATGCAGCCGATGGTTATGCTAGAGCCACCGGGGGCCTCGGCGTTATGATTGCCTCGACCGGCCCGGGGACTTCGAACACCGTGACAGGTCTTTACGAGGCGCAATACGGCTCATCTCGCGTGCTTGTAATCACCGGCCAAGCCGATACGGCTTTTTATGGTCGCGGCGTAGGTTATGTGCATGAAGCCGAGCAGCAAGTGGCTATGCTGCAAAGTGTTTGTCGCCGCGTCGAAAGCCCTCGGCACATCACTCAACTTGGACCCTGCTTGCAATCTGTCATCACGGACCTTTTCACTGGCCGCCCAGCGCCCGGGGCCCTCGAAATCCCCATCGATCTTCAGTACGCAGAAACCGAACCCTTCGCCATCGAGTATCCCAAGGCGGTTAACTATCTACCCGAACCTAAAGCCATCACTGCCGCAGCAGCACGAATTGAATCGGCTAGCCGAAGAATCATTATCGCTGGTGGGGGCGTTATTGCGGCAGATGCGAGTGAGGCGCTTTGCCGCCTCGCTGAGAAACTCGATTGCCCCGTGATCACCACCGTCGATGGTCGGGGAGCAATTTCGGAGTTGCATCCTCGCAGTATAGGAAATTACTACAACAGCGCTGGGATGTATGCGGCGCTGCAAGACGCAGATGTCACCATCGCGATCGGAACCCGATTTGCTGTTGGCGTTGACGGCCAATTTCAAGCTCAAACGCCGCCGGGAGATCTGATTCAAATCGACATTGATGGCCCAATGATTGGTCGCACCCATCACGCGAAATTTCCGATTGTTGCCGATGCACGTGCAGCCATAGAAGCCCTTGATGCAGCCATCACGTCCACGGACGTGAATGATGACCAGTTCAACCAAAAGATCTGGGAGGCCAGAGACGGCCTTAGACAAGCCATGCGCAAGCGATTGGGAAAGGATTTCCCTCAAATCATGGATCTTATTCGAGCGCAATTGCCGGAGGACGGCCTATTTGTTCGTGATCAAACCATCTCAGCCTATAACTGGGGCAACCAACAATTCCCGATTCTCCGCCCCAGGACGTCGATGAATCCGTCATCAGGAGCGATCGGCCCAGGCTTCCCAATGTCCTTAGGCGCTGCCATCGGAGCCGGTAAGAAAACCGTTATTGTGCACGGAGATGGGGGCTTTATGTTTCACGCCACCGAGCTCGCAACAGCCGCTCAATATCAGGTGCCACTGGTCATTCTTGTCTTTAACGACTCAGGCTATGGCGTGCTGCGCTGGCTGCAAGACACCCGATTTGGACGCATCAACGAGACCGACCTTGGCAAGGTGGCGTTTGCAAAGATGGCCGATAGCATGGGCGTGCCGGGCGCGCGAGTTCAGTCGGTCCCGGAGTTTGAGCAGCACTTAAAGACGGCAATGGCAGCCAAGGGCCCCTACCTCATCGATATTGATATGGCGCATCTAGATCCCATGGAGATCTCAATTATGCCAAAGAAGCAAGTCGAACTGGGCAAGGATTAGGCCCGTGGCCAACCTCCACTTAGACAAGCCCTGGCGCACTCTGGTTGACGCCTTGCCGAACATTCGCGGGCAGCTTGGCGTCTTTCAACTGGCCAATGCCAAATTTGAGATCATCTTTATCGGCTGCGCGGGCGCGCGAGAACCCTTCGGATTAAAGAGTGCTGTCGAAACCGCTAGCGCTCGCTGCAACACAGCCGTTCATCTGCGCTATGAAATCACCAGCAGTTACCTTACCCGGTATCGAGAGCTCTTAATGCTCTACCAAGCGAAACACGGCAACCTGCCCCAAGACAACCCAACTGAGCGGCTCGGCCGCCTGAGCCCATCATCATGAATCTTGAACTCACCCAAGAACAGAATCTCATCATTGCAATGGTGCGGCGCTTTGTTCGCGAAGAGATTGTACCTCTTGAACTTAACCTCGATCCCGATGCGGACGAATTGGCGTCAGAGGACCAAGCTCGACTGATCGAAAAAACCAAAGCCATGGGACTCTACGGGTTGGACATCCCTCCGGAGTATGGAGGCCCTGAAATCGATCTTGTAACGCGAACCCTTATTGCCGTCGAGATGGCCCAGCACCGTGCCGGGCTCTACGCGCCTTGCTACGGTACTTTTGGTGGTGCCGGGCTTGCGCAGCTTTTCGAGGCGACGGATGCCCAAAAGGAACGCTATCTTTACCCAACACTTCGAGGTGAAAAGCGCGGTTTTTTTGGATTATCAGAGCCCTCTGGCGGGTCTGATCCAGCCCGAGCAATTCAGACCAAGGCCGTTCGCGACGGCAACGATTGGATCATCAATGGTTCCAAACTTTGGATCAGCGGCGCCGATCGGGCAGATTTTGGCCTCGTCTTCGCCCGAACTAGTCCAGATAAGGGTCGAGGTGGCGTGACATGTTTTATTGTCGATACCGACAACCCAGGCTTCCATGTCCGAAGAATCGTCCACACGCTGCGCAGCGCGCATTATGCGACCGAGCTCCATTTCGAAGACATGCGGATTTCTAACGACAATATTCTCGGTGAGGTCAATAAAGGTTTTGCGATCGCCAATGATCGACTGACGCGCCAACGAATACCCTACGCTGCAGGCTGTATTGGGGTCGCCATTAAGGCGCAAGAGATGGCACTCGATTATGTTCCCCAACGGGAAACCTTTGGTGCACCCTTGGCTACAAGGCAGTCGATTCAGTGGATGCTGGTCGACAACGATATCGACATCAAGCAATCGCTTTGGATCACCCTTGAGGCGGCGAGCAAAGCAAGCCAGGGTCTTGGCTTTCGCAAAGAAGCGGCGATGGCAAAACTTGTAGCGACCGAGGCCGGCGGGCGTGTCGTAGATCGTTGCATGCAGATGTTTGGTGGCCTTGGCGTCGCCAAAGACCTCCCTTTTGAACGTTGGTATAGGGAAATGCGCATTCGCCGAATTGGCGAAGGCCCGAGCGAGGTGCAGCGACACGTGATTGCTCGTGAGCTTCTAGGTGCTTCTTTGCGATAAAACTGTAGGAGACTCAACCCATCGGATTAGAAAAACGTCGCCCGATGCAAAACAGTGCCCTCCAGACTTCGTTCGAAGCATCTTCCGTCACCTCACTCAGGGATTGTTCCTCGGTGAGCCAAACGAGCACCGTGAAAAGCAGCATCCAACGCGTTGAAGCTTTGATAAGGCGTTTGAGGACATACTCACGCACGGGCCAAAATTTGCTAGACTGCGAGCACCTAACCATCAAGGACATTCTGTGAACTTAACGCTATCTGAGACTGTTATCGGCACCTACAAGCAACTGATACCTGCTGTTTTAGGTTATCTCGAGAAAGGACGCGCACACTATGAAGCAGCTGGTTTAGACATTAATGATGCAGTCGGCGTCTCCTTGATCGAGGATATGCAACCCCTGCATTTTCAGATGGTGTCTGTGGTGCATCACTCACAAAATGCCATCAATAGCGCGATGAGCGGGGATGCTGGCATACCGGACTTCTCTTTGGCTTTCGACTATCAAGGCCTTGTTGAGCATGTCGAAGGCGCTCTGGCAGCGATAGAAAGTGCCGACTTAGCCGCGCTCGATGCCCGAGCTCAGGCACCGGTTACCTTTCGATTAAGAGATCGCGAGATGCCATTCACGGTAAGCAATTACTTATTGAGCTTTTCGCTGCCTAACTTTTATTTTCATGCAACAACCGGGTACGACCTGCTGCGCATGAAGGGTGTGAAGTTAAGCAAATTTGATTTCCTCGGTGCGCTGAGAATGGGCCATTGAGGAACCTCTCAAGTTATCAGCCTACGAGTCCTAGACGCTGGC
This sequence comes from uncultured Pseudomonadales bacterium, assembly GCA_938017975.1. Classification (GTDB taxonomy): domain Bacteria; phylum Pseudomonadota; class Gammaproteobacteria; order Pseudomonadales; family Azotimanducaceae; genus UBA9926. Next base: position 111,154 of record CALIKQ010000041.1, on the reverse strand, counting down.
CGCCTAAACGTCACATCGACCTGCTCCGCTGATAGCGCTTGAAACGCTGATCCGGGATCGTCGGTCTTTGTAACCCAGAATTGCGTGCCCTGATTCCATTTGCTCAAATTTAGCCCGGGAGAACATCGCCGGGCCTCCCGATCAGACCGAGGATCTGACACTGAGCATTGACCTATTTGTGGGCTACGGCTTCAAATGCTTATCGAGCATGACCGTGGTCTTTGGTCGGCAGATCATTTTGATTCTGAGGTCGGGATTTGGTTGAAAGCAAGTCCCTTATCTGCACGCATGTCCTCCGGCAGACCCAAAACGCGCTCAGCAATGATGTTTCGAAGAATCTGATCCGTCCCGCCCTCGATCCTTACCGCAGGAGAGCGCATCAGCATCGCCTGGAGCTGGGCCTGACTGCGCGCGATTTCGGGATCGGTAACAAGACCACCTAGGCCCTGAAGATCGAGGGCAAATTTCGCAATATCTTGCATCATACCGCCGGCGACAAGCTTACCGATGCTGTTTTCAGGTCCCGGGATTTCGCCTTTTGACAGCGCCGACATCGCTCGAGCACCGGTATTTTTAAGCCCGGCGCTCTTCGCGTACCAATCGGCAAGCTTGGATCGCACGGCAGGATCATCGATCGCTTGTCCGCTCGCGAGCGGCAAGGTATCTACCAGCGCTTTGATTTCGGGAAACCCTGTGGAAATACCACCGCCGATGGCGAGACGCTCATTCATAAGGGTCGTCAGCGCAACTTTCCAACCCTCCCCAATCCCGCCAAGGCGCTGGCTGTCTGGTATACGAACATCTGTGAAAAAGACCTCGTTAAAACCACTGTCTCCATTGGCCTGCTTGATTGGCCGAATCTCGACACCCTCGCTGCGCATGTCCAGGAAAAACATAGTGAGGCCGCGATGCTTTGCGACTTCTGGATCGGTTCGAGTAATAAGGATGCCATAATCACTATAATGCGCGCCGGACGTCCAAATTTTTTGACCGTTGATCACCCACTGGTCACCGTCTTTTTCAGCTCGGGTTCGAAGTCCCGCAAGATCACTTCCGCCTTGGGGTTCTGAGAACAACTGGCACCAAATCTCTTCACCGCTCGCAAGCTTCGGGAGGTAATGCCGTTTTTGATCTTCGCTCGCGTACGCCATCAAGGTTGGTGCACACATTCCTTGTCCAATAATGAACGTCCCAGTGAGTTTGCTGTAAATGCCCTCTTCTTGATTCCAAATAACCTGCTCAATGGGAGAAGCACCCCGACCGCCGTAGGCTTCCGGCCATTGGATGCACGCCCATCCCGCATCAGCCTTGGTTTTTTGCCATCGTTTGGCCTCGGCGATTGGATCAAGATCACCGGTGCGGGTCGAGCCAAACCCACTCTGGGTCAAGGGTTCTGCTAGATGGACCGGTGCATTGGCTTCGATCCATTGCTTTGCCGTTTGCCGAAAAGCGGCTTCATCTTGTGTGTCAGTGAAATCCATTGTTACTCCTAAGCTGCCGCACCTGGCAACGCTTCAATTAAACGGTCTTCCCATCGATTCAGGCCACCCAGAGCCACGGACAAATAATTCGCTCGGCGGTAAAACAGATGACAATCATAGGCCCAGGTAAAGCCCATACCGCCATGGACCTGGATATTATCTCGAGCACACAATTGTGAAGCTTGGGTCGCGGAAACCCGCGCAGTTGCGGCTGCCAAGTGCAAATCAGGCGCATTATTTTCTAATGCCCAGGCTGCATAATAAGCGTTCGACTCCGCCAGTTTGAGTGCAACATACATGTCGGCCATCATATGCTTCAAGGCCTGAAAGCTGCCAATCGGTCGGCCGAAGGCGAAGCGGTCTTTGGCATAATCCACAGCCATATCGAGGGCTCGAGACGCACCGCCTATTTGCTCGAAAGCGAACAGTACCGCAGCTCGGTGCAACACTGTTTCAAATTGAGACCAACCCTTACCCTGCGCGCCAAGCATTTCTACCGGGGTGTTTTCAAAATCAAGGGTTGCTGCCGCCAGTGTGGGATCAATGACATCCACTGGTTTTCGCGCCACACCATCAAGCGGCGCCACCACCAAGCACAGCCCATCAGCGCTTGAGGCTAGGACCACGGCAATGTCGGCAACCAGACCATGGGGCACAACGAGCTTGGTCCCGTTTAACGCACCATCTTTAACCGCAGTGGAGACATGAGACTCTGTGATTTCTGCCAAGTTTTCAGCCACTGCGAAGGTGCCAATCAACTCACCATTGGCCAGTTTGGGCAGCCAATTTTCCTTCTGCGCATCTGAGCCATAAAGCCCAATAGCCTCGCTCGCGAGATAAACAGATGAAGAAAAGGGAACAGGCGCTAAAGCTGCGCCAAGCTCTTGAGCGACCAAACAAAGCGGCAAATATCCAGCGCCAACACCCCCATAGGCTTCTGGGATTGCTGTTCCCTGCAACCCCATCTCAGCCATGCCCTTCCAAACCGAACTGGCTTGGAGTTGCTCGCCCTCCATCACCGCCCGATGCACCGATAAAGGACTCTGATCAGATAAGAACCGCTGCACTTGTTCCTGGATCATTCGGTGTTCGCTGGAGAAATCAAAATTCATGGTCTGCTTCCCTAGATTATCTTTTGCTCGTGAACACATTATCTTTGGCACGATTGGCTCGATCATACCAGAGCTTTTACCGGAATTTGGACCCTATTTTTTATTCTTGGGATAACCGAGGGCGATCCAGGCAATCAGATCATCGAATAATGGTAGGCATCGATCGACGCCCAAACAACAACGTTGTTTATGATTCTTCGACGTATCCAATCAGCATCAGCAAGCGCATAACATGCTCAAGATGCGTATCATGACCTCAGCAGATGGTGACTCAACCTCATCCCCACCGTTCGGTTTACCGAGACGTCAAATGCGCCAGCTGCGCTTGATCGTCATTCCTGATTTCATAGATTTCGATAATATTGCCAAACGGATCTTTTCCATAAACCGCACTCGCACGACCAAAGTCCACGGGATCAGCAACGAAGGTCATACCCGCCGTCTTTAGCCGTTTATACTCTGCGAGGATATCGACCACTTCGAGCGCAAAATGCGGATAGCCTAAGTCGCAAGGTCGGGACGTCTTATCCTCTCCAACCGGAGCGCGATACTGCCAAAGTTCAATAAAGCAGTTTCCCGCTTCTAGCATCGCCATATCCGCATCCATACCTGCTAATCCTACGGCGCGGTCAGCGAGGGGCGCATTGGCAATCGTCGCCGATTGAGCAACAGTAAAACCAAACGCCGCTTCATAAAATTTAACCCCTGCAGCGAGGTCAGGCACACTGATGGCAATATGGTGAATCCCCTTGATCATGATGGTCTCCTATAGAGTTTCGGCGCTAAGATTACTTGCAAAGACTGTTTCGTATTATCGACAGTGCCCATAAAACTCTAGCGAAACTGTTGTCCGCATTGGGCTAGACCCACTTTATCTCAAAGGGCTCGTAAACCGTTAGGATGATGAGCGCCAAGGGAAACTCAGAGGGGCAAGTTATCGCTTAAGAGAGCAACGTCTCGCATCGCTATCAAAGATAGCTGGACGGCTATCCCCTAAGCGAAACCTTGCTCCTGTCAGTTGAATAACATTAGTATGCGACACCGCGTTTAGAAAACGAGTCAAATCATGAAGCTTTATCACAATCCCATGTCAAGTTGCTCTCAGAAGGTCCGGCTTGTCCTTGCAGAGAAGAACCTCCCTTACGAAAGCGTGGTCATCGACCTACAAAAGGGCACTCAGTTCAGCGAGGAATACCTCCAGCTCAACCCCAATGCGGTTGTCCCGACGCTCACCGATAAGGGGTCAACGTTGATTGAGTCTACCCTCATCAATGAATATCTGGATGAGGAATATCCAGAGCATCGACTGTCTCCAGATGCGCCTGAACAACGCTACCTTATGCGTCTGTTTTGCAGAATGCTTGACGACCTGGTGCACCCCGCTTGCGCGGTAATGACTTACGCAATCGCAGCAAGGCCTGGTCTTCTGGCGCGTCCCGCCAGCGAGCGTGAGGCGTTGATAGCCAACATACCTGACCCAATAAGGCGTGCCTCCCGAAAAACCGTGATTGAACACGGCACTGACTGCACACTGTTTAAGACCAGTCTTTCAACATATCTCAATATGATGGATCGGGCCGAAGTATTGCTCGCGCGTCAGCCATTTATCAACGGTGATCAAGTCAGCCTGGCCGATTTCGCGCTATTGCCTTATGTGCTTCGTTTGGAGCAGTTGGCGATGGATCGCGCAATTGCAACCCGAGTCCATCTCAGCCAATGGTTCGGTGCCATGAAAGCTCGAAAAAGTTTTACATCAGCCATTCACGATCTTCTGCCAGAGCCGGCAGTGGCTGCATTCAAAGCCGCAGGCGAAGCAGCCCTCAAGGATTTAGACATCGACTGATCAATTTGGGCACAACTGCCCACTGAATTGCGGATCATTGGGCGACCATCACAAAGAACAGCCACCCAATCTTACTCAGCGTGGATCTAGGCCTTTAAGCTCGCGGCTTTTGTTCATGCGCTCCGCGTCTGAGCTCAAACGTTCACCGAGCTCTTCTTCCTTGACGGTACCCGCCATATGCGCACCGGCCAATTTACTGTTGTACATAATCTTTTTAACAGGTGTCACTGACAACACGGTCCGTAGGGGAGAGTCTAGGAAATCAACCCAGTAAGCTTCGCCATCGGGATTGCCCGGATTGAGTTTCCGCGCAAGCAATCGGTAAAACCACATTTTGGTTTCTTCATCGTCGTGAAAGGCCCCAGTGCCCTTAAAGGTAATTGCACCGCCAGGTAGATCAGCAGAAGCGCCGTCGTTGTAGCCCTTGCTGCTGACGTTGACTGAAACCTTCGGGTTACGCTTGATTGCGGCGGTACGATGACGATGCTCAGAAAATGTAATCCAAATCTTGTCACCTTCCCAAACAAAGGCATGGGTTACCCCTACGGGCCAAGAATCCTTGGTCGCCCACATGAGAACGCACTCCATAGAGTTCGTCATCATTTCGTCTACCTGCACATCGGTAAACGGGTAAATTGATACAATTTCGTGATCGCTGGTTTTGGCCATGGAAACTTCCCTCTTGTAAAAACAGTACGCGTTGACTGTTTTATACAGGAATTCCTGGCGCTCGGCTATACGCTGGCGCCAAATCCTTCCTGGGTTATGCTTTTAGGACAACACGTGCTGATTTAAAAATCGAACCAGCAACTGATAATAGTCCTTTCGGTTATCTTCGCTGAAGAACCCATGTCCTTCTTTATCTCTGATCAAAGTCTCATAGGGTTTTTTGGCTTGATCGAGTGCACGAATGAGGAGCTCAGCATGCTCGATCGGCGCTCGATCATCATCTTTACCATGCACGATCAGTACCGGAGCCTTTAAACGCGCAACATAAAACGCAGGGGACTGCCGAATTTGCTCGTCCTTATCTGTTCCCAAGGTCTCGTCAAGATAAAATTTACCGCCCCGGTTATAACGGTAGTTTCCCGCGTTGCCGGACACATCTCCCTTTGTATACAGCATCGGCAAAGAATAGACGCCCACATAACCGACCGCCGCCTTGAACAAATCAGGCTCGAGAATTGCCGATTGCAGCGCAGAATATCCGCCAAAGCTAGCGCCAACAATCGCCACCCGGTCAGGATCAGCATACCCTTGCTTGATCGCCCACCTCACCGAATCAATGATATCGAACTGAGTCTTCCGCCCCCATTCACCATCGCCGCGATGCATAAAGTCCAAACCAAAGCCGTCAGAGCCTCGGAAATTTACTTTCATTACCATGTATCCATGATGCGCAAGAACCTGAGCCTCTGAATCAAAGCCCCAGTAATCTCGAGCTCTCGGTCCGCCATGAGGAATGATGACCAGGGGATTGTTCTTTTCGCCCGTTGCTGGGAACGTCACGTAGCCATTCAGGAGTAACCCATCCCTAGCCACGATCGAGACGGCCTCTGTTGGCCGCAGGAGCGCGCGGTCCACTTGATTTAAGACTTTAGCCACCAATCTAACCTGCGACGTTGTCCGATCAAAGAAGTAGAGCTGCCCTGGTTCCTTCCCAGAATACACTCTGAAGATTACTTTCTTAAGGTCATCTGAATAGGAAAGCCCTCCTATACCGGAGGTTGGAAAAGCTTTCATGATGGACACCAAAATGCCGGCTAATTCATGATCAGGATCTAAGATATGGATTTCCGGGTAGTTGGTTTCAGTTTCTACAGCGACCGGGTGGCCCTTATAGGAATAGATGGAAGTCGGGTCCGAGTCTTTTCCTTCGAAGATTTTTTTAACGGATTGTGTTCTTGGATTCCACTCAAACATACTGCGTACCGACTCACCCGGTAGCGCCGCCGAGACAATAAGGTTGCCGTTACGCATCACCCCACGAGGAGAGGCCCCATAACCAGAAAGCTCTTTTCGAAACGGATTTTCCTGCTCTATCCAGTCAACACCCTCGGCAGGGCGATAGAAGAACTGACCCTGGGACTGATCGTCGATACCGAATGCATAGGCCAGACGTCGCCGATATTCACCATCCTCTGAACGCTCAAAGAGCCCCTGACCCAAAAGCGGCATGTCTTCAAACTTTTTGCTGTTGCACTTTTTAGTGTAAGCGGCCACACCCTTACAATTTTGACGTTTTAAAGCCGTGGCACGACTGGCTTTTTTATCAATGCGGTCAATGTAGTAATCCACACGCCGCGCGTTGTAATCAAAGACCGAAGTGATAATTTCGTTTTTGCTGTAACGGCCTTCATAGTTCCCAAAGCCCTCTATTTTATTCTTCCCTGTATAATCCATGACGTAATATCGAAGCAAATTTCGGCCCGCCTCTGACTCTTTACTGTCTTGTCTGATATTGATCAAAATCTTTTTGCTGTTGAGCCACTCAACATTGGAGACATCACTGCCGTCCTTAAATCCAATTGTGTTCAGGACCTTCATCGACTTTAAATCAAGAATGTGAACGCCCTGCCGGCGCTTGCCCTTTTTTTCCTCATCGCTCAAAAACCCGAGGGCAAGGCGTTTTCCATCCGGGGAAATGCGTGCTGTCCAGATATCAGAGCGCATAGAAACAGCTTCAATAAAAGCTTTATCAATACTGGCGGCTGAAGCTAAAGACGGCAAAAGGCAAAGCATCGCCATGAGCAAACCAATCATTGAGCTCTTAAAATATTCAGAGGACCTGGGCTTAGAAATCATTATCGCTCCTGTAGGGACGTTGCGCGCCAGCGAATATTAACAAGAAGCACGAAAGCGATCTAGCCAGTCCTCTATCCGAACAACCGAGAGATAACTTGACGACCCAATAGAGGGCCGCATGAACCGTTGGCTAACGGCCTTTAAGATTGCCAATCATTTACTTCAGAACTGGACAACAGTCCTTGATACGAATTCTCGTTAACAGTGCTTGCTATTGGCTTAATGGGACGCTCAGAGCGATCACACCGGCTTTCGTCGGGGACATCATTCAAAGCTGCCGACCTAAAAATTATCTGGGCCCAGCCGATAGGCATCTAGCTGCCTGCCGAGCCTTCTGCGCTCAAGGCCGTGAAGGTAAACTGCTGTTGCCAAAGCTGGTCTAGACGTTTTATGACAACGTCAAATTGTAAGCTGAAAATCTGTTGTCCGCGTGTTCTGTTTCTTAAGCGACACCTGTAACGATCGCGGCTCCAATCTCGCATAGAAACCAAATAACTCCGCACCATTCTAGCTGGGTCGATTCGTAGCTAAGGCGTTACTTCCTTCACTTTCAAACGAAGTCCATCTGAGCGAACCAAGATTTTCGCCCCCATAAAGCCCCGTTCAAGTCGAACTCGATCCCCCGCCCTAAAGGCTACCTGGTGCGTTGACTGATCAACAAAGCGGCGACCATCATCGCCAATATAAGTCATTCGCATAATCTTTGAGCGGATGGCGCGCTTGATGGTGAAAGCGTCGGTGACCGGTTTTTGTCCTATCGCAACTGCAGCGGCCTCTTGCCTAATAACCTCTCGCTTCTGGGTTGATACTGCAGGCGCTTGCGACTCAGATATTTTTTCTTCGACTCGACCAGCCAATTCATCGTAACAAGCTAGTCGCGCTTCAACAGACTCAATATCAGCGCAATCCAATAGACTCGCACCGCGAGCACCCCCGGCAACACTCATCAGGATCGCCAAGAGAACTATTTTGTACCCGAAATTTTCCATGCGATGATCCCTCTTTCATCATGAAAGGCTTGAGGCGCCTCCACCGTCAGGCCGTAGGTTTGACACAGTTCGCAGAATCCTCTGATCTCTGCTTCATTCTTCGCAACAGACATCATCTGCTCAAAACGCGCGCGATAATGCAGATATTCTAGGCGCAAACCCTCGATAAATTCGAGTCTTTTTGCCGAAGGTTGCCGAACCAATTTGAAAAATCGGAGCGCGGTGGTCATAAATTCGAACATGGTGACGTTGGTTTGCTTTGCGTCGCTCTCGCTCAAATACTGGGCAGCAAACTCGTTGATCTTCGTCCGGGCTTGCTCCGCCAGCAAATCATCTTTTAATTTTGAAAGTTCGACACGCTCAGCGCGATCACTGATCACCGTGAGGGCCGCAATGACTGCATCAATTTCGGCCTTATCATACTCATCCAAGGCGCGCTTTGACATCTGAGTTACAATCGACTCGCTGTGATGCATCAAAAAATGAAAGGTGCCGCCTGAGGCAAGTAATCGTGATAGTTCTGGTACAGCTGTGGCTGACTGGGCATATTCGAAGCCAAAGATCGAAACCGCGACCTGTGCCGATTGATCAGGCAAAGCGACCTTTTCAGCGCCTTGGCCGGACAAAAGCTGTATCGTGTTTGGCCGAGTCTCAAGTAATGCTTGCGCACGTTCATTCACGATCACGTCGGCAGGATCGACGCCCACATAACTCAGCGAACAACCGAGCTCCAGTATCGACGTTAAGAGTCCGCAGTTTCCACAACCAAGGTCCAGAAGCTGTCCTTCTTGCGGCCACGCAGCCGAAGCCTCAGAGATCCAGCGACCGATTGAGCCTTGATACCCATCTCGGAAGAAGTCACCAAACGTTGTGGCGTGCCCTTGATTCCAAAAAGCTGACCAATGTGCTTGTTCTGTCATAAAAAAAAGGCCCACCTTTTCAGGTGGGCCTTCCGTTTTTGGTTGATTTGCCTTGGGGCTTTAGAAGTCCAAGGTGTAATCAACGTATACCACACGACCCGTGATCGGATACTGATATTCATCAGCCATGCTACCGAACTCGTTAAGCAGTGGATCTTCGTCTGTGAGGTTGTTTGCACCAACCCGGATTGTTCCCATTGCGTCTAAGCTATAGCCCACTGACGCATTAAGGATGTGCCAAGAATCGAACTTTTCGTCGCCGATCTTTTCTTCTGACTCACCGATGTAATCGGCTGACAGATTGACAAACCACTTATCAAGACTCCAGCTAACAAAAGCCGTCGAACGCCACTCAGGGAATCCAAGCGTGCCTACTGCATCGCCCAGCTCTCCCGTTCCGTAGGTCAGCTCGTAGTCGTAGTTCATGTAGTTCGTTGACTTAAGATCAAGTCTGAACGAGCCAAAGTCCGTCTCCACAACACCACCTAACTGGTAGTCGATGCCGTTGAAGTTGAAGTCAGTCCCACCGTTTTGGAAACCAGCGCTGATTTCAATGACCAGACCGTTTGCATCCCGCTGAACAGCTGGGTTGCCGCCCTGAGACTGGAAGTCCACGTTCAACTGATCCTGCGCTGACGTATATTCAATTGAATTCGTCAACGTCACGTCGAAGTAGTTGATAGACGCTTCCCAAGTATCAAAGAATGCATACTCAACACCCAAAGAGAACGTTTCTGACTCTTCAGCTTCGAGATCGGGGTTTGAACCAATGTAGGTATCAAACTGTCGCGATGGGCAAGGATCTTGTCCTGCCAACTGACATCCCCAGTTATCTGTTGCACCCGAGGCAGAGAACGACGTCAAGCCGTACATGTCTGACAAATCAGGAGCTCTGAAACCCTCACCCCAAGAAGCTCGAAGTGTCAAACCTTCAACACCAGGAACCTCTGCGATCGCGCCGATTCGAGGAGACGTCGCATCACCAAAATCAGAGTAATCGTCGTATCGCACTGCGGCGTCGATTTCTAACCAATCAGTTACTGGGAAGATTGCTTCAACACTGAATGCAGTGATATCGCGGTATCCCTCAGCCGAGTTACCAGCAGATCCACCGATCAGACCGGCTTCTGACTGAGCGTCAACCAAAGCGGCATAATCCACTTCATAGTATTCCATCGCAAAATACGTTGACGCTTGTCCGCCTGCCATATCAAACAGATCCCACTGCAGACCACCGAAGAACTTGGTCATCTTCTGCTTGTTATCATCCAGCGTGGTTGCTTTAAGGTTGGCAACGAAAGTATCGAAGTCATCAATATCGTAAGCGATGTTGTATTCCAGACCTGCATAACTGAGATAGGACCGACCAACAGAGACTGAGCGATACTCAGACAAGGTTGCGTAAACTTCCCAGCTCATTTCATCAGAGAGGTCGCCGCGCAATCCCAAATCAATGTTGATCAGGTCATCATTGACGACATTGTCTCGAGTACCAATATCAGTCCAGCGGAAGTAACCATTGGTTGCACCAACCGTATTTCTTGGATCACCTGGAATCACAGGGCCAGGCGCCGCAGGCGGTGCGTAGCGACCAAAAGATTCGTTGTTGGCAATCAAGACATCGACGAAAGCGTCGACGTTATCGGTTAGTTCATATTCCGCATTTACATACGTGTTCAAACGACTGATGCTTGCGCGGTTAGCTGAAACCAATGCGTAAGCATATCCACAGTAAAAACCAGTGTCCGGACCAAAAACGAGGTCTGACTTCATTGGCCCTTGGAAACCATTGGCCTCGGTACAGTTCCCGCCTGGGTGAACCAACCAAGTTGTTTCATCAGTGGGATCAAAATCTGCACCAGTGTAGGTCGGGTTCGGGAACAGCGTGTAGCCGTAGAACGATATCCCTTCGGTTTCCGCATAGCCTGTGATAAATCCGTCGCCATCCAAATCAGCCTTACGAGCGGCCGTAAACGAACGATCAGCGTCGTAGACTTCATCACGCGTGTCGTATTCCATCGCAAGAGAAACACTGCCCCGATCAGAAGATGCGCCAACCTGCAAAGAGAGGCTTTCTTCGATACCGCTGTCACGGTCACGATCGCCATAACGTGCGCTCATTCTGAAGCCGTCGTAGTTCTTGCGCATGATGATGTTAATTACACCAGTTACCGCATCAGAACCATAAACCGCTGACGCGCCATCGGCGATCAGCTCGATGCGATCAACAGCACTAAAAGGAATCATATTTAGGTTGACCGAACCGCCACCACCTAAAGAAGGCGAACCTGTAATACGGCGACCGTTAACAAGAACCAATGCACGCGCTGCGCCTAAACCTCGAAGGTTAAAGGTCGCGTTTGACTGTGCGCTGTTTCCTGACGATTCACGAAATGAACCCAGAGAGTTCAGGTTTGAAGACCGGAGAGCGTCGGCGACAGAAACATCCCCTGTGATTCTCATTTCTTCTGCGGTAATCGTGATCACTTCTTGCGATGCAGTGTTCAACGTTCGCTTGATGCGCGAACCGGTGACGACTACCTCTTCTAACGCTTCTGCCTCATCCCCTTCTTCAGCAAGGACTAAGCCACTTTGTCCGAGTGCCAGACCTGTGGAGAGACCTAAGGCCAATCGCACACATCCTCTCAGGCTATCTTTCCTAAACATAAGATTTCCTCATTTTTTTAAGTTTCCCATTTCTGCAAACACCTTCAGAAAGGCGGCTTGGTTACCGTGGATTCCAACCTCTTTTACGTGGGTTTTTCATCACACAGTTAACGTCGCAATTGCTCAAGCATTTTCTCAGCGGACGGCATCGCCGCACAATGAAATCATGCACTCGCCAATTGTATCTGTAGAAATCTCAATAGTTCAATCATTATTTCAATAAAATTACTTCATTTATTCACCATTTTATTGCTCAATATGAACTAATTCAGAATTGGCAAAACATCAAACGCGATCACCGTGCGCTCCCCATCTCCAGTAAAAGGTCTTGTTTCATGCCAAACATAACTGGGAAACACAACCATCGTCCCAGGCTCAGGCTTTATAAAAACCGTGGGCTCCTGCGACTGCGGCAACGTAACGCCCGGCCGACCCAGCGCGAGATATCCAGCGTAATCCGCCTCCTGATCAGCCATCACATTGGGAACGCCAACGTAGTAAACGCAACTTAACCAGCCCTTGCTGTGCACATGCGGCACATGATGACCTTGCGCCGAAACCCGAATCGACCATGATGATTCGAGTCTGATTCTATTGACCGCACCGTCTTTAGGCTGAAAGCCAAACATCTGTGCGCCGCCAAAATGCATTGGGTCCTGCAACATCCCCTCGATCGCTTCCTTTAATGACTGCCAAAGTTTCGCGAGCGGCGGATAATTCTGCTCGAACAAATTGCCCGCGGTCTGCGTCCCTTGGTTAACGCTCTGGCCCAGCGGCGACTTCTTAAACCGATGCTGGTCCATCAACCAAGCCTCGAGCAACGTGTTGAGCTTAAAGACCTCGGTTGAACCAAGCACATCCTGAAGCTTAATGATCTGGAAAGGCGGATGCTCTGGAAAGTGTGCCTGATCATGACCACGATCCCCAGCTCGTAGCGCCGTCTCCAAAAGGGCGATCCAGTACTGGTTATTCGGGTTGGTGTTCAGCAAGCGCCTCAGTACCTGCTCAGCCGCTCCATAATCTCCTAACCCCAAATGTGCGACAGCGAGCCATTCATCATAATCGCCATCACAACGCTTAATCGCTGAAATCATTTCGGAGAACTGATTTTGGTCGTGCCAAATCTGAAGCTGGGCCAATACGAGCACGTTTGGCCAAGTGTTGTCTAACCCTCCATGGCTTCTCTCAAGCTGTTCTTGAGCAAAATCAGAACGCCCAAGCAGAACCAAAAACATCAGGTAATCCATTTTTTGATCGGGGGTCAATGAACTGAAACTCAGGGCTTCGTAATGCTCCAAACATCCCTCAGCGCCAAGTTCATGCACAAGACTAGCGCGCAGTTTAAACAGAGGCCCATGATGAGGCACCTGTAGGATGACTTGATCTAGCCAGCCCAGGGCTGAGTCAACCTGACCCAAAGTAATCAGTAATTTAGCAGCTTCGACAACCAGCTCTGGATCTTTCGGCGCCAGCGCTTGCGCGCGCTCCAATGCATCGCGTGCTTTATCAGGCTGATTGCTTCGATAATGGATCCGCCCCAACCGAAACCAGACGACAGGATCACTGGTTCGGTCAACCAGCATCGAATCGAGCACCACCCCCGCACCGATAAAGTCAGATTGAGCTTCGAGCGCGTTCGCAAGTCCAAACGCTGACTTTGCGTAATCAGGCCGAAGGTCAAGTGCCGCCCGAAACAAAGACTCCGCCCGACCTGGCGCACCAACATCCATCATGTACAAACCAAAGTTGTAGAGAAACTCAGGTCGGTCGGGTGCGCGCTCAACGCTTTTCTGCAGGTGCCCGTAAGCTGCCTCTAATTCTCCGGTGTTGCGATACAAATCGCCGAGCGCAGCATTGACCTCGGCATCTTCAGGCACTAAAACCACCAGATGCTTGAGCACCCTAAGTGCCACATCACTCGATCCTGCTTTTATCGCAGCCGTCGACAGCATGCGTAAAAACCTTTCATCAGCTTTGAACTGATTGAGCAACGGCGCCATCGCAGTAACAGCCGCGCCGAAATCGGACCCTTTCAATGCCTTCTGGCCGGCCCCTAATCGCTTTTGGATTTCACTTCGATCCATCACCGTTGTCCCAATCGATCATTTAATCTCATCATACCAAGCATCCTACTCTCGCTGTGCGCATCCAATCGCACAACATCAGCTTTTTAACCGCGGATCGAGTAGCAAGTTGCGGCGTACTCAAGGCCCAATTCAGTCCATACAGACTGGCATCGAAAATCAATCGCGGCCAAAGTCTTTGTCGGCCTGAAGCGCTCTGTCAATCATCGCCTTGACCTGCTTGAGCATTTGGTTCGAGCGCTCTGGATCGTGGCCAAGAACACTCGGCGTATGAATATGTCCCATCGGGATGTCCAGATTGAGATTACTTGCCAGTCGGATCGTCCGATAAGAAATCTCGTTAGATAGATAGCCCCCGCCACTTCCAAGCACCGCCGTTTGTCCTCGAAGATCGCTCAAACCAACGGCACGAAAACTGCCGCGCTCAAGCGTCGTCACGCGTTTGTTATCACGAATCTCGAAAGCCCCCTCTGCGCGCTGCATGGCAGCGACAGGCAAGCTAAATTCGACGAATTCAGGACCGTCAATCGGTTGACCACGAAGGCCTGGCGGCTGGGGCGACGATGAGGATGCACCCGTATGTTCTCGCAGATTTCCAAGTGCGGCACTGCTTCGACGGCGGCCCGGAAACCGCTCCAAATCGAATTGATCGCGGCCCATCGAAACCGATAAAAACAGCGCCAGGGAAGTCGATTGAAAGATCGGTTCAAGCCAATCCTCGAGAACGCCGGCGTCAAAATCACCATAACGTACAGGAAACAACGCTGCGTTGATCTCAACTTGATAGCCCTCCAACTCGAATCTCTGCCCATCGAGTGCCAAAGCGATCAGACCAGACGGATTGCTTTGATCAATTCGGCGATCTAGAGAAAAAGGGTCAAACCCGGTCATCAGTACTTTTAAGTCACTCGAAGGATGCCAATGGATGTCGGTTTGACCCCGGCTTGCCTGCTCGAAACGCGCGATCAAAACTGCACGCTCATCTGCCGATAAACCAAGCGCATTTGCACGGGCACGCACCAGAGGAGCTAAGGACAAGCGCTGCCAATACAATACCCGGTCATCAAAGGGAGTCCTATCAGCCACCGCAGCGGTGTGATCATGCCAAAGCGCTAGAGCCTGACGTTCAACCGTTGCGAATAAGTCTGTTGCTGAATGACAGGCCCCTAATGCAGCAAACCAAGACGCTGTAAGCGTACCGATTTGAGCGCGAAACTCAGGCATCGCGCTCAGCGCCTTGGGGAGCCGGTCTTCTTCTACGGTTGAAATACTTTTCTCCCTAACCTTGGCATCTTCTCTGAGGCCTGAGACTTCAGTGGCCACATTTACTCCGGCTGCTGGCGTCGCTTGAGCCAAGAGAACACCGCTCATCAAACCCAGCACCGCGACACCAACAAGGCGACCAAGACCAACAGCAACCCTGACCAAATCGAAAGGCTTAAAATTCGCTTGCATCAAGCGTTGGCGTAATCCGCCTACCGCTTCGCCGCCACATTTAAACACCATCACTTCAGACTCCAAGAGTTTTGTTCAAAGAAGCAAGCAAAGAAGAACGGCGGAATGAATCAGAGCAACATTGGCTTTCTCATCCCGCCAAAGTCTCGAGCTACTTTCGGTCCCTTTGCATCACCCACGTCAATGACTTGTATTGCTCAGCTCGACCTTCATTTACTCTGGGGCCCAACGCCTCCCAGCTTCATTCGGCCATCGCGTAATAGAAAACAAGCAGCTCAGCGAAGCCGTCAAAGAAAGTCCGTAGCCCCCTGATTCAAAGTGCTTTCGTGGGTTGGCCTTTTTACGCCACTAAGACCCTCATCTAACCGCCCCTCTGAGTCACCTGCTCATTGCTTCGGTTCAATGTTCGGATGGCCCTTGATTCAGTGCTTTTCTCAAAACATGCGATTGACAAACAAGGCCCCAACCAAGGCTTCGCCTTTAATGCTTCCACCTTTACAACCGTATCACCGTCGGCTCAGCAAAAGGGTCTGCTCAACACAGCAGTCAACATAAAACAAATCTTACCACCAGCTGGGGAATTTCCGAGCGGCGATTGTGAGGATCATTGGGCCTACACTGAAATTTGCTTTAGTCATTGGGGTGTGGGATAAATCCATGAACATCCAACAAAAAGCTAGGAGCCTCTATGCCCGCGCTTGCGCTCGCTAAATCTGCCATTGACTTAGGCCTCGTCACTCGAGATGCAGAGGCCATGCTGGCTTTTTATCGAGACATTCTCGGCTTACCTTTTGAAGCAACCCTGACCATGCCAGGCGGCACCGTGATGCATCGTCTCACCTGCGGCGAAACTGTCGTGAAGCTATTGCAGCATCAAAAAACACCGGATTCAGCGCCAGCACCAGGAGGCATAACCGGCGCAACAGGACTCCGATATTTTACGATCAGTGTCACTAACCTTACCGAGATGCTCACCCACTGCGCAGCTGCCGGCGTACCCATTCCTGTGGGTCAGACCGAGATCAGACCTGGCGTCCAGATTGCGATGCTTGAGGACCCGGAGGGTAATTGGGTAGAGCTCCTCGAAACAACTCGCTGACGTCAACCTGAATTGGGCAGCCACAAAGACCAGGATCCTGACTGAATCCTTAATAATTGCTCAACCCATTTGTTTCAAACCAGAGGCGCGATTATAATTACCCTAGGGCAATCTGGCCCAACAAACAGGCATTAACGCAGTGAACTTCCTCGGCAAATCGGTCTCTGGGCCCTTCACCATTCCATCGGGCATTGTCACCACTGCGACGCCTATTTTGCAAAGATTCATCCGCGATGTACCGGCCGTGGGCGTCCTCACCACAAAAAGTATTGGTCCAGACCCGCGTCTTGGTAATCGGGAGCCGATTCTTAGCCAATATGCACCTGGTAACTTTGTAAACGCAGTTGGGCTCACCAATCCAGGCATGTCGAATTCTGCAGAACTCCTGGACACCCTCGAGATACCTGACGACAAATTTCTTTTGACCTCTATTTTCGGCGCTAACCTTGAAGAGTTCGTAGCTGTTGCACAATGTCTTGCACCCTTTTCTGACGGTTTAGAGCTCAACCTGTCCTGTCCCCACGCCAAAGGCTACGGTATGGCGATGGGGCAAGACCCAGCACTGGTCTACGATATTGTCAAAGCTGTCAAGGCGGCAGTAGATATCCCTGTTATTCCTAAGCTGACGCCCAATACGGATCGAATTCAGGAGATCGCATCGGCTGCGGTTGAAGCGGGCGCAGATGCTCTTTGTGCCATCAACACCGTCGGGCCTGGTTACACCAGCGCCTTTGGTGAGCCCGTGCTCAGCAACGGCGCTGGGGGCATGTCAGGCAAAGGCATTCTACCCATCGCCCTGAAATGCATCCGCGACATTCGCGCCGTCTCGAGTGTGCCCATCATAGGTTGCGGCGGCATCAGCGCCGCGAAAGACGTCATAGCGATGCAGGCTGCCGGCGCTTCCATCATTGGCGTAGGCTCAGCGCTTACTGGGATGACGACAAAAGAAATCGAAGTCTACTTCGACACACTCAGCGGCGACCTTGCTGAGAAAACCGAGCGTGCCGAACGGAAAATAAAGTACAACATCGACATGGACTTTAAGCCGGTAACACTGAGCAATAACGAAACGGTTTGCAGCGATATTACCTTACTGACATTCGAAGAGGATATTGACGTTAAAGCCGGTGAGTTTGTTTTTCTCTGGATTCCTGGCGTAGGAGAAAAACCCTTCTCTGCGCTCTGCGACAAGCCGTTAACCCTCGTGGCCATTGACGTCGGCGAATTCACCAACAGTCTTATGACATTAGCCCCTGGAACCAAAACATATATTCGAGGACCTCATGGCCAAGCCGTCACCCCGAGCCCGGATCAAACCGTGATCGCTGTTGCCGGAGGAACCGGTCTCGCGGCGGTCTACCAGATCGCTAGAGATTTCCCAGGTGCAGAAATTTTCACTGGGGCTCGGACTGCTGAAAGGCTGTATTACCTTGACGAATGCCGTCAAATCGCAAACCTTCATGTTGCAACCGACGACGGCTCGGCTGGATTCGAAGGTCGCGTGACCGAAGACCTTGCGCAATACCTGTCTGATCTCAATGCAGCGGCATTAGAAAACTTGGTTTTTTATAACTGCGGACCAGAGCCGATGGTCCGCGCAGCGATTGAGGTTGAGCGCCAATTTGTCGCGGATGATCAGATCTTCAGCGCCATCGACTACCTCACCAAGTGTGGCGTTGGGATTTGCGGCGCTTGCGCTGCGCCCGATGGGCAGCGAATTTGTGTCGACGGTCCCTTTTTAAACGCTTCAGCACTTTGATGAGGGGTGCCCCCCACGCCGATTGTAGCTCTACGTTTTGAGCGCGGTCGTCATTAAATTAGCCCGCGCCGGGCGAAGTTTTAAGACCGACTCCAAATTAAGATGACTGATGATCATCAAGCGCCCGCAACGCCCTCCGCACCCAGCTTTCTCACCGCCTTTTTTACGTTCACTGCGCTGATTATCGGGTTGATGTCTGGCCTGTATGTTTTGGAGGCGGGTCTACATGGATTACTACTGATCGCAGTCGCACTTACCGCAGCGCTAGGGCTGTGGCTTGGACACTCCTACCATCAGCTCAGGAAATTCATCTTCGGCGGCATCCAAAAATCGGCACCGGCACTGATCATTTTTCTATTAATTGGTGTCGTCATTGCAGCATTCATCCAAGCCGGTACCGTAGCAACGCTCATCTACTATGTGCTCCAAATCTTGTCACCCACCACTTTTTTACCCGTCGGTCTCATTTTATGCAGCCTGATGTCTTTTACCACAGGGACCTCATGGGGAACTGTCGCAACCATCGGGATCGTGCTTATGAGCGTCGGCACCCATTTTGGTATCCCTCCAGGAATCTCTGCAGGCATGGTCATCGCTGGCGCCAGCTTCGGCGACAAAATGTCACCGGTTTCTGATACCACAAACTTAGCCGCGCTCTCAGCCGAGACGCCGCTCTACCGCCATATACAAAGCATGCGAATCACCACTCTTCCAAGTTACCTCTTAACATTTGCTGGATTTTTGATCATCGGCATGATCCTAAACATTGAGAGCGCCCAAGCGATCCCTAGCACCACGTTTATTGCCGCACTGGACAACACCTTTAACCTCCATTGGGTCACTTTAGGGCCCCTGATATTGATGCTGGGATTGAGTCGATTCAAAGTGCCGGCTGAAGCGGTGCTTTTGCTCGCGTCGATTGCAGCGATGTGCATCGCATTTACCATGCAAAAATTTGATGCCGCGGAGCTGATCACCAGTGTTTTTACAGGGGTTAACATCCAAACACCCGACCCACTGTTGGATACGTTAGTGAATCGAGGGGGTATGCAGGCCATGGCCTGGACGCTGACACTCGCCATTATCGCGGTTACTCTTGGTGCCTTGCTGAGCAGCCTTGGCTTACTCAGCGCATTACTATTGCCCTTATCACAGTTGATGCGCCGACCGGCCGCCTTAATCACCACCTCAACCATTGCTGCGACTGCATCGACAGCAACTCTCGCCGAACCCTATGCGGCCATTACTTTGACCGGCCAGGTCTTTAAGCCCAGTTATCAGGCCAGCACACTAGACTCCGCCATTTTGTCTCGCACCATCGAGGAAGGCAGCACGCTCACAGCCGCCTTGATCCCATGGACAACTACGGCGGTTTTCTACGCTGCCATCCTTGGAGTTGAATGTCTCGTGTATGCGCCCTATGCCATTTTGAATTGGATGAATCCGCTGATCGGGATCTTATTCGCCTGGCTGGGTATTGGGCTTCGAATGCCTGCGCCTCGAGCTTGAGTCGATCCTCAACTCGAGATTGTCATGGTATGCTGATGCTCGACCGACCGGCGTTAACGAAAGGCCCTATTTATGTCCCAAAAGCATCAAACCCCTATTGATCCAGTCGAAAAAGCTGCGCTACAGAAAAAATATTTGGAGGAGCGCGACAAAAGACTCAGGGCCGATGGTAACGCTCAATATATTCAAATCGCCGATCAATTCGAGCATTATCTAGAGGATCCCTACACCCCGATTCAATCCAGAGAACCACTCACAGATCATGTGACTTTCTCTTTTGTTGGTGGCGGCTTTGCAGGACTTGTCACCGGCGCACGCCTTAAAGAGCTCGGCATCGAGGACGTCCGAATTATTGAAAAAGGTGGCGATTTCGGTGGCACCTGGTATTGGAATCGTTACCCCGGCGCCCAGTGTGACACGGCATCGTTCGTTTATATGCCGCTGCTCGAAGAGACTGGCCACATGCCAAC
Organism: uncultured Pseudomonadales bacterium; assembly: GCA_938017975.1. Classification (GTDB taxonomy): domain Bacteria; phylum Pseudomonadota; class Gammaproteobacteria; order Pseudomonadales; family Azotimanducaceae; genus UBA9926. The sequence continues at coordinate 90,961 of CALIKQ010000041.1, read as the reverse complement.
CGAGAAGTACGCCCACGCTCCGGAAATTCTTGCTCACTGCCAAAACATTGGGAATCAATTTAATTTGTACGAGCAAGCGCTTTTTCATACGGTTGTGACTGACCTGAGATGGCTCGATGAGCGAAGCGCTTGGCAGATCAAAACCAACCGTGGCGATTGTTTTACCAGTCAATTCATCGGCCTGGGTACAGGCCCCCTGCACGTTCCAAAACTACCTGGCATCCCTGGCATCGAAAGCTTCAAAGGCCATGCCTTCCACACCAGCCGCTGGGACTACGACTATACAGGCGGAGACCCAGAGGGCGGTTTGATGGTTGGTCTTCAAGATAAGCGCGTCGGCATAATCGGGACCGGAGCGACCAGCGTGCAGTGTGTTCCGCATTTGGCAAAAGCCTGCCAGTACCTAGCCGTGTTTCAGAGGACCCCCTCATCGGTCGATATCCGGGATAATCAACCCACCGATCCAGAGTGGTTTGAGGAGATCGCAACCGAAGGCTGGCAGCAACGATGGCTTGAGAACTTTACCGCCAATCAAACCGGCGGAATGGCAAAGGAAGACCTTGTTAAAGATGGTTGGACAGATTTATCAAGACGCATCCGTGAACGTATCGGATCCTTGCCTCAAGAGAAGCGGACGCCAAAAAACATGATGCTCGCTTGGGAAGACTCTGATTTCGAAAAAATGAACGAAATCAGAGCTCGGGTTGACGCCATTGTCGAAGACCCGAAAACTGCGGACGGACTCAAAGCTTGGTACCGCCAGCTGTGTAAACGACCCTGTTTTCACGATGAGTATCTCGATAGCTATAACCAACCCGGGGTTGAACTCGTTCATACCGATGGTCAGGGCGTCACTGAGATCACCGAAACCGGTGTCGTTGCCAATGGTAAAGAATACCCTCTCGACTGCCTGATCTATGCCTCTGGATTTGAGGTAGGCACAGAGTACAAACGCCGGGCCGGATTTGATCTGACGGGCAAGGCTGGCCTGAAGCTATCCGATCATTGGCAAAACGGTATGCGCACGAAGCACGGCACCCACGCTCACGGGTTTCCAAATGCGTTCATTGTCCAACCTACTCAGGGCGCAAACCTGATCTCTAATGTGCCTCACAACTTAACAGAATCTGGGCAAACCATTGCCTGCATTGTCAAACACGCCATTGATGGTGGCTACCGCGAGGTTGAAGTAACCGAGGAAGCCGAAGCGGCCTGGCTTGAATTATTGCTTTCAGGCCCTGGAAGAATGCTCGGCGCCCAGGACTGCACCCCGGGCTACTACAACAATGAGGGCCAAACTCCGGGACCGGGGGCTCAGTACCATGTGGGTTATCCCCATGGCGCAACTGCTTACTTCGATTACCTGAGAGCATGGCGATCCAATGGCACCTTTGACGGATTAGCATTCAAGGCATAGACCCGCTTGGCTTAAATAGGTGCAAAATCAATCGTGCCTGACACGGTTAATTCGGCAGCTGAGGCACCGATGAAAAGCTCACAGGCGCCGGACTCCGCCTTGAACTTTTTAGTCGCGACGTCCCAATAGCTGAAACGGTCTGCGGCGATATCGCAAAGCACTCGAGTGGTCTCGCCCGGCATTAACACCACTTTTTCGAAGCCAACCAACATTAACGCTGGACGATCCACTGGACTGTTCAAATACTTGGCGTAGACCTGGACCACATCTTGGCCTACTACGGTGCCAGTATTGGTCACATCGACAGCTAGCTGCGCGCCACCCTCTTCACCCAGTTTCGATATCACGAGGTTGGCATAACCAAAGGTGGTGTAGGACAAGCCATGCCCGAAAGCAAACAGGGGCGCTTGATTGCGAGCTGCATACCCCCGGTAACCGATTTCCAAACCCTCGCCATAGGTTACTTGGCCATCTGAACCGGGATAATGGCCAGCCGCTGGCATATCCTCGATCTCGCGAGGAAACGACAAGGGCAGACGACCAGACGGATTAACATCTCCAAAGAGCACATCAACCAACGCTCGACCGAGCTCCTGTCCTGCAAACCAACACTGCAAGATAGCTGGGGCAACTGGCTCCCAAGGCATGGCGATGGGTGCACCGCTGTTGTTAATGACGACGGTGTTTGGATTCACCGCAAGCACACGCTCGATGAGTAAATCCTGATCACCTGGCAGGTCAAGACTGTCTCGATCATTACCTTCGGTTTCCCAGTCATCATTGGTGCCGACCATCAAAAGACAAGCATCAGCAGCCGCTGCCAACGTCACTGCCTCCGAGATGGGGTCATCGAACTGGGGCTCTAAAATTCCGTACCTTAGCCCTTTGAACATCGCTTCCGGATTTGCTTCGAATACCATCTCTAAAAATATCTTTTCACCCGCCTCAAGCAATAACTCCGCTCGGACCTCGCTGGTCCCCTGCATAAAGAAAGCATCCCCGGGCTCTGGGGAAGTCCAGTTATCAATAATTTCTTGGCCATTCACCGACATGCGGCAGCGTCCTGTCGAAAGCAAGCCAAAGGTGTATCGACCTGAGCTCGGACAGTGATAAAAGCCCTCGAGGGTCATGGCCTTGGCTGAGCCGGCAAGGAGCGATGCATGAACCGTAGATTGACCGATGACGCGTTCGCGAATCACGTCCTGAAGCGCTATATCTCTAAAAAATTTTACTCGCAAACCTGGCGCCATTTTAGGGTCATTCCCTAAGGCGGGAGAAAGCAAAGCCGAATCAGGGCCAGGTATATATTTATAAGTCGGGCATCCCGTCTGCCAAGCGATGTCCATGTTTGGGAACTTATCGGACAGTGCGTCAAGCGGTGCACTGATGTAATGCGGTTTTAGGGACGAAGAGCCGCCACCCATAATTCGGAACTGCTTCACGTTGGGGCCAATGACCGCAAGTTTCCGGATGTTATCTGACTGGAACGGCAACACGCCTTGATTCTTCAGCAGCACCATTCCCTCGGAAGCGGTTTGATAAGCCACCGAGCGATGGATCTCAACATCAATACTTGACTCGGGCTTCTCCTCAGGATGATCAAACCGTCCACTCCAGGCCAGCACCCGCAGCAAGCGCCGAACTTTGTCATCAATGACAGCCTCGGGCACATCTCCTGCATCCACCGCACTGCGTAGATCAGCGCCCCAAACTTTGCTCGGACCAGGCATTTCCAGGTCCAGGCCCCCAAGCGCATTCGCAATGGTTTCCTTGGCAGCAAACCAATCAGAAATAACCAGCCCCTCAAACCCCCATTCACCCTTCAAGATTTCATTCAACAGCTCATGATGGGAGCAGGCATAGATGCCGTTAATCCTGTTATAAGCCGCCATCAACGTCCATGGCTGGCTCTTTTCAATCGCTATCTGAAACGGCTTTAAATACACCTCTCGCAGCGTTCGCTGATCGAGTTCGACAGAGATGGTATGTCGCTCAAACTCTGAATCATTACAAACGAAATGCTTCAAACAGGCACCAACGCCCTGGCTTTGAACCCCCGTCGTAAACGCAGCAGCGAGCTCACCCGAAAGAACAGGGTCCTCCGAGTAACACTCAAAATTACGCCCACCCAGAGGCGTTCTGTGTAAGTTGATGGTTGGGCCCAAGACCACCTGAACATCTTTTGACTTGGCTTCCTCAGCGATAGCGACGCCCGTCGCTTCAATAAGCGCTTTGTTCCAAGTCGCTCCCATACAAATGCCCACTGGAAAGGACGCAGCGCTGCTTCCTCCATCCCCTCTCACGCCATTGGGACCATCACTCATTTTAAGAACAGGAATACCCTGCTCAACAATCGGTTGCGTTCTCCAAAGACTGGCGCCTGAGACGAGCGTAATTTTTTGATCCAGAGACAAACCCTCAATCATTGACTCTATCCGTTTTGCGTCCATTTCTTTTCTCATACTCAACCTCGAATCTCTGTTTTTAACCTTCGATTGAACAATCTATCGCTTCCATAGAGACAATCTAAAATTAACCTCACCTAGAAGCCCTCAAGCGGGATCAAGATCCGCCGCCCATGTTCCAGCCACCGACGACTCTAAAGCTGGTTTTTTCTAAATTTTTCTCGAGTTCCCACATCCGATGCACCCTCGCCTCATTGAGCGTAAATCCAGCAGACAACAAAACAGTGCCGCTTTTGGTTTTGATATCCTCAGCCAATTGCATGTCAGATCGGAGTTGAAACAAGGAGACCAAGGTGTACTTTTCATCTCTTTCAAGCGGGATGTGTTGAGATTGATGCGATTGCCCTGTTGAATGGACAGATCCAGTCAGCGCCACCTGTTCTAAATCAATCACAACATCTGAGTAAGGGTGACCGGGCATCTCAACAATTGTTTCTGACAAAGCAATCAGCAGTCGCTTAATCAACATCGGGGTTTTAAACGGTTTTTGAACGAACCCGTTCGCATCAAGCCGCATGGCGGCAACCAAAACCGCCTCTTCATCGAGACTTGTGACGACGATGCAGGGTAAATTCGAAGGCGCGCCGGTGCGACCCATTCGAATCTGTTTCAGCATCGACAGGCCATCCAAATTTGGCATCTGAACGTCGGAAATTACTAAATCCACAGCTTGCTCTGACAGCAAGGTCAAAGCTTCATCGCCATCGCCCGCCCTCAACACTGACTCGATCCCGAGCATGTTGAGCAACTTCTCAAGTACGCCCAAGATGAAGCTGTCGTCATCAACAATCAGGACGCGTTTACGTTCAAAACTGTCCAAAAACTCAAAATCTATGGCCACGATCGTCGTTCCTCAACATCCGATATTCGGGGCTTATCGAAGATTGGCGCTCACCCCTATGACTCTTGCCCGACATGTGCGAGCCTTATCCGACTATAGCATGGTAAGCACAGGGGAGATGGCGTTGAAAATAGGTATCAATGGTACCGGGCTAGTGCAACGGGCTTCGATAGAGGGCATTCAACAAGACGCGCAACAAGCGGCGCTAGACGGTTTCAGCAGTTACTGGCTTGCCGAGCATCCAAGCGGCGGCTTTGATGCATTAACAGTGCTCAGCCTTGTTGGCGCCACGGTTCCCGACATAGAGCTTGGTACAGCGATCGTGCCTACCTTTCCAAGGCATCCAATGACGCTGGCTGGACAAACACTGACCGCCCATCAAGCTTGCCAAGGCAGACTAACACTCGGCATCGGACTTTCGCACCAGGTTATGATGGAGGCCATGGGACTGGCGTTTGAAAAACCGATTGGGCATCTCAGGGACTACCTATCAATTTTAATGCCCCTGCTTGAAACGGGACAGGTCTCCCACCAAGGGAACCACTATAGCTGTGAGGGCGCATTCTTCCAGAAGCCCAAGCAAGCACCTGAGGTGCTCGTCGCCGCACTCGGTCCCCAAGCGTTGAGGGTTGCAGGCCACCGAACCGGCGGCACCACCCTAGCCTGGGTAGGCCCAAAAACCATTGCCAGTCACATTAAACCAAAACTGACAGAAGCTGCCGATCGGGCGGGACGTCCACCCCCTAGAATCCTTGCGACGTTACCCATTTGCGTTACAGATCAACCTGATCGCATTCGAGCACTCATTACTCAGCGCCTCGCTTTCTACGCTGAGCTGCCCTCTTATCGGGCCATGTTTGAGCGAGAAGGCGTCAAGCATCCTGGCGATATTGCGCTGGTTGGATCTGCAGCTCAAGTGCGCGATCAGCTCGAAGCGCTGAATGCTGCTGGTGTGACCGACTATGCAGCCTCGATTTTTGCAACTCAGCCGGAGGAACAGGCGAACACGCGCGGGTTGTTGATAGACCACATCCTTCGTTAGGAAAGACCGCCGGAGCAAACAAATTTCGGTGGGACCCCAAATTGTCAATGACCACTGGTCTTGTGAATCGACGGTCAAACCATCAGCTCACAGGGATTCGAGCTGCTGTGCGAACCAGCCCAAATCTACGCTTGGCCTGAAGAATCAATTTTTGAGGGAGAGATACCAATCACCTTTGAGTGAGGTTCGATCTCCAGTTGTAGCATGGTCACAATGGTTCAAGGACAGGATGCGCTCATCGCCCTAAAAATCAGCCCATCAAATGTGCACTGAACCATTGGAGCCTGGCAGGGTAGCTCGCCCAGTAAGCTTTAAAAAAAGTTTGAATTTACTCCGCCCTAAAAGATACCGATATACTGAGCGCTCATACCACCGTTCGCGCAGAGCAAAACCACGTGAAAAATTCTGCAGACATTCTGATCATCGGCGCCGGACTCACTGGCTTATCCGCTGCTCGCAGGTTGACCGCCGTGGGCTTTGACGTGCTTGTCATTGAAGCATCTAATCGAATCGGCGGACGCACTCACTCAATGAGGCTCGGCAACCGAATCGAAGAACGCGGGGCTGAGTACCTTCATCCGGACCATCATTGGCGGGCGATGCAAGCGCTATCGGCGCACAACATCAACGTTTGTCAGGAGACGCCGGGCTCTGAGGAAACTTGGTTGGTCTCAGGAGGTCGTCAAAAGCGAACCTCGACCCAAGATCCCGCGCTAATTGAACTGACCAGAGAGATTGATCAAGCAGTCAAACTGATCGACCCAAATGTTTGGATCACGCCAGCAAATGCGCACTTGGACCAACCTTTCCAAGATTACGTCGATCAGTTGCAGGCCTCTCCCGAGACTCGAGAAGCCCTACTCGCATGGACAGCAACACTTACCGGCGCAGATCCAAGAGCCTTCAGTGCACTCGGAATCCTGAGAGACTTTTTCATGTTTGGCGATACGCTCACAGCATTGACCGCACCTGAATATCGAGTGATCGGCGGAACCCAATCATTGGCAACTGCACTCGTTGAACAAGCCAATCTCTGCGTCGAGTTTGATCAAAAAGTCTACAAAATTGCGGCTACTCAACAGGGTTATACCGCCACAACCAATACCGGCGCTGTCTTTCAAAGTGCGTCGCTAATCCTTTCGGTACCTTTTAACGTCTTGAGCGCAATCACTCTGCCACCAGAGGTCACCAAAGCGGCTAAAGACGAAAGCCAGCGGGGACACGCGAATCGCAGCGCGAAATATTGGTTTGATTCGGAAACGGCTTTTGATGATCGAATCTCGGCAGCACCCCCTGCACTTGCTTTCATGGAGGCAACAGGCACAGCAGGGTGCATCATCGCAGACAGTCAACTCAGCTCGCCTGAGTCCTCCAATCAACTATTTGATGCCGTCGACCTCCCCCCCCAAAAAACCTCCGAGCTCCGCGTTCACCACTGGATCGAGGATCCTTTGGCCCGCGGCGCGTGGATGACCATTCGACCGGGTCAAGCCCACGCCATTGACCTACTCTGGGCCATTGGCGCTGAGAACCCCAACTTTCAAATTGGCAGCGGCGATGTCACTCCGATTTGGTCCGGCTGGATAGAAGGCGCCTTGTACGCCGGAGACACCATGGCTCAGCGAATTATTAATCGCTCAACTTAGCTTGACTGCCAATCGCCTTCTGAATCTCTTCTAGGCGTGTGCGATCCAAACTGTATCGACGTATAAAGTAATAAAAAGGAATAAAAGCCAGAGCAACCACAGGGCCACCAGCAAGCGCCAGAGCAAAAAGGGTTTCCGATGGCACATCTGCCGCAGACTTGACTGCGGTTCCCGTCGGCCAATCGATGAGATCGAGCACAGCGCCGCCCAACCCACTCCCAATTCCTGTTGCAGCTTTATTCATAAACGCAAAAGCACCAAAAAATATGCCTTCATTGCGCTGCCCTGTATCGCGCTCATGCTCATCAGCAATGTCCGCCATCATCGAATTGACAGCTACTACAAGTTGGGCGATCCCCATGCCTGCGATCAGCGCAAAGCCCATGAGCGCAATCAGCATCGAGACCGTGCCGAGCGCGGGAAACAGGCCAACAAAACTCAGTAAATAGGGTAGTGCCGTCGCGATCGCCCACACCAATACTCCGAAAATCAGCGCCAATTTCTTATCTAGATACCTGCTCAAGGCAGGCGCGAGCGCATAACCTATCAGCGTTGAGCAGAACTGCGCCAACAAGACCAGGGGCACCTGGGCCGGGGTAAGCTGCCAAAAAAAAGTATTCAGATAAAGCGAAAGCGCAACATTCATCCCGACGGGCACTGAGATCAAAATGAACGATGCGACCAATGCTCTGAATGATCGATTATCAAATGCTCCCAGAGTCTCCCTGGCAATTTCTTTAAAACCGCGCTGCCCGTTCCCTGATGCTTTGGGCAAACTTGGCACCAAAGACTGAGTGCCCACACAAGTCACAATGATCGAAACAAAGATACCGACACTGATAAGCAAAGCAAACGGCGGGTAAGCGGCAGGGTTGAGTTGACCGTTCGAGAACTGATCGGAGGCTGCAAAGAAATAGCCAAACCCTAGACCCGCCACAATCAGCCAGCCACTGGCACCAAAGATCATTCGAAAAGCCGCAATACTGGTACGCTCATCAAAATCTTTGGTCAGCTCTGCGCCCAGCGCAAGATGAGGGACGTGATACAGCGTCATCGAGAGTCGCGTCAGAACGGTAAAGACAAGCAGCCATATAAAAAGCGGCCCATCACCGGTAACCCAAGGATTAAACAGTAGATAAAAACTACCCGCCAGCGGCAGAGCGGACGCATACATAAAAGGATGCCTACGACCCCATCGTGACTTCCAATGGTCTGAAATGCTGCCCATCATCGGGTCAGTGAAAGCATCGATCGTGGTCGCAATCATTAATGCAAGACCGCAAAGCGTACCCGACACACCAAGGACTTGATTGAAGTAAAACAGCAACAAAAGACTGAAAGCACTGTTTTTTAAACCCTCAGCCAGTTGCCCAAACCAATAGGAGAGCTTGATGGTTTTAGTCAACATTTTTATCGCCTAAATCGAACAAAACACGGCGGCTTTTTGTTTTCAACAGCCCCCACAGTGGAGGCCAAATCCTAACACGGAACATGCCGCTGGCTGGGTCAAAGGGCAGAGCAAAAGGAAAAAAGTATCGCTTAAGGACATGCCCTGAAGGGCTGAAAACTACACAGCGCGGGTCCAACCGAAGGTGTCTTCCCGCTCACCTCGCTGAATCTGCGTCAGTAAATCATAGAGTTTCTGAGTCGTTGGACCAATCATCTCGCCTTCACCATGGAAGTGATACCATCGATCACCAGCTCGAATTTTTCCGACCGGTGATATCACAGCCGCCGTACCGCAGGCTGCAAATTCATCAATATCATCGACTTCTTCCAAAAAATCGACAGGGCGCTCACTTGTGTCTAGACCGAGCAGGTCCGAGGCAAGCGTCATAAGGCTAATTCGGGTCACACCGGGTAATATGGACTCAGATTCAGGCGTCACAATCGTTCCATCTTTCATCTTCAGCACAATGTTTGCAGAACCTGCTTCTTCCAAATATCGATGCTGAGAAGGATCAAGATACAGGGCTTCTTGAGCACCCAGTGCCTGCGCCATTTGAGTGGCGAGTAATCCTCCTGCGTAATTTGCGCCCGCCTTAAAAGCCCCCAAGCCTTTCGGCGCAGCGCGATCTAAATCGATAACAGCAAGGTTAATAAGACTGAGGCCACCACCCTTATAATAGGGGCCCACTGGCGAGACAAACACCCGAAACTCATATTCTGGGGCGGGGCGCAGACCTAAATTTTCCCCAACACCAACCAGAAAGGGGCGAATATACAGACTAGCCCCGGAGCCATGAGGCGGTATCCAGGCTGCATTGGCGCGAACCACTGACTCAATGCCCTGCATAAAGAGTGACTCAGGGACAGTTGGCATCAGCAAGCGCTCTGTGGTTCGCCCCATGCGTTGACAATTTAGATCTGGTCTGAATAAAAGAACGTCACCATTCGGCGCACTCTGTGCCTTTAGACCCTCGAAGCAAGCCTGCGCGTAATGCAGCACTGGAGATCCCTCGTGCACCTGCATATTCGCGGAATGAATTAGTTCTCCGTCGCTCCAGGTACCATCGCGCCATCGCGCGCTGAATCGAAGATCAGTCTCGACATAAGAGAAACCGAGGTTAGACCAATCGATGGATTTCTTGGATTGATTCATGGATTACCTGCAAAAAATAATGAATGACCGCCCTATCTGCAGGTTCACTCCTGCCCCGCAATGCTATAAGACCCTCCAGATAATGCAACATCAAGCTGCCACTGGTTTCATCGTGGGCAGTCTAACTGGTCGCGCTTAACCATGCCGGATCACGCCATGAACCCGCGCTGGCGTAACTCTTATGATCACGCGATCGCCCTGCTCCAGCCAGGCTGGGAGATCCTCAGGCAATTGATATCCGACCGGCGCTATCCGCTCAAACACCCGCGTGGTGGGAGCTTCGAGATTGACTGTTTCAATCGTCGCAGTGCCTTCCAGTGCTACAAAGTTAAAGGGTTCTTGATTGCTTAAAATGCAAAGATTTACACGGGGGTCCTTGACCAAGGCACGACGCTTAAATGTTTTCCCTGGCGTCGATACAACGATATCGTCGTCCTCCCGAGCGTATGCGACAACCGAAGAGACCGGGCTACCACTACTGCGAAGATGCGTCAGGACGGCCCAACGATGATCGGTTATAAACTGATCGAATTCCGGTACTGCTGAGATCATTGGTGCACTCCATGAGATGACGAGCAAGACTTTATTTTAAACCATGGAGCCCTTACTCGGTTAAATCAACTCGCATAGGGCGCAACTTGGAGCCCCCAGACGGGCCTAGCAACTTTTGGCCGAGTCAGTGCTTGCTAGCAAAGATTCCAAAACACCGCTTTCAAAATGTCCTACTGCTCAGCACTAGGGAATCATCGTCCCTGAGGCATTGTTTGGCACAGAGTTCTGATGAACATGAGGGAAGACCTCGCGAAATAGGCTCAGCATATTCATCGTGGAACGACGATCAGCCGCCTCGTGCAAATGGCCCGGGGGACCAATACGCGCGGGCAGCGCAAAACCGTGAGGGGTTTTTGCATGATCGACAAAGCTCCAATCAACGCCCGCTGTATCCATTTCCATAAAAAAGCGATCTTTATTGTCCTGAGCAACCAGATGATCTTCCGCGCCATTTTCAATCAAAACTACGGTGTCTGTATTGTAGTTGTTCCGAGTCGTTTTGAGTGGTGGGCGCAGGGCGCCGAATCGAGCTGGACTGGGATCCTCACCCGTTTGCAACAGACCATGAAATGAGACAACCCCAGACAAATTAAGCCCGGCCCGCACGCCTTCCAAGACAGCCATACCGCCAAAGCAGTAGCCAATTGCCGCCGGCGCTGAGCCGGCGTCTACAACGGAATCTTCACTTCCGACACGAAGCCATTCTCCGAGCAGCGCGCGAAACAACTCATGGTCGTGATCAAGCCAGACCATCGCCTCAAAACACTGTTTCTGAAAATGTTCGATTTTTGATGGATCCTCAGGAAATTCCCGTTCATCAGCAGGCACCCGATCACCATACATATCCACCGCGAGGCCAACGTATCCAAGCCGCGCTAAATATTCTGCGACATCGACATCAAATTGCTTGAGGCCTTGATAGTTGTGAATCACCAACACCAAAGGCCTTCGCCCAGCTTCAACCGGCGGCGCGACGCGATGCCCGACGAAGTGATGCCCTCGAAAATCAAAACTGAGGGTTTCGCGTTGAAGCCCAGGCGAATCTGCCCAAAGCTCGGATTGCTTGTTCAATATGCAGCTCCTGTAAATCTAATCTTTATCCAGCCTTCACTGTAGACAGCCATCAAGTACCTGTAAAGCAGCTACTTAACTGCCGTATCGATGACAATGATCTGCGCGGCCCCGATGGTTTGATGCAACAACCATTACCGGTTTTCTTCACAGGGACTCAACCTTGTTATAGGCTCTTATCATCAAGCACAGACCTCGACGCACTGCGCCCTAATTGCAATTTGAGACAAGGACGATGATGAAACCCATTGAACTTGAAACAGAGACAATAGAACTTCATTTTCCAACGCCCGTTTTAACCAGAACGTTTTTAGCCGCGGACTCGATAAACGAGGCGTTGATTGCGCTGATCAACACGCTTGAAAAAACCGCAACCCGAAAAAACCAACCTGCTCGAACCATCTCTGAAAACACGACCCAGGGTGGCTTTCAAACCCAGCTTGGCACCAACATTCTTGAAGACAGCAATCCTGCAATGAGGCGCCTCAAACAAGAAATTGTGATGCCATCGATTGAGCACTATCTGGCGAATGTACTCGAGGTTGATCCACTGTTCACGCCCATTGAGGTTACAAGCTGGGCCGTATCGCTGAGCGCAGGAGATTGGCAAGCACCACACATTCATCCGAACGAGTACACACTTATCTCGGGTATTTACTATGTTTGTGTACCAGAACGCCCAGAACCTGAGGGATATCTTGAATTCATCAATCCAGTCATGAGCAGCGTTAGCCTGGGCCAGCAAAATGCGTCTCGACTGCATAGACCCAAGGCTGGTGAAATACTGTTATTCCCACCGTACTACATGCATTATGTGCACCCGATGCGAGGGGGGGGCAAACGGCAAGTCGTCGCGTTTGACGTTCGGCTGAAAGCCTCATGATCCCGTGCTCGAGCTTTTAGCCCCCTTCGATTCTAGGTAACAAAAACACCTCTGATCCTTCTGGGATGACTTGGTCTCTGCGATCGCGGTATATCTCACCGTTTACAGCCACCGCCACCCCGTCATCCAGATGCTCCTGAATGGCGGGATGTTTTTGTACGAGACTGGTCAAGATATCACCGATCGTGGCGCCAGAAACTTCAACCGTCGAGGCACCTCCGGTTGCCTGACAAAGGATCCCAGAAAGCCGAATCTGCATGGGCCCGTCTCGCGCTATTGCGCGTCCTCAATGGCTTTTAAGATCCGCGGCGGCGACATGGGCACATGAGTCATTCGAACACCCACGGCATTTGATACGGCATTACCAATCGCTGCCAGGGGCGGTACGATTGATGTCTCGCCCACACCACGAACACCATAGGGGTGGTTCGGATTCGGAATTTCTAAAATCTCGGTGTCGATAAAGGGCAGGTCAGAACACACAGGAATTCGATAATCCAAAAATCCCGCATTCTGTAGCGTGCCATCTTCGCCGTAAATGTATTCCTCGTTCAGAGCCCAGCCTATGCCTTGCGCAGCACCGCCCTGGAACTGACCTTCGACATAATCAGGATGAATCGCCTTACCCGCATCTTGGACCACTGTGTAGCGTATCACCCGAGTTGAGCCCGTCTCTGGGTCGACTTCGACATCACAGATATGACTCGCAAATGATACCCCTGCGCCGTCGGCAACCACTTCATTATGGCCAGCGATGGGTCCTCCAGTTCGCGGTGATTTTGCAGCAATTTCTTTCAGACTTAAGGGCGGCAAATTACTATTTTGACGACCCTTTGCACGAGCGACACCTTCCTCCCAAACAACCTGCTCAACCGGAATGCCCCACGTATCCGCCGCGCGCTGCTTCATGACATCGATTGCGTTTCTGGCGGCAAATATCGTCGCCATTCCCGATGAGAAGGTCCCCCGACTGCCCTCTGTCGTATCGTTGTGGCCAAGGGAACTGGTATCACCAATGGTCACGCGAACCTGGTCATAGTCAACACCTAGCTCTTCTGCTGCGATCAGCGCCAAAGACGCGCGGGAACCGCCTACATCGACCGTTCCGACCGTTAGGTTGACCGAGCCATCGATCCCAATGTTTAAATCTGTGCACGTTTGACCGCCAAAGTTAAACCAAAAACCGCAGGCGACGCCACGACCCTGGTTCTTTCCAAGACGCTTCTTCATATGCGGATGATTTTTAACCGCTTCGAGGGTAGGACCAATGCCAATCGGACCATAAATCGGCCCATAAGAAGCGCGCGTGCCTTTTTTCGCAGCGTTCTTAATTCTAAATTCGACCGGGTCCATCTTCAGTTCGGCTGCGAGCAGGTCAATCACACTTTCAACGCCGAAAGCTGCCATCGGCGCTGAAGGCGCTCGATAAGCGGCAACTTTAGGTCGATTGCACAACACATCATAGCCAACCGATTTCACGTGCTTGAGGTCATAGCAAGCAAAAGAGGTCATAGCGCCGAGCATGCCCCACATCCCTGGGAAAGCACCACTTTGGTATCTGAGTTCCGCCGATGCGGCTGTAATTCGACCGTTCTTCTTGGCACCGATTTTAACATCAACGGACGTTGATGACGTTGGGCCAGTCGCTTTAAACACCTCTTCTCGAGTCATCACGAGCTTCACAGGCCGATTAGATTTTCTGGCCAATTGCAAAGCAACAGGTTCCATCCAAACGTGTGTTTTGCCGCCAAAACCACCGCCAATTTCAGAGGAAGTTACTTTTAATTTAGCGACATCAAGGCCTAGTAAACTTGCGCACATATTTCTAAAAGTAAAATGTCCCTGGGTTGTTACCCAGAGTTCTCCTGACCCATCGGGCCCCAACGTAGCCAGGCACGCGTGAGGTTCGATATAACCTTGGTGCGTCTGTTCCGTTTTGAAAGTCTTCTCAATGATGACGTCTGCTTCGGCAAAGCCCACATCGATATCCCCATGACCAAATTCGTTTCGCTGCGAGATATTAGAAGCTGTGGTGGGCGCAGGCTCAATACCGGCGGTACGAATCCAATCGTGAACCACGGGTGCAGATGGTTTCATGGCTTCATCGACATCTGTCACATGGGGTAATTTTTTATAGGTCACTTTGATCAGCTTCAAGGCTTCATTTGCAGTCTGGGCATCCACTGCAGCAACTGCTGCTACCGCATGTCCGTCGTAAAGCGCACGACCTCTCGCCATACAATTTTCAAGCGTGTCCATTAGGCTCCGGTTGCCGCCGGTAAAATCTGGAAAATCATCCCCGGTGACAATGGCCTTCACGCCAGGCAGCTTTTCCGCCTTGCTGGTGTCGATTTTTTTGATGAGGGCATGCGCATGAGGAGATCTCAGAATCTTGCCAACCAATTGGCCCGCTGCGCTCGCATCGGCGCCGTATCTTGCACGCCCTGTGACCTTATCGACACCATCGGGTCTATTGACGCGATTGCCAATCACGCTGAATTTCTGATTTGTATAATCTGTTTCGTAAGGCATTTAATTGCTTCCTTAAATTTTCGTCATTTGCTGATCAGATGGATGTTATCGCCCAATGCGAATCACGATTTTTTCTGTTTCCGCATTACCTTGGCCGCGCTTTGGACTGCACGGACGATCTTGTCATAACCGGTACAACGACAGAGATTGCCCGCTAAGGCATAGCGAATTTCCTCTTCGGATGGATTGGGATTGCGCCCAAGAAGCGATTTTGCAGCAACTAAGAATCCCGGCGTACAAATGCCACATTGCAGCGCTGCATGATCGATAAAAGCAGTCTGTAAGGGATGTAATTCTCCGTCTTGAGAAATCCCCTCAACCGTGCCGATTGAACGACCTTCTGCCTCGGCACCCAGCACCAAACAAGAGCAGACGAGACGATCATCGAGGGTAACCGAGCAGGCACCGCAGTCCCCCGTCCCGCATCCTTCCTTGACGCCCGTCAAATTTAAACGATTTCGCAGCACATCCATAAGCGACTCGTTGGGCGGACAAACATACTGGACCGCATCACCGTTTACTTTTGCCGAAACTGTTACACCACTCATTTTGAACCTCCTGCTCTTTCAAACGCCACCAGCGCGGCTCGACGACCCAAAACTCCGGCCACTTTGGTTCGGTACTCAACCGTACCCCTTTTGTCATCAATCGGGTTACACGCAGCCCGACAGGCCTTCGCCATTTTCTCAAGCGCTGCATCGTCTAGTTTTGTACCAATGATCGCTCTCGCGGCTGCTGGAACCACCACCGCAGTCGGCGCGACCGCACCCAGTACGACCTTCGCCGCAGTCACAACCCCGCGTGACAGCGTCAGATTCACCGCGGCACTCACGACGGCAATATCCATTTCTGTCCTGGGTGTAAAACGCAAGTAAGCATCGGCGGACTTCCCGGCGCGAGCAGGTAAAACAACAGCTTCTATAAATTCATCACGGCCAAGGCTCGTCTTGCCGGGCCCTAACACAACCTTTTCAACCCCGACCCGGCGCTTGCCTTTTGGGCCTACGATCAACGCTTTTGCACCTGCAGCAATCAACGCTGGAACGCTGTCGGCTGCGGGCGAAGCATTACAAAGATTGCCCACCACCGTGCAACGACCCTGAATTTGATCGGAGCCAATCAAATTGGCGGCTTCAACAACACCCGGCCAAAGCGACCGTAAGCGTTCTGATTCACCCAATTCAACAGCGGGAACAGCGCCGCCAATGTGGACACCTCCGGCCGCAACCTTTAGAACTTTCATAGTTTCGATTCGCTTGATGTCCAAAACCAAATCAGGTTCGACCATCCCCATTTTCATGCGAACCAAAAGATCGGTCCCGCCGGCTAGGACATGTGCCGCACCGGATTCGCTGGCAAGCATTGAAGCCGCAGCTTTTGTCGTTGTTGGTGATTCAAATCTCATAATACCCCTCGTCTAGTTTTTCTGTCACAGCCTCGCTTCACAGCGCCTAATTTACAGTCTCTTCTGTTTAAGCGTGGCTTGAAGCATCTTGTTGTCAGCCCCTCCATCTAAACTTAGACGGAAACGCAAATCAATTGCTCTCCTTACTTTTTTTCACATAGGATCGTCCCACCGATGTTCAGACCTTTTTAATTAACCGCAGTTTTGACCCTCACAAGATTCGGTGGGAAGATCAAATCTTAAAACGTTGACGCAACTTCAATTACTTTGCCCGAGATGGAAGCGATTATGACAACTGAAACCGACCCACAGAACATTGTAGAAACGCAGAGCGGTTTAGTCGCAGGACGCTCAAAGTTTGGCGCCCTATTATTTTGCGGCGTCCCATATGCCGAGCCACCCATTGGCGCAAGGCGTTTTAAGGCAGCCAGCGAGATAGCGCCGTGGACCGGGATCAAAGATGCAACCCGATTTGGTCCCGCAGCACCACAGATTCCCTCTGGGGGTATGACCGACAGTGCACCCGTTAGTTGGAGTGAAGATTGTTTGACGCTCAATATTATGACTCCCAGCACCAAGGGTGAGTCCCGTCCAGTATTGGTTTGGATTCACGGCGGCGCCTATCGCTCCGGCCAGGGCGCAATCCCTTGGTACAACGGTGTCAGTTTTGCAAACCAAGGCAACATCGTTGTTGTGACCATCAATTATCGTTTAGGCGCACTCGGCTTCACAGACTTATCGCAGTTTGCACCTGGGTTTGAAACCTCAGGTGTCAATGGCCTGCTCGATCAAATTAAAGCCTTGGAGTGGATCAAAGCAAACATTCGCCAATTTGGTGGAGATCCAACGAGGGTAACCATCGCAGGGGAATCTGCTGGTGGTTTTTCTGTGTCCTCGCTCGTGGGTTCTCCTCGCGCGTCCGGGTTATTTCATCGCGCAATTCCTCAGAGCGGAGCCGCGCACCACACGCTGACACCAAACCAAGGAAAACGGGTCGCTGAGCTGCTGTTATCTCACACTGGATCAGAATCAGTAGAGGGGCTGATGCGCTGCTCGGTTGAGGACATTTTAGCTGCTCAAGATCCTGCCTCAGCCCAGTATCACAAGGAAGGCCATTCCCTGGGTGTCCAGGCCTTCTATCCAGTTGAGGGTAATGAGGTGATTCCAACAACCCTGCTGGGCGCCCTCGAATCTGGCGTTGGCTCGGAGATTCCAATGTTAATCGGTACCAATAAAGATGAAGCTTCACTCTTTATCTGGGAGACGATGTCAGAGGAAGACGTTATCAAACAATGCGATCAATACGGCGATAGAACCCTCTTTGAAAACTATCGCGCATTGTATCCCGAGATGTCCGTGACCGAAATTGCGATCCAATTATCGACAGACTTTTCCTTCAAAATTCCTGCAGTGCGTCTCGCTGAACTGAGAGAAGCCACGGGCAGCGAGACGTTCCTTTACCAATTCAATTGGGAATCGCGTGCGCCGCATCTGAAGGCAACCCACGCGCTGGAAATCCCTTTTGTTTTTAACGTCCTTGATGCGCCAGGCGTTGCAGCATTTGTCGGTCGTGGAGAGCTGCCTTATGGGCTTGCTGAAGACATGCACCGGGTCTGGACGCAATTTATTCAGGGAGAATCCGCCGGTTGGCCAAGCTACAGTGCCTCAGAGCGAGTGGCCATGCACTTTGATACTGAATCCAGGCTCGTCTCGTCAGATCACACTGCTGCCATCGCGCTCTGGGACGGCATCCGGTAGGCCCCCTAAAGGGAAGCCTTGCGAAGCACGAAACGTTGATCGATCCGCTCGAGCGCGTGCGACACTGGTTCTGTGAGCAAGCGCGTTAATGCTTCGCAGGACAATGCTGCCAAGACACTGTCCTGATCCTCTCTACTCAACTGTTGGAAAAAAATACGACTACGCTGAGAAACCCACTCAGCGTATACGCTTGTTCGATGAGCAATCTCTTGTCCTCGATCATCGATTAGAACCGCCTCAAGAATCGGTTGGTCCACATCTTGCGAGATCAATGAATCAGCATTGGACCCCGCTGCGATGATCGCCGCCTCAAACGCTCTGGCGCCACGATAAAAAGGCTCTGCGAAATTCACCGCCAAAAATTCAAGTATCTTGATGGCAGTTTCGGGCAGCTCGTCATTCCCTAACAGCGCAATGTCGACATCATAAAACTCAGGTGCTTGGACCTCAGGTAGCAGCATATTTTCCACCCAGCGAAAAGTTCGAGGCGCGTGATCTTGCATCATTCTTAACCCCGCCGGGTCTCGGCCAAGATGCGCATGCATTGCGCCCATGATGGAATAATCAGCCTGAGTGGGTTGCCCACCCAGAAAGTAGGGGTATTGCTCTAGGTGAGCCTCGAACAACACCAGCAGACTTAGATACTGCGCATCAAGCTCCGATCTCACTGCTGCAGTGGATTCTGGCAGCCCGTAGCTGGTCATGCGGTCTGTGATCAACTGGCCATACTTGAGTAACTCTGCATTCGAACCCTGAGGACGGAACGATCGGCCAAAGTCCAATTTAATAAATGTCTCATTTTCAGGAAACAACCAACGATGCTTCCAGGCCAAAGCGACCAAACCCTCACTCGCCAGCAACTCCATCAGCCGAACAAATACACCCTGCTTGGGCGTTTTTGGCAATGCTGGCATCGCCTCGAAGCGGGTTTCAAGATAATCAATAATGGCAATGCTGTCCTGCACGATGCGACCCTCAGGGGTTCGCACCTGCGGAATTCGGTGGGTCCTAGAGGCCGGCCGAACTTCACTCCTAAAAACGGGATCGCTCGGAAGCCGTTCAACAAACGGAATTCCCTTCTTGCGCAGATAACTACGAACTTTCGCCGTGTAATAGGATGCATACGATCCATAGAGCGTATAATTGGAAGACATAACGCGACTCCAGAGAAAACCTCAGTCTACCCAAGCATTGAGCCTTGTTTTCCGCTCATTTGCAAAATAGTCCATTAAAAGGCATTCCATTAAGAGGCAATCCATTAAAAGGCAGCCCCGCAGGTTCGGTCCAACGCGTCAAAGGCTCGATTACAAGCCCTGTCCAACTGGTTTTAAGCGAATCACCACATGACGTTGTGCCGCGAGCGCAAGATCTTCAGAATTGGGCTGAAACCGCCAATTTAGCCGAACACCGGCGAACGGAGCATCGAGGGGGTTGTGAGCAATCAACCCGGCCATTTCCCGCTCTATCCGGTCAACATTTTCAGACTCAACACGAACGTCCGCTGATCGCTGACGTCCTCGATGATGCACCGTCACAACCTTGGCGGGCTCGAGGTTTCGCCACCAGAGATTGCTGGCTAAGGTTAAGCACACCCACTCTTCCGAATCCGAAGCATAGCTCACCGGAATTTTATAAATCTTGCCGCTCCTGCGGCCGACGACCTCCAAAAGGATCAATTGAAAACTCACGAGCCAATGCAATCTCGAAGCCAACACCCACCCTATGATCGGGTTGATCAATCTAAAAACAGTTTTCAACTTCGAGCTCCCTTGTTTTCAAACCGTTTACGTCGAAGCGCGGCAGCAGGATCCATCCGTTTCAACCTGCACTGAGAAACTTCTTCGAAACAAGCGCTGCAAGGGATACTAAAACGATCGAGACTTCAGTCATTGCGCGCAGACTGTTATGGTCGACTTCTCACTTTAAGAAAACATCGATTGCTGACTTGTGTTATCCCTAAAGGCAAAACCGCCTTCCTACCAAACGCTTCCTCTCGGTGTTATTTTGGCCTACGCAGCGCCGCGCATCGCCTTTGGCATCATGGGCACCTTGTTTGGTGTCTATTTCATGAAGTTTGCAACGGATGTGCTGTTGATTGCACCCGCCATAATCGGAACGATTCTCGCCATCGGTCGGTTTTGGGATGGTATTACCGACCCGCTGATCGGCTACTTGTCTGACCGTACGCGCTCGCCAATCGGCCGCCGCCGGATCTGGCTTTTCGCAGCAGCTGTACCAATGGGACTTTCCCTCATCGGAATTTGGTCACCTCCTGAATTTCTCGAAGGCATCGCCTTGATTACTTGGATGATGATCTGCTTGCTGCTCTACGAAACCGCTCAGACCGCTTTTTATGTTCCTCACGGCGCGCTCTCAGTCGAACTCTCAATGGACTATCACGAACGCACCCGTCTTTACGGCCTCAGCCACATGATCGGGATTTTTGGAGTGGCTGCAGGCCTTGTGTCTCTCGAGCTTATGGATCGGGCTGAGGATAAACGTCTGTTTGCCTTTCAGCTATCAATGTTTGCTGCCACCTGTATTACCGTACTGGTCATCTGGACAACCTTCTTATTGCCGGAGCGCACCGATTTCCAAGGTAGAGCGCAGAAAAACCCTTTCCAAACGTTCCTCGATATTCTGCGCAATCCTCATGCAAGACTATTGCTTTTCGTTTATGGGATTGAAACTTTCGGCGGCGCCACCCTCGGCATCCTTGCAGCTTATGCGGCCGAATACGTCGTAAAAATGGAATCGTTGGTCATCATTTTAATTGTTTACCAGTTACCCCAATTTTTGTTCGCGCCCCTGTGGATTCGCTTGTCAAAACTCACCGGAAAAAGAAATTTGTGGATTCTGGGGACACTGATCTCGGCAATTTCTTTCGGGAGTTTGTATTTTGCGGGTGCCGGGGATGATTTTTATGTGTATTGCTGCTGTTTTTTTGCAGGCGTCGGCGGCGGTGCCGGAGCGGTGCTTCCGCCGTCAATACAAGCTGATATTGTTGACTATGATGAGTATTTAACCGGGGAGCGCAAAGAAGGCGCCTATCTTGCTGTTTGGAATCTCGTGCGAAAAATTGCAGGGTCTGTCACCGCTTTTATCGTGGGCATTGCACTGCAACTTTCGGGGTTTGAGCCAAATGTTGAACAATCAGAGCTGGCTCAGAACACGATTCGAGGCTTATTAGCACTCATGCCTTGCCTTTGTTATATCATTGGCGCCATCTTTCTTTTCAAATTTTCATTTAATGAAAAAGAACACCGCGAAGTGAGTGCTGTGCTGGTTGAGCGCAGAGCGGCACGAACGACAGACTTATCATCGGGGACATCATGAGAACATTGGGAAAACTTTGGCCAGTCAGCAACTACACGCTGGGCGGTGGAGGCATCGGACAAGTCTGGGGTACAACGGCTCGAGACGAAGCGGTGCGAACCGTTCATACCGCAATCGAGAACGGTGTCAATCTGTTGGACCTGGCTCCGCTCTACGGCCGCGGCGAAGCCGAAGCGGTTGTCGGAGAAGCTTTTGAAGGCCATCTACCAGAAGGCGTTCGGGTCACGAGTAAATGCTTGTTGGGAACAGACAGTCCTGCATCAATCAAAGACCAGCTCGAGCAATCTATTGCTAAAAGCCTCAAAACCATGAGGCTCGAGCAAATCGATGTCTTTTTTCTACACTCTCAAATCATTTTCGACGATTATCTGTTCCCTTCTCCGCTTTCTGAAACTCAACAACGCTGGTCAGTTACCCAGCGCTGTTTTAATGATGCGGTCCGGCCTGCTTTCGAAGATCTCAAAACCCGGGGTTTAATCAACGCATGGGGGATTACAGGAACAGGCCATCCCGACGCGATTGAGGCTGTTCTCCACTCAGAGCACAAACCTGACGTCGTCCAAATTGTTACCAATTTACTGGACAGCCCAGGAAGTTTGAAACGCTATCCGGAAAGCGCCAGACCTCGCAGCTTGATTCAGACTGCGACCGAGCAGGGGGTTGGTGTCATGGGCATTAGAGCCGTTCAGGCAGGCGCGCTCACCACTGCGTTTGATCGAGACATCAGTCCTAATCATCCTGAGATGCAAGATTTTGAAAGAGCTGCGCCCTTCCGCGCACTCTGCAATGACTGGGGCAGCGACCCTGCCGTCATCGCACATCAATATGCGCTCGCAATGGACGGCGTCAATACCGTGGTCTTAGGCGTGAAAAATCAGCAGGAGCTATTGGCTTGCCTGAAAGGCGGGGAACCGCTTGCGGCTGACCAAGTGGCAAGGATCGACGCACTTGGCCTTCAAAGACCCTAGACTTAATGCGCTAATCGAGGCTCGGTAGCCAATTTTATCCGCAATTCCGCGTCTCGATCTTGATCTCATCGCGACGCCAGACTGAAAAAGGTAGACAGACCATGACATTTCATTTTCAAAATTGGCTCATAAAACACTTGCCTCTGACGGCGCTTATGCTGCTTGTCGGCTGCGGAACCTTCAATGCGCCAACGCCAGTCATTGAAAAGACGAATGTTGAACAGGTTGAGCAAATCGTCATCAAGAGTCCGAACGATCCACGCAGCTATCGGCACAAAACGCTTCCCAACGGACTACGACTGCTGCTGATTTCTGACCCGAGTGCTGACAAATCTGCGGCGGCATTGGTTGCTTTTCGGGGCAGCTTTCATGACCCAGAAGACCGACCTGGACTCGCACATTTTCTTGAGCACATGCTTTTCATCGGTACCGAAAAATATCCCGAACCTGACGGCTACTTTGCTTTTGTAGAGAAGCATGGAGGGGGGTCTAACGCCTACACGGCACCGGATCACACCAACTATTTTTTTGATATCCAACCGGAATATTTTCGGGAGGGACTGGACCGCTTTGCCCACTTTTTTATCGCACCACTGCTGGATAAAGCTTATGTAGATCGAGAAAAAAATGCAGTTCACTCAGAATATCAAATGCAAATTAAAGACGATGGCTGGCGCGGCTTTGCCGTCCAAAAAGTCGCATTAAACCCAGAGCATCCATTTTCAAAATTTAATATTGGAACCCTGGATACCCTGAGCGGCGACATTTATGACGATCTGACAGATTTTTTCGATGCGCACTACTCAGCCAATCAAATGGGGGCCGTTGTCATTCATCAAGAACCCCTCGATACACTCGATACCTGGGTTTCTGAACTCTTTGGCCAAATCGAAAACAGAAATCGCCCCCGCGCCGATTTTTCGATGGCCCTAACCACGCCTGGTCGACTGCCCGCAACGCTTGCCCATCAAACGCTGAAATCTAATCGAAGCGTATCCTACGCTTTCCCGATTCCTGCCATCGATCCCCACTACGCTACAAAACCAACCAGCTATCTGGGCAGTCTGATCGGCCATGAAGGTGATGGCAGTCTTCACCAGCAGCTCAGCGATAAAGGTTGGATTACGGCACTTGGGGCAGGTGCACAGAATATCGATCTCTCTAATGGCGTTTTTGAGATATCGATTGATCTGACCGCATCAGGATTCGAGCATATTGAAGAGATCACGGACCTTGTTTTTAAAACGATCGACATGATTCGAGAAAACAAGCCCCAAGCTTGGCTATATGATGAGGCCGCAACCGTTGCCAATTTAGGCTTCCGATTTCGCGAGCAGGTCCCGTCGATTGCGACGGTTCAAAGCCTAGCACCCAATTTGATGAAATTCCCAACAGAAGATCTTTTGATCGCGCCCTATCTCCTCAAGGATTTTGACCCGGCACTGATTGAATCATTTCTTGGTTTTCTAACGCCCGATAATGTTCTAACGACCATCGCTGGACCCGATATCCAAGGAGCGTCCAGAGAACCTTGGTTCGATGTGGCCTATACACTGACTTCGGGCATTAGCCGGAGCGATCACTCGGCTAACGGGCTGAGGTTGCCCGACCCTAATCCGTTCCTACCAGAGAATTTAGACCTGATCACTGCTTCGACAGCGGCGCCTCAGTTAATCGCGGAGGAGCAAGGCATTGACCTTTACCTCGCCCAGGATCGCGAGTTTGGCATTCCTCGAGCCATCACGCAGGTCAGCCTCCGCGGTAAAACCGGCATCATTAGCTTGGCTGATACCACCCGCGCCTCGCTATATGCTGACCTGGTCGAAGATGACCTGAATGCACTGGCTTACCCAGCACTACTCGCAGGCGTTGGTTACGGTATCTCATCCCCGCCCAAAGGATTTCAAATCAGCCTCGGCGGCTACGAAGACAAACAGATCAATTTACTCCGGGAAGTGATTGATCGCCTAACCACAATGCCCATCAATACGCAGCGCTTTGACGTCCTTAAAAAGGACTTCAAAGAGAGTCTCGAGAACTCGCTTAAAAATAGACCTTACCAACAAGCTTTTGGGAGATTAAATGACACCTTGCTCTCGTCGTCTTGGACGGCAGAAGAACACCTCGCAGAGCTGACCTCAGTAACGGTTGCCGGCCTTACTCGCTGGAGGGACCAGTACTTTGAAGACATCGACATTGAGGCTTTAGTTGTCGGCAACGTTACCATCCAAGATGCCGCTCATATCAAGGCATTGTTGTCTGAGCGATTCAATCTCACTGAACTGACACCCAAAACTCCTTTGGTGACTCAAATTCAAGGACCAACAAAAACCGTGCTGGACATCGATCATAACGACGCATCGATGGTTTTATATCTGCAAAATGATGATGCATCCATGAGAGAAACCGCTAAGACTCGACTCTTAGCCCACGTAATTTCTCCTAAGTATTTTTCTTCTCTGCGCACAGACCAGCAGCTGGGTTATGTCGTCCAAGCTTTCAGTCCTGAGTTTGAGCGCCAAAGCGGGCTAGGTTTCGTGATCCAGTCGCCTTCAGCTCCCGCAAACGCGTTAATTTCGAAAACCGTCGAATTTCTCCAAGGTGAGGTTGCTCGAGTCAAAGCGATGACACCCGAGTCATTTTCCGAAAACCAGCAGGGCTTGGTCTCAAGTCTGCTCAAAAAAGATAAAAACTTGGGGGAGAGAGCCAATCGATATTGGTCAGATCTCGACGATGGTTATCTAGATTTTGATGGTCGCCAACAGATGGCTGATGCAGTTTTAGCCGTGAGCCAGCCCGCTTTGGTTGAACACCTTGAATCGATGGTGGCCAAATCAGCAGCAAATTATTTAGTCATTACGAGTACCGGGAGGTTCGCCCAGTCCGACTTTGAAATAGAAGCGCCCTAAAAACGACCGCTTTCACATTGAACGGTCGATCAGTGATCTTCGCCTAGCCCCTACATTCGCAGAAGCTGCTTACCAAAATTGTCGCCATCAAAAACCCGCTTCAGCGTCGCGGGGATTTGGTCGAATCCAGATTGGACATCTTCTTTAAAGACCAGGTCGCCATTTTTAATCCATTGCGCAAGTCTTGATTTTGCAGCGGCAAATTCAGCGGCGTAATCTGTCACTAAAAAGCCAGACATCGAAGCGCGCTGGAAAACAAGATTAAAATAATTCGCGGGTCCCGCAGGCAAAACCGCTTGCTCATATCTAGAAATACCTCCGCAAATCACAATCCGGGCGTTAAGCGCAATACACGCGAGTGCGTCATTTAAAATACTACCCCCCACATTGTCGAAAAACACATTCACTCCGCCAGGGCATGCTGCGCGAATCGCGGCTTTCACCGACTCATTTTTATAGTCAATGGCCGCATCAAATCCAAGCTCATGAACAAGCCAATCACATTTTTGAGGACCACCGGCAATCCCAACCACCCGAGCCCCAGATAATTTCGCTAATTGTCCGACCACTGAGCCGGTCGCACCTGCGGCACCTGAGACGAGCACCGTATCTCCTGGGACGGGACAACCCACCCGAAATAAACCAAAGTAAGCGGTCAAGCCGGTTCCTCCGAGCGGACCCAAATAGGCCGATTGCAGACCATCATCAGGCACGATCTCAACCGCCGACGCATTCATCACCGCGTATTGCTGCCAGCCCAAACTGCCAAGGACCTGCGTGCCTACGGGCATTTTGTCATCGGTCGATTCAATAACCTCTCCGATACCGGTTGCTCGCATCACTTGCCCCTGCTCAGTCGCCGCGGCATAACCGATGTTTTCCATCTGCCCTTTTTGGGAGGGATCAAAGCTGAGCAAGTCAACTCGGACCAAAACTTGGCCCTCAGCCAGTGCGGCTGTCTCAGTCTGAGTCCGTTTGAAATCTTCCGAAGACAGTGCACGCCCCCGAGGATTAGCATTGATCAACCACTGTTCATTCAGCATGAGCGCTCCTTCATCATCCCTGTTATTCGATCGCGGAAAGGCAACTGATTAATCAGGCGCCTAAAAACAACTTACCCGCCAAATGTTTAATCGATGCAAGTTGTGGTAACTGTCCCATCATTTGGCTCTTGTATCGCAACCCGCTTCCTAGACTTGCAGAAGAAATCGGAAGACGTACCTGCGCCGCGCTTGGTGTCATCACGGCCCGATCAGACAAATGCGGTGTGAAACAAAGAGCCTCCGGCGCAAGATCACAATAGCCGAGCAACTTGGTAATCTCAGTTTCAGAATTTGAAACCAGCTTTTCATAATCCAAGTGGAAAACTTCGCCAGGAAAAAGGGCATCCCAATGCTTCATCAAGGTTAGATAACCCTGCCAGTAAAAAATAATGCCTTGCAGGGTATAGCTGTACTCGTGCCCTTCGGCAAAAAACTGAGAAAAAACAGACATCGCATTATCAAGAGGATCTCGAATGACATTAATGATCTTCGCCTGAGGAAACAGCCTTTTGATCAGGCCGATGTGTAAGAAGTTATTTGGGTTTTTATCAATGAACACAGGACTGTTTTCAGATCGAAATACCGCAGTCAATCGAAGATATTGTTCAGCCAATGCTGTAATCCGATCCGGCTGCAACCTCCTAATCTTCGACGCGTACCCACCCTGCTCCTCAAGGACTCGCGCCATATCTCCCAAGAACATCAACTCATCGGTCGACTCAACGCTGGAGTGAGCGCTAAGAATTTGTTCAACCAAGGTTGAACCTGAGCGCGGCATGCCGACAATAAAAATAGGCGTTTCAACGGTTCCTGAGGCTTCTGACGATTGACTGTGAACAAAATCCATTAAGGTTTTGATGAGCCGCTGATAACGATCACCGTGGAAGGGCCTGATTTGGGCTACAACCTCATTCGCCATTTCAAACGCACGAAAGGCTTTGACGGAATCTGCACTTCGTTCCCAATGCGCTCCCAGGGCGAAGGACGCCAGACTTTGATACCCTGGATTCAGGGTCTGACTTTCACAAAGGTGCGTCAGTTTAGAGGTCTCATCTTCACTAAAGTCATATTGCTTCAAGTTAGCGAGACTCCATAACCCTGTGACGGAGACTTTCTCATCTGGGTTTTTGGCAACGCCTTGATAGGCTTTGATGGCCTGATCGAGCGCGCCACTGGCTTTATAGGCATGTCCCAAATTCAGCAAATATTTCGCTTGCTCACCGAACTTCTCTGAGCACCTTAAAAACGTCTCAATAGCCTTATCAACAGCACCAACCTTCAAATAAACCTGAGCCAATCGCTCCGAATAGACCGCTTGGTCTGGCTCGAGGTCGAGCGCTTCAACCAACCGCGCGATCATTGCGGCGTAATCTCGAGTCGCTTCTAGCGTTTTCCAATCTTCATCAGTCAGCGTCATCGTCTTAGCGCTCTCGTTTAACCGCCTGATTGGCCATCTTTACTTCTCCAGTGATTCGGATTGTCCAAATTGCAGTGTAACCATTTCTCGATACAAAGGCTCTGTCGCCATCAACTGTTGGTGCTGCCCTACTGCTTTGATTTCTCCATCGGCAATGACCACTATCCGGTCCGCATCCATGACGGTTGCCAATCGATGCGCGATGACAAGGGTCGTCCTGCCCTCCCTCAGCCGATCTAACGCAGCTTGCACCAGCCGTTCGCTCTCTGCATCCAAAGCGTTGGTCGCCTCATCAAGCAACAACACCGCAGGGTCTTTTAGAATGGCTCTTGCTATCGCAATCCGTTGTCTTTGCCCGCCCGACAACCTCGCGCCACGCTCTCCCAAGTCGGTCTTAAACGCCTCTGGTAGTCCGCGAATAAAGATCCCAGCATGCGCCGCTTCAGCCGCACGATAGACCGCTTCCTCATCCGCCTCTGGACGGCCAAATCTAATATTCTCTAATGCATTGATCCCAAATATCACCGTCTCCTGAGGGACGATCCCAATGAATTGACGCAGATCTTTGAGTCTGAAATTGCGAATATCAGTGCCATCGATCCGCACACATCCCGATTGTGGGTCAAACATCCGCAGCAATAACTGAAAAATCGTCGACTTCCCGGCCCCGGAGGGACCAACCAAGGCAATTTGCTCTCCAGGCTCGATGACCAAACTAAGGTTGTTGATGGCAGGCGAATCTGGCCTTGACGGATAGTTAAAGCGTACCTGATCAAACGTTATGCGCCCGATGTTTTTAGCATCTAAAATTTTCGGATTTTTTGGATCAAGAATTTCAGGACGTAGACTGAGGAGCTGCCCCAACCGCTCCATTGCGCCTGCTGCCCGCTGGAGCTCACCCCAAAATTCGATCAAAGCTCCGCCAGATGCCCCGACTAAAACAGCGTAAATGACAAACTGGCTGAGCTCACCGCCAGTGATTTCCTGCGCCACAACCGCTTTAGCGCCCATCCACAACCCAACAATAAAAGCGCCGAAAAGGCCGGTCATACCCACTGTTGTCAGTAAGGCTCGAAATCGAATACGTTTGACCGCAGTTTTGAAGCTCGCCTCAACCGCCCTGGTGAAGCGGACCCCCTCAGCGCGCTCAGCCGTGAACATTTGCACAGTTTGAACTGCGTTCAGAATCTCTCCGGCATAACCACTGACATCAGCAATCCGATCTTGGGAAGCTCTTGAAAGCTGACGCACCCAGCGACCGATCACCATAATAGGTGCAATCACGACAAATAACAGCACGACCAATACCGCCGTCAAACTAAAATTCGTAATGGCGAGCAAAATCAATGCACCCACGAACTGGATACTCGAGCGAAGCACAATCGAAAGTCCCACCCCGGAAATCGACTGGATCAGGGTCGTATCTGTCGTAAGTCTTGATAGAATTTCACCGACTTTCGTCGTTTCAAAAAACTTCATGTCCATGGTCAGAACCTGACCGAATACCTGCTCACGAAGATCGGCCACTACGCGCTCGCCAAGCCAGTTCACAAAATACGCTCGGGCAGCGCCCAACACTCCGATCAAAATCGCGATGATCAAGAGCACATAAAAATACTGATCGATTTGTGCAGCATTATCTGCTGAGAAGCCCTGATCGATAACATCACGAACCGCCAGGGGCATCACCAGCACTGCAGCAGAAGCTGATAGCAAGGCAACCAGTGCAAGGACCAGCGTACCCCAATAGGGCTTAATGAACGGCACCAGCATCAGCAACGGTCTAATAGACTTGCTCGCTGGCCGATCCTCGACCTGACTTTCCGACATGAGACTCCTGCTGATGGTTGATGCGCTGGAAAACAGCGCATTAGATCATACTATCAACGCCAACTGGTCAAGGCATTGGCAGGCATCATTAAAAACTTCTTTTTAAGGCAGAAACCACAGCCAGCAACCAACTTTGATCAGCCCTCTGAAAATTCTGATTAGATGATTGCTCAGGCTTCTCTCGGCGCCTCAGTCCGCTCATCGCTGACCCAGTAGAGCATGCCTGCGCCCAGCACAATCAGAAACGCCAAAGACCCGAACCCGACCCGCTGTGAATCGAACCATTGTGTGGTCGTAGCAACCAGAAGCGGCGCCAGAAAGGCCGTAACAGAACCCGACAGCCCGTATAGGCCAAAAAATTGCGCAGCTTTCTCGGGCGGGCAGATTTTTGCCATCAGCGTCCGGGACGCTGAGAGTGCGGTCACGAAAAACAGCGCAAAGACCTGATTGACACAGAAATAAATAATCTCTGCCTGAGTATTGAAGTATGGGAATGACCACACCGGAGCAACATCAACGGCCACAATAAAGGCCACTCGATCGGTTTCAATCGACACCAGCGCAAGGAGGATGAAAAAGGTCATAAGCACCGATACTTTGAGCGTCGCCAAGGAGCCAAAACGATCATCTAGGCGACCTCCAAGGTAGGCGCCCAACATTGCAGACACACTGGTACACAGGCCAAAGATGAGCAGAGAAATAGTATCCCAGTCGAAGTTCCCTGCCGCGTAAACGCCTCCAAAAATCAGGACACCAACCATGCCATCGTTAAACAACATGCGCGCCAGCAAATAACGAGCAATGTTTGCATAGTGCTTCAACTGCGAGACCGTCTTAAACACATCCTTAAGGCCCGACCGTGCGGCAGCTACGAGCGTCAGTCCGGAGCGCGGCGTGTCGGGCGTGAAAAACAACAGCGGCAATGTAAATATCAACATCCAAAGACCTGAAATCGGAC
This sequence comes from uncultured Pseudomonadales bacterium, assembly GCA_938017975.1. Classification (GTDB taxonomy): domain Bacteria; phylum Pseudomonadota; class Gammaproteobacteria; order Pseudomonadales; family Azotimanducaceae; genus UBA9926. The sequence goes on along the minus strand of CALIKQ010000041.1, from coordinate 60,286 downwards.
CAACAATTCGGTCCTGTTCATGAGCCGATTGATCGACCCCCCAAAGCGGCTGGTCGGGCAGGAACGACCATGTCTCGACACCGGGCAAAGCAAAAGCAAATAGAACAAACACCATCAGCGACACGCCACCTAAATTTCCAAGCGAAAAGGCGAGGCCAGAGACCAGACCCGCTCTATCTACCGGCGTGATCGAGGGCAACATTGCATTGTGAAAAACTTCTGAGTAAGCAAACGCCAGGTTGATAGAGAGTAGGAGGAAAAATGCCCAATAAAGGTCAGACCCCTCGGCCCCCGGCATAATCCACCACAGCATGCAGGCCCCCAGACTCATGAAGCCCACTGTCCCAGCGATCCACGGTTTACGGCGGCCTTGCTTATCGGCTATCGCGCCCAAAAAAGGAATGGTCAAGGCCAGTAGCGCGCCAGAGACAGCGTTGAGATAACCAATCAATGCTTGACCATAGACCGGGTCACCGACAACCTGGGTACTGAAATAGGGAAAGAAAATATAAATCACGACCAAGATGTAATAAGGATCACGGCCGAGCTGCCCACTCGTCCAACTGAAATAACCAAGAGGGGATGCAGCCGGCGTACCGGCAATCGATTGCACTTCCCTGGTCATCCTGACTCCTTGATCTCGTTGCGTCATGGCTCAGCCCAATGCACCTTCTCGCGCCCAGGTGATCAACGTTTCCATTGAGTATCCCAAATCCATCAGCAATGCCGCCGTGTGCTCTCCTACCTCGGGGGAAGGATCATTTAACGGCGTTTCAGTTTGGCTGAACCGCGCAGGGGATCTGGGTTGGATCATTGTACCGGCAATTGGATGCTCAAATCGCAGCAAACTGCGACGCGCTTTAATTTGGGGATCTGAAATCAGATCGGCCCGGCGGTTTACTCGACCAACAGGAATTTCGTTGGCTGCAAATAAATCGATGAGCTCCTCCGTACCATAGTCATCGCACGCGCCGTTCAGCCGATGCGAGACAATCGCTCCATCTTTGGTTCGACTCACTTCATACAGATCGGCCAGATCGCCGGCTTTAGCGACTCCGTCTCCTTCAAAGCTTTCATTCCACATCAAGTCGGGCCAATTAAAGTAGAGCGCTGCGTCTAGCATCGTCAATTCAATGTGCTGTCCTCCAGCACCGCGCTCTCTGGCAAACAGGGCCGCGGTCATCGCCTGGGCTGCCGTCAGAGAGGTTACCTTGTCATACAAAATAGTGCGGACCATCGCGTAATCTTCTGCTTCACCCTGCGCATCGAGAATACCGCTCATCCCTTGGATCACGTAGTCGTAGACTTTCTGCTGGGCATACGGTCCTTCATCGCCCATCCCCGAAATCGACAAGTAAATCAGTTCAGGATAGACGTTTTTGAGGGTTTCATAGTCCAGTCCAAGCCGAGCCATCTTTCCAGGGCGGTAGTTTTGTAAAACGACATCGGCGGTCCCAATCAATTCTTTAACAAGCTGACGGCCAACTTCTGTCTTAAGGTTCAACGCCACTGATTTCTTATTGCGATTAATCATTGAAAAAATAGCGCTCACGCCATTACGACTGGCCCCAAGTCCACGAATACCGTCCCCCCAACCCGGCGGCTCGATCTTTATCACCTCAGCGCCTTGGTCCGCCAACATAACAGCCGCCATCGGCCCGGAGACAACCGCTGAAAGATCGATCACCCGTACTCCGGAAAGAGGGCCTGCGGAATGAGCTTTAGATGTGCTTGAAGAATCGTGCATGCCTTCATTGGACCTAGGGTTGATCGGTGAGTCAACGCCTAAATGATGAGACTTGATTGCGGCCGCTTTGTGCACGGCCAACCGCGTTTTTCCTGTTGCATCGCCTGGGTTAGTGCCGTCATGAATCAAGCTCACCAAATGGGCGCCAAAAAGCCAGGATCCCTGTTAAGATAAATATCCGCCACGCGCTCATCCCATCGAGGCGGCATTGCACCGAAAAAGACCGTTTCCGCGCAAATCACGTAGGACGCCTTAAAAGAAGGACAACAGTATGAAAGACGAATTTGACGATATTGGTGGGCACATCAGTAAACAAAACGACAATTACACCGTGAAAGATAATTACGTCGGAGACAACCTATTACTCAGTAGCACCCATCTATTCCCCGGAAAACAAACCGCAGGGCATAAGCACCTTTTGCAAGATGAAATTTTCTTCTTTACACAAGGCACTGGCGAGATCTACTTACGGCATCCAGACGAGGGTCAGGGCGAACAAGAAGAGGTCTATGAGGTCAACGCCCAATCGATTGTGACCGTTCAGGCTGGGATCTTTCATCGGGTGCACAATACTGGCAAGACAAAACTCAAGTATCTGCGAGTGATGAACCGCCCCTAAGACCTTTGATCATCGAGCAGCAAAAAGACGTCAGACTTTTCCTAAAAATCCGTTGCCAGCGTTGCTGACGGGCCCAAGCTCGACCCACTTACTTGCGCCGTCTTGAGCAGCGCTGCTGTTCTCACCGTCCAGTGACCATTCCGCCTCGAGCGTCGGCCTCACCAGATGAGGCCGGTTGGCACTCAAGAATGCTACTCCATCAAGACAGCCATCGCTTGCGCCTGTCTCACTTAACTCATCGTGACCCGCCCCAAGCATTTAGGTCTGGCGCATATCCGCAGGCTTCACAGAAATTCATTGCCGAGGTTTTTTATCTCCGGTTCTTCAATTCTTCACCGGGTCAGCTATGCTGAGCAGACCCTGACGACCAAGAGACGACAGAACCATGAAAATTGGCATGATGCTGGGATTTGAAAAATCCATTGGGACCATCTCATCCATCGCCCGCGAAGCAGAGGCCGCAGGCGTTCATTCCCTCTACACGGTTGATGCCGGCAGAAGTGCGACCATTACAGCCGCCGCCGTGATTCACGCGACCGAGCGCGCTCGAGTTGGCACTTACATCGTGAACGCTTACGCGCGCGAACCCTGGATGACGGGCCTTGAGGCGCGGGATCTCAACGAAATCAGTGACGGCCGTTTTGTTTTAGGCGTTGGTACCGGCAATCTGCACTTTAATGATTTGTACATGGGCATCGATTCGACTCGATCCAAAACAAAAATGCGCGATTTCATAGAGATTGTGAAAGCAATCGTTAGTGGGCGTGCCGCTGAGCGCGTTCGCTACCAAGGTGAGCGACATCGTATTCGGTGGCGGGCGAGCTTTGAGCCGATCACCCCAACACTGCCCGTCTACCTGTCTGCCTCGGGGCCCAACATGATTCGACTTGCAGGCGAAGTATCCGATGGCGTCGGCATTGGCATCATGTCATCGGTCGAATTTGTAAGAGATTTCGTAACGCCCCATGCCAGAGCCGGAGCAACTGCCGCAGGCCGCGATCCGGACGCTTTGGTCTTTCCAACTGCCGCGACCATCAGCATCAACCAGGATATCGATGCGGCTCGAGAGGCGAGCCGCGCAGCAATCTGTAAGCTGTATCATCCCATTCCGCATCCTTACTATGACTTACAGTTCCGGCAGCTTGGATTCTCTGAATTCGCTGATCAGGCAGCACAGCTGATGCCCGCAGGCCGTCTGCGCGATGCCATGGCGCTGGTTCCCGACAGAATCATCGATGAATTAACCATCACGGGTAACGTTGCTCAGTGTGCCGAGCGGATTCGAGCCTATGAAGGCGTCGCTGACGAATTAATCCTCGCGCGTACCGGCCAAAGAGGCGATACAAGAGACCTTGCCGATTATCAGGATCTCTTTGCGTTGATCGCTCAGAACTCAAAGTGAGCGCGAAGGTCGCGACTAAGAAGGATGAGCCCTGCTTCGAAACACGCCGAAGCCCCCCGGCCGAGAATCTGAGAACCAGGATCTGAAACAATTGTCTTTTGAGCCTAAACTCATCATTGTCAATTCAGTCATCGAACAAGGAGCCCAACCATGATTCATCGCTTATTCGACCTCCAAGGCCGCGTGGCCTTGATCACCGGCGGAAACGGCGGCATTGGCCTTGGCATGGCAGAGGGACTTGCCTCCCAGGGCTGTGAAGTCGCGATCTGGGGGACAAACCTTGAGAAGAACCACAACGCGCTAGAGGTGCTAAAGGCCTACGGGCCCAAGGTCTCTGCCTGGCAGTGCGACGTGAGCGACGAAGCTGCTGTGAAGAAATGTTTTGGTGAAACGCTGGCAGCCCACGGCAGAGTTGACGGTTGCTTCGCCAATGCAGGCGTTGGCGGCCGTGCAAATCACTTTGATGAAATGGATACCGAAGAGTGGCGCCGTATCATGCAGGTTAATCTCGATGGTGTGTTTTACACTTTTCGTTGTGCCGCGGCGCATATGCGGCAACGCGCAGATCAGGGTGATGCATTCGGCCGACTCATCGGCACGTCGAGTCTTGCCGCAGTGTCGGGACAGGCTCGGGGAGAGCATTATGCCGCAACCAAGGGTGCGCTCATCACCATGGCCAAAGCACTGGCCGTTGAATATGCTCGGTATGGCGTCACGGCCCACACGCTTCTGCCCGGTTGGATTGAAACGGAAATGACCGAGTCCTCCTTCGCATGGGATCGATTCGTCGAAAACGTCATGCCGCGTATCCCAATGCGGCGGTGGGGTAAGCCAGAGGATTTTGCGGGCATTGCGGTCTATATCATGAGCCAAGCCAGCAGCTACCATACTTCAGAAACCCATTTGATCGATGGCGGCTACGCCAACTTTTAAAGCGCTCTCCGACTATTCACCGGCCTCTAGACTAAGTTTTAAGGCTTCTACGCATCATCGGACGGAATCTCTATCCTAGCCATCGGTCTTGCGTGACCCGCATTTCACTCTGCCAGCCCGGAGCATGTCGCCACAGCTTTATGCGCCCAGGCGCCCGCTCTTGTTGGCTGGGTCGAATCGTTCAAACGCGCCCTTAGGCTTAACCCACAACACAATGAGATCACAGGCGGTGCGGCTTAACGGCGCGCACAGCAAGAAAGCACTAGATCTCATGAGGAATACCGAAATTTCATCACGATTGGGTGCTCAAGGCAGCCTTGATGTCTGGTAAGATGCCGCCCCAAATATTGAATCATTGTTTTAAGGAACGCTCTTGATCACCTGCGCCAACATCACCATGCAGTTTGACTCCAAACCACTTTTTGAAAATATCTCCGTTAAATTTGGCGAGGGGCGTCGCTACGGTCTGATCGGCGCCAATGGCAGTGGTAAATCAACATTTATGAAGATCTTGAACGGCTCGCTTACCCCAAGCAATGGCAGCGTTTCGATAGACTCAGATCTGCGTGTTGGCGAGCTCAATCAAGACCAGTTCGCCTTCGAGGCGTTCAGCGTTGTGGACACGGTGATCATGGGTCACAAAGCGCTTTGGCAAGTTAAACAGGAGCGCGACCGAATCTATGGGTTGCCCGAAATGTCTGAAGAAGACGGCATGAAGGTTGCTGACCTTGAAAGTGAATACGCTGAGATGGATGGTTATTCAGCGGAGAGTCGCGCAGGCGAAATTTTAATTGGTGCTGGCATCGATCCTGCGCTCCACTACGGGCCAATGAGCGAGGTTGCACCAGGCTGGAAACTCAGGGTATTGCTGGCGCAAGCATTATTCTCTGATCCTGACATCTTGTTGCTGGACGAACCTACCAATAATCTTGACATTCATACAATCCACTGGCTCGAGGACATCCTCACTGCTCGCACCAGTACCATGATCATTATTTCCCATGACCGACATTTTTTGAATTCGGTCTGTACTCATATCGCTGATATCGATTATCAGTCCTTGAGTGTTTACCCCGGCAATTATGATGATTTTATGATTGCGTCTACCCAAGCGAGGGAACGCGTGAGTTCGCAAAATGCCAAGAAGAAGGCGCAAATTGCAGAACTCAAACACTTCGTCAGTCGTTTCTCAGCCAACGCATCGAAAGCCAAACAGGCAACTTCCAGAGCGCGCCAAATTGAAAAAATCGAGTTAGAAACGATCAAACCCACAAGCCGGATCAGCCCCTACATCCGATTTGAACAGGAAAAGAAACTCCATCGATTGGCGTTGACCATCGAAGACTTGGGGCATCGTTTCGAGGACGACGAGGCGCTTTTTGATCGCGGTAATCTGATGCTTGAAGCAGGCACTCGACTGGCCATCATCGGTCAAAATGGCGTGGGTAAGTCGACTTTCCTGAAATGTTTGATGCAAGAAATAGTCCCAAATTCCGGTGGTATCAAATGGTCCGAAAACGCCTCAGTTGGCTATTGCCCGCAAGACACCTCAGCCGTCTTTGATGATGACCGGAACCTATTTGATTGGATGAGCCAATGGCGAAAGCCCTCCCATGATGAACAGGTTGTCCGAGCGACGCTGGGGCGTATGCTGTTCTCCAACGAGGACTTCAAAAAATCCGTTCGAGTTTGCTCTGGCGGCGAGAAGAATCGGCTTATTTTTGGCAAGCTCATCATGCAAGATCACAATGTTCTTGTTCTTGATGAGCCGACGAATCACCTCGATATGGAAGCCATCGAATCGCTCAATTTGGCCCTTGAAAATTATGAGGGCACCCTAATCTTCGTTAGTCACGATCGAGAATTCGTCTCATCGTTGGCCGACCGTATTATCGAAATCAAGGACCAAACGCTGACCGATTTTAGGGGTACTTTTGATGAATATCTTGACGCACAGTCAATCGAGCTCAATGCCGCAAGAATCAGTTAGCGGCAGGCGTATTTTCGGGTTTGAGTTGACCTGGTCTCACCCTGCTCAGGACATTCACTCTCTGGGGCTAACCTTGGATCCGTTATCCGAATTGAAGCACACCAGCAAGCGCGACAGGTCCTAGGACCTATCGATACCCATCTTTTTGTTACGGCCCAAGTGACCTGTGCAGCCCATGTTTGGCCTTCATTTCCTCCGAGCAGTAGAGTTGGGTAGGATGAGACCACAATTGGGTCGGCACCCCGCTTGACCTTCCAGTAGGAATCAGCATGACTGAACCAGACAGCGGCAACCCTCAAGCTTCGCCAGTGAAGCCCTCATCGAGCTGGTATTCCCATTACGTATTGTTCGTCCTGGTCATCGTCTATATCTTTAATTTTATTGACCGGAACATTCTCTCGATTCTGAGCCAAGACATTCAAGCTGACTTGGGTATCACCGATGCCGAAATGGGGTTTTTATATGGCACGGTTTTCGCGGTTTTTTATGCGGTATTTGGCATTCCTCTTGCGCGCTTTGCTGACGTATGGGTGCGTCGCAGCTTGATCGCCATGGGCCTGATGTTTTGGAGCGCAATGACGGCACTATCAGGTTTCGCAAAATCCTTTCCGCAGCTGGCTGCTTTTCGAATTGGTGTAGGGATCGGCGAGGCCAGCGCCTCACCAGCTGCCTTCTCCATGCTGTCTGACTATTATTCTCCCAAAGTTAGAGCCACAGTCCTTGCGATCTATTCATCCGGCGTTTATATCGGCGGCGGCATTGGCCTGTTCATCGGCGGCTTCATCATGGAGACCTGGAATGGCAGTTACCCAGTCGCGGCAGAGGCGCCGCTGGGTATTAAAGGCTGGCAGGCCGCATTTTTAGCGGTTGGTGTGCCAGGGATTCTCATGGCGGTTTGGGTTCGGACGCTTCGTGAGCCTCGACGCGGACAGTCTGAAAACTTGGTGGCGCAAGAGCACCCTGCACCCTGGTCAGTCCTTCGCACAGAAATGGCCACGATGTTGCCCATCTTCAATTTGTGGGGTCTTAAGCGGCTGGGAGCCTCCCTGCCGATGAATGGCTTGGCCGCACTTGGAATCGCCAGCGTCGCTTATTTGCTCATCGAAGTGACAAACAACATCCCGCAATGGGTTGCCTTGGGCATCGGGATCTACGTGACATTTACCTGGGCCCAGTCTCTGAAACATCGGGATCCTGCGACGTTCAGTATGATTTTCAGATCCCGTGCACTTCTATTTACTACGACAGCCTTCCCTACGATTGCATTTGTCACTTACGGCATTGGTTTTTGGACTGCACCGCTTCTTTTAAGGCTTCACGACACGTCCCCCGGAGAAGTCGGCATGTATATCGGTCTTGGAAGTGCGCTCGGCGGCCTCATCGGCGTTACGCTTGGCGGAATCATTGGTGATTGGGCCAAGCAAAAGCATCCGGCCGGCCGGCTCGTCATCGGATTTGTAGCAATCGCAGGAACAGCCCCTCTCGTCCTTTGGATGGTCTACACCGAATCCCTTATGTGGGCATTCGCTTTAAACTTCTTGCATCATATTTTTAGTGCGGCTTGGCCGGGCATACCCCCAACCACAGCCTCCGACCTTGTCATGCCTCGAATGCGTGCCACCGCAAGCGCTTACTATATTTTGGTCAACACCATGATCGGGCTCGCGCTCGGTCCCTATTTCATAGGTCAACTGTCGGACATCTATATCACCACGGGCATGGACTCAGCAGCATCATTGCAGACCGCAATATCAACCGGCCTCCTAATTTTTATTCCATCGACTTTACTCCTGCTGGCAGCATGGCGATATCTACCCGAGGACGAAGCCAGCAGGCTTGAACGCGCTAAGGCGCTTGGAGAAAGTGTCGAGTAAGGATTCAGCTAGACCGCACATCGCTTTAACTCGACGCTCCAAGACCCGCAGGTCGAATCGCTGACACCCCGTTAGCAGTGTCTTTGAAACGCCGACCTGTACGTCCTCATTAAGAGCAACCGCCGGCACTTTCTTGACCCAAGGACCTGCATACCAAAGCGCTCAAGCACCTGTGTGATGCAGATTGATTGATCGAATCGAAGACAAGTCTCGAGCGTTACTAAATTGCATCAGCAACATTCTGCTGAATTGCCAAACCTTAATCTTTCTTTTTTGGAATATATTAGTGTCAAATTATTCCATTTTCAGGCCGTTTTTCTTCTGCTAATTTTCTCCCGCTCAAAGCATCAACCTTCATCCAGCGCGGAGATCCCTCACATGACAGCTGCTCAACCTGCCTTAAAGGCCCAATACCAAGCCATCAACGACGAACCTGAAATAAAGCGCGTCATCACGCCAAGGCCGCTCGCTCAGACCCTTTCAGAATGGGATCGGGCGAGAGAGACCAGTAAGACCTGGTCCATGGAACAAGACTGACCCCCAGCCCCTCATTCCTCAGCCCGCCTCTACGGGTTGAGGATGAACCGCCTAGGTTCTCTCTCCACCCTCGCCTCATTGGCCAAACTGTCAACCGTTCACCTTCACGGGGCGCTCTCAGCGTCATCGCGTCGAGCGTCGCACATGCTGTAACCCTTTGACGCTGGGATCTGGACCACTCGATCAGACGATGAAGCTCAAGGCTTCTCCTCAACCCTCGCTCATTCGGCCATCTCACTTGGCTGCCCGCGACCCAAAGCTTTAACCCGATGTCCTACGACTCCTAGACCCAGCGCTGCTACCTTCACGGAGAACGACCGAACCTTTTCTAGGCTCTTCGCGTTTTTTTGATTTGAGGTTACTCGGCTACGATACGGGCCCATCGAAAATCGGCAAAACCGCGAACAGGTTGCCAGATAAAGCCCTTTACAGAAGGATGGACGACGGCGGTGCCATAAGTTTCAAACAGGGGCATGACGGTCACTTTGTGCGCAAAAAAGTCGTGGACTTTTTCAATGCTATCTAGGCGCGCCGCGAGGCTGGAAGCGCTGCGGGCGGTATAAAAGAGCTCAGCCATATCATCTCCAGCGTAAAGCCCCTGAAAGACGCCGCGGAAACTGGGGTCACCCATAAACGATATCTGATCCATGGGATCATCAACATCGACAGGCCACGTCAGCAACGTCATATCGGTTGAACCCTTACGCCATTTCTCAACCATCATCTGAGTCGTTTGTGGATCAATCGCAACATCAATTTGCAGAACATGCTTTACCTGACTTTGCACATACTCAGCCACACGTCGGTACAGTGTCGTATCGTTGATGGTCAACGTGAGTCTTTGAAGACGCTCCCGGCCAAGCTCTGCCATCGCTCGCGCGAGGTAACCACGAGCGGCTTCATAGTCAGGCCGGTGCTTCTGCGGTGGCCTAGCATCGATAAATCGGGTGTCGTCGACCGTTAACCAATCGTGGAACATCGAATCAGCGATGCGAGTTCCCGGACTTGCCACCACACGGTTTACCAGCGTGTCTTTATCAATGACCAGGCTGATCGCTCTACGCACATTCTCATTCGCGCTCACCATCGACTTTTGATGGCTGAACTGAAGGTTAAATAAATGACCTGTAGGGAAGGTTTTGAGCCGATATCCTAGCTGACTGGCACTTGCTACCGTATCCCGATCAAGATTCGCAACTGCGATCTGTCCCGAGCGAAACAGGTTTAACTGCGTTTTCGGCTCTACCCCAAAATAGTCAAACACAATCTCATTGAGGGCCACAGCTTCATGGTTCCAATAGTGTCTATTTTTTTGAACAGTGACTCGCTGCCCTCGCTCCCAATGACTGATCAAAAAGGAGCCGTTAGACAGATGGGTCGAGCCAGAGGTTGCGTAGGCGTCACCTGCAGCCTCAAAAAATGACTGCTTAATCGGATAAAAAATTGAGTTTGTCATCAGCTTGAGGCACCACGCGCAAGGGTGCTCGAGGTCAACCACCAACTGATCATCAGCGATCGCTCGAACGCCGAGCGCGCTCGGTGGTAGCTCACCTGAAAGTACTTTTGCCGCATTTTTGATCGGAGACGCTAAGTTAGCCGAAGGTGATGCAGTTTCTGGATTGAGCAAAGATCGCCAAGCGAAAACAAAGTCCTGCGCCGTCACAGCTGTACCGTCACTCCATTTCGCATCAGGCCGCAATTGGAACTCAATGCGATCAGGGCGCAGGTTCCAGCTTTGCGCAACCCCTCCTGAGAGTTGCCTACGGCCGTCATAGCGCATGAGGCCCTCATTGACGTGCACCAAGATCTGGGCGGTATAACTCACACTCTCCGCAATCAACGTGTTCAATGTGCGCGGCTCTTGTGTCATCGAGACCACGATGCGCTGAGCGACAGGGTCGACGCCGCTCGCGAATGTCTGGCCAACGCCAAGCATCAACATTACGATCGCAAATAGGCGTCTCATCTTTATCCTCTGTCGCTGCATCTCTTCATCGCTAGGCTTTTACGTCATGAGATTTCGGTATCCGAGCAGATCAGCCGAATCTTCGCTCAAAACGTCGGTGTGTACTTACAGGACACTTTATCACCGGAACCCGAACATCGCTTATCAGAAACGAGCTTCCACGGGCCGAGGCGCGGGCAGGTCCAAGACACATTGAAAAATGATTAAAAGCGCTCTTTCTCAACATTAATTTATGGTTTACTGAAGAAAGAACTTCAAACCAACTCAAATCATGACCGACTCAAACCTGACATCAGCAACACTGAACTTCGACCCCGATACCCTGCGAGAAAAGTACCGTATCGAACGAGACAAGCGGCTCAGGCCAGATGGGAGCGCGCAGTATCAGTCCATTGATGGAGAATTTTCAAACTACGTTGACGATCCCTACGTTCGTGGCGTGCCAACACGCGCGCCGCTTGAGGATGACATTGATGTTGTCATTATCGGCGGCGGTTTTGGGGGCATGATTTCAGCTGCACGCCTCCTTGAAGCTGGTATTGAGCATATTCGAATCATTGAAAAGGGCGGTGATTTTGGGGGCACTTGGTATTGGAATCGCTATCCGGGAGCCGCCTGCGATACCGAATCTTATATCTATCTTCCGCTCTGTGAAGAACTTAACTTTGTCCCAAAAGAAAAGTACACCCACGCACCGGAAATACTTCAACACTGTCAAAACATAGCGCAACACTATGATCTCTACAGTCGTGCTTGCCTTCAAACTCAGGTTTCTGGAATGTCATGGAATGACAGCAAGAAACGTTGGCTCATAGAAACTGACCGAGGCGATGCGATGCACGCGCGTTTTGTCATCATGTCTAACGGTCCACTCAATCGACCTAAACTTCCGGGTATCCCTGGTATCACTGATTTTAAAGGTCACACGTTTCATACAAGTCGCTGGGACTATCACTACACCGGAGGTAGCTCCGAGGGCAATCTCGACCGATTGGCCGATAAACGCGTCGCAATTATTGGCACTGGTGCAACGGCAGTGCAATGCATCCCACATCTTGGTGCAGCGGCGAAATCCTTGCACGTTTTTCAGCGCACGCCCTCTTCGATTGACATCAGAGCCAATCGACCCACAGATTCGGCTTGGGCCAAGTCCCTACCGGAAGGTTGGCAGAAAGCACGCATGGAGAACTTTAACGCGCTGACCTCGGGCCGGATCGTTGAGGAAGATCTCGTCATGGATGGATGGACCGAAATCATTAGAAATCTTATTTCTATGGCAAATTATCGCGGTAAAGATATAGATCCCCGCGAGATTCCAAAACTGATGGAAATCGCGGATTTTCAAAAAATGGAGCAGATCAGGGCGCGCGTTGATGCCATCGTTGAGGATCCAAAAACGGCTGAAGCCCTCAAACCGTATTACCGGCAGTTTTGTAAACGACCCTGCTTTCATGACAGCTACTTGCAAACCTTCAATCGCCCTAATGTCACCTTGGTCGACACGCAAGGACAAGGCGTGACGTCGATGTCGGCCCATGGGGTAACCGCCAACGGCCAGACATTTGAAGTCGATTGCGTCATCTTTGCCACAGGTTTTGAGGTTGGGACCGCCTATACCCGCAGAGCAGGATACGATTTGCAGGGGAGAGGCGGACTGCGGCTCAGTGACAAATGGGCCAAAGGACTTAAAACGCTCCACGGCCTTCACAGCCGAGGCTTTCCGAACGTCTTTTTCATGAGCACCGCACAAGCGGGTTTTACAACCAACTTTCCGCATGCCATGGACGAATCAGCGCACCAAATGCAATACATCATCGGGCGCTGCCTCAATGAGGATATTGCAGCCATCGAGCCTAGCCAGGCCGCTGAAGACGCATGGGTTCAGGAAATCATTGGCCTCTCTCGTATCAGCGAATCCTTTCAAGCCGAGTGCACGCCCGGCTATTACAACAACGAAGGTCAGCCCAACCCCACCAGTACTCAAAACAGCGCTTATGGCAAAGGACCGATCCCCTTCTTCCAGCGCATGGCAGCGTGGCGCGACGAGGGCAGCATGGCAGGACTCGAGCGTAGCTAGTCGCCGAACCGGCGCTCTATCCCAGTCACTCAACAAAAACGAGATGCGCCGGATTGGTGCCAACATCATTGTGCTTGCTCTAACATGCCCATTGAGCACCTGCCCGTGGGCGTCTTGGCGACGGCCTGAGGCTGACCGATGGCTCATCAAATACGCTGTTTACCTCACTGCTTCATTTTAAGTGAAGCCCTGCCCGGCTGGGCAGAGCTCGTAACGCTTTACACTGCAATTTTTTGATCGGGATTTCAGATCATTCAAGAATCGGTTGACGCCAACGCCATAGACGGGTTAAATCCCGCTCCTTTTGATCCAGACCCAAGCCATGCCAACGCTTTTTCTTGAAAATTTGATCTTGATTTTCGTCGCGATTGATCCGATCGGTCTCTTGCCTATCTTCGCGCCCTTCACTCAGGGCTTGAGCAAGTCCGAGGTTCGGAGGCTGACGCTGCAAAGCGGTTTTACTGCCTTGTGCGTACTGCTCGCATTTTGGTTGTTCGGCAGCACGGTGCTACATTACATGGGCATCAGTATTGATTCCTTCAAAATCATTGGTGGACTATTTCTGATTGTCATTGCCTACCAAATGCTCTTTGAGCAAAGACAGGAACAGCGGCAGGACACCATGGACAAAGCGATGCGAGATAAAGCCTTATCATCTCTTGCAACCTTTCCAATCGCTATTCCTCTGATTGCTGGCCCCGGCGCGATTGCCATTACCATGCTCATGCAAGAAAAGAGCAGTGCCAGTCTTGAGCATCAACTGATCGGCTTTTTACCGATCCTGCTCATCCTTATCATGGCGGCAGCGTCACTATGGCTGTCATCAAAAGTCGCAAAGGCCTTACCGGAATCAGTCGTTGGCGCAATTCAACGTGTCTTTGGATTACTGCTTGGCGCACTTGCCATCGAATTCGTCATTGATGGCATCAAAGCCACCTTCGGCTTGAATTAACCCGCGTTACACGATTCCCGTCGACATCTGTGCGCGGAATTAACGAGGCCGGAACAAGAAATCATAAATTTCAGAGCGCGCCGCTTGAATATCGGTTGCTTTGATACGGTCGGTGTCACCCACTTCCTCCGGCACATAAAAATGTATTCGACGGCTATCAAGGTACGCATCCCAAACCGCATCAGCGATCGCACTGGCTGGCATTAATCGATAAGGGCCTTCCTTGGGCAATCGATCCAACATGGATAATTCAAAGGGTTTCCCCGCGCCCTTGGCAGTCTCGCGCCGGAGCATCGGCGTATCAATGCATCCAGGCAGCACGTCCGCCGTTCTGATGTCATATTGTTCTAACTCGAGTGACAGCGCCTCGGTTAGGCCTTTTACCGCGAATTTGCTTGCCGTATAGGCTGCACGCATCGCGTGCCCAAATGTCGCAACCGAGGAAGAGGTGCTGATACACAAAGCATTCTCGGTAGTCTTGAGCAGAGGCAGAGCAGCACGAATACCGTGTATCACGCCCATAACATTGATATCCATGACCGACTGAACGGTCTCAATCGGCATCTCCTCGAGCAACCCCCCTGGTGCAATCCCGGCATTATTGAAAAGAATGTCCATTCTCTCACCAGAAAATTTTCCAAAAGCTGCCACTGCATTGGCAAAATTGTCTGGCTTCGTAACGTCTAGGACCTGAGTCATCAATCGATCAGAGTTTAGGCTAGCCTCGGCCTCTTTGAGGCCATCGGCCGAGAGATCAAAAAGCCCTACACGCCAACCCGCATCCAAAAACCGACGGCCCGTTTCAAGCCCCATGCCGCCGCTTCCACCCGTGACGAAGATCGCTTTGGATTTCATTGAACCTCTCCTTCTAATCGGGTAACCCGAGCACCCGCTTAGCAATGATGTTGAGCTGAACCTCTTTTGTACCACCTGCGATCGTTAACGATTTTTGATACAACCACTTTTGCAACACTGCCAACTCTTTTTGATCGGCCGTCTCCGAAGCCCAACGCAGACCTTGATGACCCATTGCTGCAACCAACAGCTCATCACCGTTTTGAATATTCAAGGCATTGGTTAATTTGACAGCGGAAGACGTAAACCCGGGGGCTCTTGAACTCAATTCTTCAATCGCGCGGCGCTGAGTTAAACGCTGAGCGTGGGAGTTCATTTCGAATTGTGTAAGCCATTTTCTGAGCGCAGGATCAGACAATTTGCCGCGCTCCTTCGAGACATAATCACCGACCCATTCCGGCATCTTGCTTTCCTCAGAGCGACCGCCCTGGGAGCCTGAGATATTGATACCAGCGTGAGTTGACCGCTCAAATTGAAGCAAACGCTTCCCAACCGTCCAACCACGATCGACACCGCCGATGACATCATCTGCGGAAACAACTGCATCCTCGAAATGGGTCTCGCAAAAAGGTGATGCCCCAGAAATTAACTGGATGGGAGAGACCTTGACCCCGGGTTGATGCATGTCAACCAACATTAATGAAATACCCTCATGCTTGGGTTTCTCAGGCGAAGTTCGTACCAGAACAAAAATGTAGTCACACAGCGTCGCATCGCTTGTCCACATTTTGGACCCATTGAGTAGATAGCGATCACCATCGCGCTCGGCCCTCGTGCTCAAACTGGCAAGGTCCGAGCCAGCGCCCGGCTCGGAATAGCCCATTGCCCAGGCGCCTTGCCCCCGAGCACAGATGGGCAGCCATTTCTGTTTCTGCGCATCGGTACCAAACTCTAAAATTGTAGGCCCAATATAGTTAACCCCTCGTCCCGTCAGCGGCGTTCTCGCGCCAGCCTTTTTTAACTCGTCGATCAGGACTTCATATTGATCTCGCTCAAGCCCAGCGCCACCATATTCCTTTGGCCACGTTGGTACGGTCCAGCCCTTCTCGGCCATTCGCTCTAGCCAGAGCGCCGTATCGACATCAAGTTCAACCCGACGGCTCCCGAAAGGAATTTGCCCAGCGCCACGCGCGCCTTCAGGGCAATTCTGTTCAATCCACAGTCGAGTTTCTTCGCGAAATTTTGCGGTTGACACGTTCATTCCCTCACACTACTTTTTTGAAATTACGACACCGATCCAGTTCAGTATCACACGCGCCAACGCGCTTGCCAAAGTGTTCGCCAACGTGTTGACCGAATAAGCTGCAAAGGACGAGATTCGAGAGCACTAACGGTCGATCGCTTTGCAGCGCAACGAGCAATCAGCTCAGTTAGCTGTGTTAACCACACTGGTTATGCGGTGATACTGTGCCGGCGTTAAAACGAGACCACTGAGGTCTTCTTGATTCTCGAACCGGCGAATCAAGCTCGCGACCTCAATGCTTTGGGCCTGCATGTGCAAGTGATGATGAGCCGGCATGTAAGTCAGAAAAATCGATTCATGATCCATCGGGACCAAGATATCCATAGATCGCTGCAGCCACTGGTTAGAAAGATCGGCAATAATCACTAGGGTCGGTGCCCGAATTCTTTGGATCAGTTCACGCAATTGCGGGGCCGTCAGCTCAGAAGGGCCGGCACCTTTAAAGCGTGGATCCGAACGCCAAGTAAAGCCATTGTCCACTGCACGGTGACCCCTTGAGACGATGCGTTCGGCCGAGCTCCGATCTTGTCCCGTGGCATCAGCCAACCGCTCGGTCATCGCATCTAGACTCGGAAAAACTTTTAGTTTCGACGACCGCTTTAGCGAAGAGGTTACGGACTGCGCCAGATGATCGAGGGTCGTCTCTTCACTATTGGTACTACAAAATCCATCAATGCAGACCAGCGAGCGCACTCGATCCGGAAACAAACCTGCAATCTGAGATCCAATCTCGGCGCCCATGGAATGACCGATTATATGAAAGGAAGGCCATTCAAAGTGGTCCGCCACCGCAAGCACATCACGCATATCAGCAAGCCCATGATAGACCTCAGAGGCGCCACGATAGTCCGAAAAACCATGACCTGCAAAATCCATCGCAAACACATCATGACCGGTTAATTGCTCAGCAAGCACGCTAAAACTATTGGCGTTATCGAGATAACCATGCAGCGCGATCGTAGGGAGTCCGCCCTCAACCCGCCAATACTCACCTCTGATTGCCCGACCGCCAACGTCGATTTCATGAGACTCGGGCATCAATTCACCTCAATTTAACGAACCAAGAGTCTAATAGCTTGGCCACACTGTTGCAGGTCATTTCAAGGCGATGATACGACAACATCACCCACCACTATGCTGGATTGGCGATCTCAAAATTTCCTGATAACGTGCGTTGACACTGTATGGAGCCGATTACCATGAGCGAGTCTGTTAAAACGACCGAGTCCGAGGTTGAAGCACGAGGCTTTAGAAGTCCTTTTTTATCCGATAACCCCCCGCCCATCATCAGGGACCCCTACTCCGTGCCCATTGAAGACATCAACATGATTGATGGCCGCCTTTTTCAAGAAGACCTTCAATTTGCACATTTTAAAAGGCTTCGAGAAGAGGACCCCGTGCATCTCAACGAGCTACCTGGTATCGGCCGCTATTGGTCTATCACAAAGTTTGAAGACATTATGTACGTAGACAAACATCATGAACTCTTTTCTTCAGCCCACGGAATCACCGTTGGGCCGCAGGTTGATCTACCCCCTGACCCGAATGAACTGGCATTTTCTAATTTTATTGCAATGGATCCACCCAAACATGACTTGCAACGCGCAACTGTCAGTGGCGTTGTTGCACCGCCCAATCTTGCAAAACTCGAAGGCACCATCAGAACCCGAGCCGGCGATATTCTCGATGCGCTGCCTGTGGGTGAAACTTTTAATTGGGTTGACCGTGTTTCAATTGAACTCACGACACAAATGCTCGCGACTTTATTTGATTTCCCTTTCGAGGATCGCCGTAAACTGACGCGCTGGTCAGATGTTGCGACCGCGCCGCCAGGCACTGGTATCGTTGATACGGCTGAGCAGCGGCAGACAGAGCTGCTCGAGTGCCTTGCCTATTTCACTCGACTTTGGAACGAGCGCGCTGCTCAAGAAACACCTGGCTCAGACCTTATTTCAATGCTGGTCCACGGTGAGGATACGAAAGACATGGCGCCCCATGAATTTCTTGGCAATCTCATACTATTGATCGTTGGCGGCAATGACACTACGCGAAATTCGATCAGTGGAGGGGTTTTAGCCCTCAATCGCAATCCGGAAGAGTACGACAAGCTTCGGGCAAACCCGGGGCTCATCCCCAACATGGTCTCAGAGATTATTCGCTGGCAGACCCCGCTGCCTTATATGCGGCGTACCGCCAATCAGGACATCGAACTACGGGGTCGCAAGATTCAAAAGAATGATCAACTGCTGATGTGGTATATCTCCGGTAATCGTGACGAAGATGTGATCGATCAACCCGATCGGTTTATCATTGATCGAGGCAATGCTCGGCACCATCTTGCTTTCGGATTCGGCATTCATCGTTGCATGGGAAATCGCCTTGCAGAGATGCAACTCAGAATTGTCTGGGAAGAAATTATGAAACGCTTCGATTATGTTGAGGTGGTTGGCGAGCCGAAACGCCTTCGATCGAGTTTTGTTCGTGGTATCACCGATTTGCCAGTACGGGTTCATCCACGGACTTGACCGCATTGAGCGCGATGCGAAGCTCGCGCCTTTGAGCGTATAGATGAGATGGCCGATCGGCGGGCGCGCGAATCAAGCTCGCGTTTCACCGCGCACAGCGGCTACGCCAAATACCCTGAATGCCGTATTGGATTCAGGCGGCTTCCGCAATTCGCTCAAATCCTGATTGAATGCCGCTCTTGCAACATCCGCTTGAAATCTTTCGACAGCGGATCTCTATGAGCCTGAGAGCGACGGTGGCGGAACAAAACCGCCCATCAACCCTTCCACTAAACGCGCAAATTCAATCGTGAGATAATCCTGGAACGGCCCACCGATTGCCTGCAAACCAACAGGCAATCCGTTTTCAGCCAGCCCAGTTGGGAACACCGTGCTCGGGAGGTAAGCGTTGATGGCCAGCCCCGCCCAAAAAAGCTGATCGAAATAGGGTTGATCGAGACCATCAGTGATTAATCGCCGCTGACCGAAAGGACGGTGATCGTGCGTGAAGGCAGTGGATGCCATCTGAGGACATACAACAACATCCCAGTCTCCAAAGAATTGATCCCAAGCAGCACGAATCGCCTCGCGACGGTGATTGGCGCGCAACCATTCTCGGTGCGGGAGCACAGCAGCCCTTGTGTTGATGGCATCGTCCGACTGATCTAACGGATCAAGATGGGCAACACGCTCCATTAACCGAGCGACCTGGGCTCGGTCCATGCCAGCAGTCATCGCCGCATTGAGCAAGGTTCGATAATTTTGATGGGCAGCTTCGGGGTCGAAATTCGGGCGAGCAGTATAGGAGACCGTTACCCCTGCCGCCTCTAAACGGGCGCCTAGATCAAGTGCTCGCTCTGCCACAATCGACGCAACCGGGGCTACATCGTCGGTCGCCCAAATCACCACCTTAAAATCTTCGAGCCGCTGATGCTTGGCCTGGGGCAGTGCTAACTGCCATCCGGACCCTTGCCGCGCGGTCGGGCCAGCCATAATCGACAAAGCAAGCTTCAAGTCTTCGGCACTTCGGGCGAGTGGGCCACAAACAGCCAAGTCTCCCTGTGCTAGGCCGGGGACCAATTCGTGCCCCTGCATTGGCACGATCCCATAAGTCGGCTTGTGACCATAAACACCGCAAAAATGGGCGGGATTACGAATCGATCCACCAATGTCTGACCCCGCTTCAAGGCCTGAGAAGCCTGCTGCCAAAGCGGCAGCACTGCCCCCGGACGATCCACCGGGGGTTCTTCCAACGTCGAACGGATTACCCGTTGTGCCATAGATCGGGTTGTAACTTTGAAAGTCGGCAAGGTCCACTGGGACATTTGTCTTACCTAAAAAATGCGCCCCAGCGCCTTTAAATCGCGCGACTGCTAAGCCATCTGCTGTTGCATGGTTCTCACGAAAAGCTTCTAACCCCCAGGTCGTGGGTGTGCTCTCTAAAACATATGATTCTTTAATCGTCATCGGCAAGCCATGCAAGGGCCCCAAATCTCGCCCTTCAGCAAGGGCATCATCGGCTTGCTTTGCAGCCCTGCGGGCAGCATCAAACGTTCGTACCACCACCGCGTTGATGTCGCCGTCAAACTGTTCGATTCGGTCGATGTAATGCTCTGTCAAGGCAACCGACGACACTGCCCCACTTTTGATCAGCCGAACCAATTCAGAGGCCGATTGATATTCAATGTTGTTCATAACCTCTGTCATTTGTTTTCCCCTCAAGTCATTTAAGGATGTATCTGCTCAGCGCATCAAAGCGATACCGCACTATCTGATACACAGGCCTTAAAAGCCAAGCCATCATCAGCAACTGATCGAGCAACTATGCTAAGTGCCTGTCCAGCCAGCCTTCGCGCCCCTCGATCGAGACCTGCATCAAACCCAGTCCTAACAACCCTGTGGTCAGATCCAAATAAAAAGAAATCGCTGACGGCGAATTCCTGAGTACGATTAGAACCCTGCATTTCCAGTTTCGATTGACTCGAGCGCCGATTCATCGAATTGTTGATAGCGCTGGCTGCCCGGCAACAGTGCAAACACTGGGTCGTCAAACTGCTTGATATCATAGGCCTGCTTGCGGAGCTCGCCCTTTACCATCTTGAAGGTGCCGGTGACATCAATGTCGGGTTGAATTCTGACAAAAAGTGGGACCGCGTAACCCGGCAACTGCTTCTGAACGAACTCAGAGAAACCGTCGACATCAAATTGATCAACACCTTCGTTCAGAGTCACCGCAGCCATTCCAGCTCGACCATCGGCCCCAGGTATTTCGACGCCGTAGATATTGCAGAACTTCACGTCTGGAAACCCGTTGATTATTTCTCCAACTTCATTGGTCGAAACGTTTTCAGACTTCCAGCGGAAGGTGTCACCAACTCGATCGACGAACTGATAATGTGGATATCCAAGGGTGTACCCAACATCCACCGTCCGCATCAGATCGCCCGAGTTAAACCACGCATCACCCTCCTCTAGTGCATTTCGAATGACCTTTTTTTCGGTCGCTTCAGGGTCGGTATAGCCCTCAAAAATGGTGTCTTCAGTGATTTTCCCCAGCAGTAGACCGGGCTCACCCTCGGCGACAGGGACGCAATAGCCGTCACCATTGCGAACAATTTCATCGTTATCAACATCGTATTGAACAAGTGCGACTTCAGCGGAGGTCATCCCAACAGTACAATCACGATTCATCAGGTTCGCAAACGCCACGTTGCCCTCAGAGGCGCCGTAGAATTCCGCGATGCGCTCTATCCCAAAGCGCTGCTTAAAATCCATCCAAACATCCGGGCGCAAACCGTTGCCCATCATCGAGCGCAATGGGTTCTTGTGATCATCCTTTAGCGCTTCAGTATTGGCGAGGTAACGGCAAAGCTCGCCAATGTAAACCAACAAGGTGCACTGCTGCTCGCGGACCTCTCGAAGAAAATTTGAGGCCGAGAACTTTCGGCGAACAAACATACTTGCCCCGGAGACCATCGCGGCACCCGCGCCGACCATCAGGCCCGTACCGTGATAGAGCGGCAAACAAATATACATGCGATCCTGCTCGGTGCACTTAAAGCCAGCCTTAGCGGCCATATCGGCACTGGTTAAATATCGACGGTTCGATAAGACCGCTGCTTTGGGCAAACCTGTCGTTCCAGACGTAAAAATATAAAGCGCTGTTTCCCCAAGGGTCGTGGTACCAGTCTCTTGAGGATTATCCGAGCTCGCCACTGCCGCGCCCTCCGCGAGATTCTTGGCCCAATTGGTTGCTGGCTCCTCACCCCGCTCTGGGACCTCGAAATAGTCCTCACCCTCATCAAGAGCAAGCTCATCCTTAATTTCACTCAAGGCGCCGGAAAGTTCGCTACCGAAAATACATTTTTTGGAGTTCGTTACGGTGATGCAGTGCATCAAAGGTTTGCCTGTGAGGTTCGTATTGATCAGACCCGCAGTGACCCCAATCTTGTTGACACCCACAAGCAAAGCGAGAAATTCGATTCGGTTCTCCATAATCACGCTGACAGTATCACCGCGCACCACACCTTGCGCCTTCAGATAATGAGCGTATTGATTCGCGAGCGCGTTAAACTCGCTCCAGGTGACTTCTTCTCCCTCAAAATGGATCGCTGGTCTATCTCCCCACTGCGCCGAATTAGCCTCAACCCTTGCTCCGAAACAATCCGCTACGGTAGCCGGACGCGGAACCATACCTTTTTTTAGTTTCAACAGCGTCGGCAGTTCCGACAGTACTGAAACAACGTCTCTGATCCCCATAAAAACTTTCCTTCTTATTGCATCACTTTTTGAGTGTTGGATACTTCGCCTTCAAAAGATAGTACAAGACCCAGTGAGTCACGGCCACTCAATCGGCATCTGCGCGATTCTGATTTAAGTACGCAAGTCCAATTTCGACAAGTGCTTCGGGCTTCAGCCGAATATCCAGAATCAAAGCGTTGCGGGGCGGCTCTAAAGTGTCGAGCTGGCTCTGCAACAGATGACTGGGCATAAAGTGGTCCTCTCGCGCATCCAGTCTCGATTGAAGCAACGTTTTTGATCCTTCAAGATAAAAAAAGATCACATCGCTGTGAGGACCTTCAAGCATCTCACGGTAATGTTGTTTTAGTGCCGAGCATGCCAAAACACCGCCATTTTCAGCCCGTAACCAATCTTCAATCGCAGAACGCATGGTCAATAACCAAGGCCTGCGATCAGCATCTGTCAGGGCTTCGCCGGACCGCATTTTTCTGAGGTTTGCTGAAGAGTGAAAGTCATCGCCGTCATAAAAAGGCACGCCAAGGCGCGCAGCAAGTGCTTGACCAACGGTCGTTTTGCCCGCGCCTGTCACCCCCATCAGGATAACGACCGGTTTTTGATTTGGCACAGCCCTCGATTTCATAGCGGTCCTATCATGGATTCAGCGTGATCAACTCAATTGTTATAAGCGGTTAGACCACCGGTGGTCATTACAAGGGGGCCCGTATTTCTTCGGTCAAGGCGATCCGTGCAGAACCAGACTTAGATCAAGGCTAGCCCACAATTGACTCGGGTGAACACCTTTTATCCGATCAACCTCCTATGATGCCTGCTCGCTTTAATTCGTGGGTTTTTCAGCAATTCACCTGGGACAGAAGGTTAGCGGTTTACCATCAAAACCGTCAAAACAGCCCAACCCGACTCGTCTGGATCATTCGTCGCATCAAGCTGAGACGGCAACTCGCCTGTGCTAAGCTTGCCCGCAAAACCACCTTGGTCAAAAAACGCTCACGGAGCTCCTCAGAGACTTGTGACAGGCCTTGATTATAAAAAAGGGGAATTGTGATGAACGCGGCAGCCCAGCCATTGAGCTTCACAGAAAAAGTTGGTTACGGTCTCGGCGACGGTGCTTCGAACTTCTTTTTTCAAACTTTTAATGTCTTTCTTTTATTCTACTACACCGACATCTTTGGCATTTCCCCAGCGGCTGTTGGGACCATGCTGATCGTCACGAAGGTCATCGATGCCGTGACGGATCCTCTCATGGGCATGACTGCCGACCGAACTCAAACCCGATGGGGCAAATTCAGGCCTTATCTCCTTTGGATGGCGGTGCCTTACGGTATTTTTGGATACGCAATGTTTGCGAACCCTGATCTCAGTGATTCAGGTAAGCTGATTTATGCCTACGTTACCTACACCCTCATGATGCTGGCCTACACCGCAATCAATGTCCCCTACTCCGCATTAATGGGGGTCATTTCCCCATCATCGATCGAACGCACGAAGGTCTCAAGCTACCGCTTTTTCTTCGCATTCTCAGCAGGTTGGTTGGTTGTGACCTTTGTCGGACCACTCAAAGAACTTCTGGGCGGCGGCGATGACGTTCTGGGCTTTCAACTGACCATGGCGATTTTCGCCGTCTTATCAGTCCTGTTTTTCTGGATCTGTTTTGCAACAACAAAAGAGCGGGTTCAACCCCCAAAGCAAAACAATGACGTCAGGGCAGATCTCCGGGCGCTCGTGCAAAACGGTCCTTGGATTGTCGTATTTATCGCCGGGATCCTAACGCTCATGTCGATCGCCGTCCGTTCAGGGGGCACGCTCTACTACTTCAAATACTACATCGGCGATGATGGTGGAGTGCTCTTTCAACTCCTCGGTCTTGACTTTGATAAGACCAGCATTTTTATGTCCCTCGGCACCTTATCCATGCTGGTAGGTATTTTGTTCACCAAGACCTTGGCGACACATTTCGAGAAACGAACGCTGATGATCGTTTTATCGATCGGCAATGCCGTTGCCTCTGTCGCCTTCTTCTTTATCCCCGCAGATTATTACTGGACCATGGTTTTAGTGAACTGCCTAGGGTCTGTGATTAACGGTCCAACACCCGCTTTGGTATGGTCAATGTATGCTGATGTAGCCGATTATGGGCAATGGAAGAGTGGGCGCCGGTCAACCGGATTGGTTTTCTCTGGCGTTCAGTTCGCTCAAAAATTAGGTCTCGCAGTCGGCGCTGGGTTGTCAGGGTATATCCTCGCTTGGTATGGGTTTGTTGCCAATGAGGTCCAGACAGAAGAGACCATTTTGGGGATTCGTCTGATGTTTACGGTCTTTCCGGCACTACTGGCAACGCTTGGGACGCTTGCGTTTTTCTTCTATCGTTTAGATCGCAAGACGATGGAAACCATCGAAGCAGAACTGACCACAAGCAACCCATCAACGGCTTAAACTAAGGTGTCGACCAGAGCGCTTTAGAGTTTCGTTAAACCCTAGGCGCGCTTGCGTCAGGCCATACCCGCCTTGGCCATTTAACCGTCGACACTAATAGGTTTTGCCCTGAAGCGCCAAGCAAGCCTCCGATGGATCGATTGGGCCTGGCAATGCCGGATCAGCCTGAAGCTCCCCCGCTCGCAGGGCCAGCGGTAAAACCCCTGCCCACACAGCGCTTTGGTAATCCTCATCCTCATCCTCGGGTGGGCCGGCTGCAACCTTTGCACTGGCTGACTCAATATCAAAACGAATCACGCCAGTCATTTTGATTTCTCGGTCAAGGGACGGCCGCACTTCTCGCCAACGCCCGGGTACGAGGTGCTCGCTGATGATTTCTAGCGCTGCAAGTTTTTCGTCGGAATCTTCAACTAACGTTGGTTTTCCAAAAACGGTCGCTGATCGGTAGTTCATCGATGAATTGAATGTCGAGCGCGCAATGACAATGCCGTCACACAGCGTCACGTGCGCGCAAGCTTTGGGATGGGCCGCAAGTGCTTTAATAACCCGTGCTTTTCGAGCGCCGTGCAGGTACAACCGGTTGCCGCTGCGCCCATAAGTCATGGGTACAATGATGGGTTGATCATCATCAATGAGGGCAACTTGACACACTAGACCTGCATCTAATACCGCATGCACAGTCTCCCAATCGTAATGCGCCGCCTCCGAGACTTGCCGCACTTTATTCAGCGCCGTTACCTCAAAATCTTTCCCGCCGGTCATCGCGCACTCCATCTGTTTCATTCAGCATCACAGTCCTCCGATTGAGCCATCCCAAGCGCTCCGGGTAGCAGGCGAAGAGCAATCAGCGTCCCGTCATCAGTCCTTAGTCCTTAGTCAGCGGCATTATTTTTTCTGCAAGTTCGTCCATTCGGTCCAATCCACCTGGCCCGGCAAAGAAAAAAGCGGGAATCATCATGCGGCCTACTCCTGCCTCTCGCATCTCAGCAACCCCCGCTTCAGGGTCCATCATTTGGGCACCAAACATCGCATTGATTTCAAGGGTTGCGGGATCTCGCGCTTCGGCTTCACACCCTTCGCGAACCGTTTTAATCAACGCCCGCAACCGATCAATGTCACCCTCGCCCGGAAAGTAACCATCGGCCAACCGGACCGCGCGCCTGATCGCAGCGGGCGTATCCCCGCCAACCAGAATTGGAATATTGCCGTTTACCGGTCTGGGACTGCAGGTGGCTGGCTCGAAATCTACAAAATCCCCGTGGAATTCTGCGTGGGGTCCGGCCCACAGCGCTCGCATCGCATCAATGTACTCATCGTTTCTAGCGCCGCGGCGCTCCCAGGGCACACCGAGCGCTTCAAACTCTTCTTTGAGCCAACCCACACCCAAGCCCAGCTCAACGCGCCCTCCCGAGAGTTGATCAAGGGTCGCAAGCTCTTTGGCTAAGATTAAGGGATTACGTTGGGGCACGATTAATATGCACGTTCCTAGCCGCAGCGTTGGCGCTGCAGCCGCCGCATAAGCCAGCCAAATCAGTGGGTCAGGTATCGGGGTATCTGGCTCAGCAGGTATTTTGCCATCTGGTGTGTAGGGATACTTTGAATGGATTGCGTCAGGCAAGATGACGTGCTCGCCGCCCCAAATGGACTCAAATCCAGCGGCTTCCGCTCGACGACAAAGTTCCATTGTTGATTCGCCGTCAATGGCCACGCTACTTCCAAACGCAAGTCCTACCTTCATATTTCATCCCTAGCTTCAAATTGATTTACGCCTACAGTACTGACCTTTTGAAAAATGATCCAGCGCCGATCCAGCCTTATGAACCTTGCCGCTTCATATTGGCGGCGGTGCCACCTTTGGGTTAGGCTCAAGTCATTCTCCCGACGACGCAGCCTGTCAGGATCAACCCAACCACTCAGCCTGGAGCAAAGCCCATGAGCAAAGTCGACGGCTTACATCACTTAGCCATTTGTACCGCAAACATGAAAGCGCAGATCGAATTCTTCACCGATAAACTGGGCATGGAACTCGTCGCGCTGTATTGGATGCACGGCGTCGAGAACACCTGGCATGGTTTTCTACGATTGAATGACGAGAGTGCAATCGCTTTTGTCAGCAATCCACAAATGAGCGATATCCCAGTCACCCTCGGCCAATCCCATGCAGGCAATGCCGGCGCCAATGCAGCACCGGGTACCATGCAACACGTCGCCTTCCGTGTGGAGGATCACAAAACATTACTCGCACTGCGGGACCGCCTCAGGCTCAAAGGCGTACCCGTCATGGGGCCAGTAGACCATGGCTTTTGTGCATCCATCTATTTTGCGGGACCGGAAAACCTTGCCCTTGAACTGTCGTATTCAAAAACAGCTCTGGCGCCAGAAGCCTGGATTGACCCAGAGGTTGTTGCTCTGGCAGGGATCAGCAGCGAGGAGCTGGCGCGCTATAAATCACCGCCTGCCTTTTCTGACCAAGGGGGTGCAGCGCCACAACCCGCTTTAGATAAAACCGAGGGGCCGCATCTCACCAATTATCCGCCAGGCGCCTACGAAATGGTCATGGGCCTTCCAGATCAGACGGTATGGCAACTCGTCGATAGCCAGCCCCCGGTAAAATCTAATACCTGATCGTCTTGATTTACCAAATGAAGGACTACCAGGCGTAGGCTTCTGGTGCCGGCCCGCAGGGAGGAAAAATCTCGTCGAGCCGCTCAAGGTCAGCAGTATCGAGCCTGAGCGCCAACGCTTTAAAGCCCGTCTCAAGTTGTGCGATCGATGCGGGACCAATGATGACCGACGCAACTGCGCGCTGATGCAGCAACCATGCAAGAGCAACAGTGCTGGGATCCTCGTTCATCGAGGCACAAAATGTCTCAAACCGTTCCAAGGCTGTCAGTCGTTCCTGCCGAGCAGACAGCACGCTCTCGCTTTGACGGCGGCCTTGGTCCCGCGCAGGCCCTGCCAGAAGGCCTCCAGCGAGTGGACTCCAAGGCAACAATCCAAGGCCATAACTCTGGCATGCCGGAATCACCTCGAGCTCGGCGCGACGCTCAAGCAAATTATAGAGTGACTGCTCCGAGACAAGGCCTAACTGGGAAGCGTTCCGGGCACGTTCATTCATTCGAGCAATTTGCCATCCTGGAAAATTACTCGAGCCTGCATAGATAATTTTTCCTTGTGCAATCAGTCGATCCATGGCTTGCCAAACTTCCTCGGGAGACGCCGCTCGATCCAAATGATGCATCTGATAAAGGTCGATTGTCTCGACACCCAAACGTTTAAGACTTGCCTCGCAAGCGCGTTGAATATGACGTGCAGAGAGCCCTCGGTCATTGATATCAGAGGACATTGGCTCATAGACTTTTGTTGCGATCACCAGTCGGTCTCGGCGGGCTGCATCTTCAGACAACCAGCGTCCTAACATAGATTCTGTTGTTCCCACGCCAAGGTCACCACCATATTGATCCGCGGTATCAATAAAATTAAGTCCTTGAGAAACCGCATGATTGAGAATATCAAATGCTTCTTGTTGATCAGTCCGTGGGCCAAAGTTCATGGTCCCTAGGCACAATCGACTGACCTGTAGGGCGGATCGTCCGAGTTGGTGATACTTCATGGGGAACTTCCTCTTTAGGGCGCTCGCAGGGTTGTCTGAGTGTTTAGCGTGACCCCAGGTTCTGCAACACAGAATCTGGCCAAGCTTTGAGCCCGCGCTGACAGGCCTTGCCAATCTTCATGGCTTATACCGGGCACCATTGGTTCTCTGAACCACGGCGCATAAAATTCAAGGTTAGGAATAGCCCGCACTTCTGTTGATAAATTGGGTGTACCCCCATGCCAAGCCCGCACATCTCGAATCATGATACTACCGGCGGCGACCGGACAAACCGTTGATAACCTCATCCAATCTGGTTCATCCTTTAAACCCGGTATCGGCAATCGTGAATGCTGGGTTCCAGGTATCTGTCGTGTCGGTCCATTGAGGGCATGAACATCTTGGGGCAAAAAGTTAACGCAAATATAAGGGCATGGAAGATCTCGAATCGAGACTCGGCCTGTTGGATCGTGAAAGGCGCTAAATGGCGTTGTCTCCTCACTTTGCCAGTCTCGAACATCCGAATGTAAGCGCTGATACGAGGTTGCACCCGGTAAACAGAAATCTCCGCTCGCCGCGCGCAAGGCATAATTTTGCGAGCCAAAGATGACATCCAGAATCTCATGCACGGGTTCAACCTCTAACAGCATCTGCCACGCCGGACGGTGAAGTTGGCTTCTGGTATGACTAGAGCCACCAAAAGAGTAACGTTTCTCGCCGCGATTTCCTCGATGTCCTGGATCAAGGACCGTAATTTCCTGAACCGCTTGGTCAACACCAGCACGAAGGATGCTGAGCTGAGCTGCGGAAAGAATATCGCGAATGACAACAAACCCATCACGATAAAAAAGTTGCGCGGCCCTAGCTAATTCGCTGGGCTCCAAAATCTCGAGCCCACGCAGCCCCGAGCGCTCAAGCAAGTAGCCTCTTAAATCGAGTTCATCTAACTGGTGCGACATAACACGTTCAAATTTCTGGTAAATCTATATTTTAACCGGTGGACCCTTTCGTCGGACCGGTTTCCCTGGGCGAAGATCGCGCTCTGAGCGACACCCTGCTCGCGCCTGACGCGATTATTTTGATTCTGGTCTCTCTAGCCAATTGTTGCGAGAAGCTCAGTAGCAAGCACGACCCAGCTGATAACACCCAGCATCCATACAGAGCTCATACCACGGAACCACTTGGAAAAAAGCAGGTCGTGCAGTGCTCATCGGCAACCTCCGCGTCAGACTCCAATTGGTACTGCGGCGTCGCAAGACGCTCCAGCCGGAAGTCTGCGGTTGACGATGGATTGTTGGGCGCAACCTGCATCACCGAATCTTTCCAGGTCTCATCATTGGCCCAATTAAACGGTAATGTTTTGATTGCGCCGGATTGATCGATCTCTTCAAAAGCTTCTAGGGTTTGCGCAGCGATTGCACATTGCTCATCATATTGATCGGGACGTCCGCTCGTGTGCCCCAAGGGAAAATCGAG
Source organism: uncultured Pseudomonadales bacterium (assembly GCA_938017975.1). Taxonomy (GTDB): domain Bacteria; phylum Pseudomonadota; class Gammaproteobacteria; order Pseudomonadales; family Azotimanducaceae; genus UBA9926. The sequence continues at coordinate 30,327 of CALIKQ010000041.1, read as the reverse complement.
AAAAACCGCGCGAGGGGGCTGCACAGCCCGAGTAATCGAGTAGGCGCTCGACATACACAATGTTGCAATGCCTGCAGCCTCAAGGGCACGAGCGATCAGTCCCACGGACTGATGACACACAGGTCAGGCTGGCACGAGTAAAGCGAGATCAGCTTGATCTTTGAGCAACCGATGCACGATTGCGGGCGCAAGAATGTCTTTTACTTTTCGCGCTGAATAGATGCCGCCCATAAAAGTGTAGGCACGCTCAGACAAGCTGCCCAAGCGACCTTCAGCGACTTGAGCTTTGAGCGGCGCCACCGGGAAGACCGTGTTTGGATCCCGTCGAACCGGCGCTAAATCATAGGCAAAGTGCGATGCCCGAAGCGCTTGCTGAGGCGTGTTAATGTCAATCTCTCTGAAGCTCAAATCATCTTTAAAATGAAACGCGATCTGGCCTAAAGCATAAATACCACCCGAGGCAATCAACGCAAGCTTAGACTCTGAAACAGGTTTTCGAAGCGGCGTCAGCGGCACGGTCGTCTGATTCTCGACCCATTGATAGGCTTGAAACCCCAATGCCTCATACTGCTTTTTCGTTCGATCAATATAATCGATCGGTGCTCCTGCCATCATGATTACCCAATAGACTTTGAGACACGTTACCAAGGACATGAACCCTGCGTCCATAAGCACCCGAGTCTCGAGCTCGGCTGATCAGAGACCCTTTACGGAGCTCACAGCTTAGTGACCGCTTACCACCATGTGGTGTACAGCGCTAGCAGTATCAGCAGCACCACAACCGCAGAGAAATTAAAAGAGGGCTGGGTTTTAAACTCGATCGCTGCTAAGTCAATGCCGCCAGCCGACGCTCGGCTATTGCCTCGAAGAGAAATCAGTATCGAAAGCGCCAAACAAAGTAGAAAAACCAACCCTACCCGATCAATGAAAGGCAGAGCGGGCCACCCCAACTTTAAAGCCAGTGAGAATACCGCTGAACCAATGGCCGCCGTCAGTGCCGCAGCGGACGACATCCGCCGCCAAAAGATGCCCATCAGAAAGATCACGACAATACCAGGCGTGAAAAAGCCGGTAAATTCTTGGATGTATTGAAAAGCTTGATCAAAGTTACCAAGTAACGGCTTTGCGCAGATCATGGCAAGTAACATGGCGGCAACCGCGACGCTCCGTCCGATACGGACCAAATGTGACTGATCCTGATTGGGCGCAACCTTGGCATAAACATCCAACGTAAAAATTGTTGAAATGCTGTTGATCATCGAGGCCAACGAGGAAACGATGGCCGCCAACAGAGCAGCAAACACCAATCCTTTAATGCCGGCTGGAAGCAGCGTCATTGCCAGGGGATAAGCTTGATCGGGTTGCTCGAGCGCCGGCTCGAGGACAAACATCGCGATCCCCGGTAACACTACGATGAGTGGCATCAGCAATTTCAAAAAAGCAGCAAAAGCAATGCCCTTCTGCGCTTCGGTCAGGCTGCGCGCCGCTAACGCGCGTTGGATGATGTATTGATTAAAACCCCAGTAAGAGAGGTTCATAATCCACATACCTCCAAGCAAGACCGACAGACCAGGCAAGCTCATATAATGCGGATTCGACGGCGCAAGAATCATATCGAATTTTTCAGGTGCGGCCAGCATGACCTGTTCAAAACCCCGCCAAGCTCCTTCGCCCAATGCTATTCGATCGAGCAAAATCCAGGAGATCATCAACCCTCCTGCAACGAGCAAGGTCACCTGCAAAATATCGGTTAGAGCGACAGCTCTCAGACCCCCATACAGCGAATACAAAACGGCAAAGCTCCCCAGCAACACAAGACCTAAACTCTGGTTGAGGCCCGTCATTGTGTTTATCGCAAGCGCACCAAGCCAAAGAATCGACGTTAAATTGACAAACACATAAACCGCCAGCCAAAACATTGCTAAAACCTGCCGCACTCGATGGTCAAACCGTTGCTCTAAAAACTGCGGCATAGTTTGAATGTCCAACTTTAAAAAGACCGGCAGCAAAAACTTACCAACGAGAATCAGCGTAATCGCAGCCATCCATTCGTAAGAAGCGATGGCCAGCCCAATGGCATAACCTGATCCGGACATACCAATGATTTGCTCGGCCGATATATTGGCTGCAACCAAAGACGCCCCCACAGCCCACCAGGGAAGTGCTTGGCCGGCCAAAAAATAGTCCTGCGTGGTTTTTTGGTAGCCAGAAGATCCTCGAGATACCCACAGCGCCAAACCTAAAAGCGCAAACGCATAAGCGCCGACAATGATGAAATCGAGGGACGTCAACATCACTGAGTCCCTTGCGCGGTGTTATTTAACCGCACGCGCACTGTTTGCAGCGCATTCGCCGGCAGCAGAACCTCTGCTGCTTGATCGCCAATTTCAAGGCTCAAAGTAATCGGTATCTCCTGAGTGTTGAGCAATTGCACCGAGAGCAGACCTTCAGGATTTCGCGTTGCACTCACGTGTAGCGCGTCGTCTTCTAGCATCGGCGCCTGCACGGAGACACGCACCGCTCGGTCTCCGGGCCTAATCGTTCGGCTGAACTGCGACAAAATATGGAAAATGGGCGTTTCGTAGATCTCCCCGGTTTTTCGGTCGATCATGATCGGCGCCCCACAAAAATTGCCAACATGGTTCGGCCCGCCACGTTCATCAAGCACAATATTCCAGTCAATCCAGCCGGATACCCAATGGTTCAAGCTACCGATGATATTGCGTGCATAACGATGAACCGGCGTGTATTTGGGATGATGATTCGCATTTGGGGCCCAGCTCGCTGTATATGCCCAATCTGTAGCATTGGGTTGCCACCAAAACGAATCGTTGTTAAACCAACCCGATTCTTGAAACCCAGCAGGGTCTCCAATCCCACCGGGCGCAGCTTTACCTAAATCATCGATGGTGCCTTCAGTATGAATCAGATCATAACCCGGGTAGCGCTGATGAACCTGCTCAAGCACATCCTCATAGACATCCACAGTGCTCGAGTACCAGTGAATCGCTGCGCCATAAACGTATTGGGCTGCGGCGGGATCACTATAGATGACATCTGTCCAATGCTCTAAGGCATCTCTGTTTTGATCAAACACCAATAGCTTTGTTTCACCATGTCCGCTTTGACGCAACTTCGGACCTAAATGATCCTTGATGAATTGAGCCTGGGTCTCTGGCGTAAAATGCATGCTTTCCCACTGACCACTATTGCCTTCCGGCTCATTGACCGGGGTGATCCCCCAAATGCTGACCCCTGCGTCTTGATAGGCATCTAAGTAGCGAATCAAATAATCCGCATACAACCCCTCAAAGCCGGATTTCAATTCACCCCCAGTGCCCTGATAGTTGTTTTCTTTTGAACCGGGGATAAACCAAGTATCGATGGTTTTCATCCAGGGCGGCGCTGTCCAGGCAGAGGCAATAATATTCAGCGTTGAATCGCCCTGATCTGATTTAATCGCCATCGCCTCTTGAATCATCGGCAGCACATCATAGTCTGGAGACTTGAGATCCGGGTAGAGCGCCGGATCAAACCCGGCTCGATCCGGCGCTATCGAGAACTGCTCTAGCCCTTGATCGTTGGCGGATGCGGCATAACTGTATCGCCCCTCGACCGAAAAATCCGTCGAGCCAATCGGTGTTCGAGCAAGCGAAAAATTGGCGCCCTGCTCCGAATAAATTCGCGCCATCACTCGCTGTCTTTCTGACTCAGAAAGATGTGCAAGCACGAAGGCTGATGATTCAGTGAACGACGTTCCAATGCCGGTGATCACTTGTTTCAGGACTTGTGGGCTCACTCGAACACGCACAGATTGCGAGCCTTGCGCGGTGCTGAAAACAATCGGCGCTGCCTCTGCCAACTTTGCCCCAGCAGCGCTCGTTACAAGGACTGCTTCTGATTCGGTCAAGCCGTATGAGTAAGGTTCGATCGAAGATTTCTGACACCCCGTCACAAGCAGCAACACACACGAGAAAACCAGATAGATCTTCATGACTTTTCCTCATTCGATCGCCAATAAACCATGGGCAAAGGGCGGTGGCGTTATCTTCAACCGCGCACAGACTCTCGGGTTTAGCGCGTGCTGTCAACGTCATTGCGGTTAGGGGGAACGGAGCGCAACCTGACCCGTTAACAGGGACAATAGCGCAATAGCGATTTTTGGTCGGGCCCAAGAGACCGACGGTCTAAAACGGGGGCGTCACGGTGTTAGCTCTGAGGGGCCAAGCGAGACTGATCATCAGGAGACAACAAGGCCAACTGAGCCCGTAATTCCCCGGGCTCTGCCGTCCCAACGATATAGACAACTTGATCGTCAACAGCACCCTCGGCGTGCAAGGTCCCCCTGGGAATTTCAAGTTTGTCGCCTGCGGACAACGGGTGGTGGTTTCCTGCCTCATCTAAAAGGTATGTTGAGCCGCTCACAACATATCCTGAGACATCAAGATCGTGCCAATGCAGCGGGAGCTCGCTTGACTGACCCGAAACGTAGGTGGTCGGCCAATGGCCGCTCTTGGCAAGATCTTCATAGATCTCTGCCCTGTCTTTGAAAAATTGCTTATGCACCCTCAGTCCCATCGCTAAACTCCCTTGTCTATCGGCATCCAGATCGGCGCCGATTAAAGCTCAACGACGTCTAAGGCATGAAGCATCAGCCAGTCGCCATTTTTTGAACTTCAATCAGCGGTAGGTTCCATTCGCTCTCCGTAATCCCAAGCCGTCATCCAGGTCGGCGTCAGTCTAATTTCATATTCTTCATCAACCCGGCTCAACAACCACTGACCCAGACCCGCGTTCGTAGTGCCCAAGTAACGGTCAACCAGTCGGTTGAGCGACGTCTCAACATTTTCGCGACTCAATGCCGTCACAGCTTTACCCCGTATACCGCGGTAGGGCGAATCATTGGTGGCGATTTCGAACCCGCATCGATCGCTCTTTTTAAGCACCCGAATGAGTTTGCTGCGTTCATGACTCGCACAAACAAATTGCTTACTGGCTGCATCGAAGTAAAACCAAACCGAGCAAATCAGCGGGAATTGTCCATCTTGGGCTGCAATACGAATTGGTATCACTGCACCTGCGAGAAAGGTCTCCATCGCATCGAGTGTCCAAGCACTTTTCGAACTGATGACCGTCATGCGTTTTCCTTCTTTTCTGACCTTGCTAAGGTGCGACATATGCGTCCCAACCATCGCCTCAAACTAGGCGCCAACAACTAGGGGCGCCAAAAATGCTGAGTAACGCCTCTGATTTCTAGCGTCTCTTAATCTCTAGGGCCTCTGGTTTATAGGGCCTCTGAGTTTCTAGAGCCTCAGGCCTTTCTGACCTCATTTTTACGGGGGCATTTCGAGGCGAGTATCATTTCTGCCGAACTACCTGATGGACTGATCAACTCTGCCCATCTTCTAGTGCTCTAGCAACCCATCGCTTCGATTCTACTGCGACCTGAGGTTCTAACCTTTGTTAAAAAAGCAGTCTATTTCAAGCAAGCGACTCTATACCTTGTTTGCGCATAAGTCCCTTCTTATCTGTAGTTTAGATTCGTCATATTTTTCATCAAGGCAAATATCATGGCACCTTAAAATTGACCAACTATGGCAACCCCGCTCGCCAAAACCCCTCCAAACCTTCAAGCGAATTCGCAACTTGGGATGCACGCACATCGAGCCGCTTAATCATTCTTGAGCGGTGCATCGTGGGCAATCCTCAGCGACTTTTGCATACCGATCAGCGTCCAGCGGAAGATGCCAATGAGCCATCATGCCCGGTGACCAAAACACTTGGGCGGACTCGCTCAAGTTCAATCATGAGTGACCCAATCAAAGTGCAACTTCTTCCTGATTTTTTAAGCCTTTCTGCCGAACCCTGCCTAAATTTGCACGACTGCAACTCAGCCATAAACAGACGCCTGCAACCCCAAATCTGCCAATATCGAACCAACCTTGCGTAAACCTGAAAACCCTGTAGATTGAAAGTTTGTGTTTAGCTGCTCCTCAAGCCAAAATCAGGGTTCTTCTCAAGAAAACAGGCCTTCCCAGTTTGACCAAATCGGAGCAATAGGCAAACGTGAAACGCACGCCAAACGAGAACAGTATTTAGCCTAAAAGAGGTTTCAAGCCATGCCAAAACTTAACGTCAATAACAAAAGCTACCTGGTTGACGCAGAGCCCGATACCCCCCTTTTATGGGTGCTCAGAGAGGAGCTTCGGTTAACAGGGACAAAATTTGGCTGTGGTGGCGGACATTGCGGGGCCTGCACCGTTCATGTCAACGGTGAAGCAGTGAGAAGCTGCCAACTCAGAGTCGATGACGTCTATGGCGCCTACATTACTACCATCGAGGGTTTGAGTGCGGGCATAGAGCATCCTGTTCAAAAAGCCTGGATAGAGCACCAAGTGCCTCAATGTGGTTACTGTCATTCCGGTCAAATTATGCAGGCTGTCTCATTCCTAAGAAGGAACCCAGACCCCAGCGATGATGAGATTGCGTCTGCAATGCGGGGCAATTTGTGCCGATGCATGACCTACACGCGCATTAATAAAGCCATTCGATCAGTGGTCGACGCTGATATTCAAGAGGTCTAGACCGTTATGACACAGTTCGATCCTTCACGTCGTAAGTTCTTAATCACCTCCGCTGGAGCCGCCGGTGGGTTAGTCATCGCGCAAAGCGCGCTGGCAGGTCAGGTAGTCAACCTCCTGGACCCGGGCAGCCCACTGGTACTGCCAGAGAACTTCTCCCCCTGCGTTTGGTTCACAATGCAGAGCAGCGGCGAAACAAATATCCATATTTTTAAGCAAGAGCTTGGACAACATGTCGGAACCGCTTTTGCCCAAATCATTGCTGAAGAACTTGAGATCGATTGGTCAAAAGTCAGTATCGATTATCCAGAAATGGACAGCGTGCAAGTCACTAAGACAGGCCACCAGGGCACAGGCGGCAGCATGAGCGTGCTAGACAACTTTACGCCGCTGTCGCAATCGGCAGCCGTCGCACGCCAATTCTTGCTGGAAGCAGGCGCTGAAATCTTGGGCAGCGAACCCAGCGATTGTATTGCGCAAAAAGGTCACATCATTGATCCAATTTTTGAGCAAAAAATTAGCTACGGAGAAATCCTGTCACAAACCACCATCGATCATGTGATTCAGCCTGAAGAACTCAGCGCTGCACAGCTCAAAGATCGTAGTGACTACAAAATCATTGGTCAGTCATTGCCGGCCCTTGATATCGACGAGAAAGTCAACGGCAAGGCCAGATACAGCATTGATGCCTATGTGCCAAACATGGTGTACGGCAAGATGTCTCTACCGCCAACCCGGCTCGGCTCAAAAGTTTTATCCATTAACGACGCAGCAGCGCGAGAAGAAATCCCTGGATATCTTCGAACGCTGTCCCTGAGCGCTGCGGGTATGCCTGGCATGGGTAGGACCGACGTTGCTTTGGTCATTGCTGAAAGTTTTCCCGCGGCAATGCGGGCAGCCCAGATGATTGATGTGCAATGGGAAGTACCAGAATCCCAGCGCGTCAGTTCAGACGCGTTGATGGCCGATGCAAAGTCACTGCCTTCCAGAGAAAAGGGTGCAACCGTACTCAAGGTTGGCGACGTCGACACTGCACTCAGCGAGGCCGATCAGATACTTGAGGCGGAATATCAAACCAGCATGATCGAACATGCGGCCCTTGAACCCCGAAACGCACTGGTTCAAAACATTGATGGGGTATTTCATATTTACGCGGGACACCATATGGGCTCTCAACTCATTGAAGCCATCGCAGGGGAACTGGGCGTGGGTGCTTCTAAAGTCGTTTTCCACCCCAACCTGGTCGGCGGCAGCTTCGGTGACAAAATCTACGGGGACCAGGTCACGATCGCCGCTCAAGCCTGTCAGGTCTTGGGCAAGCCTGTAAAGGTCATGCTCACCCGCGAGGATCAGTTTAACTTTGGCCACCCAAAAACGATTTCGCATCAAACGTTTAAGGCGGCAATCAGTAGCAACACCGCGCTATCACCGCAATCGAGGCTACAAGGGCTCAGGCACGAATTGGTAGCAGCGCCTGGTTCACCGGGCGTAATGCCTGCTTTCTCATACGGCAACATTGATAGCGTAAAACCGACGATGACCATGATCGACAATGCTCGCGGGGCAGTTTCGGGTGCTGATCACTGGTATGACCTCGAGCATGCCGAAGTTCAATACTATTATCAGAAGCTCATGACGGACTTAATTCCCGTTGGCCACGTTAGATCAGTCGGTAACTTCTATACTGTTTTCGCCATCGAAAGCTTCATCGATGAAATTGCTCACGAGCTTGACGTTGATCCGCTCGACTTGAGACTGAGTCTTCTCAAAAGCAGGGGGCGCAACAGTGGGGCACCCGCAAGGGCAGCAGACGAATCAGACGTTCTGTTGACCGGCGCTGGCCAAGTGACTGTTGGGGGCGGGCAGCGACTCGCCAACACCCTTAAAATTGCCGCTGGCCAAGCAAATTATGGCTCACCCCTGCAAAAGCGAAACAGCGCGCAGGGCATCGCTATTGCGGCTGCAGAAAACCGCAGAAATCCGACCTATGCAGCTTGCGTGGCTGATATCGAAAAAACTTCGGGCGGAAATATCAACGTCAAAAAAATCACGGTCTGCGCAGATGTCGGTATTGCGATCAACCCTGACGGGATCCGAAGTCAAATCGAAGGCAGTTTACTTTGGGGTATGAGCAGCACCTTCTTTGAAGAGGCGGTACTCGAGGAGGGCAGACTCAGGGAAACCAATTTTGACGCTTACAAGTGGCAGCGCAATTCAGATTTGCCTGAACTTGATATTCACATCGTTGAAAATGGAGTTCACCCAAGCGGCGCCGGTGAGAACACCCTGTCGCTGGTTGCGCCCGCAGTTTGCAATGCGATTCATAATCTAACAGGTAAACGGCTTCGTTCTCTGCCGCTCAAGCATCATTTGCCGATCGTATAGGTCTTCCCGGGCGAGCTGGTAGCAGAGCCTTAGTCAGTTGATTGAACGATCGTTCTGGGTAGACGCAATTCAAAGGTGGAGCCCTTTCCGGGCTCGCTTTCGACTCTAATTTCGCCCTGCATCATTTCCGTTAAACGCTTCGTGATCGCGAGGCCCAAGCCCGTACCACCGAACTTGGCCGTCGTATCGTCGTCGGCTTGGGTGAATTCCTCGAATATTTTGGCGACCTGATCCGGCGTCATCCCAATGCCCGAATCAATAATTTTAAAACTGAGTATCGGCGCTGCCTCAACCATCTCTTCACTGACATCAAAAACCACCGCACCCGCCTTAGTGAACTTACAGGCGTTACTCAAAAAATTAAGCAGTATTTGGCGCAACCTCGTTTCATCTGATGCCATAACGCCAAGATCGTCCGCAAAACGGTACTCGATCGTATTGGCATTTTTGTCGGCCAAGGGCTGACTAACATCTTTTATAAATTTTAGCGCTGCAGTGAGATCAAACTCAGAAACATAGAGCTCGAGCCGTCCTGCCTCGATTTTGGAATGATCTAAAATATCGTTGATTAATTGCAACTGATGGGTTGCCGAATCCCGTATTTTCTTGGTGTCCCCAAGCAACCAATCTAAGCCCTCGTCTTCAGCTTCCTCGCTGATCATTTCAGAATAGCCTATGATCGCATTCAGCGGGGTTCGCAGTTCGTGCGTCATATTTGCGAGAAATTTACTCTTTGTTTCGCTGGCCGCGTTGGCCTTATCCCGCGCTTTTTCAAGCTCTTTGGTACGGGCTTGAACCAAACTATCAAGCTCCGCGTACTGCGCCTCAAGCTCCGCCGCCAACGATCCAAAGGAGCGAGCAAACAAGCCGCTGACCTCATCGGCCTCAACCTCGAAACCTCCCTCTCCCTCCTTCACCCGGGAATTTTGAATTTCCTTTTCGAGCTCAGCAATGGTTGAGGCCATGCTGGATTGACGAGTCTGAGGAAGCAATTCTGCCAGCATTCGGGTCTGGGTTAGAATTTCTGTCTGCTGGGAAATTCTCTGAGTTCGGGCTTCACCACGCATTACGTTGTAGGCCACGAGTCGTTCCCGAAAGGCCTCAATCGCCTCAGCGATTTTACCGACTTCATCCTCGCGCTTCTGATTAATGCTGACTTCTAAGTCACCTCGAGACAACGCTTCCAACACCCCAATCGCCTGACCCAGTGGGTTAAGGGCTCGTCTTAAGAAGAAAAAGAGAAACAAACCAGATAAAACCAAAAACAATGTTGCCCCCATCAGCGCCTGAAGGAGGTACTGTTCACCCAGAACAATGGTCTCGTTGATATCTTTAGCAAAGATCATCTGCACGGTTTCCGGCGTCCCTGCGTCGATTTCCTTGGGTGTGATCGCGTGATACCTGCCGTTTATCAACTCAACAGCCGCACCCTTGAACCGATCAATGGACTCCTCTTTAAAACTGGCCCGGGTTTTCTCAGACATCGCCGAAGGTATGCTTGAAATCAAAATCACTGAACGACTGTCTGCTTCGAATGCTGCACTAAGCTCTGCGAAATCCAAGCCATAATAAACATAGGCCAAGATGGTTGCATTGGCATAAATTGGGAAAACAAGGGAGAGTGCCAAGGTATCACCCTGCTGGATAAAACCTTGATGCGGCTTCTTAGAGAAGGCAAATTCTTTGAGGGTAGCGCCCAGCTCGACAATTTCTGGGTCTGACAACCGCTTCTGCTCAGGGTTTTGAAACGCTTTTAAAGGATTGCCTTCGAGGTCAAAGATCACCAAGGTATCGAGGGTATTGTTCCCGAGTAACTGCGTAAATTGATCTTGCAGTGCGATCTCGATTTTCCGCGCGTTTCTACTCCGGACGGCATCCACTGGGCTGCGACTCCCACGAAGCTTCCAGATCGACGGTCGGCCCGGGTCTGCATCAAACGCGTAGTACTCCAACTGATCAAAAAAAGCATCTCGCGTTTTGGTAAAAAGAATCTGCTGATTATCGGAAATCTCTCGGGTTAGGGACTCAATCGACTGTTGCCGCAATAGAACATTTTCAGAGAGAACAATGACGACCGTCACCAATAGCGAGACGAAAAAAAGCACTGTGATTTGATATAAAATCGAACTGGAAACTCGCTTAAACACCATTCTTCCTATAAAAAAATTGGGTATACTGCTGAACACAGAAAGTCTATCAAAAAACCAGTTGGACCACTCTATGTCTCGAATATTGCGCGTATCCATCATTAGCGGTTTGATCTTCAGCTTTTTATCGACGTCTGCCAATGCCAACGGCGCCGATACCCAACAAGGCCTCGATTTGTTTGCGCTTGGCAAAGTCGTCTACACAACGGGCGCCGAAAGCTGCCAGACCTGTCATGGTGCTGATGGCCTCGGCACCAGTCGATCGAACGTAAGTCTACGCGACCCTCAATCATGGAAAGCCTTCCAGCTCGAATCAGCGCTTCGAGGATCACCCCGGGCCATCAAATCTGAAACTGTGGTCAAAGCCGTCATCGCACTGGGCGCGAAAGGCTGGAATGAAAAAAACTTTGGCGAGCTAAGATCGCACCTTGAAACATCGGTGCAAGAGCAAGACAGCTCTGGGAAATCGCTGCCCTTTGATGAAGACATGATTGGCCTTGACGGCCCGAATAAAAAAGCACTCACTATGCGGGTCATTCGAATGATGCGGAAAGCAGGAATGCCCAGGGCCACACCCTCGGAAATTAATGACATTCTCGCCGCTGCCGCGTTCACTTATATCAACGAAGCCTTCGTGGAACCTGCAGAGTAATCCTTGGCGCCGCCCGCTTAGGCTAGGCTCTCAATCGGTCATGCTGAGCGCGGGTTAACAACGCAACGAAACCGGTCCTCCCGGCACGACGGGTTAAGACGCTTTAACCATCAGCTTTCCAAGATTGCCGCCGCTGAACATAAACTGCAACGCTTCTGGATAAGCATCGATTCCTGTCAGGATCTCTTCGGGCAACACAATCGACCCTTCAGCCAACCACTCTGAGAGCTGTGCCTTGGCCGGCTCCATCCGCTCAGGAAAATGAAAATAAGCGAATCCCTCCATTACCGATTGACGCTCAGCCAGACGCAAATACATCGACGGGCCAGTGACATGATCCATGTCATCGTACTGAGATATCGCGCCGCAGATTACAACCCGTGCACGCAACGCTAAGTGATCCAGGGCAGCATCTAAGATCGCCCCGCCGACATTATCAAAAAAGACATTAATTCCATTGGGAGCGAGTCGTTTGAGCTCGGCCGATACATCCTGTCCTTTATAATCAATTGCCGCGTCGAAACCCAATTTGTCGACAAGAAATGCTGTCTTGCGCTGTCCCCCAGCAATACCGATCACATAGGCGCCTGCTTTTTTTGCGATCTGCCCCGCAACCGCACCAACAGCCCCAGCTGCAGCCGAAACCGCGAATATATCTCCTGGCTTTACTTTCGCCACTTGTTCCATACCGATATAGGCTGTAACGCCCGTTGAACCACCAAGAAGCCCGAGATGCACACTCAAAGGGCCGAATCCATCATCAACTCGCTCGACCATTTCCGGGGTCACCGTTGCGAGTGTCTGCGCGCCGAGACCGCCACGCACGGCCTGGCCCACTGACCAATCGGACAAGGTTGATTCGATGATCCGGCCAACGCCACCAGCGAGTATCACGCCGCCCAACGCCACTTGTCGGTGATAACCCTCTCCGCGCAACATCGTTCGCATTCCGGCGTCCACCGAAATATATTCTACGGCGACCCGCAGCTGTCCCTCGGCAAGCGGCTCTAGTGCCTCATCCTCCACGAGAAAACAATCTGGGGTTGCATCTGCTGTCGGTCTCTTTACCAGAATGACCCGGCGGTTAAATCTCGTCATAGTGTCCTCTGTCTGCTGCACCGGAGGGGTGCTGTGATTTGATTCGGTAAGCCTAACACGCTCTAAAATAACCGGCCTAGATGAAGCAGCCATTTCTGACTTCGAACATATCCTAGGTGCTGCAGGGCCGTAGAGATATCTCAAACCCACGGGGCTGAACAGGGCGCCACGACATTTGTGTTGCATTCAAAATTTCTTCACGCCATGCTCGCACTTCAAAAATAATAACCAAGGACGATCGATGGCAATGAGCGAGCCAACCCAGCAAGAGACTCAATCAGTGTTCAGCCCAGCGATGCGACGTTATGCGCTGGGCGTCCTGGTGGTCGTCTATACGTTCAACTTTATCGATCGGCAGATTCTTTCAATCTTGCTCGAGCCCATAAAACAAGATCTTGGTTTATCAGACACTGCACTTGGCATGCTCACGGGCTTTGCCTTTGCGCTCTTCTACGCCACCCTTGGAATCCCCATCGCGAGACTGGCGGATCGCGGCAATCGGAGAAACCTCATTGCAATTGCCCTTACGGTATGGAGCGCCATGACCGCAGTTTCAGGTCTGGCGCAAAATTTTTGGCATCTTCTGATCGCCAGAATCGGGGTTGGCGTCGGCGAGGCAGGATGTTCACCACCTGCCCACTCCATGATTGCCGATTACTTTCCCTCTGAGAATCGAGCAACAGCACTTGGTATCTACGCCCTTGGCATTCCTTTTGGCATATTGTTTGGCTTCATCGCTGGTGGCTGGCTCAATGAATTTTTTGGATGGCGCGTCGCCTTTTTTGTCGTAGGGGTTCCCGGGATCTTGCTGGCGCTGTTGGTGCGCTATAGTCTGCGCGAGCCGCCGCGAGGGATGGCAGAGGGCCGAACCGCCACCGAGGATCAACCCGGCGTTCTAGAGACCTTCAAGTTCCTTTGGACAAAAAAATCATTCCGGCACATGGCCATTGGCGGCGGGCTAACGGCATTCGTTGGTTACGGTATTGTGACCTGGGTACCCTCATTTTTAATCCGTTCCTATGGGATGGGTACAGGCGATGCCGGGACCTATCTTGGACTGATTCTGGGAATCCCGGGCGGGATCGGCATTGTTTTAGGAGGTTATCTCGCGGACCGCTTTGGTGCACGGGATCAGCGCTGGTATCTGTGGATCGTGACCGTTGCACTGCTGATCAGCGTTCCGATCAGCTTTGGCATCTACCTTAGCGAGACGGCAACAGCGAGCTTGCTGTTTTTAATTCTGCCAATTCTTTTGGGCAACTTTTATCAAGCGACAACATTCTCTCAAGCTCAGGGACTTGTTCCACTGAGAATGCGCGCAGTGGCTGCAGCCGTCTTACTTTTTATTCTCAATATCATTGGCCTTGGCGCTGGGCCCCAGATGGTGGGCATTGTCTCTGATCTGCTTCAGCCAGCCTACGGAGACGAGTCTCTGCGCTACGCCCTTTTGATTTTAGGTCTTGTGAATCTATGGGCCGCCTATCACTACTTTATCGCCGGTCGTTACTTGGCAGATGACTTGGAGACGAACGAATCAGCAACCGGCGAGGTTTAATCGACGTTTTTCCGGATCTCAGCTTTCTTCATTGCTTGGAGCACCCGGGTCTGAACTTGAGGTTGCCGAGCCTCCCTCCCTGGAGGCCGAATCACCAGAGCTGCTGGGCCATGACTCCGCTGTCTTGTTCGATGACCTCAAGGGCATCAAGAATGAGATCCTCTCTGAACCGCTGCCCCACAATCTGGACACCAGAAGGACGGTCCTCGATCAATCCCGTTGGGACAAAGCCTGCGGGCAGTCCCATATAGTTCATACCGTAGCTGTAGATTGCTGAATCAAACAAATCCTTGCAGCCTTCAAAGCTTTCGTCATAGTCAAAGTCATAGGTCGGGCGCATCAGAAAAGGGGTTAACACCAGGGGGTACTCCGAAAGAAACTCGTTCCAGGGCCTAATAATCGCACTCCTCTGAGCGATGCCTTGCATGTAGCCTTGATAATCGACGGTCTCTGCCATCTGATAGTAGTAATCAAAAATATTCTGGATCGTCTGGCTGCCGTGTTCCCGCGCGACTGGATCAAGACTCTCCTTGATCTCGAGTATTGCCACACTGAACCACGCGTTCGCAGCATCTTTAATCGTCGGGACGTCAATCTCGTCCACTCGATATCCAGCGGCCTCGAGGGACGCCGCAGCGCGATCCAGACTCCGGACAATCTCTGGATGGATTGGGTAACCATGCGATTGCTTCGTCATTGCCACCCGGATAGGGTCTTTAGGTTGCGGACCAAAAAAAGGAACCGGTGCCCACCAAGGATCCCGAGGGTCCGACTGGGACATCACCTGCATCGCCAAGCGGACATCTCTCACTTCACGACAAATCGTCCCCTGAACAGACATGAGTTGAGATAACAGTCCGCGCTCGGCCAAGGCCGACGGGTTGAACGCTGGCACTCGGCCAAGACCAGGTTTTACCGTTGCACAACCGCAACAAGAAGCAGGAAAGCGCAGCGAACCGGCGATATCGTTCCCGTGGTGAATCGGACCTATTCCTGCTGCACAAGCGGCGCCGGCCCCACCCGAGGACCCCCCGGGAGAGGCTCGATCATCCCAAGGGCTCTTGGTTCTGCCATGCAGCGGATTGTCTGTCGTGAGGCGCATGGAAAACTCTGGGGTATTGGTTTTACCGATGACAATAGCGCCGGCATCCAGCAAATTTTGAACAATTGGAGAATGCCCCGGCGCATTATTTCCCGCCATCGCTGGCAACCCATTGGTCGTCGGAGTGCCTTCATAATCGACATTCACTTTAACCGTGACAGGAACACCCTCGAGCATGCGCTGGGGTTCACCCCGTGCGATCCGCGCATCCGCTTGTCTCGCCGCTTCCAGCGCCTGCTCTGAGTAGTCGTAGACAATGGCATTAAGACTTGGATTTTCCGAATACAACCGTTCGGTAACGGACTGAACCACCTCGAGAACCGAAAAGGTTCTGTTTAGAAGACCTTCGCGCAAAGCAACTGCGCTATATCGCCAAAGTGGACTGCTCAATGCTGACCTCCCGATCCTTAATTTCCTCAATCTAGCAACTCAATACTCGGAAGTGAATCCGTGAGGTCTATCAACATCAGGACCGCGAGCTGATTTTATTTACCCTGGCTGCATAATCGGCTTGGACCGCGTTATTGATTGCTGATCGGCAGCATTTCAAACGCTGTAATCTTTAAGACTATCGGTTACATTAAAACGGCAGTCATCCTTTAGAGCCGTCCTCATCAGGCTAAGGCACGCAAATGCGCTACCAGCATATTTCGGTTGAACCGTTAACGCCGACGATCGGCGCAGTGATTAGCGGGGTCAACCTGGGCGAAAAACCTGCATCCGCCGTTTTTTCAGAAATCAAACACGCGTGGCTTGAGCACCTCGTCTTATTTTTTTATGACCAATCCATAACGCCTGAGCAGCAATTAAACCTAGGACACATGTTAGGCGAATTACATATTCACCCTGCAGCCCCGTATCGAGATAATAATCCCGCATTAATGGCAATCCATACAGGGCCGGATTCTCACCGAAACAACGGCGACACCTGGCACAGTGATGTTTCTGCTGACGAAGAACCCCCGAAAGCGAGCATTCTTTACCTACAAACATCGCCCAAAGTCGGCGGCGACACATTGTGGGCCAATATGTATGCAGCCTATGACGCGCTGTCCAGCCCTATAAAAGCATTACTGGCCCCCTTGTCAGCGAAGCATTCGGCAAATTACTCGGGATATTACGGTGATCACTTGCCTCAGCGAAGTAATCCTAGTGCGGAGCATCCAGTGATACGGACGCACCCGGAGACCGGAAGAAAGGCGCTTTTTGTCAACCAAGGGTTCACTCGAGGGATCGTTGGCCTATCTGATCGCGAGAGCCAAGCTTTGCTTCAAATGCTGTTTGATCACATCAAGCATCCGCAATTTCATTGTCGCTTTCACTGGCGGGAAAATACCATCGCGCTATGGGATAACCGTTGCACTCAGCACTTAGCGGTTTGGGATTATTTCCCAGCAGTTCGAAGTGGCACTCGGGTTACGGTTAAGGGCGATCGGCCCTATTAGATCGGTATCGGCACTCTTATGCATTCGGTGCGCGCATCGCCGTCAGCTCCTAAGGATAGCCTCGCAAACGACCAGCCGTGCTGTGTGATGGGACTCTGACCCGGGTTCTGATTCATGACTATCTGAGCATCAGGGCCGCATCCCAAAGGGGCTTACTGGCTTCTGAGGACAAAGGCTTCAACCACGGATTGATAATCGGCGACTGCTTTTCGGTACCGTTCAATATGCACAGCTTCATTATTGCCATGAACGCCGCTGGCTTCACCGTCGCGAAACAGCATCGGGGAGAATCCATAGCTCTCGATTCCTAGATCCCGCGTAAAATGACTGTCCGTAAAACCAGAAGCTACCGAGAAGGTGAATCTTGCGCGCGGATGACGTTGCCTCAAAGTACTCTGGATTGAACGCACCAGCTTTGACTCGGCGTCTGAGATCGCGGGCGAAAACGCCATAATCAACTCAACGTCGACATCCGCGCCGCCAAGGCGGTCTTTAAAATCTTGAATAAACGCCCCCGATGGACGGTCTGGCAACATTCGACAGTCAACTTCCGCTTCGGCAATCGGTGGCACTACATTGATTTTGTCGGATCCTTTGAGCATCGTAATCGAGCATGTATCTCGCAGTAACGCGTGGAGCGCTGGATGTTTTTCGTGAAGCGCCTCGACGAATTCGGGTCGCTGAACGGCGGAGGCTAAATCCATAAAGTCTCGGCCCTCCGGTCCTTCAATACTTGCGCCAAGGCCCTTAAAGTAGCGGTCTACTGCAGGGATCACTCGAATTGGAAAAGGCTGATGATTTAAACTCGCCAAGGCAGTGATGAGCGTTGTCACTGCCGCGGTAGGACGCGGATAGGATCCGTGACCCGGCACACCCTCAGCACTGAGCCGAAACCAAACCGGTACTTTCTGGGTCACCTCGATGGCAAAAACTTTTTCGTCATCCCGAAGAGAGCCACTACCCCCCTCGTTTAAAACGAAACCAACCCCCTCAAAAGCAGATGGACGATTTTTAATGACCCAATCCAATCCAAAAAAACCACCTGCTTCTTCATCGGCCGTCGCCATAAAGACCACATCTCGCTGAAGGGGCTCTTCTGATTGCGCAAGCGCTAAAAATGCGAGGAACTGCGCAATACCGGTCCCTTTCATATCAATCGCACCACGACCGAATAGATAGCCTGCTTCAACCCGCGCCTCAAATGGTGGTGTTGACCAATATCGCTCATCCGCCGGCACAACATCGGTGTGCTGCAAAAGCATAAGCCCCGCCTGATCGCCGCCTTCAAGGCGCGCCCAGATATTGGATCGGCCAGGGGCCGACTCCCCGACCTCATAGTCAATCCCGGCAGCCTTCAAGTACCGAGCATAGAAAGCAACCGCATTCGCTTCATTGCCAGGCGGATTGACCGTATCGACCTCAATGTACTCAGACAACAGCGCAATTGGATCCAGAGCACCAGCTGCTCCAGCAACCTGTGGGAACATCATCCCACCGAGCAGGACGGCCATCGTGTAATACACCAAAAACATTGCCCGTCGAATCATGATGCGGTCTCCATTTCGTTCTTCAAATGACTCAATACTGGGAATATAAGCTGGATATGCCCGAGCTCATCTCTCTATTTTATTCACCTAACCCGATATCGATACATCCGCAAATCGGATGCTGGGCATCAAAGCTGAACGTTCCCAGTTCCAGTGTTGCTCAGCTCCAATCAGATTAACGCGCCGGAGCATGTCATAAAAATTTCCTGCGACCGTAATTCCACGCACCGCTTGTACGCGCGCACCGTCCTCGCACAAAAACCCCGAAGCACCAAAACTGAACTCACCGGAAATTGGATTGGCCCCTGAATGCATTCCTGTCAGATCGGTGATCAAGACCGTCCGCCCTGCTGTTAGCGCCGCCTGGTCTGCATCACCCCCAAGAAGCTCAAGCTGGTGCAGTGCAACACCCAAGGTTGATCGAGGTCCTCGGGTCCCATGCCCTGTGCTTTCTAGACCAAAGTGCGAACCAGTCATGCTGTTGTGAATGAGGGAAGTTAGATCACCTTGTTCGATAAGATTAAGATTTTGCGTGGGCGTGCCTTCGTCATCGAACAATGCATAGCCAAAACCACTCGTTGCCAACGGATTGTCGCGCAGAGTGAGCCGAGGATCAGCAATCTTTGTCCCCAATCGGTCGCGCATTGGATTGACGCCATCTTTTGCGGACTTACCTGAGAACATCATCCCAAAAACCTGAAACAATGAAGGCAACATCTCTTCGTCGAAAATCACATCGTAACGACCGCTCGCTATTTCTTTTCCTGCCAGCATATCCAGAGCGTTTTGATACACAGAATCAACGAGCGAACTCGCCTTGAGCTCAGCAAACTGCCGGGACACTTGTCCTCGCCCTTCCATCGCGTTGCTTTCGCCATCTTCCAATAAGGCATAGGCGAAACAAGCCGTCGTCCGAGCTCTCGAAACCGCCGAAAGACCCGCAGTCGAGAAAAGCTGTCGCTCACCCATGCTATCTTGGACGCCATTGTAGGGCACGTTTTTGACCTTTGGTTTCGCCGACAAAGTGGCTTCGATCTCTAGTGCGAGATCGATCTTTGCGTCAATGGCGACAGTATCGATCGGACATAAAAGCGCGTCATCGGTTCGAAGTTGTGCGGTATTCGGTAAAATTTTTTCGTTGGCTTCGACCGCAGCGTAGCTTGCATTTTGCAGTGCCTGGTGGACTAAAGCTTCAAGAGATTCTGGATCGGCCGCCTCACTGTAGGCCGTTCCTACCCGACCATTTTTGATCACCCTCAACCCAAAGACCTGACTCGAAGTCACCTTGTGTTCTTCTAGCTCACCATCCTTCGCTTTCAAAGACAGGGCTTGACCCTGGTCGATGATGAGGTCCCCTTCGGCCCCTGAATCTAGGACTCGCGTTAAAATTTGATCTGCCTGATCACGCGCTAACATCAGCCCTGACCCCCAACCAAAATATCATCAACCTTGAGGGTGGCCTGCCCAACCGAGGTCGGCACGGCCCCCGAGACCGAACCACACATCCCGCAGGCCAAGGAAAAGTCACGACCAACCATCGATATTTCTTTCAGCACAGCCGGACCTGTACTGATCAGAGTTGCAGCCTTTACAGGATATTGAATCTTGCCGTCTTCAACGTAGTAGCCTTCGGTGACCGCAAAATTAAACTCTCCCGTGCCTGGCTGGACTGAGCCACCGCCCATTTGAGCTGCATAAATGCCGCGATCGATCGAACCGATCATATCGTCAAACTCAGCGTCACCAGCCTCGATAAATGTATTGCGCATACGCGATGCAGGCGCATATTTGTACGATTCTCGACGTCCAGATCCTGTCCGGTCAAAACCTGTTTGCTCGGCACCCATTCGGTCAACCAAAAAGCTGGTCAGACGACCCTCTTTGATCAATTGTGTCCGCTGGGTTTCCATGCCTTCATCGTCAATATTGATCGAACCCCATTCGTTTACCATCGTGCCATCATCGACTGCGCTGACCGCCTCATTGGCGATCATTTCTCCCATCTTGTCGTGAAACACCGAGGCCTTCTTTGCAACAGAGGTAGTCTCTAACAGGTGTCCACAAGCTTCATGGAAAATAACGCCACCAAACCCGTTGCCAATCACCACAGGCATCCGCCCCGATGGACAAGCCTTGGCGCCCAAATTTACAACCGCTTGGCGCGCAGCCTCATCGCCTGTCTTCTTCGGATCCACATGCTCTCGGATCTCCCAACCGAGCAGTCCGCCATCGCTCCACATACCGGTTGCTTGCTCCTGCCCATCAGCAGCGATCGCCGTCAACGTGGCGCGGATATAATTTCTTACATCGCGGGTGTGACACCCTTCGCTGTTAAAAATCTCTACGTGTTGCTCTTTCTGCCGACACATACCTCGAGTCTGGGAAATTAAATTGCTCGCCGCTCGAGCAGCACCGTCTGACGCCAAAAGATACGCTACTTTGCTCTCGACATCGGCATCAATCGATAAAGTTTGCGTCGCCGGGTGCCGCTCCTCGGGACTCGAGAAATCGAATGCAACAAGTCCTAGCCGTGGATCCCGTTGATCCTTAGCTGCCAGTTCGATCATGATTCGCTTGAGCTCATCGACAGCCGTTTTGTTGGTATAGCCATAGAGCACTTTAGCGCCAAAAACGAGCCGGAGGCCGATCCCAAAGTCGATCCCAGATTCAACGGATTGCACCTGACTGCTCAGGGTATTGACCGCACTGGTCAAGCTGCGCTCAACGAAAACCTCGGCAAAATCAGCGCCCAATGACAGCCCATGATCGATGACACTTTCAGCCGTATTAATGTCCAACATAATTTTTCTCACTCCGGTGTGCCCTGATTATAGCGCTTTGCGCCGATGGTTTGCCTTAGATCTTAAGGTAACGCCTTTACTAGTCTCGAAGTTCGATTCATCGAGCGTCATGGCGGCCCCACTTTGGGCTGTATATGTAGCTCAGGGCTGTTTGTCTCGCTCAAGGCTGTTTATCTCGCTCAAGGCTGTTTAACCCCTCCAATTTCTACGGTAATAGAAATCTTTTTGGCTGAATCAGTTGACCCATTGCAATCGGCGCTCTAAGTTTGAATCGATCATCTGACCCCGACTGATAGCTGGCCGCTTGCTGGTGTTGGTCGCAACCAGCCCACAGTGAGGACTCTATGAGCGACCGAATCGACGTCTACCTAGTCTGCAATGCCAAATACCACGACACGAATTTTGCGCGGCTTGAGTTACTCAAGCTCCTCGCAGAACAAGCTGATGTTTGGGTAAGGGTTTCAGACAGTTACCAGGACATCGACGCCATCTCAAAATCAACATTGTTGATTACCTACACTTGCGACCTTTGCCCAACCGAGGCTCAACAAGCCGGCCTTGAGGCTTTTCTTAAACAGGGTGGCCGATGGCTCGCACTGCATGGCACCAACGCGCTTGTAGAGCTCAAAGACGGTAAAGCGTCAACGCCCGACAAAGCACCTAAGCTCATGCAGCTTCTCGGTTCAAGGTTTGTCGCTCATCCAGCGGTCCAAACTTTCAAGGTTTCCGTCAGCAATCCTGATCATCCTCTTGTCAAAGGCATCAAGGATTTTGAGATCGAGGACGAGCCCTATTACTGCGAGTTCTTTAACGAGCCTACCGTGTTGCTCGAAGCAGACTATTCGACCCCTTCCAGTGGATACGAGCGATCATCTTTTGGCACCGATCGAGATAGCCAACCTCAAATGTATGTTCATTCCGTTGGAATGGGTGAAGTTCTCTATCTGATGCTGGGTCACTGCACCGGCAAATATGACATGCAGCCATTGATGGATGTTGCACCCATCAGTCGCTGCGCTTGGAATTATCCGGTCTTCTATGAATTGCTTCGCCGTTCCATCGCTTGGGGCATCCGGCCTTAGAGCGCGGCACCAAGCCGACCTAAGATTCTGGCATTTAAAGCCTCATCGCACCTGTTTCAAGGCACATCGTGACCCCCAGGCTCGTCCACCAAATTACCCGCACCATCACGAATCTCGGCGCCCCGCACACGCACTTTACCATCCCCAAAAGGGGCATCTCGATCGTGCAGCGCTGCTCGCAGCCCTTCCGTTTGAATCTGCTTAAAAACATTTCGGGCCGCTTGGGTCGTATGCGCTCTGGCATCATTTTCCGCAGCAAGGCGCTGCAAAGTTCCAGCGCCCATAAGCTCCATACCGAGATTAATCGTACGCTTATTCGCCGCCAGCATTTCAGCATCAATGTAGCTTAATCGATCCGCAAGCTGCTCAACCTCTGCCTCGAGATATTCATCTGGCACACTTTTAAGAACCAACCCGATCTCAGCTGCATCTCGCCCCGAAAGTGTATCGCCAGTCAAAAGCAACCGCTTGGCCCACTGCGGCCCACAATGGTAGAGCCACATTTGGTTGGGCGCTGCACCCATATTTCGAAGCGCCGAGTAACCGATGCGAGCAGAATCAGCACAAATCAACATATCGCAGTAAAGCGCTAAATCGGTGCCACCGGCGTAGCAATGTCCATGAATCTGAGCAATCGTAGGTTTGTGCATTTCAAAAAGCGTGCGCAGACTTCGCTGAAAGCGCTCGATATGCCAAGCATCATCATCCATGCCACGACCTGCTCGCCGCTCAATACCGTCTGATGCCTTCGATCTTGAAGGCGTCAAATCATACCCTGCACAAAATGAGCCGCCCGCACCTTTTAGGATGACACAGTGCACCGATTTGTCATCGTCGGCCTCCCAAAGCGCGTCCCTCAATGATTCAACCAGTTCAATCGACAAGGCGTTGCGCTTCTCGGGTCGATTTAACGTTATCCGAGCCCTACCTCGATCGACTTCATAGAGAATGTGATCACTCATTTTTTCCATTGCATGCTCCAAACGTTTTGACCCTACCTTACTTCAGCCTATCGCCCCGCTAAACCCTTAAATTTAGTCGGACAAGGGCTTAACGTGATCGACGTTCAAATGATTTTTTCGAGCAAACCTCAGTATTGATTCGGTGCAGTCAGCACACCAGACGTTCAGTCTTTGTGATCTTTTTCAAAATCGCCTCCGGAGTTTCACCTCCGTTTTTAACTACCACACGGCCAAGCGCTTGGGACCTCAACCGGACTCCGCCTCTGGGCTTAGGGGTTACAGTGGGTGATCAATCCCGATGCTCAATACCCGCAAAATCCGCTTAGACAACCAACTATCGCGAGATCCAAAAAACAGTGCTACGCAGAGCGCATCTAACTCGGATATTCCTCAGCGACCGGATTTATGATTCAATTAGCTTAGACTGCTGGCGATCACGCGGCGGATTTTACTATCAGGTTGAAACGCTTCGAAGCGCAATGTCATAGGTCAGCTCGAGGCTTAATTTTAGCGCTCAGCAGATCAACCAGGATCATTACGCATTGAAAGTTCACACAGCCAGTGATCCGGTTTGCAGCTGAAATTAAGGTAACGGCAGTCGTTGACGGATCGTCGCGACAAGCTTCGAGGATTAATTCGTAGCAGGATCACGAACAGTTATGGCAAAGGAGTAGCTGATGTTGAAATGGGTTTTTATTGCCCTGATGCTCGGTACCACTGGCACCGCTCAAGCCGGCATTTATGATATTGATGGTGATGGAGAAACACGACCGCTCACGGACGGCTTGTTGGTTTTACGCCATCAATTTGGCTTTACAGGCCAAGCATTAACGGGTGGCGCCATTGGTAGTGACGCAATTCGAACCGAACCCACAGACATCAGCCTGTATTTGAGCAACAATCCATCAGCACTAGATATCGACGGTGACGGCGAAGGTAACGCCCTTATCGACGGTCTATTATTGATGCGGTATCTGTTTGGTTTTTCTGGAGAGCCACTCACCCAGGGGGCAATTTCAACCCGCTCCGTCCGTAATAATTATGAGCAAATAAAAGCATTCATTGAAACGGGTGAAACCACCGGCACGGCTAACCCCATTAGCGATACCAACGAGGTTCTCAGGTTCGTTTATCAAACTGAATGTACGAACGATATTCAAGGGAATCAGGTTTGCTTCAGTGAATCTGAAGCAGGCTTCAAAGATGTTGAAGTTGGCGCCAGTGAGGGGGCTTCAGGCTGGGCTGGCAGTTTTAAGGTCTCAAGTTCCTACGGGACAATAAAAGTGCAGTCGCTGGTTGAACAATGGCCGGATGGTGAAGTCTTTGTCGACGATCAAGGCCAAAAAAGTTACTCCATTAACACCTACGATGGCTATCAGCAAAATCGCGTCCCCGATGATCTGAACTTTAATCAGCTGACAGATAAAGAACGTGCAGCTCGCTGGGGCGCTCAAGCTGTCGTGCAGGTTATCGCAGATCGTTGTCTCTTGAATCAAAATGGTAGCAAGGATTGGCGATTTTCGAGCCTCCCGCGAACCGGGTATTTTATCGGACCAGACCTTGTTTTAACTGATGCAAGGTCGATCGTGAATCTCGAAGAGGACCCAACCGGAGGCGGCAGCTTTGAAGGCGGCGTTTTCCCTTCACCAGAACCTCCTCACGACCCAATGTCTTGTCAGGGGTTGGTCGACTTTTTCTTTCCCGGTGTTGAGGGTATTTCTATTGAAGTCGGAAAAGGACCTTTCATTCAAACCTTTGAGGGAAACTGGGCTGCTGGGGAAGTCGTCGCCAATGACGAGCACTTTGCGCTGATCCGTTTGACGAAAGGCACGACTGATAAAGACCAGTTGTTAAGTCAATGGCAAGACTGGCAAGCCTTACAGCAGGATGATCAGCCAAGCTTGCAATTGCGTCCGGAAGACTTATCCCCGCCGATTGACCTAATCGCTTTGCATAATCCAACCGATGGTCGAGAGGCCGGGGGTTGGCACACCACAACGGGTAAAATGATCGTAGGCTGCGAGGAAGACTTCTATCTGGAAGGGTATGCTCCAAACGCGACCGATCTCTTCGCGATCGACCTTTGGTCTGATGGTGGTGGCGTTGGCGCACCTCTGATCGATGCGCAAGGCTTCGTCTCGGGAATGATTAGATCTGAATACCCTGACATCCCTGACGAATGCTATGGAGAAGTCAATACATCAAAAAATACGCTCGGTGTCTTGAGCACGTTTTTTGCCGATCCCAAGAAATCGACTGTAGCCATTGGTACTAAAGACATTCGGAGTTTTATCGCTACCTACGACAGTAATCATCCTTCGATCCAAAACACACAGGAATTCGAAGTCACCAATAATGAAGTGTGGCCGGTCAGCGGTGTCACCCTGGCGACAACCGCTTATGAAGTCATAGATTACGGCGACACCTTTTCAGAATCTGGCTTCCCTTTGAGTGAGGTGAACAGCGCTGCTTTTGATGTCGCCAAACAAGCCACTGTGATGTTCATCAAGCAAAACGGCTGCACAACCTGTGAGGCTGACACGAAGACAAACGATTTTAGCGATACCTGTCTTTGCACTGGATTTGCTGTCAGCGAGCATCTCATTGTTACCAATGATCATTGCGTGACCAGTTTGTTCCCCGGGGACGAAACGACCTTTAAAACTTTCCAAGGTCAGATCGTCAATGCGACGCTGGTGGATCGATCTGGATTGAATACCGGCGATATCTATAAAGCGCTGATCGCCGATCCAGAGTGGGAAAATTCAGGAGGGCACAACGGCGATGTTGCACTTTTGAGAACCGATCAGATTATGGATCTTATACCCGTTCAGTTCGGCAACCCCAGCAACTTAGTTCGCCGAGACCCGCTCATTACAGTGGGCCACCCTGCGATCATGTTGCGCTCGGGTCCCTATGTGACCAGCGGAGGGTCTTTTATCGGAAAGAACGTTGACGAGCAAAGCACGCTTCACTACACCCTGCCGGCATCGGGTGGCGCCAGTGGTTCAGGTGTTTTTGATTTAGACGGTCGACTTGTTGGCCAGATTGCGTTTGGTAGCAACGGTTATCGTGCGGCCGAGGAAACGTGGCTAAAATCTGAGTTTGGCAAAGAAGCACTCGAAATTGCCCCCTCAGATGTGTTCTTCGATCTTCAGCCAAGACCTTTTTTATTGAACCCTAGAGTTCAAATCGGATTGGGGCGTTCTACCTCCGGTGCATCCAGTGACTATATTCGCGATTTGGTGAATTATTGGGCCCCTGGAGAACTCCCCTGACCCGCCATAATCATTTAGCGCTTAAAAAGCTTCATCGAAAGATCGACGAGAACAACACGACCGGGTAAGCATTACGCGTTTCCTGCTTCAAGAAATATGGGGCAGCAGAACATCATGCAAGATAGTCAAAAACCGCAAGATCATCTGACGTCGCAGACTGCCTCGCGATGGTTTCCTTAATCCAGGCGTAAGCCTTCGGATTGCTGACATCTAAGGTGCCTCCAACTACGGTGATGTAGACCCAGTTATACAAAACGCTAGCCCGGTAGGCTTCAAAGGCTGCGTCAAATTCTAGCCCAGGCACTCCAAGTGCTGTCAGTCCATCGACATACCGAGCAATCAACTGCTGCTCGTGATCACGTCTTACAGGTGTTTGGGTGCTCTGAGCCAAAAACAGCGCAACATCGTTCATACCCCGGGCGCGAAGGGGCCCCTGCCAATCAATTACGACCACTCCATCGTGGTCAGGCTGCACACCATAGAGCAGATTCTCCATCCGAAAATCACCATGGCAAAGCGTCACCGGCGCCTGATTCATCATCGCTTGCAAGCGCGGGATCGCTGAAAGAAATTCGGTCAAGCGATTTTGATAAGTTTGACAGATCACCGGTTCGAAGCGCTCTATCATCAATGGCGCGCCGATATTGGAAAATTGGAGCATGTTTTCGGCGTGAAAACTCTCAGCAATATGGGGCACCCAATCAAGATCGCTCACGCGACCCCAAAACGGCGCGTGTAGTTTGACCAAGGCATCGATTGCAAGCTCGCTCTGCTGAAGATTTGCCCCCACGACTTGACTGCCCACCTCATAATCCGAAAGGTCCTCCATTAGAATTAACAGCCGATCCCCTTGATTGCCGACATAGTAGGTATTAGGAATACGTAATTCTGTTTGGCTGCCGAGCTCAGACATAAACCGCGCTTCGCGCTCATTCAGCCGATAACTCATCGAAATTTCTCGATTCGTTGGGTTTTGAGAGGAAAATTTAGCAACCAGCCGTGTCGGCGCAGACGCGCAGTCGCCCTCATACTCCAGAGACAGGGCAGCGATCTCAGCCATCATACCGGTGCCATCCCCAATGGTTGAAAGCACAACAGAAACCACCCTCCCAGAATCGGATAGGTAACCCTCAGTCTGCAACACTTCAGTTAAAAACTCGGGCGTAAACCCTTGGGGAAGTTCTGGAATTTCCATTTTTGTTTCTCCTCAGCCGATCAGAATCGATCTCCTTTAAAGCGCATCAAATTACGGGGCTAGTACTAATGCAGATCCTTCAGCATTATCGACCTGATGCGAATGATCGTACGCAACAACCTTTGGACAACACGCTGCAGACAATATTGTCAGAGCGACGAGCCCCCATCGACAGGAAGGATAGCGCCGGTGATGCCACTGGCAGCCTCGCTGGCCAAATAACGGGCAAGGCCCGCCACCTCTTCAACCGTGTTCAACCGCTTGATCGCAGAATCTTGAGCGTAGGTCTCCTTAAAGGCCTCATACGTTAACCCCATCGTCTCAGCCGCAGCTGGACCTGAGGTGATCATTAAGTCGGTCTCAACCGCACCCGGACTGATGGCATTCACCGTAATGCCGGATTCTCCATATTCATAGGCTGCTGCTTTGGTAAAGCCATTCATCGCATGTTTAAAAGTGATGTAGTGCGACACATTCTGCTTGTTGGCCTGACTGCCTTCTACCGATGAAATGTTGATGATCCGTCCCCAGCTACGATCTAGCATATCCGGTAGCGCACGACGGGTTGCCCAAAAGCAAGAATCAAGAATCCACGTGCTGGCTTCCTGCCAAGCAGCCTCACTGAGTTCATGAATGGGTGCAAAGCCCGAAGAACCGCCTGCATTATTGACGAGAATATCAATGCGGCCCATTTGGCGAATTGTTTCGTCAACGATGTGCTCGACCGCTTGACGGTTGGTAACATCTCCGGCTAAAAAAATTGCATCACTACCGCAATCCCAATCTTTGAGGGTCGCCGCACCCTTGTCCGGGGAACGTCCATTAATGGCGACTCGGGCTCCTGCCTGTAGAAAAGATTCAGCGATCCCCCGCCCAATGCCCCGAGAGCCACCAGTAATCAGGGCAACCTTGCCCTCTAGCTCACGCATACTACAACTCCTCCTGACTGACCCCAGAAGACTAACCTATCTCATCTTGACAGCAACCTTAAAGCGAATAATTTCACGACAAAAAATGGCACGCCAAGTCTGATTTCGCAAATCTTCAAGGGGTTCAGCCCTACTCGAGTATCAGCGCCTGAGCTGTAATAATGATGCTCTACCCACGATAAAAATCGCTGTAAATTTGAAGCTGGCTGAACGATGAAAACGAATTCGCGAAACATTCTCCTGATCACCACCGATCAAATGCGATTTGATGCCCTGGGCTGCAACGGCGGTCGAGTTGCGCGAACGCCCAATATCGATCAATTGGCAGCGACGGGGATTAACTACTCTCGCGCTCACAATCAAAATGTCGTTTGTATGCCAGCGCGCGCGACAATCGTCACAGGCCAGCACGTTGCCTCCCACGGTGTCTGGATGAACGGTGTAGCGCTCCCAGAACATCAACCCACGATTGCGCATCACCTTAAGGAGAATGGTTACCAAACCGCACTTTTGGGTAAGGCGCATTTTGAACCCTGGCTCGGAGACCCGGCAGATTTTTTTGAAAACAGAATGGCAGACGCGGGCAGTACGGGCCCGCACCGCGGCTTTGATCATATGGAACTAGCCAACCACTTCTTTGAAGGCCACTCGCATTACGACCATTGGATGAGAGATCACCCCGAGCACAAAGCACGCTTTTACCCCATGATCACGGAACGCGGACAGAATACTATTGGGCAGGGCGATACCGGTGCGCTTCAAGTTTGGCCAATGGATGTGCCACCCGAGCTTTATCACACGCACTGGGTAGCTGAACGCACCATCAATTGGCTGTCAGGAATTGATCAAAGCCCTTTCTTTTGCTGGATGAGCTTCCCCGATCCTCATCACCCTTGGGATATCCCTGCCAGTGAGAAAAGCCGGATCGACTGGCGTGAAGTGCCCCTGCCTAGACTCTACCGCGAAACCCACCAAGCACGCCGAGCACTGCTTGAGCAAAAACCGAAACATTGGCTTGGCTATTATGAGGGTGACCTTTGGAGCAACCTCGAGTCTCCAAGGGATTTCGTTCCTGCCGCACTCACACCCGATCAAATCAGGGAAATTAATGCATACACGCACATTGAGAACGAGTTGATTGATGAAGCTGTCGGGCGCGTCTTCGACTGGCTCGAGTCCAGAGACTTGATGGATTCAACCGATATCTTTTTTACCACCGACCATGGCGAGCTTCAGGGCGACTTTGGCCTGTTGTTTAAGGGCCCCTATCACGTCGATGCACTCATGCGCCTCCCCTTCATCTGGAAACCAGCACGCTGCGCTGGTGTTCCGGCAACCTCGATTGATGCACCCGTCGGCCATCTCGATCTTGCGCCGACTTTTTGCGAAATCGCGGGACTAGGAACACCAGATTACTGTGAAGGCCAGCCGTTGCCTCAAAGCATTGACGATGCAGCTTTGCAATCTCGCGAAAATGTCTTGACGGAATGGGACTCAGAACATGGCCCAATCAACATGCATCTCAAGAGTATCTATCGCTCAGATGGGTGGCTCATGACCTGCTATGG
>CALIKQ010000040.1 GCA_938017975.1 uncultured Pseudomonadales bacterium | reverse complement strand
GTTGTTCTGACCGACCTTAATCTCGGTTCAGAAACCTCCCGTCCACTCATAAAGAAGCTGCGCGTTGAGTATCCAGGCACAACGCTGCTGCTGATGACCGGATCTCCTGATGCAATCGAAGGCGCGCATCAGGTTATTACCAAACCTTTTAATCTGGATGAACTGAGCATGACGATGGAGTGGGGGTTGATGCGATCTAAGGTTGAGCGCTATAGAAGAGGGAGTGGCACTACATGACCCAAGCTATGTCCTTCTTGATTCAAGCCCTGCCGATGCCTTGCTTTGTACTCGGCGTTGATGGGTCTCTGGCATGCTTTAATCAAGCGGCTCGGGTCGAGTTTGAAGATCCTGAAAAGGTGCTCGCTCACTGTCTGAAGGGTTGCAGTGAGTTTCCCGATGAAGTGGGTAATTTTGAGTCCGAGTTCGAGGGTATCCCAATGACGGGCACCTATTTAAAGGATGATGACCGGTGTTTGGTCTTTTTAGAGTCTCACCAAGAATTGCATCGGCTTCAGTCTGAAGTGCAGAAGCTTAAAAAACCTCAGAAGCACCTGATCCAAGCATTGCAGAATTTGGTCGCAACCACCAAGGGCTATTCAGAATTGATCGCTGTTATGTTGGAGGAAAATCAGCTGGTAGCTGGTGAACGACTTGCTGCGGTTCGTCGCTACGAGCAGTATGTCAATGATCACTTGATCGATATGGAAGGTCTCTTAGAGGAAGCGACTCAGGGTAGAACGCTGTCGGTGACACCTTTTGAGTCCAGCGACCAACCGATTGCATTGGTTTGTTTGGCCAACGCCGTCCGCAGTGAGCTTGTTGCAGAGTTGTTTTTAGCTCAGGGTATGGCGGCCGAGATTTCAGACACGATCGATGATGTGAGCGCTAGGTTGAACGATAAACCCGACGAAGTTCGATTGTTGGTGGTAGATCAGGCAATGCCAGAGCTAGAAGCTTGGCTGAAGGGGCATCAGGAGGCCTCAGTTATTCTTCTGGGCGATCAGTCAATGGACTCTGCTTTGGGGGAGCGCTGTTGTCGACTGACAGACTCGCCTATGGATATCAATCAATTGTTGAAAGCGGCGATCAATTTGCTAAACAGTTAAAAAACCCGGTGGCAATAACAAGGTCTTCCTTATCGGCATTAGGAGACTGCAATGGCAACATTTACAGAAGTCGTGCTTCTCGGAATGAGATCAGATTTGCGTGTAGCCTGGAACGGTTCGGCCCCGGGTAACGCTGTTGGCTATCGATGAAAAGTTCCTGAATCAGCTTAATCGAGTTGAATATTCAGCCAGTTGTTCAGCGGTCAACTTGGTCTGAAAGCTCAGCTGCGCTTGAAAGGGTCATGCCGATATCCATTGGGATGACTAAGTCAGCAACAGGGTCTAGATCAGTCGGTTGGTGATTGATGATGACTAACTCAGCGCCAGAGCGCTTGGCGAGGACCGGGAATCCCGCGGCGGGATAGACGGTCAGTGAGGATCCGATGGCCAAAAATAGGTCACACGCTGTTGATGCGGTGTGAGCCCGCTCCATCTCATCCTCAGGCATCGCCTGGCCAAATGAAATCGTAGCGGTTTTGATGATGCCTCCGCAGTCGGTGCAGTTAGGCACGGTCTCATCAGGAAGAAAACGGTTTCGGATGTCCTCAAGCTCAAAGCGTTTTTCGCAGGATAAACACTTGGCGTATTGGGCGTTGCCATGGAGCTCGATGATTTGATGCTCGGGGACCCCTGATTTCTGATGCAAGCCATCTACGTTTTGCGTAATGATCGTTGATAGTTTGCCCAAATTAACCCAATGCGCGAGGGCATGGTGGCCGTCATTGGGCTCGGCCTCACCGAACGTGTTTTTACCAGAAAAACGCCGCCGCCAGGATTCTTGGCGCCATTCCTCTGACGCAACAAAGTCGCTGAAATCGATGGGTGTTTGAGTTTTCCATATACCGTTAGGGCCTCTAAAGTCGGGGATACCCGATTCTGTGGAAATTCCCGCGCCGGTGAAAACGACCATATTGTTCGCGGCAGCGATCTTAGCGGCTAGAAGTGCGATCTCCGGTGCTTCAGCAATGGATGACATAGGTCTGACTCGATGCTTTCTCTGGCAGAATCTTAAAACGAATCGCAAGCGCTGGCCAATTGAGCGCTCCTTAGGGCGTGGGCTCTAGGAGAATCGCGCTAGGACATTGCTGGATTCCCAGTTAAAGGGATTGCTCAAGCCGAAGATGCTAATCGGCTAGCTCCATAATTTCTTGATCTCTTTATCTCAATCCACAGCGCCTAAAAATTTTGGTTCTATTGTAGCGTGAGTTTAGGCAACGATGGCTCGTTTTCAGAACTGAGCAGGGAGCGTGAATGCGGCAGCTGAAAATGATCGAAGACCTGACCTCCTTGGACTGACCTCGAGGTTTATCATCTGATGGGATGCTTTTAGATACAAATGTAAAAGCGTATTGTCTCACAGTGGTCGTTTTGGTCGCTGCAAGCTGAAAAGACAGCCGTGAAAAAATTTTTAGCAGGGGTAGACTCAAGATTGGGACATTCTTACTCGAATCGTTAGGTGATTTTCAGTGGCGGCTTTAGTATCTGTGCTTGAACATAACGCGCCATAATGTTTGAGCTGCTAGAACGATAATCTGCGAAAGCGGTCTCCGCCTGCAAATGAGGATTGATGCTATGGGTATGATGCGATCGTTATATGACCGGCACGTACTGCCAAAGGTTTTAAACACATTGATGAAGTCGCCGGAGATGACGCGTATCCGTTCACGATGGGTCCCTCAAGTATCGGGTCGTGTCTTGGAAATCGGCGTTGGCTCAGGACTTAATCTTCCTTTTTATTCCGGCGATGCGCATGTTTTCGCAGTTGACCCCTCTGAGGAGCTCCAGGTTTATGCGCGTGAGGTGGCCAAGGCGCACGGGACACAGGTTGAGTTTGCGACAGAATCAGGAGAAACCATACCTGCAGAAAATGAGAGTTTTGATGCTGCGGTCATTACCTGGACGCTGTGTACGATTCCAGACCCTTTTGCCGCGTTGATGGAGTTGAGAAGAGTTCTAAAGCCTGGGAGCAAAGTGGTCTTTGCAGAGCATGGTTTATCGCCGGATGCACGCGTATCGAAATGGCAAGAACGGATTAATCCGATTTGGCAGCCTGTGGCTGGCGGCTGCAACCTAAACCGTTGTCCTGATGTTTTGTTTGCAGAGGCTGGATTCTCATTCGACGAGATACAGCGGGGATACATCGCGGGGCCTAAATTTGCGACCTATACCTATCAGGGTATCGCGTGTTTAATGTGAGTGGCCTTATAGGAGCTCCCAATAGGTTTTTGGTTTTAAGAAACACCAGTCTTTACCGATCTGGATCTCTTCGCATCACTGCGTGAGTAGCGGCTTTTATCGAATCCAAACAATTCAAGGCATTCGCCGCGAGTCATTACGCTACTGCCCCTGACGGAGTTGAGCAAAGGCGGTCGGCTTCTGGTCGATTGCCTCGACCACCTTCGCAGCGCAGGACTCAGGGCTCTGAAGGCCGGTGTCCACCTCGACATCGTACACTTCGTGTGCATGACAGCTGACGAATTGGCCGGCAGCAGTGCCCGGAAACCGTCCTAGACGTTGCGCCTCCCTGGCTTCGATGATTGTCAAATCGCAACGGACGCCCACAAGTAAAACTTGGTCATCGTTAAAGACTTCTAAATAATCTAGTAAGAAATCAGACGTTAATAATATGTCGTCGATGATGATGCTCACGCCCGCATCTGTCATGGCTTTCATCGCCCGGCGCATGCCGCGGAGCATCTTTTGCCCGTCTTCACCGAAGACGACTTCCGTAAAAGCGGGATCTTGAGAGGTGTTGGGAACGACATTGAGGCCACTCGCGCCGGTAGATCCATCGGGGGCGTTGAGTCCGCGATAGTGATCAGGCAGTCCATCCCGGAATTGATCGAGGGCCATGTGTTGCCAGCAACCAGGAAGCGCGCTCTGTAGGTGTTTGGCCAGCGTTGTTTTGCCCGCACTGGAAGTGCCATTGAGCAGGATCACTGAAGCTGTCATGGGCGTTCTCCCCAAAATCTTGGCGGTTATGCTGGCATAGATCAAAGTCGAAGTAACCCCTAAACTGACGGTTTTGCTGAGGTGCTTTGATGCGCAAAGATCATCGACCCTATCTACTGCACCGAATCCAGAAACGTTTAATTGGCTGGTTTGTGACTCATTTTTTGAAGCCACAATTGGACAGCTGCGGAGAGGGGCTGGAAATCATAGGCGCTCGATGGGTGTCCTTTTCTGGTCCCAAAATCCAGTTAGGGCAGAGTGTGCACTTGATGGCGCTGAGAGATGCGCCAATTCGTTTTGGGGTTTTCGAGGGAATGGGAGAGATTAGAATTGGTGACCACGCCTTAATCAATCCAGGTGTACGTATCGTCTCGGCGGAATCCATTACCATCGGGAATGATTCCATGCTCGCCATGCATTGTCATCTTTCGGATGCGGATTGGCATGACGTAGATCACAGGATCTTCGCACCCGGTAAGACTGGCCCGATCAAAATAGGCAATAACGTTTGGTTAGGAGACGGCGCTCGCGTGCTCAAAGGCGTCACGATAGGTGATAACACGATTGTAGGCGCTGGATCGGTTGTCACTAAAAGTCTGCCAGCAGATGCGATCGCTGCGGGTAATCCGGCGATCGTCATTGGGAGGCTGAATGCCAGCGACAGAACGACCCGTGCCGCGCTATTTAATATGGCTCAGCCCTATGAAGATTTTGCCGAAGCCTTTATGCAATCTCGGCTTGCCGGCAATTCCTTTGTGGGATGGCTGAAATCTTTGCTATGGCCAGGTCGAAGGGATTGATGCTTTAGCGAGCAGGGCATGAGAGAGCGGCTTATAAGGTTCGTTGATCAACAAGTCATTCCAAGTTGAGGTTCTTAAGGTCGATGACATAATCCTGGGGGGATGTGCTTTGCAGTGCGATGTGAGCGACTCTGCAACCTAGATCTGCCGCGTGTTCGAGGCTAAATCCCTTGGCCAAGCCATAAATCAAGCCAGCTCTGAAAGCATCGCCCGTGCCAGTGGCGTCATTGACCTCGGCGACTTCGATGGCGGGTATTCGCTGGACATCATCATTCTCTAGGATATCAACGCCCTCTGGCCCTTGCGTGATGAGCATTGTGGACGCGACCTGACCCAATTCAGAGACTGCGATACCAAGGGTCGCCGTGATCACCGCAATCTCATGAGCATTGCCAATGGTATAAGTCGCCAGGGCCATTGATTCGAGCAATTCAGCTTTTGAAAATTTTGAAACCCACTGGCCTGGATCGAAGATAAAGGGCAACCCTAGACGCGTCAGGTCGTGAGCCTGAGCGATCATTAGCGATGGTTCTTCGGGTCCGAGAATAGCAAAGCTGATGTCCGCAATATTGGGAAGCTGGCTGGGCATTTTGCGCTCGCTTGCTGGCGCATCCCCTGGGTAGAACCCGGTAATTTGGTTGCCGTGATCGTCGCTAATAATGGTACAACGAGCGCTGAAAGGATTGCTGGCTGAAACTGCAATGAATTCGCAATTCACGCCGCAGGCGTTGAGATGATCGCGGTAGCCCGCCTCAAAATCCAGACCGGCGTGGGATAACAGCGTGACCGGCAGGCCGAGTGAGGCAACGCCAAAGCTGATGTTGCCGCCGCATCCTCCGAAACAAGTTCGGTATTCATGGATCGGTAGCGAAGCATTGAGCGCTTCAACCTGAAAATCGTTTTGATACTGTGCGAAGGAGCCCTTGAACCTAAGCAGTTGATCAATCGCTAAGCTTCCACAGACCAGGATATGAGGCGCCATGATCAGTTGGCCTTCTTGGAGCGGGCGCTAAATTGTTTAAATGCCTGAATGACGCGCTCTAGATCAGCGGTGCTGATGTCGCGGTGGACAACCAATCGATTGGTTGAGACCTTAATCCCTTTTTCAAGTAAAAATGGTGCTAATTCTGCGATTTCTTCAGCAGAAAGCTTCAAAAATACCATGTTGGTGTCGACGGGTTTTGCCAGTTCAAAGCCAGGTGAGCCCTCTAAACTGGCGCCAAGATGGTTGGCTTTGGCATGATCATCTGCGATTGTCAGCACATTGTGCTCCAATGCGTAGAGGCCCGCTGCGGCGAGTATACCGGCTTGGCGCATTCCGCCGCCAAGCATTTTGCGCCAGCGCCTTGCTTGTGCGATTAGCTCGTAATCACCCACCAGTACCGATCCGGCAGGAGAGCCTAGACCTTTTGATAAACAAATAGATATAGAATCAAAGGGTTGAGATAGTTCCTTAATATCTAAATGTAATTTTTCAGCGGCATTAAATAGGCGCGCGCCATCTAAATGACAGGCGATGCCAAAGCGGCGCGCTAAATTTGTCGCCTCCCGCATATAATCTTGGCTGACTGCTTGCCCGCCTACGGTATTTTCCAGGCAGAGCAGGCGAGTTTTTGCGAAATGGAAGTCGTCTGGCTTTATGGCTCTTTCGATGTCCAGAAGCGGAATCTCTCCAGCTGAATTAAAAGCAAGGGGTTGAGGCTGAATACCTCCGAGTACTGCGCCGCCACCCGCCTCGTATTTATAGGTGTGAGCATCTTGTCCAGCAATATACTCGTCCCCTCTTTGGCAATGGCTCAGTAGCGCGCAAAGATTGCTTTGCGTGCCGGATGCCAAGAAGAGTGCGGCAGCCTTGCCAGTCATCACCGCCATGGTCTCCTCAAGCCGGTTAACCGTTGGATCATCGCCATAGACGTCATCACCGAGAGGCGCGGACAGCATCGCTGCGCGCATGGCCTGATCGGGCTGGGTAACGGTATCGGAGCGAAGATCGATCATCGAATCACCTTAATTGCTGGGGTTAAATCTGCCGAATTTTAAGCTTTGTAGAGATAGCCGTCGTCTATTTCATTCAGAGCGCGGCATGCTGTCGCGGTAGCTTTTCTCTGACCTCAATTTTGGGCACCATTTGGGTCAGGTCAAGTAGAGATTATATCTGATTCGGTTTGATTGATTTGGTTAATCGATTCGCATTGCTTTCTGCCAAGGCATCCTATGTGTCACTGGCGAATCTCATCGACGATCGTCCAGAAAGGCTGCAACAACTTATGCAGAAGGACAAATAAGGCTGTCGTATGAGGCATTCTCGTGGGTTGGCTGCAGATTCTCGTGAGCCGGCTACCTTAGATGCGCTGCCGTTAACAGTGAGCATCCTATTGCTATCTTAGAAATTGGGTTGGTGAATCGCTCGGAGCATCAAGGACAAAATCGGTTAGAATTCGTATTCTTTTACATGCCGTCTTCATCTTGACGGCCAATATCTTGGTAACTATTGGAGAAATATAGCGATGTACACCGGTATCGTTCAAGCATGCTTAGAAATACAGTCTGCAGACCGGTTGCCTGGTTTGCTCACCTTCGGTTTGACGCTACCGCCTGAGCTCAGCGAAGCGGTTACCCTGGGTGCAAGTATCGCCGTCAACGGATGCTGTTTCACCGTGACGTCTATGACAACTGTGCCACAAGGCCTAAATGTGACTTTCGATGCGATCGCAGAGACCCAGGCCTTGACCAATATTCGTGACATAAAGATCGGAACCCGGGTAAATGTTGAGCGCTCCGCAAAGCAAGATGTCGAGATTGGCGGCCATGTATTGTCTGGTCACATCATCGATACTGCAGTGGTCGCTGAAATAAAGAAGACTGAAAATAACTGTCGCATCACGTTTAGCGCCGGTGATGCCTGGTTGAAGTATGTTTTTGAAAAAGGGTACTTGGCCATTAATGGCGCTAGTCTCACCGTGGCTGCAGTTGACCGGGTTGCCAAAACTTTTTCAGTTAACCTGATTCCTGAAACATTAAAGCGTACTAATTTCTCTGAGCTTTCAGTGCGGGACGAGGTTAATATCGAAGTCGAGTCTCAGTCGCAGGTTATTGTCGATACCGTAGAGCGAATCATGTCGGAGCGATACCCCGATCCGTCTAAAATCTGAGAAGTAACCGCGCGAAGGGTAGTCGTAAGAGCCTGCGAGCGAGTCCGGAAAGTGTTCTAAGCTCTGATAAAAGCGTGTGACCCGAGCTCTGCCAACTCGGTTGACTCACCGCGCTTGCCCCAAGATGTGCAGCCCAGTCTCCTGAACTTCATGCTTTCACGAGTTAATTGCAATTGGGTGATTCCCCTTTAGGCCGGACAGTTACGATCAAAGCTGCGGTCTTGATCAGGGCTTTCAAGCAATTTTTGCATCCGCATTTTTTCTAAATCCATTGTTAGTGAAACAGTCAAACACTGCCCGGTTAAATGCAACAAAGTGATTTTAAGCAAGAACGCATGCAATGCTCAGCTTCGTAAAAAGGTGTCAAGGTGATGCAGGTTGTTTAGAATAACGCCCGAAGGTGTTGCGAGAGGGTTTGAGCCCCTGCAGCGCAGAAATCGAATCACAAATAGTTCCCAGTTTATGACAGCAAAGCCCCTTCAGTTATTCGACACCTATGA
>CALIKQ010000039.1 GCA_938017975.1 uncultured Pseudomonadales bacterium | reverse complement strand
GATTGAGCGCTTCTCTATAGGAATTATGAAAGTGATGAAGCGCAGGCTCGTTACGGCCGAACAAGATGTGCTCTAGCAAACCGCTCTGTGCCGAACGCTGTTGCATCTCGCCCATTAAGTAGTCCTCCATTTCTATGGTGCTACGGAATACTTCGAGGCTCGCGGCGAGACTTGGGGCTGCGTTCTTCCGGCGGTCGGGGCTATAGACATCCTCGGCGGTCAGCGCTGTTTCAGCCTCAGCCTCTGCGTTTTCAATGGCGCTTTTTGAATAGTAAAAAGCAATGCGGGTGATCGACCGACCGGGATTATGCTCGTCGGGGTAGATCTTGATCAGTGTGACGCTGTGTTTGTTAACCACCATCTGAATGTTCGGAAACAAATAATAGAGCACGAAGGTTGCACCCGTGATCGACCATTGCTCCTCAGGCAGCGACTGCATATCGAAAATTGCACGATTGGCGGTTACGAATCGGTGGTTTCGGCCGAATTCCTCAAGGTGCAAGTTGTTACCCAGAAAAATTTGCCCCAATGTATTTTTATGTAGTTTTTGGAAGTGATAGGTTTCGCCGAACGTGTCGTTGGCGAGTTTCCAGTTGAGCTGCATGTCAATCACTTTTTCCCCACCGTAAACCATAGTGCCTAGGTCGTAACTGGCGATTTCTCCAGCAAGTCCGCAAAGTACTTCATCGATATCCAGCTGACCATCAGGTTTAGGGTGTACCCAAAGCAGTCCATCTTTTTCTATGGCCGGTAGTTCAATGAGGCCGTGGCAGGATTTATCAATGATGCCAAAATGATCCTCGTTCGGAATCGTAATGAGATTGCCGTTGTTGCCATACCCCCAATGATGGAAGGGGCATGTAAACATCGATTTCTTCCCTCGTTCCTCTGATGCAACCTTTGCGGATCGATGCCGGCACGCGTTTAAAAATGCATGAAAGTTGCCATCCTTATCTCGTGTTGCCAGCACAGGGGTGCCAAAGTTATCTAGGGTTAGGAACGCTCCCGGCTCGGGCAGTTCGCCAGATAAGCCAACCAATTGTGGATGTCCCTTAAAAAACGTTTCCCATTCCTGAGCAGCGAGTTCTGGGCAAACATAGGAGCTGGTTGGCATCGCATATTGCACACCCGCGTCAATATTCTTACCTTTTTTGAGTTGGTCCATGAGCTGCTTGAGTATTTTGACTTGTAGAGCGTGTTCCATTCTCTGATCCTCTTTTCTGTGTTTCGTGCTCTTTCTCGATCGTCTATCAGCTGCCTGTTTTGCCAGCACATCAGTGTGATTGGTACGAATAGGCTTTAACGGTACCACTTCTGTCTGCGCCGAAAAAGACAACCCACGAACGACAATTTTTTTCAGTACTGAGTGATGGGGCACTAAAGGGCACAGTCGATGTTTAGGTTTGGGTCAAGAATTTGAGGGGCGAGGCAGACTGGGTAGGAACAATTGTCGATGCGAATTCGCCCGAGTTTTGGGGCGGCGCTTAGCTGTTTTTCTGAATGGCGTTATTTACCATTCCAGATCCTCGGGAATTGGGTAGTCTTTGTATGGATCGTCTTCGTCGACCAGGTCTTTGCTTCGATCATGCAAAAACAGGATCGTGGCCGGATTGCGGGCTTTGATTTTTTCGGCGATGACTTCAGGCACTAGGTCGTATTGGTCGGCGCTTTTTACAATTGCCAGGTACCCTCTGTTCAATTGAGTTTTGTTGTCGCTAGAAACGTAGATCTTCTTTACTTTATTCTGATCGGTAAACTGGTAGGGGTGATCTCCATCCTGACGCTGGCTATGTGATGTGATCAACTGTTGAATAGCTGCTTGCTCCGATTTTTTCGCTTTTTCCTGATTTAATAGATCGTTCTTTTTACGATCTTTCTGAAGTTTCTTGACTCGATCCGATTCAATCCGCTGTTTGCCTTCATCGATCTCAATGCCCTTTTTGATTCGTAACTCACTGCGCAGTGCGCCCTTATCGGCT
The DNA here is from genome assembly GCA_938017975.1 of uncultured Pseudomonadales bacterium. Taxonomy (GTDB): domain Bacteria; phylum Pseudomonadota; class Gammaproteobacteria; order Pseudomonadales; family Azotimanducaceae; genus UBA9926. Next base: position 4,352 of record CALIKQ010000039.1, on the reverse strand, counting down.
TTCTTTGCTTGCTTTGCCGTAATGAGACCAGCTTCTCTAAATTGATCTCGTAGGGACCCAAGGGGTTTCTTTTTCTTTGGCATGTCTTGGTTTATCCATTGTCCTGAGCACGTGAGTTTTGAGCCCCCAGATTGCTTGACAATATTTTCGTCGAGGAGGGTGGCTATCAAAAGGTGTTCTTTGGCAGTGATGCTACCAAGAAGTCATTGATTTGGAGGATGATTTTTCTACAGTTTTTGAGCGTATAGGCTGGGATCAGAGCAGCTAGTTCCATCGAATTCGTTCGCTGTCCGGTAGCGATAGCTCGATCTGTAGAGCTTCGGCTTGAACGATCAGGTAGTTGTTAAAGGCTGGGATCTGCTCGGCTGATAACAGTAGCCGCATTTTGGTTCTAAAGTCTCGCCAGCGATATTTATTGGCCCGCTGAATTTTTTTCTCGAGGTCAAATCCGCCACGCTTGGTGACCTTGTGAACATCAGCTTGAATGCCTGCAAGACATTCTTTGAGATGCTGTCTGAAGGGACCTCGTTGGGATTCGGTCAAATTCATCGCCAGGATGCTTTGAATAACCGCGTCAGTCATCCAGCCTGGTCTTTTTATCGATTGGGGTTCGGCCTGCACCTGCCCTATGCTCGAGAAGCCAAGGATCGTTGTGATCAGTAATGCTTTAAAGATTTTCATGAGTGTTAAGCCTGACGCGAATTTCCAAAGTATAAAAAGTACCTGACTAGAAAGATGCTAAAACACGACCATGGTGAAGCGTGTCTGAGGGTTTCCAGGAGGCGTGCTGTTGTCGACCGCTATGCGCGCTGAGAACCCCATGTAAGGTCCCAAGCGATCTAGGGATCGAGTCCGCCAACGTTTAAATTACAATTGATGAATTTGACCGTCAAGATTGGGGTGGATGGTTGCTTAGTTTTAACTTCATTGCAGGGCTTACTCGAGGCGCCTATGGGGTTAACCCTGCCTGAGGCCCGAGTGATCGGTCGCCCTCTGGTTTACTGTAGGTTGGGAGGGTCAGCCCAAACGTCGTTCGCGATCAAGACAGTTTTGAGTACTTTTGCCTCATCGGTCATTATGCCCTCGACTCCAAGCGCTATGAGGTGGTTCATGGAGTCCGAATTGTTAATGGTCCAGACGTGGGTTTGTATCTTGAGTCGTTTCATGGCGGCCAAAAACCGAGCGTCAACGATGGTGACGTTGCCGGAGCGAATCGGAACTTGTGCGCAGAGCCCCCTTATTTTTGGTGCGGGGATGCGAAAACTTTTAAGGCGGGCATAGAGCACTTCCTTTGGCGTTAGACTTGTACATACCCCAGGTAGGGCCGTCCTGACTGCGGCAACACGCTCGCTAGAAAAAGAACCAACGCAAATACGCGATTCGCAGCGCAATCGTTGCACCATTTTTAGAAACGGCCTTACTGTGCTGTCTGCTTTCAAATCGATGTTAAAACATGTTTCTGGAAACTGGCCGATGAGATCCTCGAGTTTAGGAATGGTTTCGGTCTGATGAACTCTGGCCTTCTGAATTTCGGAGTAATCCAGTGATCCAAGAAGGCCTTTCGCATTGGTGACCCTATCCAAGCGTGTGTCGTGGAAGGCAAGTAAGACCCCGTCTCGGCTGCAGTGTGTATCTGTTTCTAAGTATCGGTAACCTAAGTCCACAGCACCAGCAAATGCTGACAGGGTGTTTTCTGGCCCAGATCGATGATCGCCGCGGTGCGCAAAGGCTAGGATGCCATCGTGATCAAGAAAGCTATGCATCGTGATGTCGTCCCGAATTGATTATTTGCGTTTGGCTTGAGAGGCCGCTCGAATTGCTGAAGAACTGATGTCCTCTCTGAAACGCTGCTCCGACAATGGTTCACAAAGGGTTTTCAGAGTGGATGAGAGTTTAAGATCCTCGAGGGTGATAAAGCGATCGTCCATTAATCGACCAAAGACAAGAAAGGCCACTCCAAGCCTTGCCAATTCGTCAATGGCGGCATCTTTAGCGGCAGGCGTGCCGTAATAGCGAGATGCGTCGATTCTCTCGAGCGTGTCAACGCCCACTGCAAATATGGCGCCGGGAAACAGTCGTGCTTTCTGAACGAAAGTTGGTGCATTTGTCAGTACAACCGGACCGAAAGGCGCGAGTGCATCAAGCCGCTTGCTGATTTCGATATAGTCCAGACTTGGTTTGTCGACGTTGTGGATGGATAGTTCGAAATAGGTATCTCTTCCAGTCACATTTTCAGCGATGTTCCTGATCTTGGCGTGGCCGGCATGAGGGGGATCAAAGGCGCCGGGGAAAATACAGGCCGGGTTCTTTGGGAAGAGCGTACTTCCCTCAATTTGGGTCATGATTTGTTGCCAACCTATGGGTGCATCGACCCGCTCTAGCGAGGTCTCATAGGTGTCGTTCAACATGGCCTCTTGAGGTACGCTCGCAGCGGTAAACTCTCCTAGCATCGACAGAATCGCTTGACTAAGGGTCTCTTCCTGACGACGTCTTAAAGTGGGTTGTTGAGCATCGTTGAGTGATGCTGTGGATTTGGGTGTTTTGAATTCTAGGGTTTGAATGAGGGTCGATTGCTGAGACTGGATCGCGATGTAGGCTCGGTCCGAACCCTTTCTTATACGATCGGTCGCGAGCGCCGCTGTGCAGCTCAGTCCAAAATTGGAGGGCGCAGTTTCTGGGCTGAGTGCATTAGCCCGTTGGTAGGCAACCATTGCCATCTGTGCGGCTGTTTCTGAACTGACAGCACTGATGGGGGTTCTGCCCAAGTAGGCTTGCATTGAGGCAGCGCTGTAAGGGATTGAGCATTCCAAAACCGTTTTTGAGGCGCTCGGTACCGAAAGTAATTGATCGATGGCGGCGCTGCCGCCGCCGCTGACACAGAAAACGCCCTGATGTTTGGCACGATGAATCGCGGCGGCGATCTCGGCTTGCTGAGTGTTCCCGGCCATGGTGGTGGATTCGCTGGTCTCTTTGATGGCCCTAATCTAAAATGTTGGGCAAAGAAAAGGAAGTAGAGATGCTACGTCGCGCGGTTATGGTTTGTCTCATTGCTCTTGGATCCGCGTCTTTGCATGCGGCTCCTGAGAGCGTGTTCAGTACGCTAACGCCGGAGGAGCTGTCGCGTTATCAGTTCGATGAAACCGAAACACCCTACACAGTCTCTGAACTTAATATTGGGCAGCAATATATCCTTGATCGTCACAGAACCAGTGCGGAGGATCTCATGGCGCGGCACCTTGGATTTTCCCAGTTCGCTGGCGAATTGGTCGACTTAGAGCGGTTACAGATCTTGATCGACCGGAGCGTGTTGAAGTTTTCGGATGTTTCAGGCTGGCAAGCTTTAGGCGTGGTTTTTGGCGATGTCTTGGTGCGGCAACATGGGTTGCGTTGGGTTGTCTATGAGGATGAACTAGGATCGAGCAAAGCGTTGCAGTGGGGCAAAACGAATAATTTTGTTTTTCCTGTCACAGTTTTTTCAAAACGGATCCAGTTCAAGGAGGAGATTGATGTCGAAAGCCTCTATGGTGATCTATCAAATACCATTGAGACATTTAAGGCCTATCAGGCCCTGCCGAAGCTTCCTTAGCAGCGACTGGGCCGCGTTTGCGATGGCGCTGTCACGGAGTCAAAGAGGCGGTGCCAATGGGGATGAAGTTGGGTATAATCTGTCCTCGGCAAATCCGGCGAAAAGGTAAAAAATGAAAGCACTTTTGAAATTGCTGTTTGTAGATTCTTGGTTTCCAATTGTTGCCGATTTGTTTGAGCAACCACTGGTGATGTGGGCCTTCATTGGATGGGGATGGCTTTCGGTGCTGGTGATGATAACAAGCGTCGTTCAAACGATGTCAACACTATAGCGTTGTTTCAGAAAACTTTGGATATTCGTGATTCTGGAGGCAGGGTTATAGATGGTGTTTGAGCGTGTTAATTACAGAGCGTGCAAATGTCATGATCCCAGTCTCCTAATTGTCGGAATAATAATCCTCGGATAGAGGAGGTTGCGCTCAGCCAGCCAAAGTTCATCCAGAAACGACCATTCCGTCTGAGATTTCTGTCCCCTAATTTAATATACCCTTATCTCAGTGTACCCCTGCCATGGTGAAGTATGGCCTTTACAGCACTGCTACCTTGCACAATGGCGCCAATGGCGGTGAGCAATTCAGTGGGGATCGAGCCTTTTTAAGCAGTTGAGGCCCACTCGGGTTATTTGAGTACGAGTCATCTGATCTAACGGCGCTTATTCGGAGAGGCTGAGCGGCGGATGGGGCTGCCCGTTATTCGTTCTCCAACTCCTTGTTCTCTATCGTCGCTGTGCCAGCATCTGCTTTATTTTGAGGCGAGGTAGGCTCGCC
>CALIKQ010000038.1 GCA_938017975.1 uncultured Pseudomonadales bacterium | reverse complement strand
CATTGACCAGCTTTACCAACGCTTGGTTTAACCCCAAAAGCACGTTAAAACCTACCAGCAAGCTCACCGCAAGCACATCGAGGGATTCTTTTCTTTGGGTCATCCTTTGCGCCTTATCCTCGATGATCGGTTTATCCAGCGGAACTATTTCCTTGCTCAAGCTGGCTCCGCTGATTGCCTTGGGTTTATTTCAGTGCAGTGACCGCGACCGTTCAGTTTTCGGCGCCGCCATCATGATTTTTACAGACCAATTAAACCAACATCGCAATACAACCATGAATAAACAACCTGAGTGTCTACTTAAACAATCCGCGAAGGCCTCATCGTTCAGCTCGGGCCACCGGATCATAAACGCGTCGGCTAGCGCAAATGCCCCGGGGCGTGAGTCTAATCGATCGCACCCTGAATATGCCTCACCATTATTGCTTTAGAAACCAAAGTATTGCTTTAGAAACCAAAGTATTGCTTTGCGACCAGCGTGAGCGCCAGAGATAACGACCTTCAGTGACACTGGACTAAGAAACGATCGGCCTTGGAAGGTTCGGCTCAACCCTTAACCATCGATCAAGGTCCGCCGATCGATCCACATCCCAAAGAGACGGTAACTCCGCCCAATTTACACCCGCTGCTCTCATTAACCGCCTCGTCTGCGAACTTACTGAAGAACTGCCCCAGGACACCCCCTCGAATACCGGTGGCACGTGACCACTAGCGCCAATCCCCACGTAGCCTCCATCATCGGCAGGAATCAGAACCATCGACGCAGTTGAGAGCGCCTGCACTGATGCACCTAGGGTCTCTGCCGTCCAAACAGGGCAATCCGCTCCGATCAGTAAGGCCTTCGACGCACGCTTCAAACCCGCTTTCAGTGCAAACTCCATTCGCGCACCAAGATCACCTGAACACTGCTCATGGAAAGTCACATTCAACCCATGGACCATTTGTTCCAACTCGATTGGATCATCCTGAGAGGGACACCAGATTTCGACTTGTTCTGACACTAAAGATGCGGTTAACAGCGTCCGATGCAGCAGTATACGATACCAATGCAACGCTGCAGCCGCCCCAATCTCATGCCCTAAACGCGTTTTTACGCGACCCAGCACTGGCGCTCTGGCGAAAACCTGAAGTACCCTGTCAGCGGACATTTTGATACCAGCGGTGCAGTTTCGTGGGTGACACACCCAGCCAATACAGCAAACGAAACGCCGACATTTTGACCACCGTTGAAACCCACCCATGAGTTTCCCAACGTCGACCAGAAGTTGTCAGCGTCAACTTTAAAACTCCTGGTTCAGCCAAAGCTTTAAGTCGCCGGCTCAGCCCAATATCTTCCATTAACAATTGCTCGGGAAACCCTTCGCAAGATCGAAACAACTTGGCTCGAACGAACAGCCCCTGATCACCTGTTGCAATCGAAGTAAGTTTTGAGCGACGGTTCATAAGCCAAGCCGTTAAACGAAGACCCGGATGTCGACCGGCGATCGAAATTTTAAACCAGCCCCACTCCGCTTGGCAGTCAACAAGACTTTGAATCAGCGTTTGAGCTGACACCACCGGTAAAACAGAGTCTGCGTGTAAGAATAAGATCCAATCGCCCTTAGCGCTTTTAGCTGCGGCGTTCATTTGCGCCGCACGGCCTGTAAAACCTCGAACGATGGCATCTGTCAAAGGTTCGGCGATTGTAATACTGTCGTCAGAACTCCCTCCGTCACTGACAATGACTTCAACACCTGCAAGCCTGAGCGGCTGAAGTGATTCAAGAATGTTCGGTAAAGTCACCGACTCATTCAGCACTGGAATAATGATACTTAACTGATCACTCATTGGCCGTCGCTCAGTGCCCCCCCACCGCCAAAGTCATTCAGCCGCCAATCATAATTTGAATAGCCAATTTTCACTCTGCCCTCGAGAAGCCGCTTCTGTTCCTCAAAAGTTAGCCCCAAGGCTGCTCTGTAATGATGCAGAAACCCAACGACACCATCCCGGGATTGTTTATCTGGAGGTTCAAAGTCACCGCTGTACCAATCGAACAGAGGAGATACAACCAAGCGGCGAGATCCCCGGTCAAAATAATTTCGAGTACGATCTTTCAGAAACCGAATCGTTTGATCCTCCAGCTGGGCATCGATTTGCGAGCTCAGGAAAGGCTCGTCGCGCAACGCAGGACAACCCACTGAGGCGCAATTCACCGCGAAGTGAATCCTAGGATCCATGAGCAGTGAATCGCCTCGAATGAGGCCATGCTCGATGTCATCGAGACTTCGTCGGTCACCTAACAGCTCAAAGAATCGATGCTTAAACGGAGAATTAAAAACGCGACCAAAATCCCAGACCGAAGTGATCTTTGGATAGCGCATCATGACCTTTGCAACCATGAATGCATTGTAAGCATTCAGCAGAAAAGCGAGCTGTTCGGCACTAGAAAAGCCTCTAAACTGTGCGGCGCTGACGTCGCTCAATCCCTTCAAATAATCGGCAAAGGTTCCTGAGTCATCTGCAAAAATTTGGTAATCAAGTTTTGATGCACTGCCATCTCGATCCTTATAGACAGCGCGTTCGAGCAAGTCAGCCCATTGTGCATGCGTGTGATCGAACGAGGTACGCTCCGGCCGAGACGCGTCACTCGCTTTGTTTGGGGCGATGAACACAAACACAAGGCAACACATACACAGCAAGCGACATCCCTGCATCACCCAACTCCTATTGACCCCAAAACTGGCATCTTCTAATGCACTCAGATCCACTTAAAACCCCTGTCACTAATGCGTTCCTCTCAAGGTCATCTTGTGTGCGTGAAAGAACTTGGCGCTTGGGGCGAACTTTGAGGTTACTCAAAATAAAGCCCACCCTAAACGCCATCACCCCTTGACCCAGATGAATCCACATCTCCAAAGGACAAGCAGTTTACGAAAAATAGTTGGACAGCGCCTCGATCTCACCGCATTTCTCCGCGCTGTACCCTGGAAGCGCCCCAACCGCCCCATAAAATTCGGAACTACGAATCTGTTCAAGAAACCCCCGACAGGCGTCGGATGCCAAAGTACGATGATGCCCAATCATCAAATAATGCTCTTTTGTTACCGGGATAAATTCGAGGCCAAATTGTCGAGCGGCCGCTTCCACCCCAAACCCAACATCAGCCATTCCTGCCGCAACGAACGCGGCGACCGCCGTATGCGTAAACTCCTCTTGCTCGTAACCATCGATATCTTGCGGCGCGATTCCCTCGAGTCGCAGGAATTGATCGAGTAAGGCCCGGGTTCCTGAGTCTTTTTGACGATTTATCAGCTTTATCCCTGTACGACCCAGATCAACGACACCGTCAATACCCTTGGGATTAGCGGGCGCGAGCATCAGTCCCTGTTGTCGCGTGATAAAACGGATGACCCGGTACTGTTTCGCGGCGAGATATTTCGAATAGTGCTCGATCAACTCGTCCAGACGTATTTCCGCCGGAACGTGAATCCCAGCGAGATCGCATGAGGAACGACTAAGCGCAGCCAATGCATCACTTGGAGGCTTATATTGCAAATCAAGTTGAAAACCTTTCGCAAATTCTGGCAGCAAAGCGACGGCATAGCCATGGCTGGCATGGAGCCGCAAAACAGCCCGTTGCCCTGTCAATTCTTTCTGAATCTCGACATTCAATTCAGACGCGAGGTTTTCCATTTGAGGCTTTAATCGCGCAGCAACTCGCTCGTCTGCCCAGAGTAATTTGTCACCCAAAGCGGTCAACTCCGCACCACGACCTTTCTCAAGTCGAACCACGGGACCGCCGAAAAAGGCAGCCGCTTGCTCAACAAGATTCCAGCCATGCCGATAGGACATATCTGCAGATCTTGCCGCAGCAGTCAGCTTTCGCGTCCGCTTGATACCTTGAAGTAACGCGAATAATCGCGGGTTGAGCTGCTCGCCTTTTTCGTCATGAAAAATCCAACCTGGGCTGATATGGACCCGCTTGTTCATACTGATCACACCCTTTAATGGGATTAACTCGGCCACGCAGATCATCACCAGCAACCAAATAAGAAATAAAGTGCCTATTTGGATGCAACCTAACGGGTGTTAACGTTGCAATTAAGCCTACAAATCAAACTTATTGTGCAAACAACCTATGAATAATGATTCATATCTTAGAGAATTACAACATCGATCTATCGATGGCATGACCACAAGCGCTAAACCGTTATGGGAATAGATACCGCCATACCCGAAGAATTTGCAGACACCGTTGCCTCAATCGTCACGGCGATGCGTGATCAGCCTGGTGCGCTTTTACCGATTCTGCATGCCATTCAGGATCAATACGGCTATGTTCCGCCCGAATCAGTCCCTTTGATCGCCAAAGCGCTGAACCTGTCCCGTGCGGAAGTGCACGGCGTTATCAGCTTCTACCACTACTTCAGGAATACGCCCTCGGGCAAACACATTGTTCAGGTTTGCCGCTCTGAGTCTTGCCAGGCCATGGGCGGCAGAGACCTTGAGTCTCACGCCAAGAAAATCCTCGATATCAATTATCACGAGACGACCAGCGACGGGGCGGTTACGCTCGAGCCCGTATACTGTCTTGGGAACTGCGCCGCTTCTCCCGCCCTACGAATCGACTCGAAAATTTATGCCGGCGTCACGCCTGAGCACTTTGATGGTCTGATGAAAAGCCTCCACGCACCCAGCCCAGACTCTTTGCAAAGCGGCGGTGCTGTAGACCAACCGGCAAGCGAGAATCAACAACATCGGATATTTGTGCCGCGAGATACCACCGCGATTTCACTTGGCTCTGATGAGGTCGCTGACTCGATCAAGCGCATCACCAGCGAGCGCGGATTACCCATTTCAGTTGCCCGCAATGGATCACGAGGACTGTACTTTCTTGAACCGATGATCGAGGTGCTCACCGAACAAGGCCGTATTGCCTATGGGCCGGTCACACCCAATGACGTTGACTCTTTGATATCGGCGGAGTTCTGGCGTGGCAATCCGAATCACCCCCTTTATCTTGGACTCGCTGAGGAAATTCCCTTCCTTGCAGATCAACAGCGCTTAACTTTTTCCCGAGTTGGCGTGGTGGAGCCTCATTGCATCGACTCTTATCAGGCACACGATGGCTATTTGGGGCTGCGCAAAGCCTTAGATATGCAACCGCAGGAGATCGTCAGCACGATTACCGAATCAGGCCTACGTGGCCGCGGCGGTGCAGCATTCCCAACAGGAATCAAATGGCAGACCGTTCTTGACACACTCAGCGACACAAAATACATCGTTTGCAATGCAGATGAGGGGGACTCAGGAACCTACGCGGATCGCATGATCATGGAGAGCGACCCATTTACGTTGCTCGAGGGCATGACCATCGCAGGTCTAGCCGTAGGAGCTGAGCAAGGTTATATCTATCTCCGAGAGGAGTACCGACTCGCAGAAACCCTCCTCAATGGCGCCATCAAGCGCGCTGAAGAAGCTGGGTTTCTTGGCAGCTCAATTTGTGGAACCAGCAAGGCTTTTAATATTGAGGTCAGACTAGGGGCAGGCGCTTATATTTGCGGCGAGGAAACAGCACTGCTAGAGAGCCTTGAGGGGAAACGCGGCATGGTCAGAGCCAAACCGCCGCTGCCGGCAATCGCCGGACTCTGGCAGAAACCAACCGTGATCAACAATGTCATCTCTCTTGCTACCGTGCCTCTGATCTTATCGAGAGGCGCTGATTTCTACGCTGAATTTGGTGCCGGACGATCTAGAGGGACCCTGCCCATTCAACTGGCGGGTAATTTAAAGCAGACAGGCTTAGTCGAGCTTGCTTTCGGCTGCACCTTAGAAGACCTATTAATGCGATTCGGTGGCGGCAGCCGAACAGGCAATACGCTCCGCTCGGTTCAAGTCGGCGGCCCTCTAGGCGCCTATTTACCAGCGTCGCACTGGCAGATTCCGATCGATTATGAAGCCTTCACCGATATCAATGCTGTGCTGGGACATGGTGGCGTGATCGCTTTTGATGACGCCATAGACATGAGTGAACAAGCCCGCTTCGCGATGGAATTTTGTGCCGTTGAATCCTGTGGCAAGTGCACGCCCTGTCGAATCGGCTCTACCAGAGGCGTTGAAGTCATTGATCGACTGAGAGATCAAAGCGCACAACCGCAGGATCGAGAGCAGGATGTGGCGTTACTCAAAGACCTCTGCGAGACCATGGAGTTAGGTTCGCTTTGCGCAATGGGAGGCATGACGCATTTCCCCGTTTTGAGCGCGCTCGAACATTTCCCTGAGGATTTTGATCGTTCAGCCATCATCTTAACCGACGCTAGACCCCATCTTAAGTCTTCACCTTCATGAAGGATTACGAGCATGCTGCAGTACTTTGACCCTCGCACAATCGCTATTTCCGATAAGGACTTTGGCACACCTGCCTCAGCCGATCCGAACCCAGCAGCACAGATCAACCTCACCATCGACGGTCGCGCTGTAAGCGTTCCCGCTGGCACATCAATTATGCGTGCCGCGGCTTTGGCAAACATTAATATCCCAAAGTTATGCGCAACCGACAGCCTTGAACCGTTCGGATCCTGTCGTATTTGTCTGGTCAAAATCGAGGGGCGAAAAGGTTTCCCCTCCTCCTGCACCACGCCCGTAGAAGAAGGACTAAAGGTCAAGACCCAAAACTCCGATGTCAGCCGACTGCGGCGCAATATCATGGAGCTCTACATCTCAGATCATCCACTCGATTGTTTAACCTGCCCGGCCAACGGCAACTGTGAACTCCAAGATATTGCGGGCGAAGTCGGCTTGCGAGAAGTCCGATATGGCTTTGATGGCAATAATCATCTTCACGCGGAAAAAGATGAAAGCAACCCCTACTTCGCCTTCGATCCCAGCAAATGCATTGTCTGCTCGCGCTGTGTTCGAGCTTGCGAGGAGGTGCAAGGGACATTTGCTTTGACCATCGACGGCCGTGGTTTTGAATCGAAGGTTGTTGCGGGCCAAGCTGAAGCTTTCATGAACAGTGATTGTGTATCCTGTGGCGCCTGCGTTCAGGCTTGTCCCACCTCGACACTCATGGAAAAAAGTGTGATCGAACAAGGCCAAGCCGAACATTCAGTAGTGACGACTTGCGCCTACTGCGGCGTGGGCTGTGCATTCAAAGCAGAAGTTCAAGGAGATCAGGTCGTCCGGATGCTGCCCTATAAAAACGGAGCAGCAAATCAAGGCCACTCCTGCGTCAAGGGCCGGTTTGCTTTTGGCTATGCAACCCATAGCGAGCGAGTCACCTCACCTATGATCCGAGAGTCAATCGATGCTCCCTGGCAGACCGTTTCTTGGGAACGAGCGCTTACATTTACCGCCGAGCGTATCCGAGCCATTCAATCCCAACACGGTCGGGATAGCGTCGGGGGCATTACCTCTTCACGCTGCACCAATGAAGAGACCTATCTCGTGCAAAAACTTGTTAGGGCCGCCTTCGGCAACAACAATGTTGATACCTGCGCGAGGGTATGCCATTCGCCGACTGGCTATGGACTCAAAACCACACTGGGTGAATCGGCTGGGACCCAGACTTTTGAATCGGTTGCGCATGCTGATGTCATCATGGTGATCGGGGCCAACCCAACGGACGCGCACCCTGTCTTTGCATCCAGACTCAAAAAACGGTTGCGCGCTGGTGCGCACTTGATTGTCGCAGATCCCAGAAAAATTGATTTGGTCGAGAGCCCTCATGTTCGCGCCGCTCATCACCTCCAGCTCCGACCCGGCACAAACGTTGCGATGATCAATGCCATCGCGCATGTCATCGTGACCGAAAATTTACACGATCAGGCCTTCATCGAAAGCCGATGCGACACCGATGCCTTTAATCAATGGCAAGCCTTCATCGAAGCACCTCGTAACTCTCCCGAGCAACTCGCTGATGCGACTGGCATACCCGCCGAGGAACTCCGCGCCGCGGCGCGGCTATTTGCGAACGCCAAAAATGCCGCAATCTACTACGGACTCGGCGTCACTGAACACAGTCAAGGCTCGACCATGGTAATGGGGATTGCCAATCTTGCCATGCTGACCGGAAACATTGGGCGATTAGGTGTGGGGGTTAACCCGCTTCGTGGCCAAAACAATGTTCAAGGCGCCTGTGATATGGGCTCATTTCCACACGAGTTGCCCGGCTATCGACATGTGTCAGACGCGACAGTTCGCGCCCAATTCGAGGCGCATTGGGGCGTAAACATCGGAGCAGAGCCAGGCCTAAGAATACCAAACATGTTGGATGCCGCGATTTCAGGTACTTACAAAGGACTCTATTGCCAAGGTGAGGACATTGCGCAATCAGACCCTAATACACACCATGTCGAGGCCGCGTTACGGAACCTTGACTGCCTGATCGTACAAGATATCTTTCTGAACGAGACAGCAAAGTTTGCGCATGTCTTTCTCCCCGGGGCTTCTTTTTTAGAGAAGGATGGCACCTTCACCAATGCTGAACGGCGAATATCGCCAGTAAGAAAAGTCATGTCACCTTTGAGCGGAAAGGCCGACTGGGAAGTCACTGCCGCGCTCTCAAACGCGCTCGGGTATCCGATGACGTATCAGCATCCCAGCGAAATTATGGCCGAAATTGCAGAGCTTACGCCTACATTCCAAGGCGTGAGTTACGCACGACTCGATCAGCAAGGCTCCTTACAATGGCCTTGTAACGACGAAGCGCCGAATGGCACGCCTTTGATGCACGTCGAAACCTTCACACGCGGCAAAGGCCAATTTACTCCTACCGAATTTGTGCCTACCCCAGAGAAAGTCAACCGTCGGTATCCTTTCTTGCTAACCACCGGCCGCATCTTAACGCAATATAATGTCGGAGCTCAGACGCGAAGAACGGCCAACATCGATTGGCACACGCAAGACCTCCTTGAAATTCATCCTTATGATGCCGAACACTACGGCATCGAGACCGGCGACTCGGTGCTTGTTACGAGTCGTGCTGGAGAGACCACGCTGACCGCGACCCTTACCCAGCGGGTCGCACCAGGCGTGCTTTACACAACCTTTCATCATCCTGAGAGCGGTGCCAACGTGGTGACCACTGACAATTCAGACTGGGCAACGAATTGTCCTGAATACAAGGTAACCGCCGTTGGCGTCACAAAAGTTGTCGCAACGTCCAAATGGCAACAGGATCATCGATCGTTTTCAGAGCAGCAAATCAACCTTCTCGACGCTGCGCGGGTTCAAAACCATGATCGCTGAAGTCCCGAAAGGATCATCCCAGCGAGAGATCTCCGAATGGAACGGCCAAGGTCGAATCACAGAATCAGATCTGATCGCTGAAGAAACACCCGTCGCACTTATTTACAACGGCATATCTCATGCGGTCATGATGGCGAGTCCAATAGACCTTGAGGCCTTTGCCTTCGGATTTTCCCTCAGCGAGGGGATTATCGATCACCCTGATCAGATCTACAGCGTAGAAATTCGTACCGTCAAATTAGGCATTGAGGTGATGATCTCCTTGGGCAGCCGACAATTTGATCAGCTGAAAAAACGAAGGCGCACGCTAGCAGGCCAATCCGGGTGCGGTCTTTGCGGCACAGAGTCTCTTGAGCAAATTCACCAAACACTCAGTGTATCGTCTCCGCAAGGTTTGAGGATTTCACACGATGTGATCCATTTGGCGACGCATCAACTGACGGATCATCAACCGCTCCAGCAAGGTACCGGCGCGGTTCATGGCGCCGCATGGTGCAGTCTTGAGGGTCAAATCATCGACATTTGCGAGGATGTCGGTAGACACAACGCACTAGACAAACTGATTGGGAAACGCGCGATAAAGGTGAGTGCCCTGCAAGAACCAGGGTTTTTGCTGATGTCGAGCCGTGCCAGTTTTGAAATTGTGCAAAAAGCCGCGATGGCAGACATTGCCGTGATTGTCACGATTTCTGGGCCCAGCTCTCTGGCGGTAGACCTTGCGGCACAAGCTGGCATCACTCTGATCGGTTTTTCAAGACCTGCACGTCATGTTGTCTACACCCATCCCTTTCGAGTGGTTTCAGAAAGCTCTTCCCAAGATATTGCTGGGGATGAAACACCGCGCCAAACCCCGCACAGCTAAGAGGTTCTTATGGTAGACACCGAACTCAAGCATCTCATCAAGATGGCGAACCAAATTGCAGAACATTGCGCCATCGGTGCCGACCCTGAAGTGGCTGTCGAGAAGATTGCAGACCACGTTGCACGCTTTTGGGCACCTTCGATGAAGCAGCGACTTAAGCACTATCTCGATAGTGACGGCAACCAGGTCAACGAATTGGCCAAAACCGCTTTTTTAAGCGTTTAGCCTCAAACAAAGCTCTCCCGTTTCACCCAAAGACCGGCGCAACCCCCGGGGGCTAACCCATCAGACAAGCGCCCATCCCAACAAAGTTTTGGATAAATAGGTAGCGGTTGACCTTCTTCATCCTTGGCAAGCGTAAATCGGCTCGGATGCTTGGAGGAATCACCGATCTGAACCCGAATCCATATCGGCCAATTGATACCGGGTTAGCCAATCGAGGAGTTGTGGGTAGTATTTTACACTTTGAAAACGGGCATTTGATTGTGGGTTATTGCTCCGCTGCAACTCGCCCCCTGCTAGTCGCCAAGCCGCCAGCTGTGCGTCCTTTCTTGATAAGTCATAAACTTCATCATCCAAGATGAGATAATTACTATGGTAAGCAAAATTGTGACTTTCACTCTCGCCGGCACCGAGTAAATTTCGACCTAAGTTAGGATAACGCGCTTCGGACAACGCCAGATGATAGAGCGTTGGCATGATATCTTTATGAGACCCCCATTGATTGACGTTCGGCGCGGCGCCAACGGGCCAGTAAGCTCGTGGCACATAGAGATAAAAAGGCACCGTAATTTGCGAGAGCATTTGGGCCGAAGAGAAGCGAAGACCACGCATCGAATGGTCTCCAGTAATCGCGACGATGGTGTTAGCCTCTAGATCCTCCGCCTTGATGCCATCCAAAAAATGACCCAGTTCATTATTGGTGTAATAAAAGGTATCGAGCGAGGCCTCGGGCAGATTGCCCAGTTTGGCTTTGAGGTTCTCGAGCGGAAACAAAGGCAGCCCAGCACTGTGTTTCGGCAAGGCGTAGGGTGGATGATTCGTGACTGTTAGCACAACGATCATTAGGGGCCGATCATCACTCCCCCGGTTTTTTAAAAGGTCCAGAACTTTCCGAAAAACAAACCGATCTTCCCCACCCCAAACCGTAAGCGCCATCTCGGGATAGTCCATCTTGAGCTGATTCGCACCGATAAATTGATCAAATCCCTGACGCCTGTAGTAATTTCCACGATTCTTAATGCCCTCAAATCCTGTGTAAACAAAAACAGTTTCGTATCCTGCCTTTTTGAAAACCTCTGGCGCAGAGGTCCTGAGAGGGGCGTACTGGTGGCGGGAGTAACTGATCGCTTGATATTCGGTATTGAGCAGTAGGCCCAATGTCGATAACTGGGTATCGTTATGCGCGGGTAAAAAGTTTTTAAAGTAAAGGTCTTCCGAAAGATGCGATGCCAAGGCACCAGCCATGTCCAAGTCTCCCCCTAATCCACTGCCCAACAGTCCCTGACCCATACTCTCGACAAGATTGAGCACAACGTGCGGCGGCGCTTTTGCGAGCTTGTCTGAGCGAGGGGTTTCGGTAAAAAACTGCTCGAACAGGCTCCCCGCAGTAGGTGCTCGACCGTAGAAACTTTCAAACAGGGCTCGACCGGTCGTATCGTTAGCCGGCGCTAGGATGCTCGAGGAACGGTAAGCCTGATAACCGTAATAGAGCGCGATCGGCGCATTTGGAATCAAGTTATTTAATGCGACGTTGGTTGAGACCCACAGATGTTTCTGAGAAAGCGGAAAGGTCGTTAAAGCGCCTCGTGCTAAAGCGACATAGAGCACCAGCATCAGCAAACAAAGCGACGCAAACGTAACTCGGCCAGGGTTGATTCTCAGCTGCAACCGCTCAATCCGGCGAGCGATACGCACGACAGCAAACCCTACTGCCACGCCCAATACCAAAATGGCAATTAATGCTGGGAAGAAATCCCTCAAAACCACGATGCTTTCAAGGATCTGATTGGATCCATAGGCCAAACCGTGAAAAACAAAGCTATCGAAGGGTCGACCAAAAAACTGTACGTAGGAGATATTGCTAAACGATAAACCGAGCGCAAGCAGCAGGATCATGACGCCCAGCACGACATTGAAATACCAGACAAATCGGTGCATTCGACCGATTCTGCCGGGCAGAACCATGACGAAAATCGCCAGTAACAATCCAAGAAAATAGGCCCTGAGCACCACGGCAACATCAAACCTTAAGGCCGTTAGCATCGATCGGCCGATACTCTCTGCGCCGACAAAAGCGTCCGAGCCAGAAACGATCGCCAGAATCCCCCGACTCAAAAAAAACACCAAGATGCTGATCAAGGTCACCGCGCTGATCAACGCATAGACACTTAGAAGATATTGCAGTTTTGATTTCATTCGAGACTCGGAGTTAGTCTGCAGGCGCTGGATTGATCAACATTCATAACTTAAAGCTCCTTGTCTCGAATCTGACCACAATCTTTACAGGGGATCATTCGATCCAAAAAATGCACTGGCCAAGATGTCTTTAGCCCGTCTTGCATGGGGACTTACTGCGCTTTGGATTTATCGCAAACGCAATCAAGCCCAAGGGTTTAGCTGACGCGAGCTACGCGGTAGTAGGTAGGCGACTCGCTCACAGTACGCGCACTAAACGATGCCCCGTCTGACCGCCACGCCTGCTCAATGACCCAGCCGCTCGACAGACCGTCAAATTGTAATGGCACCTCTCCCGAGACGCACCAAGCCATCAGATAACACTCACCAGCCTTTGAAAATTCCAAAACATAAGTATCGAGGTCAGTTTGATGACGCCGCTCAAAACGTGATTCTCCAACAAGCTTTAAGAAAAATTCCAACGCATTAAAGGCAGGCCTTGGTGCGAAGTTATCTAAATCGTCCACCAACCCATATCCATGAGCCGATAATCGCCACCAATACACCATGTCAACGTGACCACTGCACAGCGTCAGGGCCAAATATCGCAACATAAAATTCGCATATTCGGTTTCGGTCACTCCCAACTTATCGATTCTCCAAGCCGGAGTCTCATACGGACACATAATGGGCGACCAAATCCCAGCATCTTTTAGTGGCCAGTTCACTTCTGAGACAATAACCCGACTTTCGACGGCGCTTGAGCCATCTGCAATGGCCTTGAGCAACACTGACTTCTCCAATGTCGAGAATGCACCTTGTTTATTTTCCGGAGCACCACGCCGATCCACATAAAGTAAGTGAGAGAGTCCGCTAAGGGTGAGACCTTTGGGAAGCGCCGCAAGCGATGCAAGCACCGGCAAATACTCAAAATCGATACAAGCTGGACCAACAATATCAAGGTTAGGGTACTGTTGTTGGAGCGCTCGCACAGGTTCCATCAATTGAGCGAAACTGCGCGACTTCCAAATTCCCCATTTCGAGCGATTGGCAGCATGGGTGATCTCAACGCGATCGACCGAGTCCGCTATCTGGGGAATAACAGTAAAAAGAAACTTTTGCCAAGCAGCGGGATTGAGCACTGCTTCTCGATCTTGAAGCACAGCGGCCATCACTGGAATTGATCTCGAATTGAGCCGAGTGACCAGTTCAACAGCCATCGCCCATTGCTCGGGGGTTTCATGATGACAAAACCGAACCAGCGCCGGCGGGTTTCCAAGCGTATCGAGCAACCTAAGCTCGGGCTCTATGTAATCGGCATGAGGGTGCAAAGCAACGCCAATCCGATGCTTGAAATCCACTGGTTGGGCAAAGCTCAGTGCTTTTAATTTCTGATAACGGAGGAACAAGCCTGGCGCAGCGCATAGACCTCTCAGCAACATTGCGGCGATATCGCGCGCATCGCGCTGCCGACGTTTCTCAGCCGGACCCAATACAATCATTGGTTGGGCAGATTTTTCGTCCCAAAGCCACAAATCTTTATCCGATGGATAGGGAGATTTAGGCACCTGCCGAAGCCATTTTTTTAGGGTACGGATCGGGTGCCGCCACTGACTATTTCGCCTGTGACGCCAGAAACGCTGGCGCGCTTTGCCTTCTAACGCGGCCAACGGAGCTGGGAAAACTTGGTGGCCACTGTAGATCATTTTAAAAATATCGAGATAGGCACCTGGCAGAGCGATTCGCGCTAAGTCAGCTGCCTTCAAGCGATCACCAAGCGGTTCAAGTGATCTCTGGCTGCGGTTGAGGTCGATAAAGACTGGCTCTAACCATTGACCGTCGCTGGCCCTGGGTATGAGGATGTTCTGGTTGCCTAGGTCACCGTGAAAAAAACCAGCGTCGTGCAATCTCCGCACCGCCGGTGCAACCTGATGCAGTATCGAGATGAGTGGCGCGTTATCGCGC
This sequence comes from uncultured Pseudomonadales bacterium, assembly GCA_938017975.1. GTDB lineage: Bacteria > Pseudomonadota > Gammaproteobacteria > Pseudomonadales > Azotimanducaceae > UBA9926. The sequence goes on along the minus strand of CALIKQ010000038.1, from coordinate 150,082 downwards.
TCCTCTCGATAAATCAAGGCAAGCGCATCTCGAAAACTAAGCGCATCGACAAATCGGCTGACGTAAAAACTTTCAAGCAACCGGCCATGACCCCAACGGTCGAGCCAGGCAATCGGCTCTGGGGTTTGAAGATTTTGACCAACAAGAAACTCTGCTGCATCAAACGAGCGTTGAGCCTTAGAGCCCCGGCGACAATCCGACCAATCCTTGACCCGGTTCTGGCGCGCAAAAACTTTAACTGCCACTTTTTGGCGCTGCCCGTCGACTTCTATTTGAGCGCAAACAACACGGTCTTCACCCTCTGAGAGGACCTGGATGTCCGCTTGATTCACCCAATCACTGATACTCTGAAGTTGCGCCCGCATGGCCGGTCCATCCCAGCTTTTGGCAATGGCCCCTGTAAACCTACCCAAGCTATCGGTCATGCGTGATCGCTATGTCTGCAGAAATCTCTTAACATTTTATGTATTGCGGGACCTTTGAACAACGCCTTTCAGTCCGCGGGACATTCGCAAGCTCAAAATCTTGTTCGCCCACGCTTCACGCCCGATTCAAAGTTTTGATTATTGTTCGGCCATTACGCCATTGCGAGTCACAAAAGCCGTAATCCCAAAACCAGTAAAGCAGCGCAAGAAAGCCTGTCACTGGCGCGCTCACGCACCTCCCTGACATCGATGGCACCTGAATCAACTGCACAAAATGCAAAGCCACCCATCGCACGACTCTCAACCGATAGTGCCACATATTCCAGAGCTGAAGTGACTGGCAATTGGATTAACCGCCGCTTCTCTTTAGAATATTCACAAAAAGATAGCTTATACGTCTTAACCTGGTGTCAATGGGACGCCAGAAAGACCTTTCCTGGAATGGATTATGACTAAGACTTCGTTTTTCGGTGCCGTCAGTTATGCGGGTCTGATCTTGATGGTCTGCCTACAAAATGCATCGGCGAGCGAGCGGCTCCTGGACATCGATGCCAATGGCCGCATCGAACCGTTGACTGACGGACTGTTGATTATCCGGCACCTCTTCGGGTTTAACGGCACCGCGCTGACTCAAGGCGCACTGTCGGCGGATGCGAGTCGAACAGATGCCTCAGTCATCGAGGCCTATTTAAAGTCGCATGAATCCACGCTGGACATTGATCTCGACGGACAAACGACAGCCTTAACCGATGGTCTGCTGATCATCAGGTCTCAGTTTGGATTTACTGGCAACGCGTTGACCAATGGCGCCGTCGAGAGCAACGGTCAAAGGAATCTCGCAACTGATATTACCCTTTATATTGATTCGCTCGAACAGCCTGGTAGCGCGAACGCGTACAACGGTTCTGACGCTGGGAACGGCTCTGAAAATGGGACTGGGAGTGGCTCTGGTACGGGAGGTGATTCGGGGAATGCTTCGGGGAATGGATCAGGAAGTGGGTCTGGCGCTGACTCAAGCGATATAGGACTTCTGCCTGAAATTGAATCCGATCTCAATGCACATATCATTGCACTGACCGATCATATTGATAGCCGACAAAAACCCGTCTTTTATGGTTTAACCCCGATGGTGAGCGACGGCATTTTAATGCTCGCCCTCGATTCACAAAAAATTGATCGTAGCAATGTCAAGGCGCTACTCGATGCCGATTCAACCTTGGATATTTCTCTAAAAATCATGATGCTGTTAGATCGCATTCCACCGGAAGGTCAGGGTGGAGATTTGGCGATTATTTTCCGGCTCATCGACGGCAACAATGCCGATAGAACCGCTGGAGAGCGAGAAATTTATACTCGCACAACGTTAAGCTGGTCCTCCAATGGATCCGAGATTGCCATTGACGTCCCCACTCAAGATCAGCCCCTAACGGGATGGGACGGCGAGGGTAACATTGTCGAGGCAGAAGTATTTGATGCCAAACCCAATATTTTCACGGCGAGGTTAACGCCTGAATACCCGGGTTACCCGCTTGCGATTGAAATCAAAGCATTAGAGTTATTTGATGAGCGGTTACTGAACTCTTTTTTATTCAGGGATATTATTCCCACCTACTTTGACTCCGTTAAAGATTATTTTTTAGTCATCGGCTTGGAAAAAACCGGCAGCAATCAAGACCCTCTGTTGAGCTTCCAAGGCAAGTCTTTCAATGGCATACATGCAAACCTAACGATCGATGAAGTGATTCAACCGGAGGAAACAGGCTTTAATTTAACAACAACCGACGAAACCTCTGACGACCTCCAGATAGGATATTTAGCAAAGCTCATCAACCTTGGAGCAGATGCCGATCAGGCTCATGGACTGTTCACCGCGTTAGAGGCGCGGCAGTTAATCTTTGAACAACCCCCAACTAAAAGCCTCAATGCAGCAGTTTTGAACACAGAACTGTTTAAGTCGACGGTTTCAACGCGCAGTCCTGCACTCGAGTTACGTTTAAATCAAATACCAACATCAGAAGAAATACTCGATGTAGCGATCACATTTACCGATGGGGAAGATGCGATCCGCACTCAATCGGAACGTCAGTTAAGCATTGAATTTAGCAGTCGCTTTGGCGTCAGCAATGGCCAAGGCTTGATCACCACCGAGGCAAACGCAACCATCCTGACGCTAGACGATGACAGTGATTGTGCTGCTACCGGCGGATGCCGTATCGACAATCTGACAACCACTTCAGAAATGTTCCAGGTCATATCTTCGGCATCAATCGGCTCGAGCTCTGCCCAGCCGCGTTTACAATTATCCCTACTGCCCCTGCTCGGCTTGAGCGGCAACACGACATTGCCTCTCGCTGATTTTTTCACCCAGGGCCACTATCACCTACAAGTGAACATCACTGGCGCCTCTGGGCCGTTCACCTACGAAGGTCTAGATGTGGATGGCTTAAATGGGGTCATCTCGGTTAAATGATTGGAGCAACCGTCGCCAAAAGTTATGCGACTTGATTTGCACTCAGTTGATGACGGCGCATTGCCGATACACTTTTATCTCTTTATTTCATTCCGCTGAGTTATTCATTAAAAGCGCTTTACCATTGAAAGCCTATTGTCACGGAAAGCTGGCGACAGTTCACACCCAGATATGAAGCACTATGAGCCTGCCTGGGTTTACGAAAGCGCGCGTTAAGGCACGATTATCATTGCTTCTTACTCGGGGTCAGTACGCTCTTTCAAAACTCGGGTCAAAGACTCCACTGCTATTGACTCAATCCAGACCCTCAAAGCCGCACATTCATCTGCACCGAAGCGATCACAACCCAACCGCCTAACAAGCATTCTTTAAAAGACGAGGCGCCGGTAGTGATCAATTCTATTGGTAAAAATAGAATTCTGTTGCCCACACGAATCACTTTTGAGCACGAGCAAGGGTCACATCTGTAAAAGCGTATAAAGTTTTCTTGACAAATACTGTATATTTATACAGTATTTAATTTTGTCATCCACACATCCACCAACCCTCAACATGGCGATAACTAAGATCGATAACAATGAGCCAAGAATCTAGCAGCAATACTTTTTTAAAGCCGCAAACCTCGCAAAATGGCATCCAGCATCAGCATCAGCATAAAAGTACACCCTCAAAACTCGGTGCACTGACAACACTACTGACTACAACCAGCTTATGGCGTGCTAATCAGCACCCTGTACAACCAGCTCAGCAAAGCACCGTATCGAGTGAGCACCCTAGACTGGACCAGGTTTTGCCCAACGGCGGCTGGCCAATAAACGGCATCACCGAATTACTGCTATCTCATAACGGGTTGGGAGAACTACAACTACTGACCCCTGCCCTTGCAACTTTAAGTCAGCGCCAACCTGGCTGGCTGGCTTTTATTTCGCCCCCTTATCTGCCCTACGCACCCAGCCTCAAATCTGCAGGACTTCAGATCGAAGACATTCTTGTTATCCAACCGAAGACAGCCACAGAGGCTTTGTGGGCTGCCGAGCAATGCCTGCTGTCAGAAGCCTGTTCTGCCGTCCTGATGTGGCCCCAAAAAAGCATCAGACCTCAGTCCATCAGACGCCTGCAAATTGCCAGCAAGCAAACTCAAACTTGGCATGTATTGTTCCGGTCAGCAGACAGCCAAAATACGCCATCACCTGCGCCACTACGAATCCTCTTAGAACCGGGAACATCCACAGTCAATAACAAGTCTTTGCAACACTCACTTCGCATTGAGGTACTCAAGCGAGCCGGGGGCTGGGCAAGCGCCCCCATTGAATTAGAAATACCGCTTAGTGCCGAGTTGATTTATGTTCAGCATCAATTCGACGGAAACAGCCGACTACAAGACGCTTTAACACCGAAAGCCACAGCAACGGTGATTCATCCATTGCCTGCATCTCGATCATCGAACACACCAGAACCACCCGTTGAACTAAGTCGCGGGCTTTAGCCATCATGTCAACATCACCGGCACGTAAAAAAATATGGATGAGCCTCTACTTCCCAGCACTTGCGCTCGAGGTTTTCCATCGACCAGGACTCAGTGCAGAAACAACCGATGACTCAAAAGCCATCGCAATTGTCTGCCAGCAGCGTATCGAGCAGCTTTCAACAGCAGCCATCGAAACAGGAATCACCCCGGGAACAATGATCAGTCATGCCTACGCACTATGCGAAACACTGGTCTGTATCGAAAAAGATATCCAGAAAGAGCAACAAGCACTGCAGCAAATTGTGCAATGGCTTTATGAATTCACACCTAACATCGCTTTCCATGGACCTCAGCATTTGATTCTAGAAATCTCTGGCAGTGTGAAATTATTTTCAGGCCTTGAAACTATGAAGCTGCGCATCAAACACACCATCACCCAGCTAGGCTATACGCCAATCCTCGGGTTAGGCCAAACACCCTTAGCTGCTAGGGTTTGTGCCGAACAGAGATATCCAGACAGTCATCTGCGACACCCAAAGGCCGCTCTTGACAACACCTTACTGCATCATCTTCACATGCTTGAAAAAAGCGTGACCCAACTTGAAAAAATGGGCGTCACAAAGCTAAGCCAACTACTTAAATTGCCTCGAGAAGGCTTACAAAAACGGTTTGGTAAACCATTCATGCGCCATTTGGACCGCCTCTTAGGTCTTGAAGCTGACCCACAACGTTTTGTCGAGCCGCCAGCAGTCTTTTACTCTGATGTATTTTTTCTCGACAGTGTCGACAACCTACAATCCTTAATTTTCCCGATCAAACGACTGGCCAATGCTTTTGGCGCTTTTCTAACTGCACGCCAGCTGCAAACCCAGGTATTCGAAATCACGCTCAAATATCGTGGCAAGGAGAAATCTAACCTCGTGATCAAATTGGCACGCGCCGATAACGATATTCCATTATTTTTAAAATTGATCGCACTCAAATTAGACCAAGTAAAAACGGTTAAAGAAGTCGATCAACTCATTTTTAGCGCGTCAAGCTTCCAAGCATCAACGCCAACACCACCTGCCCTTTTTTCACTCGGTCCATTGATGATTCCTCAAGCAGCAACAGGTCAAGGAAATTTACACGCATCGACTTATGACGCAGAACACATTAAGAAAGCCAATGACTTACTCAGTCTGCTTCAAAACCAACTCACCCTTGAAAATTGCTTTGGGGTTGGCCTCGGTGACGATCATCGACCCGAAAAAAGTTGGCAAAAAATCAAACCCAGCGCCCACCACGAGCGGCAAAAAATTAACCTCCTGAATTCCACTTACCCTATACGCCCTAACTTTATTCTTGAGCAACCTATGCGACTGCACAAAGATTTAAATCCGCTTCAGCATCCAGACTTTGAGTGGCTCGAAGGCCCGGAGCGTATTAACGCAGCGTGGTGGGACGGCGATGGGCAAAACCGTGATTATTATATTTATCGTTATGCTCGAAAAACACTTTATTGGTTGTTTTATCGGTCACTGACACATCGGTGGTACTGGCACGGTATCTTCTCTTGAACACTTTGAAAACTAAAGCGGAACACCTAGAATAGGGTTGAAGACAAGGAGTCAGACATGAGCGATTTATATGACATCGAGGCGGAGACGATTACTGGCGAAACCATTACTCTCTCAGAGTATCGTGACCAAGCACTCTTAATCGTCAATCTCGCGAGCCAGTGAGGCCTTACTTCTCAGTACGCAGGTCTGCGTACCCTACATTCTGAACACCCCAACCTTACTGTACTTGGATTTCCTTGCAATCAATTTGGTGGTCAAGAACCAGGCAGCAACGCCGAGATCCAGGCTTTTGCCAAAGATCGTTTTGACGTGAACTTTCCCATGTTCGCAAAAATTGATGTCAACGGGGATGACTCAGCACCGATTTATCGTTGGCTGAAACAAGCGATCCCTGGTGATATCGGTTGGAATTTCACAAAGTATCTTGTCAACGCGCAAGGAGCCGTTGTTAAGCGCTTTGATCCTCAAGAATCGCCCGAAAGTGTTGGTGCGGCGTTGAGCGAGCTCCTCTGAGACGAGCTCGACAGCCCGCCTAATCAGGCTCGGACATCTCAGGAACGCCCTGTGGTCGAAAACTCTGCGCGCCCGGGGGCACATTCAATCGAATGAACGTAAAACGTGCTCTGTTTTACTAGGCTTCAACTGAGCATTCCGAGGGCAGTAATCAGCGAACTGAGGGCGACCGCCGCTTCCGATTCTAAGGGGCCCTGTTACAGGTGATGTTAGCTGAGGCGAGCTGATCGGGTCGTGTCGAGAGCAGCCATTGGACACTGCGGAAAAAATTCCCGTGATCCAGTCTTCACCAAATGACGACCACAACAGATTTGATCTATGAATGATTCACCCAAACCTTCACCGAACGAACGCCGAATCACGCTGTATGGCAGAAACACTGTGATCGAGATTCTCAGCGATAATCAACTGAACATTCACCGCGTTCATCTCGCTCAATCGAACCGGCCTGGGGATTCAATCCTCCAAATTCAGGCTCTGTGCAAGTCTCGTAGTATTCCTGTATTGCTACACAGCAAGCAGGCACTTTCTCGAATTTCAAAAAACAGCCGTCAAGACCAAGGGGTCGCCATTGATATTGTTGCGCCCAAGCACACGCTCCTCGACGACTACGTGTTAGAGGCCCATCACCACAACGAGGAATTTTTTCTGTTGGAAGGGATTACCAATCCTCAAAATCTGGGCATGATCATCAGGAGTGTTGCAGCATCACCGATGACGGGCATCATTCTACCCACTCAGGGTTGCGCGAAGCTCGACCCTTTGGTCTATAAAGCCAGTGCGGGTTGCTTGCTCAAAACTCAGATTCTAAAATCCTCGACGACAAAGCACGCTTTGGAGGTCTTGAGAAAGGCCAAATTTCAAATTATCGGGCTCGACGGATCAGCGACTCAAACCGTAAGCGAAGTGCAGAAACGGTCCAAAACCGTGTTTCTTCTTGGTAATGAGAGCGCAGGTTTGTCAGACGAAGCGCTCAACGCTTGCGATCAGGTCATTCACATCCCTATGCGCAATGATGTTGAGTCATTGAATGTCGCGGTGACCGCCGGAATCATCGCTTTCAAGGACTTGAGCTAGCCCGTCACGCAGGGCGCTTCCATTGAAAAAATCTGGCATCATCATGACTTTTCTTATAATGTAGCGCCAACTCCGGATTAACCCCGCTCTATGAATCGCATTTTTGTTTCCGCCTTTCTGGTCGTAACGGTAGCGCTCATCTCGGGTTGCGGCGACGACCCCGGCTTTGATAAGTTCGCACCTAGCCCCTCCGCCTCGATCAAAGTCATTAACGCTGTTTCTGATTCGCCGCCGCTCTACACTGAATTCGGCACACAAACCATTGGTAATGCTGCCTTTGGCGAGGCCAGTGACATCACTTCCATTATTCCGGATCTCGCTCGTACGACCACAGTCAGTTACATCAAAGACAATCGACTAGAAAACATCGCCGACTTCCTCGTTACAGTTCCGCTGAACGGCCTAAAAACATTGTTCCTTACTGGAACCATGGACAACCTGCAGCTGGTCGAAGTTCTAGCGCCTCCGCCTGATCCGGCGGTCATAGAAACAACCCTCACATTGGTTCACGCTGCATCTGCCTACGACCAAGCGATCACTTTCTTCCTAGAAGATATCGCCAACAATGAAGCACGGAAAATCCTAGAGACTGTGCAACCCGGCTCAGCCAGCACGGCGATTGTGATCACACCGTCCGAAAAATCAATCCTCTCCGCCGAGGACGAAGACGGCAATCGAGTCTACACGTCGCGAGAATTTATTATCACCGAAGGGGTCAGTCCGACCATTGCGCTGATCGATTCTTTTGGTCCCAGCGAGAGTCCCGTGACCGGCATTTATAACGTGAACGCAGGCACCACAGCATTTCCGGATACAACCTTCAACGCCAGCGTCCGAGTGCTCAATGCGATTCCGGACCGCACCAGCATCGACGTCTACCAACGGTCTGTGACTTCATCGAACCCGCCAATTGTCAGTCTCCTAGCAGAACCTACGGCCAAAACCGGCACTTTCGAGGTCACTGTTGAGCGTCTTGCAGTTTCAGAGACCTACCAGACTCTCGCCGCTTTTGAGTCAGGGACTGCCGAAGTTGGTACCGGAACGCTGACGATCACAAATGGTACTAACAGTGTTGAGCTTACGATCGATAGCGCCAATGCAACGGCTGAAGGCATTGTGTCAGCAATTTCAGGATCAGAGGCGGATATTGCCGCAGTACTGATTGAAGACAGTGAAGGTCTTTTTCGGCTTCTGCTTTCGACCTTAGATTTCAAGCAAAGTAACCAGACTGAAATCTCAGTCAGTGATGATGACGGAAACAATGCGGATGCTGCTGGGCTTTCTCAAATCAGTTCGACTCAACTCGAAATCGTGACTGAGGCGCTCAGCGCCCAATTTACGGTCAATGGTGCGTCAGAGGAGGCTTCTTCTAACGCGGTAACCGAGCTCGTTGAAGACGTCACGTTCTTTCTCATCTCCGCCCCTACTGACCCAACTACCGTCACGCTCGAAATCACGCCTCAGATTCTGATTGCAGAAGATCTCCTGTTTGGCGATATTTCGGAGTATCGATCCAGTGCCACAGGCAACGTCATCTTTACAGCGACTGATGCCGACAATCTCGAAACGCCCATTTATTCTGAGGCGCTGAACTTGGCAGACAATCGATATCATATGCTGGCCATCACAGGTCTGGGCGCAGATTTGGACGCTGCTATTGCCAATGAGGAGAAGCGACCCGTTAAAACCTTATCGTCCTTAGCGATTCTTCATGCCGCCCCCTCCACACCGCTTCTAGACGTCTATGTTTTGCCCTCGTCGACCACGATCAGCGACAGTGATCCAACAGGCAATAATATCGTCCCGTTGCTAACTGGCCAATTTGGACTTTTGCCCGATACCTTCACGATCTCCGTAACCGAGTCCTCGTCAGAGACGGTCATCGGCGGTCCTCTGACGATCGATGCAGTGCCGTACTCACTCTTTAAAATTGTTCTGCTCGACGCACCAGGAGGCGGAGCGCCCATCCAAGTCTTAACGGTTGCGCCATAACAGCCGTGATCGAGCCTCGGAGGAAATGCTAACCATAGCTATTCCATTAGCACTGCGCATTCAATGCCTTCGCGATAGCACCCAGCGGCACCTCTACCAAGCGCCAGTGCCCTTACAATCACCACAGCAGGACTTGGTGCGGGCTGCGACCAACACCGAACTACGAGACCATGGGTTGCTGGCTCAGATTACTGCAGCAGGCCTGAACAAAACTTTGAAGTAATTTGGATCGGTTGCTGCCTGTAGCGCAGCATTAAACTCACCAAGAGGAAACACTGCCGCCTTTGGAGCGTGCATGTGGCCCGCTTCCAGCCAGCTCAACGCTTTTGCCATCGGCCCGCACCGTGAACCGAGGACTTGCAACTCTTTAACCATAATCGGACTTAGATCAGCATCGCCCGCATTGACCACTGTGCTCTTAAGCACCAAAAGACCTTGAGGCATGGTCGCATCAAGCGCTGCCATAAAACCCGCTTTAGATCCCGAGCAATCCACAACCCATGAATGCCCTCCTTTATCGAAGCTCGAGACGATTTCTATATCAGAATTCTGAAGGTGCTGTGCTCGCAGTGGGTTACGCATCAGCATCTTAACCCTCACACCACATGAGGCCAGGACCCGTCCTGTGATCATGCCCAGCCTACCCGCACCGATCACTAATACCTCAGCCGGGCGAGGCTCCGGAACCTGCTCGATCACTTCGAGCGCAGCAGCAACGGGCTCGGCATACACAGCCAGCTCATCCGAGAGTTTCTCAGGAACTGCCAACAAATTTTGATCCGGTACCGACACATATTCGGCGAAGGCACCAGATCTATTCTTGATGCCGATCACACTCCGTAGCTGACAATGACGGTGCTGCCCTGAATCGCAAAACCAGCACGAACCGCAACCAATATTGATGTCAGCCACGACACGCATACCTGCTCTTGGACCGTCGCAGACAGTGCCCACGAATTCATGCCCAGGGATACCACTAAAATTATAGTACCCTGAGGAAAGCTCCAGATCGGTTCCGCAAAGACCTGCATAAGCAACTCTGACCAGGGACTCACCAGGGCCTGGGCGAGGCAACTCTGCACAGGTGGTTTTGCTCCAGACCCCTTTCCTCAATTCGAGCGCTTGCATTGAATTCACCTCCCTCATCAGGGCTCCTTGCTCAGGACTTCATTCTAAGATGGTAGCGCTTTGAAAATAACCGACAGAACTTTTAATTGTCCTGATAAATCAACGCTTGTTCTCAAAGGTGCATCCAATTTTCTTTAATCATCACTTGGTTTATGCTCAAGCTTCGAGCAGGGAATTCTACTATGCAGCACACCGCTTCGTCACAAGGTTGGTCGGTTCAGCGTCTATCAGCAGCACTCGGAGCTGAAATTTCCGGCGTTGATTTGAGATCAAACCAAAACAGCACAATCGATACGATTAGGTCTCTATTGCTTGAACACCAGGTTCTATTTTTCCCCGATCAACACTTGAGTGTGGATGAACACGTCAGGCTGGGGGAGCATTTCGGCGCTCTCGAAGGCCACCCAAATCTCAGTGATTCTCCCAATGATCATCCAAAAATTTTTAGATTGACCGCCAGCAAAGGCGGCATCGCCGATGAGTGGCATACCGATATTACCTTCCAGAAAAGCCCCGCAATCATGTCCGTACTCAACATGATTCAATGTCCGGAAGTTGGCGGTGACACGTTATGGAGCAATCTTTATCTGGCGTACTCGGAGCTTTCCGAACCAATGCAGGATTTGTGTCGTGGTTTAACTGCTCTGCACGATGCGCATCCCCATAACCATCCCGAACAGACTGCGATTCATCCTGTGGTAAGAGTACACCCTGAAACCGGCCAGCCGGCGCTGTACGTGAACGAGCACTTCACGCGCCGAATTGTCGAGATGTCAGCGCCAGAGAGCGATATGCTGCTGCGACACTTAACCCGATTTATCACGAGCCCAAAATTCACCGTGAGATATCGATGGCAACCCGGCACCATTTGCATGTGGGATAACCGATGCACCCAACATTTTGTGCTTAACGATTTTGAGGAGGAGCGCATCATCGAAAGAGTGACCGTCATGGGTGATGAGGTCAAACCCTTTTCAAAATCGACCTGGGAACCGTATGTTCGACCAGGTCCCTTATCGGCCGCTTCTCGACACGATCGTCAACTGTATTTTCATCTACATCCAAAACCTTAGCGCTTTTGCTAGGCCCTGACAGGTGATTTCTCTGCAACCTCGGGGCACATGGCCACCCTCGACGCAGGCAGATCTACAGGCTGGTCGATCAGTCGACAGGGCACCGAGGAACCAGCTTTCTAATTGCTGTTGACTCCAATATCATTGGGCTCTGTCTCATCATTGGAGAAAGCATTGTGACCGCCCCACTCGACGATATTTTGATAATCGAAATTGATAATTGGATGGCTTCGCCCAGTGCCGGTGCAATTCTTTCAGACCTTGGGGCAAGGGTGATCAAAATAGAGCCTCCTTCAGGTGACCCGATGCGAGACATGGGCAGAGCGCCAAAAATTGACAGCTCGATGAAAACCTTTGATTTCCAGTTCGACGTGGACAACCGAGGCAAAGAATCTCTGGTCGTCGATCTCACTCGCCCTGAGGGTATCGAATTGGTACACGCCCTTTGCGCCAAAGCCAATATTTTTATGTGTAATCTGCTGCTCGAGCGTCAGCAACGCTATGGCCTAGATCCCGCTTCTCTCTTTGCCGTCAATGATCAGATGGTCCACGCCACATTGACGGGTTATGGAACACAAGGTCCCGATGCATGGCGCCCAGGTTACGACGTCACTGCATTTTTTGGGAGATCAGGCCTCTATGATGCCATGCGAGAGGGTGATGATGGGCTGGTTCCTCAGGCGCGTCCCGCCCAGGGTGATCACACCACGGGGTTGGCCTTCGTTGCCGGGATCCTTGCAGCACTCCGTCAAGTCGAGCGCACAGGTGCCTCGCAAGCCATAGAGACCTCGCTCTATGAGACTGCAGTGTGGACCCAAGCCAGTGATTACGCGACAACAGCCGTTGATTCTGCGCCGGTTCGGCGTCGCGCGCGAGAGAATATGCTGACCCCAACCGCAAATCGATATCCTTGTGGTGATGGTCAATGGGTCGTTTTTAACATGCCTGGCGCGGACAAGTGGACCGCCTTTTGCACCGCGCTTGGTCTCGATCACTGGCTGAACAACGAAAAGTATGCGACACCCAAGGGGCGCTACGATCACATGCCAGAATTGACTGCTGGGGTCGATGCAGCACTTTCTACGCGGACTCGAGACGAATGGGGGCTAATTTTTGATGAAGCCGGGCTGATATGGGGCCCCGTACTCGGATTGCATGAGGTACCCCAGGATCCTCAAGCCCAGGCCATTAATCTCTTCCCTAAAATAAACAACCCTGAGCAGGGCGAATACCCGACGGTTGGTATTCCGATGCGCTTTTCTGGCATCGAAGTCGGCCCTACTCGGAGCGCCCCCGGGTTGGGTCAGCATTCTGAAGCCATTTTAAGTGAACTTGGCCTTTCAAATCAGGAAATTGCCGCTCTTAAAGAAACCGGAATCATCACCCCCCATGCCTGAGCAACCAATTCGACCCGCTGCGACAGTCATTATTGCGCGGCCCGGTGCATCTCAGTTCGAGATTTTGATGCTCAAAAGAACCAATGCCGCCGTTTTTGCGGGCGGGATGTACGTTTTCCCTGGCGGGAAAATCGATCCTCAAGATGGCGATAAAGCCCTGCAGCCGTATCTCAGTCCGTTGAGCCCCAATCAAACTGCCCAGAGGATTGCGCTCGGTGATCATTGGCAGGCCTGTTGGGTGGCAGCGATCCGAGAGACATTTGAGGAAGCCGGCATTTTGCTCGCCTACGGCAGTGACAACAAACTTGTAGATACAAATGCCATCAATACAAGTGCCTATCGCTCCGCGATTCATGCAGGGGAGATGTCTATGATCGACCTCTGTCGCCGTGAATCTCTACGACTAGCTCTTGATCAGCTCCATTTTTTTAACCGATGGGTAACCCCTGAGGGCCGTCCCCGACGCTTTGATACGCGCTTCTTCATTGCCAACGCTCCGATACACCAACTGCACCTTCACGATGGCAAGGAAACCACCGACAGTCTTTGGATTTCTCCCGGCGAAGCACTTACACGTAACGCCTCAGGCAGTTTTGACATGATGCGAGTGACAACCAAACAGCTCGATACACTGAATCATTTTAAAGCAATTGAGGATCTGATGGAGATGGCTGAAAATCGTCAAACCTTCGAGCATCATCGCCCCGCTCTCCCGTCAGTAGACCCATCAGCGGTCAGCTAGGGCAATTTATGAGACATCGCCGATGAGAACCAACACGACCCAATTTACGATTCAAAATCATATTGCTTGGATCACTCTAGACCGACCAGAAGCCATGAATGCGCTCAATCCAGAGTTGAGGTGGCAGCTCTCGGAGCATCTCAATCAAATCGAATCAGATGACGATATCTGGCTCGGCATCATCACCGGGGCGGGGGATCGGGCTTTTTGTGCAGGGATGGATTTAAAAGCCTCTGCGGCGTTGGCAGCTTCATCGAGGGAAAACCAACAGGCGGCACTCAAATATCAAAGCGCTACTACGCACATTACCGAACGATTTGATTTCCCCAAGCCGCTCATTGCCATGGTCAATGGCTATGCACTAGGCGGCGGCCTTGAAGTTGCCTTGGCATGCGACATTGTCATCGCGTCTGAGCAGGCGAGTTTCGGACTACCGGAGCCGAGACGCGGTTTAATCGCAGGCAGCGGCGGCGTACATCGCCTGCCTCGCCAAATCGGTTTAAAACCCGCCATGGGCTATCTTTTGACCGGGCGGCATTTTTCAGCGCAGCGCGCCTATGAACTTGGACTCATCAACGAGGTCGTACCGCATTCCGAACTGCTTACAACGGTTGAGGGCTATGCCGAGGACATTTTAAAATGCGCGCCCCTCGCTGTCAGAGCCACAAAGGCCTCCGCTCTCAAAGGGTTAAATCTGACGCTACCCGAGGCTTATATCCGGGTTGATCCAGCAGAGGAAAAACGCCGGAACAGTTTAGATGCGCAAGAGGGACCGCTGGCTTTCGCAGAAAAAAGGCCGCCCAACTGGCAAGGCCGCTAACGCATCAACAAGCAGCTATTCGTGCCCTGACGTTCCCTCAATGCCATGACTATGCCCGTGGGCGATCTCATCTGCGGTGGCAGAACGGACAGCTTGAATGTCCAGTTCAAAAGTTAGCGACTTTCCCGCATAGGGATGATTGCTATCTAAATCAACATTAAATCGTCCAACCTTAACCACTACCGCATCACGCGGCCCTTGCTGGGTCCTGACCCTGACTAGATCTCCTACTTGAATCCGCCGAGGCGGTTTTTCAAGATGTTTGATCGGCACACGATCGGTCCGGTCCTCTTGACGCAATCCGTAGGCTTTTTCAGGCGGCAGCTCAATACGAATATGATCGCCAACCTCATGCTGGTCAATTGCTGCCTCGAGCGCCGGCAAAATATTACGATGACCATGCAAGTAAACCATCGGCTCATCCTTCATCTGTTCCAGTGTAACGCCGTTCTCATCAAGCACTCGGTACCCCATCGCGACCACGCTATTTTTTTCGATTTTCACGGCCAACTCCCTTTAATTGTTCTGGCATTGTTTCTATTGGCATCTACTGTGAATGCCGCGATTGGCAATATCGATCGAGAACGCCTGCGAACTTTTGACGATCTTTCGCGGATAGCGGCGGTGGCCCGCCGCTTTGCACACCACTGGCGCGCATCGTTTCCATAAAATCACGCATCGTCAAACGTGCTTTTATGTTTTCTACTGAATAAATATCTCCGCGAGGATTGACGACCTCAGCACCCTTCTCGATCAGTTCTGCAGCCAATGGAATGTCCGAGGTTACTACCAGGTCGCCCAAAGCGACCTCTGCGGTCAACCTGTTATCTGCGACATCATAGCCTTTAGGGACCAATATAAACCGAATGTTGTCTCCGGGAGGTACTCGCATCGAATGATTGGCAATCAGAGTCAGTGGCATCCCGGTGCGCGCGGCCGCTTTGAAGAGCATTTCCTTGATTGGCACAGGACAGGCATCTGCATCGACCCAAATCGCACCCGACGGCTCGCTCACGCTTTCATTACTCAGGTTCGGCCAACTTGAGTAACTGTTTGCCTAAATTTTGTCCAGAAAATAATCGCTGTAAGGTAGAGGGAATGTTATCGAACCCTTCCTGAACATCTTCTAAGTGCACAATTTGCCCAGATCGATACCAAGGCAGCATGTCGTTCAAAAACTCGCCAATACGACTCAGATAATCGATGACTATAAAGCCTTCCATTCTTGAGCGGGTGATAACAAGGTTCATAATATTCTTAGGGCCCGGTCTGGGCTCTGTCTCGTTATACCCTGAAATTCCCCCACAGAGAATCACCCGCGCGTTCATTGCGAGATGATCCAGAGCTGCTTCAAGAATATCGCCACCCACATTGTCAAAAAAAACGTTGATTCGTTCCGGGCAGAGCCGCGCAATACCCTCGACGACTGATTCGTTTTTGTAGTCGATCGCAGCGTCGAACCCTGCGGTCTCGGTCAACCATCGACACTTTTCTGGCCCACCGGCGATACCAATCACTCGTGCACCTTTAAGCTTCGCAATCTGTCCCGCTACCGAACCCGTCGCGCCAGCTGCCCCAGAGACCAAGACCGTGTCCCCTGGTTTCGGATCACTCAGATCCAGGAGGCCAAAATAGGCCGTTAAACCGGTGGTTCCAAAAATGCCCAAGGCTTCTTGCGGGGTCACTCCCTCTGGCACTTTGCTCAAACCTATACCCTGCTCACTGACAAAAAATTCTTGCCAACCGCCGAGCCCCTGAACCAGATCACCCTCATCAAAATCCGAGCATTTGGAGGAAACAACCTGCCCAACTGTGCCAGCGCGCATTACCTCACCGATTGCAACGGGCGGCATATAGCTCTCCATATCGTTAACCCAACCACGCTGAGTCGGGTCGAAAGAAAGATATAAATTCTTTACGAGCACCTGACCCTCCGCAAGATCCGTCATCTCACAAACTACCCGCTCGAAGTGCTCCTCACCTATGAGCCCCTGAGGACGCGTTTTGAGCTGCCATTGCTGATTTTTCATGAGAATCTCCTATCACAATATGAATCGATTTTTGGTCAAGTTCGCGGCTCAAGCCATCCGTACCGCCGGGCTGCAAACTGCTTACTGCTTTCTACTGACTGCGCTGATTTCGTTCGGCATGTTATCTGTTTGTTCTCTCGGCGTCTCATTTAAACCGCGTGAATTTGCATCGTTAGGATCAATGTTTTGTCGGACTTGCTTACGCTCTTCTCTCAAATTGCTTCATCGAACTTTTGGAGGCAGATTGTTGGCAAGGAGGTTAAGTTCATGCTCGCCTGGGCGATTGCGCCGTATAGTGTTTGCGGCAGACAGAAAGATATTGGGCATTTCCACCAATGGCGATTTGAGCGCCCTCGGTAACCACGCGGCCTTGATCATCCATGCGCAAAACCATGGTCGCTTTCTGGCCACAATGACAGATCGCTTTGAGTTCTTTGAGATTATCCGCCCAAGCCAACAAATATTGGCTGCCCTCGAAGGGTTCGGCTTGAAAATCTGTTCTCAAGCCATAAGCAAGAACAGGGATATCCAGCTCATCGCAAATTCTTCCTAATTGGTGAACCTGCATTTTTGTTAAAAATTGCGCTTCGTCAATCATGACGCAGTCAATGGTCACTGTCTGGTTCGCCACAGTCACACGCTCAAACAAATCTTCCTCTCGATCGAACGCTTGAGCAGTTGCTGAGATCCCAATTCGTGAGGTGATTTTGTTTTGGCCATAGCGGTCATCAAGCGCAGGACAGAGCAAAAGTGTTGTTAGACCACGCTCTTGGTAATTGTAACTCGATTGCAAAAGCGAGGCCGACTTGCCTGCATTCATTGAAGAGTAATAGAAATAGAGTTTGGCCATCGTGTCTCACTCTCGAACCACATTGCCCGTGAATCATCCATAACGTTCAGGGAAGCAGTACAGCGCCTGCTGGATCAGCCAATATAGCAAATCGAACCATCTTTTAAAGAACTTAAGAAAACACCCGCATGTCCTAAATACCCTTTGCTCCACAGGCTAACCCAAGGGCACTTGCACCTATGCCTAAATACTGTATATTTATACAGTATTTTATGAATTTTTACCACCTTTGGTACCACCCGTTCAAAGGATTTACCTTCAATTAGAATTCTCAGTGAACACATTGACCGCATTTCAAAATCAATCTGAGTCGCAAGTCAATTTGCAGCACGCAGCGCTACATTGCCTGACAAACTACAGCTTTCTAAAGGGGGCATCACACCCAGAAGAGATGGTTCACCGAGCCGCTGAGCTCGGCTATACAGCGCTCGCAATCACCGATGAATGCTCTATGGCCGGTGTCGTCAAGGCCCACATTGCGGCTAAGTCACGCCAAATCAAATTAATCATCGGAAGTCTGCTAACACTCGATCAAGACACGAACCTTGTTCTGCTTGCAAAAGATCGGCAAGGATATGGCACGATCTGTCATCTCATCAGCCTAGGTCGGCGGCGAGCAAAAAAGGGCCTATATCACCTTGAGCCTGAAGATCTTCAAGGTATTACTGACCATATTTTTTGCATCTGGATTCCCAACCTTCAGAATTTAGAAAAACAACACCAGCAAGCTGAATGGCTCAAACGCATCTTTGGCGAGCAACTGCGGATTGGCGCAGCCTTTGGCATGGATGGATTTGACCGACAAACAGCAACCTATATCGAATCCTTAGCCAAGTTGCACAAAATCGCGGTGGTCGCCTGCGACGAAGCCCACATGCACGTAGCCAGCAGGAAACCCCTCCTTGATGTTCTTTGCGCCATAAGACATGGCGTATCGATCAAGATGGCGGGCCGATTGTTGCAAAGCAATGGCGAGCGTCACCTTAAATCAGCCGCTGAAATCAGTGCACTGTATCCAGCCGAATGGCGCAGCGCCGCACTCGCTCTGGCTGCTGAATGCACGTTCTCTTTGGACGAATTACGGTATGAGTATCCTGAAGAATTGGTCCCCGAAGGACTCTCTGCAGGTAAATACTTGGCCAATTTAACATGGGCTGGAGCAAACCAACGCTGGCCAGCAGGTATTCCCGATCAGGTCGCAATCCAAGTCAAGCACGAGCTTGATCTGATTCAGGAACTTCACTATGAATACTATTTCTTGACTGTTTTTGACATCGTCCGATTTGCCAAAGACCAAGGCATCCTCTGCCAAGGACGAGGCTCGGCCGCCAACAGTGCCGTCTGCTATTGCCTTGAGATTACTGAGGTCAACCCAGCAGAAGTAAGTCTGTTGTTTGAACGGTTTATTTCTAAAGAACGCGATGAACCCCCCGACATTGATGTGGACTTTGAACATTCTCGACGAGAAGAAGTGATCCAATATCTCTACAAAAAATATTCTCGCGAGCGCGCGGCTCTGGCGGCAACCGTCGTCACTTACCGGCCTAAAAGCGCGATTCGCGACGTCGGCAAGGCTTTAGGACTTGATACTCACCTTGTCGACAAAATTGCCAGTAATATTGCTTGGTGGGATCGTAAGGCGTCGCTAGTAGAGCGCTTTGAAGAAGCTGGTGTCAGCGGGCACAACGCTGTCATTAATCAATACATTGAATTGGTTGACGAAATCCTAGGTTTTCCAAGGCACCTCTCACAGCATGTTGGCGGATTTGTCATTTCAAGCGGTCCGTTGTCACAGCTAGTCCCAATCGAGAATGCGGCCATGCCCGACAGGACCATTATACAGTGGGACAAAAATGACTTAGAGGCGCTGGGCCTGCTAAAGATTGATATTCTCGCACTGGGTATGCTGACCGCCATTAGAAAATCCATTGATCTGGTTAATCAAATTCGCACCGATGCCATTACGGTTGCAAATATCCCCAGAGAAGATCCGGCAACCTATGAAATGCTGCAACGTGGCGACAGTATTGGCGTTTTTCAAGTTGAATCGCGGGCTCAGATGGCGATGTTGCCTCGGCTCAAGCCTGCAACCTATTATGATCTCGTCATTCAGGTCGCCATTGTTCGTCCCGGTCCGATTCAAGGCAAGATGGTTCACCCCTACCTACAGCGGCGCCAAGGGAATGAGCGCGTGAGCTACGCCAACGAAGGTGTTCGGTCAGTCCTCGAGAGAACACTGGGCGTCCCTATTTTCCAGGAACAAGTTATTAAACTTGCGGTTGTTGCTGCTGGCTTTACCCCAGGTGAAGCCGATCAGTTGCGTCGAGCCATGGCAGCATGGAAACGCAAGGGTGGACTCAGTCATTTCGGCGGCAAGCTGATCCAAGGGATGCTTGACCGAGGGCACGATCTCGATTTTGCAGAACGCCTTTTTGAGCAAATCAAAGGGTTTGGTGACTACGGCTTTCCGGAGTCCCACGCCGCAAGCTTTGCTCTTTTAGTCTATCTCTCTGCATGGTTAAAACGTCACGAACCAGCGGCCTTTTACTGCGGTTTACTCAACAGCCAACCTATGGGGTTTTATAGCCCCTCACAACTGATCCAAGATGCCAAGCGACACAACCTAGAAATACGGCCGGTCAATGTCTTAATCAGCGATTGGGAGTGTACCCTCGAGCCTTCAAACCATCGCGAATGCCCCAACAGTCAAAACGTACAGACACAGCCTGCGATTCGGCTTGGGTTTCAACGCGTCAAAGGTCTCAGCGAGGCAGGTGCGCAACGCCTTATTCAATGCCGAGATCAAACCAAACCGCCAACTCTAAAATCTCTACAGCACAGCGCACAACTTGATGAGCGGGACCTCAATTGTCTCGTTGAGTCTGGCGCATTTAAAAACATCTCAGGTCATCGCCATGAAAGTCATTGGCAAGCCACGGGCATACACGATCCAGCCCCTTTATTTCAGTCTTTGGGGGATCAATCCGATCCAGTTGCCCCTTTACCGGCCCCTTCGGAAATCGACGATGTAAGGGCTGACTATCAGAGTTTGAAATTAACCCTTGGCAGACATCCTATGGCAATAATTAGACCAGGCCATCAAATCCTAAGAAGCTGCGCTCTTGCTAAGGACTTACCACTCATCCGTCATGGCCGATTTATTGATGTTGCCGGCCTTGTTACCGGTCGACAGCGCCCATCCACCGCATCAGGCATTATTTTTATGACACTGGAGGACGAAACAGACAACATCAATATTGTGATCTTCAATCATGTGCTGGCACGTTTTAGAGCGGCCATATTAAAAGGGCAATTGGTTCGCGTTAAAGGTATTCTTGAGCGTCAAGGGTCAGTCATCCATGTTGTTGCTGGGCACATAGAAGACTTAAGCGATCTGCTCAATGATTTCAACATGAAGTCCAGAGATTTTCATTAATCGATGCTTAACGGCAGCGCGCTGACAGCATCGAATCTCGATATCCGACGCACAGGCCGAAAAATTTTCTATGCCCTCAACAGAATCCGCTTCAAAAAAAGGTGTTTATACGGAAGGATCCGTTACACGCCACATCTTTAAAATCTCAAGCATCATGATCCTCGGCTTTATGGCCATGACCTTGGGCAACCTCGTCGAACTCTATTACATCGGCAGAATCGGGATGGAAGCATTGGCAGCCATCGCCTTTATGTTTCCTATCATCATGGCACTCGGAGCGATTACACGCGGCATTGGCATCGGCGCGGCCAGTCTGATCGCTCAAGCCATGAGTCAGACCAATCACGCAAGAACCGCAGAGCTCATAACCCACTGTTATATTCTTGTCACTCTGATGACATGCTCTATCGCCTTGATCGGTGGCTTCTTCTCACAGGCTTTTCTGAATTTTCTTGGGGCAAGTGGTCAAGTGCTGACACTCAGCACGCAATACAGTCACATTTGGTTTATTGGCTTTCCTGCTATGGGACTGGCGATGGTTTCAAACGGATTAATCCGTGCCTATGGTGATCCCACTTTTCCTGGTTACATCATGACCATCGCGCCTTTACTACAAGTCGTTCTCGGGCCTTTTCTCATCTTCGGATGGGCAGGGGCGCCTGCCTTGGGCCTTCAAGGCGCCGCTTGGGCTTTCGTTGGTGGCGCAGGTGCGCAACTAGCTTTGGCACTCTACTGGTATCTTCTCAAACAGCGTCTTGCGCACTTTTCTTTGGTCGGTTTTATCAACAATTGTCGCGACATCCTCCAAGTGGGGATACCCGCGGCCGCCACCAACCTCATCGCCCCAGTCTCACTCGCGCTGATTACTTTTTTATTATCCGATTTTGGTGATGGCGTGATTGCAGGCTTTGGCGTGGCCAGCCGAATCGAATCTGTGGTTGCAATGGTTGTCATCGGCATTGCAACCAGCGTCGTGCCGCTCGTCGGGCAAAACTGGGCAGCCTTTGAACACGAACGCGTACATCAAAGCCTCACAATCTGTTACATCGCTTGCCTTCTCTGGGGCCTTACCGCAGCAATCATTATGTGGGTCGGGGCAGGCACTTTTGTTCACAGTATTAACGAGGACCCAAGCGTGCTTGCCGTCGCCGTGCTCTACCTTCACATCGTTCCAATTTCTCTTGGATTGATGGGTGTGATGACGGTGGCCACGCATGGATTTAATGCCCTTCGTAAGCCCCTACCCGCATTGTTTTTGTCCGTTGCACGGCTGCTTGTGATCTACCTCCCTTTGGCGCTGCTGGCACGCTCAGTCTATGGTTACGAAGGTATTTTTTGGGCCACTGCTTTCACCAATATTTTGCTTGGCATCGCCTCTGCAGTTTGGCTCAACAAGATGTTACGAACGCTTCAATTGGAGCGTACAGCAGGCGTTAATGAAACCAGAGGTACAAACCAACCTAAACCTCTAAACCCTTGGTAAAATCTTCGCTCTACTAAGCGCTACTTTGTGAAGTCAGGTAGGAGCTGCTTTGAGAGGACAGGCACTCAACAGTCAATTGTTTAACCGCGTGAGCACTAAACGCGCTCTGACCTTTCCCGCCGTCTCCGTGCGATCTACAACCATTTGAGCAACATCAATGCCTTGGGTTTGTTTCAGGTCGTAGATCAACTGCATCAATTCGGAAAATACGACCTGGTCAAACCAAAGACTCACAGAGCGATCTCCTTCAGGTTGCAGACGATTGGGGCTGATACCTTGCGCTGTGGTCGCCTTGGTGACAACCGCCAACAGGTTCGGATCAAATGCGCCTGTGTTGACGTTAGCAACCGCATTTCGAGCCTGAATCTCAGTCTGTTGCATCATCGTCAGCAGTTCTAGCTGCCGCTCACGTTCTGCCAACTGATCTTTCTGAAAGTCCGTAATCGGTGCCCAGAGCAATGAATACACCCCAAGGGCAGCCAAAAACGCGGCAAGAAACAACAGCATTCGCTGCTCATTGGCTTTGAGTTGTTTAAAGCGCTGCCAATAGCCAAGAACCCATGGTGGCATCATCATCCCCCCGTCCGTATCCGCAGGCTGCCTCTCACTAACGCATTTTCTTGGGAAATAGTGCCAATTTCGGCTTGAAATCCAGCACCCATTAAGCCTTCCGCCAGGGCCATGATTTGATCACTTTGACGCCCTGATAACTGAAGGACCAAGTCACCCCTGGATGCATTGTAATTAAGGTTGTCGAGACTCAATCCGGAACCATTCAATCGCTGACTAACAACCTCCATCAAAGCGTCCAGCCCCACTTGATTGGTCGAACCACTGCCAGCGAGACGACTCCGCCAACGTCTGGCCATATCACGAGTATTGGAGTCTTGCGGAAAAACAGATTGGTAAAGCGCGATGGCTTCCTTTTCTAACGCTTGCGCTTGTCGGCTAAGGAAGAAACCCTGTCCGGCGGTCAGTACCATTTGCAACCCAAAAACAAACACTGCTGCTAAGGCTAAACGTCTATAACTGTCTCGGGTCGCGCTCGATTTCGATCGAAACGCATAATGCGCCTGGCGTAAATTAATGCGCTGATTCCGCGGTTGCTTAAAAAGATATTCGATGAAAGATGCTTCCGGGCGCTCAGCGAATTGATCACTCACCAAGGACGTATCCGTCAATAGTCCTGAGATTGTTTCTTGCCTTGTAAAATCAACAAGCGTTAACGCCTCTACACCTGCGCTCAAGAAGATCGGCAACACCTCTTTAATTTGATCCGAACGAATCGCGACCTGCTCATTCTCCCAAGTATTCAAAAAACCATGCGTATCCGTAACAATCAGCTGGCCTTGTTCATGAGGCAATAGATCTTGATCAATGCCAATGAATTCAGGATCCAAACCTTGCTCAGCCAAGCTCTCGAGGCGTTCCCGGATTAGGCCTTCCTCGACCACCGCCACAGACAACACGTTACCAGTGCGATGGCCTATGGCGATAAAGCACTCAAAGACATCTTCGGCAAGCACCTCCTCCACCAAAAACGGCACAGCACCGAGAATTTGACGAGTTGGCTTAGGCGGAACCTCAACGTCACGCAATAATACTTGCTCCGATGAAAATATGACCGTGGTTTGGAAAGGCGCTGAGTCTTCCTTGAGTCGCTGAGCCTCAAGCATCTCGATAAAGTCAGTCCAGGACCCCGAATGTTCTATCACCGGCTGTCCAGAAGCGTTCAACCAGAGCCATCCAAGCTCAGAGCGTCGCCAATAAATGACGAGAGATTCAAGCACCGTTAGCCTCCTGCACTTGATCGGACTCAGACGCCTGCAGGGGTATCGTAAAACGCGCATTGTTGATTCGCTTGTACACGGTCATTTCACCTGTCGTGGACTCTCTATAAATAAAACTTGTCAAATAAAGGATTTGGTTCGCGTATCGCGCTTTGATATTTGCTTTAAAAAAAGAGGATTGTACACCAAGTCCCTCTGCCTTCACGGCAAGCCCCGCCAATTCTGGTTGCTGAAGAAATTCTTGAACACTCTCGAACCCTTCAACGGAAGCTCTACGATCGATCAGAGCGCTTGCTTGCTCAAGTGTCAGATCAGATGCCAGCGTTTGCAGCACCAATGCTGGTGCAGTGTTCACGTTCAAACTGGGCGCCATTGCAGGTGTAACGGTCAACACTTCGCTTAACCTTCTATAGCCTTCGGCGGACATGGATCGCAGCATTCTGATCTCACTCAAGTCCTGCAAAGCCTGACCACTGGTGCGATACGGTTGGTCAAGCCCCAAGTAAAAGTAATCCTCAGCACCACCCAAACGCACCTCGCCATCAATATCCGTATAATCCAGCAAGTCATCCATCCAAGCCGGGTCTAATCCAATTTGGGCCGTCATGAGCGATAATTTCTGTGACAGCAAGGACCCCTGTTGATTATCCGCTACAAACTGATTCAAATTAAATCGCCCTTGAAGGTCCTCAATATAAATTTGGACTTCACCGCCTTCGTACTCAAAGACCAGATCAAGGGCTGCCCACTCTTCCGTTAAATCATCGCGCTCAGGTTGTTCCTTAAAGTCTCTGAATAAGAGCTGTCTGGCGAAGATCTCACCGCCACGGGCAAAATAATAAGCTTGGGCTCGATCGAAGTAGCTCGACGCCGTGCCAATCGTGCGGGACTGATTCTTAGCAATTGAAGTACTCAAGACCGTGGCGATCGTCACGACTAACAGCACGATCATGAGCGCGACACCCCCCTGGCGATTTTTAGAATGCACGGGGGGAGACCTCTTGA
The DNA here is from genome assembly GCA_938017975.1 of uncultured Pseudomonadales bacterium. Taxonomy (GTDB): domain Bacteria; phylum Pseudomonadota; class Gammaproteobacteria; order Pseudomonadales; family Azotimanducaceae; genus UBA9926. The sequence goes on along the minus strand of CALIKQ010000038.1, from coordinate 124,821 downwards.
TCGATCTTCGAACTGAGCGGTGGAGGTTCCCGGATTTCCTCAGGCACTGGCGCTGAAGACTCCGTTTCGTCCTGGTCAGCACGCGCACCACCAGGCAGCAAAGGCAAAAAATCGGGTAAATCTATGATGCGGTCCAGCTCTCCCCAGCGCTCAGTGGTGACCTTTAATTCTAATGCTATCGGCACTTCATCACCGTCCTCCGCTGTGATCACTTCCTGCCGCTGCCCATCGGGTTTAATAATCCGAACTTGAAAATCAATGACCCCTGAAAGTAGCGTCTGGACTTTCGGTTCGGTATCCTCTGCACGATCCAACACAAGCCAAATGACTCTTTGCAACTTATCTCCGTTAACCTCATAGGCGACTCGCTGCAGATCACTACGCGCTCTCAAGAGCGGATTCCGCCAACCTGACCGAGAGAATTCCAGAGGATAACGTCCCTGATTTACCGAGACGGCCGCAATAGGGTCCCCAAATTCGTCCCGAACGCTGCGATAGATCAACTGAGAAAGATCACGGTCGATCATGCCAAAAAATTTAATCAACTCACGATAAGCCAGCGTCTGTTCGCTCATCTCTCGCTCGACACCGGAGACGCTGCGCAACATTTGGTTAGAGGCTAGGCCCAAAATGGCGAAGATGGCCATAGCGATCAACACTTCGAGCAATGTGAACCCTGAGATCGAGCGCCTCATTGCCGCCCCACAAAACCTGTCAGAGACGCAAGCTCTTCATCAAAGTACTCATCATCCCGAACCGATACTGTTACTCTTTTAATGTCGGGATCATCAGTCGACCTTAAACGAACTTGGACCTGCCAGGAACGACTCGCCATCCTGACTTCAAACTGCTGACTAGAAGGGCCTTCAAATGCTTTTTTTTCGCGCCCCGAGGCCAGCAAATCGTTCAGGACGTTCTGGGCAACGCTGTGAGCCAACAATTGATCCTGCATTCGAGCGGTTTGAGTGACTGCCAGTGAGGCATTTTTCGTGAGCGCCATCGCCACAACTGAAAATACGGCAAGCGCGATCATAACTTCAATCAGCGTGAACCCATCAGAGCGTTTTGATCGATGCTCAATCATCAGCTAATGAAGGTTCATAATTCATTTCGAAGGACCCGAATCCATCGGAAGTTACACTCATCCAAAAGTTTTGGTCAGAATAAAGTTCGAGCTCAAACACAGTCGTCTCCCCGCTCGAGAGCAGCAAGATCTTTGGGCCTTTGGTTTCTTGCTGGGAGTCAGAATTGGCTTCTCGCTCCACTTCGGTATCGATGCGTTTTAATGTCATCGGCTCACCCTCAGTTGTCAATCGAAGCGATAAGCCATCAACCAAACCATGCGCTCCAAGGGCACGGTCAATTGCAGGCAGCCAGTCTTGGGTTGGTTCATCAAAAACCCAGAATGAGTAATTTCCTTCATCGACCCGAAGACCAACTTCAACGGCATCGATCTGGGCCTTCTCAAGCCCTTGCTCAAGTGTGAATTTAAGCCTCTGAGCTTCTTCTTCATAATCTGAGGTCGTAACAAATGCGGGCAAATTAGCAACAACCAGCCCGGTGAGTAGGGACACAATGAAGAGAACCACAAGGATCTCAATGAGCGTAAAACCAGCTCTGTTGGCCATCAGATCGTCATAGGTCAGATAGTTTTATATCAGCATCGACACCTTCACCACCTTCCCGTCGATCGGAGCCCAAAGAATAAACCTCGATATTGCGGCCTTCACTAAAATACAAATAGGGATCGCCCCAAGGGTCAATGGGCAGCTTCTTGAGATAGCCGTCTGAATTCCATCTTCTGGGTTCGGGATATCCGGAGGGCTTCTCGATCAATGCTTCAAGCCCTTGATCAGTGCTGGGATAATGGCCATTATCCATACGGTAAAGATCGAGCGCGTTGCCAACCTGCTGGATATCAGAGCGCGCTGCGGTCACACGCGCCTCATCGGGCCGCCCGACGATATTGGGCACGATGAGTGCTCCTAATATGCCTAAAATGACCACTACGACCATGATTTCAATCAGCGTGAATCCGCTTTGCTGGTTACTCGACATGATTTTTCCTTGCGTTAATAACCTTGAAAAAGAACTGCTCGAATTATTTTATCTAACTGACCATTTGGTTCAAATTGATGATGGGTAAGAGAATCGCCATCACAATCGTGAACACCGCGCCCCCCATGATCACCAACATCAAAGGACCAATCAAACTGAGAAGGGTCGCCAGCAGCGCCTCTACATCCTGCTGGAGATACCTCGCGACCCGGGCCAACATGCCATCAAGTTCGCCGCTAGATTCTCCACTGGCGATCATATACAGCATCATCGGCGGAAAGTAGCCACTGGCTTGCAGTGCCGATTGCAAGCTACTCCCTTCACTGACTCGAACAGTTGCCGCTTCAACCTCTGCTCGGAGCCAGGTGTTCGATACCACTGCTCCGGCAATCTTCATAGCCTCAACCAACGGAACACCCGAAGCCGACAAAATACTCAGAGTGCTTGCAAACTGTGAGATGTTACGGCCCCGGCTCATTTTCGCTACAAGAGGGGCGCGCAGCAAAAATTGATCGAATCTCAGTCGATAGCTAGCCACCGACAAAATTTGTCGCATCCCAAGCGCTGCTGCGATCACCACTAAACCAACCAACCAACCATATCCCGCGACGAAGTCACTGAGCGCGATAATAAGCCGCGTTAAATCTGGCAGCGCCTGACCGGTATCAGCGAAAACAGCGACAATATCCGGAACCACGTAGCCCAAAAGGCCCGCAAGAATCAATATCGTCAAAACAAATAAAATGATGGGGTAAACCAAAGCTTGTTGGATTCGCGTTGCCGATTCATATTGTGATTCGCTGAAATCAGCGAGTTGATTCAAAACCGCTTCAAGATGGCCTGAGGATTCCCCTGCAGCGATGGTCGCCCTGAAAAGCTCTGGGAAAGCCTTAGGAAAAACCTCCAAACTCCGGGCCAGCGAGAAGCCCTCAAGCACCCGCGTCCGAACTGTCACCAGCATTTTTTGGGTTTTCGGGAGCTCGGTCTGTCTTGAAACCGCAAGCAAGGATTCTTCAATGGGCAATCCAGCTGCAATAAGCGTGGCCAACTGGCGGGTGATCAAGGCCCGTTCACTGACTGTCAGAGTCGGTTGGAAAAATCCGGAGAAAAAATTTGTTGCTGCGGGCTCTCCTTCGCCGCCTTGGCTGGTCAACTTCACCTGAGTCGGCGCCAGTCCCTGATCCCTTAGAGATTGTCGTACCTGCCTCGCCGAGTCGCCTTCCAGCATGCCGCTCTTAGTTCGACCGCGTGCATCCAGTGCTTGATATTCAAAAGCCGGCATACTGGCTCAATTAATCTGCCATCGTGACACGAAGAATTTCGTCGATCGTCGTAACCCCAGCAAGGACCTTGCTGCGCCCATCGTCGCGAATCCCTGTAGAAACCGTTCTGGCTTGCTTTTCCATGTCGGGCTCAGAGGCTCCCGAATGGATCATCTCTCGGAGCTTGTCGTCCACAACAATAATTTCATAAATACCCTGACGCCCTCTATAGCCCTCAAAAGCACAGGCTTCGCAACCAACAGCTCGATAAATCGTCGATGTATCCGAACCGCCGAGCTTAAGAAACTTTTGCTCATATTCATCCGGCGTGTGAGGTGCTTTACAGCGCTCGCATAAGACACGGACAAGACGTTGGGCGGCCAAGCCAGCAATGCTATTTGACAACAAATAAGGTTGCACGCCCATATTCGCCAGCCGCGTAATCGCGCCAATTGCAGTATTTGTGTGCAGTGTGGAAAGCACCAAGTGTCCGGTTAAGCTCGCCTGCACGGCAATGTCTGCTGTTTCATAATCACGAATTTCACCAACCATTACCACGTCAGGATCCTGCCTTAAAATAGCCCTCAGACCCTTTGCGAAGGTCATATTTGCTTTGGCATTGACCTGAGTCTGACCCACGCCCTCCACATCGTATTCGATTGGGTCCTCAACGGTCAGAATATTCCGGCTACTGTCGTTTAGTTGATCAAGCCCCGCATATAACGTGGTCGACTTACCTGAGCCTGTTGGGCCGGTGACCAAAATAATGCCATGGGGTCTGGCGAGAAGACCCTGCATTTGCGCAAGCCCGGTCGACTGCATCCCAAGGTGTGGCAGGCTCTTACGACCATCCTGCTTATCAAGCAGACGCATAACCACGCGCTCGCCATTACTTGCTGGAATAGTTGAGACGCGAACATCCACTTCTTTGCCCCCCACCCGGACTGAAATCCGGCCATCTTGTGGCAAACGCTTCTCTGCGATGTCGAGTTTTGCCATGACCTTGATCCGAGAGACCAACAGAGGCGCCATCGCCCGTCTCGGTGAAACAATCTCACGCAGCACGCCATCGACCCGGAACCGGACGATTAACCGAGTTTCATAAGTCTCAATATGAATATCAGATGCACCGACTTTGATCGCCTCGGTCAGTAAACTGTTGATCAAGCGAATAATCGGTGCGTCATCATCTTGTTCAAGCAGGTCACCACTTTCTGGCAACTGATCTACAAGGCTCGACAAATCCATGGATTCACCAAGATCTTCAATAAATTGCATGGCTTCGTCAGAATCTTCTTCATAAGCAGAGGACAATAGCCCATCGAACTGGACCGGACTAACCTCTCGAAGACTTCCAAGCCGACCAGAAAACCTTTGTACCTCTGCAAAGACACTGGGCGCCAACGGCGTTTTATAAACCAACCCCGCCCTTCCTTGCTCATCGAGCTGGGAATCCAGAATCACGCCAAACCGCTTCGCGAAACCGAAGGGCAGTCGATTCGTTGCACGATGCTCTTTCGCTTGCACGTCCGACATGGGTTCATGACCTATTTTAAAAAAATTGACGTCCCTTCGGACCTTTCGCTCGCTGCTCTCGTCAACAAAACGTCGTTCATCGCGCACTATCGACGCTGCCGAGATTGTAGCAGTCTGGGGACAAAATTCATCTCAATCCAGCGGACTACCCTTCTAATTGTTCTCGAACTGTTGTAACATTCACATCACGAATCCTGGGGTCGACTAACATGAAACTCAGTGATATTGATCTTAATTTATTTGTTGTACTTGATGCCATCTATACCGAGGGCAATCTCACCAGAGCTGGTGAAATTATCGGTATCACCCAGCCCGCGGTATCCAACTCATTGTCGCGACTTAGAACGCTGTTTGATGACCCACTTTTTGTCCGGACCGCCGACGGCATGATTCCAACGCCAGTGGCCCAAAATATTATTGGGAGCGTGAGACAGGCACTGGATCTTGTACGTTCAAGTGTTCAAGACAGTGAGCACTTTGATCCTTTGAAATCCGAGAAGCGCTTTCGAATTTCAGCAAACGATTTAACCGAAGCAATCCAAATCCCTCCCCTTGTGCGCCAACTCAAAGAAGCTGCACCGAGGGTCGCCATTGAGTGCTATCAGGTCAGACGCAGGGATCTGAATATCGAACTTGCGTCTGGCAACCTGGATCTTGCCATCGACGTCCCGCTAACCCCCGATCCGCAGATCAAACATGTTGCCCTTCGGCAAAGTCCTCAAGTTTGTGTGATTCGTAAAGATCACCCGCGCATCAAAAACAAACTGACGCTTGAGGACTACCTTTCCTTAGAGCACATTCATATCTCCTCTCGACGAGGCGGACTGGGTATCGTTGATCTCGCACTTGGCAAAATGGGCAAGAAAAGAAACATTGTTTTGAGGACCCAGCACTATCTGTCGTCACCATTGCTTGTCACGACCACAGACCTAGCTATGACAGTTCCCCTAACCTTTGCCCGTTTTTTGACAAGCCTTGGACCGATTCAGGTCCACGACCTACCCTTCGATGCGAGCGATCTTGAGACGCACCTTTATTGGCATGAGAGCACGGACAAGGATCAAGCTAATCAATGGTTTAGATCAATGATCATGGAATCCAGCAATCTTGAAAGGACATGATTTCGTCTTATGAACTTTGTTGGTAGCCACATTCTCGGGGTTGATCAGTTTTCACGTGAGGACATCGCGCGCGTCTTCGCCGTTGCCGACTCGATGGCGCCTTACGCACGCCGAGAAAGAGTCACCCGTGTCTTAGAGGGCGCAATCCTCGGCAATATGTTCTTCGAGCCTAGCACGCGCACGCGCGTTAGTTTTGGTTGCGCTTGGAACCTCTTGGGAGGGGAAGTCCGAGAAACGACCGGCATCAAAGCTTCAGCCCTGGCAAAAGGCGAATCTTTTTACGATACCGCCCGAGTTCTCTCAGGCTATAGCGATCTGATTGTTATGCGGCATGAGAAAAGCGGATCTGTCTCAGAATTTGCCGAGGCCAGTCGGGTGCCTGTCATCAATGGCGGTGACGGCGCCAACGAGCACCCGAGCCAAGCCTTGCTCGATCTCTACACCATCGACCGGGAACTTGGACACCAGGGCAAAAGTATTGATGGTATGCGTATTGCTCTTGTCGGAGATTTACGATTTGGTCGTGCGGTTCACTCTCTGTGCAAACTCTTAATGGCCTATCAAAGTATCCAGCTAACATTAATCTCACCGGAAGCGCTGAAGCTCCCTGGCGAGTACATTGAAGCGCTCGAAAGCAAAGGCCATATCGTCACGGAATCTCATACCCTTCAAGAGGGTATTCAACGTGCCGACATCGTTTACGTGACGCGAACGCAAGAAGAACGATTTGCAACGAAGGAGGAGGCTCAAAAATATAAAGGCCTTTTCCGTCTCAACCAAGAAATCTATACCGAATTCTGCGAGCCCAATACGGTCATTATGCATCCGCTCCCGAGGGATTCCAGGGAAGACGCCAATGAACTTGACAATGATTTGAACGACAACCCAAACCTCGCCATTTTTCGCCAAACCGACAATGGTGTGCTCATTCGAATGGCGCTGTTCGCCATGATTTTAGATGTTGTTGATCAAATCGATGCAACAAGCCGAGACGTCAACTGGTATACGTCGCGAAGATTTTAATTTTTCAAACCGGAGATTATCCTCAACTCATCAGAAACTTGGAGACCCCGATCATGCTTCATCACTCAATCCTAGAAACCATTGGCAATACGCCGGTGGTTCGACTTAATCGAATGGCGCCTCAAGGCCAAACCATCTACGCCAAAATAGAGGCCTTCAACCCGATGGCCTCCGTCAAGGATCGTTTGGCAATTGCCATCATTGAGGATGCTGAGCGAAAAGGTACGCTCAGTCCTGGTCAAACTGTCATCGAAGCAACCTCCGGCAACACCGGTATTGCCTTGGCCATGGTATGCGCAGCAAAGGGATATCCCTTTGTTGCAACAATGGTCGAGACATTCTCGATTGAGCGTCGAAAAATCATGAAAGCACTTGGTGCCCGCGTCATTTTAACCCCAGCCGCGGAGCGAGGATCTGGCATGGTTGCACGCGCCGAGGCCCTTGCAGCTGAACACGGATGGTTTCTGGCGCGACAATTTGAGAACCCCGCCAACCCAGCCTATCACCGCAACACCACAGGACCTGAAATCTTACGCGATTTTGCTGGCCATGATCTCGACTATTTTGTCAGCGGCTGGGGAACGGGCGGAACCATGACAGGCGCGGGACAAGTTCTGAAGGCTGCTCGGCCTCAGCTACAGGTAATCGGTGTTGAACCCCAGGAAGCTGCCCTATTATCAGGCGCATCATGGACGCCTCATAAAATCCAAGGCTGGACCCCAGACTTTATCCCCGAAGTGCTCGATCAAACTATCGCCGACGAACTTGTCTTGGTCTCGGACGATGAATCTCTCGATACCGCCCGTCGTCTAGCCGCCGAAGAGGGAATTTTCTGCGGCATCTCTTGTGGTGCGACCATGGCGGGCGCACTCAAAGTTGCAGAGAGAGCCCCCAAAGGTAGTACCTTTTGCGTGATGCTACCCGACACCGGAGAACGGTATTTATCCACCGTTTTGTTCGAGCACCTCACCGCTGACAGTGACGACGAGTGGCTAGCCAACCAAAATCATGGCTAAGATAAAGGCGAAGATAGCCAAGCCCGATCGCGTCGCTTGTCTTGAACGCGCCACAGATATGGGCTGGCTGTCGATGGCCTTTTCGGATCAGGGTGTTCGCGCGATATCGATCAGCGATGCACCCGATCATGATTGGTTGAACCTAAAAGCCCTGTTGAAGGTCGACGCCGCTGATCCTGCGACGAGCGAACTGTTCCTATCGGCGGCTAATCGCCCTCAAAATCCTGGCAAAGCATGGCTTGAAAAGGCCGCTACCCTACTCGCAGATGGGCCTCAGCACACTGGCGAAGACGTACCCTTGAAGCCCACAGGGAGCTCCCTCGAACTTGCAGTTTGGAAAGCCATTTGTGATATACCAAGAGGTCTTACTTGGACCTACAAACATTTGGCCGAGGTCGCAGGATACCCCCAGGCGATTCGGGCGGTGGCTTCAGCGTGTGGGCGTAACCCAATCGCACTCCTCGTTCCATGCCACCGGGTCGTCAGAGCAGATGGTGGTCTGGGAGGCTATCGATGGCATGTTGCGCGTAAGCAAAAAATTCTCGCAATGGAGCGCTTAACGGCTCAATAGCTTCACGAAACCGTAGCTGCTCGATTTCACTTCAAAGCCTCAGCGGATGACGCCGGCTACCGCAAAAAAAAACCGATTGTTTCCAATCGGCTTTCTTACCCCACCCTCTGAACTAACCCATTGCTCTGAGAGGCTTTGAAGGTACTGGATTTGTAACGCCGCTAATCACTCATAGGCGCCGAAACTCCAGTTCAGTTTTTGAGACCTAAAGTTGACTGTCCAACTCTGGCACCGCTTTAAACAAGTCAGCAACCAAACCGTAATCAGCCACTTGAAAGATGGGCGCATCCTCATCTTTATTAATCGCCACAATCACCTTGCTGTCTTTCATCCCAGCTAAATGCTGGATTGCTCCGCTGATGCCAACAGCAATGTATAGATCCGGCGCGACAATTTTTCCCGTTTGACCCACTTGCATATCATTGGGTACAAAACCCGCATCTACGGCGGCGCGGGAAGCCCCTATTGCAGCACCTAACTTATCAGCAACGCTTTCGAGCATCGCGAAGTTTTCTCCGTTTTGCATGCCGCGGCCGCCAGAAACAATGATACTCGCGGCCGTCAGCTCTGGACGCTCCAGAACAACGACATCCTCTCTCACCCAGGTTGATAGTTCTGCAGATGCCGGTCCCTCTCGGACCTCAACGCTCGCGCTGCCGCCTTCGGCGCTGACTGGGTCAAAGGCGGTGCCCCGCACTGTCAGCACCTTAACGGCATCTGAACTCTGAACCGTCGCGATCGCATTACCTGCGTAAATTGGCCGTTTAAAGGTGTCCGCCGACTCCACCGCCATAATGTCTGAAATCTGAGCCACATCCAGCAACGCTGCGACCCGGGGCATGTAATTTTTCCCCGACGTGGTCGTCGCCGTCAAAATATGGGTGTACCCTTCTGCTAGAGAAACAATCAAAGCAGACATTTCTTCAGCCAATGCATGCCCATAGTTCGCGTGGTCAACTGCCAAAACCTTCGTAACGCCGTCTATCTGAGCAGCTGCATCAATCGCACCCTGACACCCTTCTCCCGCTACGAGTAAGTGAATCTCACCGCCAATGGCTTGAGCAGCGGCAACAGCGACCCGAGTAGGGACTTTGATCGTGTTTTGATCGTGTTCAGCAACAACTAAAAGACTCATGAGATCACCTTCGCTTCATTTCGTAATTTATCAACCAACTCTTCTACCGATTCGACCTTGATACCGGCGGCTCGATCCGCAGGTGGCTCGACTTTAAGGGTTTTGACTCGAGGCGCGACATCGACGCCAAGGTCTGCGGGCGTCATGACATCGATAGGCTTCTTTTTCGCCTTCATGATATTTGGCAAAGAGGCATATCGTGGCTCATTCAGCCTCAAATCAGTTGTTACTACCGCAGGCAGCTTTACTGTGATCGTCTCTAGACCGCCATCTATTTCTCGGGTCACTGTCGCCGAGTCATCACCAAGCTCTATCTCAGAGGCAAAGGTCGCTTGAGAAAGTCCTGCCAGCGCGGCCAGCATTTGGCCGGTCTGCGAATTATCGCCATCGATTGCCTGTTTTCCAGTAATCACGAGTTTAGGGGCTTCCTTATCGATCACTGCTTTGAGCACTTTTGCGATACCCAGCGGCTGCATGTCCTCATCGCTTTCCACTAAGATTCCGCGATCTGCACCCAAGGCCAGGGCTGTTCTGAGCTGTTCTTGGCATTGGGTCGCGCCCACTGAAACGACCACGACTTCCTCGGCCTTGCCCGCTTCCTTGAGCCGCACGGCTTCTTCAATCGCTATCTCGTCAAAAGGATTTACCGACATTTTAACGTTATTAAGATCCACGCCGGATTGATCCGCCAAAACTCGAATATTGACGTTGTAATCCACCACGCGCTTGGCTGTAACCAGAATTTTCATGGACATCCTCTGCTTTGTGAAAAAAATTGTTCCAGCCCCTCGGTCCACGAGTCTCTGGCGTATTTTGAAGGAGCGTATTCTGCCGTTTTAACATCGTTTTTACAAGCTTACTGAACAGCCTAGCAGGTCGCTAATGTGACTCAACCTACTGTTTTTACAGCTTCTTGGGTCTTATCACTGACAATCACCGACATTGATCGATGCTTTTTGCTTGCACCTTGATTTCCCTTCGCCCCTGACATTTCTTACAATAGCGGCCTCAACATTGCCCCGAATAGAGGAAGGACCCATGGAACGCGAATCAATGGAATTTGACGTGGTGATTGTAGGTGGCGGACCAGCTGGTCTCAGTGCCGCAATCAAGTTTTCCCAACTCGCCATTGCCGCGGATCAAGAGCTCTCAGTCTGCCTAGTAGAGAAGGGCTCAGAGATTGGCGCACATATTTTGTCCGGCGCTGTTGTGGAACCCACGGCGCTCAATGAATTATTTCCCGATTGGAGGGATATGGGTGCCCCATTGACGAACCCTGTTACCGCTGATGACGTTTACCTGCTGGCTGATGATCATCAAGGCATGCGTCTGCCTTCCCTGTTCGTGCCTAGCGCCCTACACAATGAGGGCAACTACGCCACTAGTCTGGCAAATCTATGTCGATGGCTGGGCGAGCAAGCCGAAGCACTTGGCGTAAACATTTTTCCCGGATTCGCAGCGAGCGAAATTCTTTATCACGAAGATGGCTCGATAAAAGGCATCGCTACGGGTGATATGGGCGTTGATGCAAACGGCGAGCAAAAAGGAAGCTATGTCCCAGGCTATGAACTTCACGCTCGATACACCCTGTTCGCGGAGGGCTGCCGAGGCCATCTCGGGAAGCAGTTGATCGCTAAATTCAATCTGGATGCCAACTCCGATACTCAACACTACGGCATTGGCTTTAAGGAGGTCTGGGACGTCGACCCGAGCCAGCATCAACCTGGGAAAGTTGTTCATACTGTGGGGTGGCCGCTTGATTTTGGGCCCGGAGGCACGCTTGGTGGCTCCTACTTGTATCATCTTGAAAATAACCAGGTCGCAATCGGCCTGATCGTTGATCTAGGCTACAGCAACCCGCATCTATCCCCTTTTGATGAATTCCAACGCTTTAAACAGCACAAGTTAATCAGAAAGACCTTAGAGGGCGGAAAACGTATCGCCTACGGTGCTCGTGCCGTGGTCAAGGGAGGCTTTCAAGCTCTGCCAAAATTAATCGTGCCTGGTGGACTGCTGGTCGGCGACGATGCAGGTTTTTTAAACAATCTAAAGCAAAAAGGTACTCACACGGCTATGAAATCGGGCATGCTCGCCGCAGAAGCTGTTTTTGAGGCACTGTCCAACGGTTCAGAAGGTCGAGAAGCGTTGACGCGATATACGGAGCTTTATGAAGCTTCTTGGCTTTACGAAGAATTACATTCAGCGCGCAACATCATGCCTGCGCAACACAAATTTGGAATGTTGCTCGGAGCCATGTTTGCATGGGTTGATCAGTATATTTTTAGAGGCAAACTGCCTTTTACTTGGACAGACCCAAAGCCTGATTACGCGAAACTGAAGGACCAGTCATCATGCAAACGTCCGGACTATCCAAAACCTGACGGTGTCATAACCTTCGACAAACTCAGCAGCGTCTTCCTCACCAACACATCGCACGAGGAGGATCAGCCGTGCCATCTTACGCTCAAGGATGCCAGCATCCCCATTTCGGTGAATCTGCCCAAATATGACGAGCCTGCACAGCGCTATTGCCCAGCCGGCGTTTATGAAATTGTTGAAGAGCCGGAAGGGCCAAGATTTCAAATCAATGCGCAGAACTGCATTCATTGCAAAACTTGCGACATCAAAGACCCTTCTCAAAACATCAATTGGGTTGTCCCAGAGGGGATGGGCGGGCCGAATTACGGGAACATGTAGCCCAGCTCAATAAAACTTCAGCAGGGGCACATCGTTATTGCCTCAATCCGAGCGCTTCAATGATCATGGGCAGTTCGGTTTGGGAGCGTGTCTCACCCAAAACATAGATCTTCCCCTCGGGGTCATCTGGGTGGGTCAATACCAGAAAATGCTGAGTTCCGATCATCAATGTGAGTTGCTCGACTACGGCATCTCTTTTTTCAAAGACACCCCGCACGGACTGAAACCCCAGTTCATTAAGGCCTTTCCCCGTCCGAGCACACTCAAAGAGCGGCCACATCAAATCTTGGCCGGGCCTCTGATGCGCTCGATACCGGACAATGCCTCCGATCCGTTCGCTGCAGGTGATGCCTTCAAGGTCGAGGCGGTATTCAAATAGATCTTCATCACGCAAAAGTGGTTCGCCAAAATAGGTCGTGTCGAGCAAAGCACCAAGACTATAAAAATACCAATAACCTTCAGCGACCGTCAGAGGAATCTCCCAGCCATACTGGGCAACCAATGCTTGCTGCCAACTAAACACCGTTTTGCGATCTTGATCGCCGTCGACCAGGTCGCGCAACAATTTCAACATCGCTTGCTTGGAAGGCGGCTCAACGATCAACATCTTGCGGAGCTATTTCGAAATACATGCCCTTACTCCAAATCCCAGACAGCTCAGACTCCGTCTCCGCCCCGGGCTCATTGAGGTAATGCATGAGGTCGTAGTAGGTGTTTCGATTCAACTTGGCTTCGAGACCCTGCCGAATTTGCACATAAGGAATGAGGACTCCCGCTCGTTCACGAAAGCGCAATGGATGCTCGACACTGATTTCGACCTCATCACCCACATTCGTTAGCAATGCTAAGGCTTGATCACGACCTGAACCCCTGCTGGTTAGTCCTATCCCTATGAAGGGAGCATCCGCGACGTCTATTTGACAAGCCTCGCTTGGGGTCACCAGGTAATAAGCCTCATCGATTCGTTTCAAAACACTTGCAAAAAGGCGCACTAATCGCGGTCTCGCGATCACCGAACCTTGATAAAACCACTCGCCTTTTTCATTAATGATCATATCAATTGGATATCGCCGCTCTGGATTCCACCGATCAATCGGTGGCGGAGCACTCGCATCTACGAGTGAGAGCTCTGACAAGAGACCGTAAGCTGGGGGCAGCTCCTCGCTCAAAACTTCATCACCTCGGACGTTAAGGTAGAGAGGTCCACTACGCCAACGGCATTCAGACCAAGCATCATGCCAGCGCACTCCCCGGGATTAAATGTCAGCTGCCCAGCCACTCGATCCTCGCAGTACAAATGAGTATGGCCATGCAACCTCAAATCGAAATGGTGCGCTCCTGATGTAGGGAATTCTAACGGGTCATGCACCAAACAAATGGATCGACCTGCCAGATTAAATATCCAAGGTGGCTCGCGAAATTCAAATTGATGCTGTGTAATCGCAGACCCAAGCGCCTCTCTCTCCTGATCATTATTGCCAAAGACGCCCATCAGGGGCATTGCAAGACCCGCAAAGACATCCAGCGTTTTTGCCTGTGTGACGTCACCAGTATGCACAACGAGTTCTACGTCTGCCTCATTAAAAATCTCAACAATACGACGGCAGTTTTTTAAATTATTATGGGTATCGCTCACAACGCCGATCCGCATCATCTTCTCCTGCACAAAAAAGGCCGGGTTATACCCGGCCCTTTCAATCAAGTCCTGTATTCAAGCAACTTTCTCAAGTATGTGAATCCCACACGCCGAACCTAGTCCGATCACATGGGTCAGGCCAATTCGAGCGCCCTCTACTTGACGCCCGCCAGCCTCCCCTCTCAGGTGCGTGCAAACCTCGTAGATATTCGCAATCCCCGTCGCCCCCAAGGGGTGGCCTTTAGAAAGCAATCCACCGCTCACATTCACAGGGACACGACCTCCGAGCGCCACCTCGCCATCGTCAATCATGCGACCCGCTTCTCCGTCTGCACAGAGCCCTAGGTTCTCGTAATGCAGAATTTCAGCGGTTGCAAAACAATCGTGCAATTCAACTAAATCGATGTCGTCAGCACCTAAACCAGCCATCTCGTAAGCCTGTTTAGCCGCAATGCGTGTGACCGCATTAACATCTGGCATGACCAAATCACGGTCGGTAAAGGGGTCACTGGCTAAAACCGACGCTTTGATCCTCACAGCCCTTTGCATACCGAGCTCCTTGGCTTTCTTCTCAGAGACCAATACAGCGGCAGCCGAACCATCAACATTGACCGAGCACATGAGTTTTGTGTTCGGGTAAGAAATCATCTCAGCATTCATTACCGTTTCCAGAGGCGTTTCGATTTGGTACATCGCCTTGGGGTTTAGGGTTGAATGATGGTGGTTTTTAACAGAGACCTTCGCGAACTGCTCGAAGGTTGTACCGTAATGTCTCGCGTGCTCCATACCTGCTTCAGCGAATACAGCCGGCATAGTTCCAGAGCCCAGAAGCCCCTCTTTGGGTATACCCGCACCGCCACCTGCACCGCCGAGCAAACCTTTACCCATTTGCTCAACACCCACTGCAAGCACGCAGTCGTAGACGCCCGCCTTAATTGACATCCACGCCTCTCTAAAAGCAGTCGCACCGGTCGCGCAGGCATTGGCGCAGTTAACGACGGCAACACCGGTCTGGCCAATTTCCTGAAGGATTCTCTGTCCCACCATGGCATTGGCTTGCCCCAGATTACCGCAGTAGAGGGCTTGCATGTCTTGGATCGTTAGGCCAGCATCATCCAGCGCCAACAACGCAGACTCCGCCCCGATCTGAGGTACGGTTCGATCCGGAAATCGACCAAATTTAATCATATCAACGCCAACTACATATACATCGCTCATATTGCGCTCCCTAGCCTAAGCGGCTGGTTTAAAGAAATAACTCAAATAACTGTTCCCGTCTGCGTCTTTTCGTCCTAAGGCATCGGCAAAAACGACCTCCACCGGCATATCAAAACTCAAGTGAGAGGGATCAGGTTCTATACCGATCAAATTACCCTTAACGGTTCCTCCACCCTCGAGGTCAACGATCGCAGAAATGTAAGGCACTTCAATGCCAGGAAAGCTTCTAAACACAATGCTGTAGGAATACAGTTTTCCCTGATTTGAAAGCCGCTTGGCCACCATCTGATCCCTGGCACCACACTTTGAACACGTCGTACGCGCTCCCAAAAAAATTGCGCCGCACCCACCGCACTCATGCCCTTCCAAGAAGGGGTCCTGGCCGTCCGCACCCTTTAGAAAAGGCACCACCGGCAAGGGCCCACTCGCCGCCACTCCATCGTTATGATTTGACATATGCTTCCCTACGCTGAAACCGAATAGAACCAATATCCTAAACTACAATAAACCGGCTGCCGAGCCATATTCAAGCCTATCACTGCCAATGATATTGATGATCGATGTCGATAATAGCGACTGGTTAATTACAATTTGAAGATCGATGCAATCAATCAATGATACGATTAGACGGTTACATGATTAAACCCCAACAATAATAGGAGGCGCTGCACCGTGCCGCTCATCTCTCTCGTTGGAAGCGACCGACCCAAATCCTTCAATGCCAGTGCCGTGTCCCTGGTCGAATCAGCACTCCAATCCTTGGGGGAAGATACCCACCGGGTCGGTTGGGAAAATCTAGATCTGCCGATTTACAGCCAAGTCATTGAATCTGAGCAAGGACTCCCTGACGCGATCACCGAACTGCGCGCCAAACTTGCAGGTGCTGACGGACTGATTATCGGTTGTCCTGAATACAATGGATTTATGCCGCCGCTGCTCCTCAACACGCTGACCTGGGCGACACGGAACCAACAGGGGCAGCCGGATTTGTCGCCCTTCAGATTCAAACCCTGCCTCATTTGTGCGAGCAGCCCTGGTGGCCTTGGTGGCATCCGTGCTGCAAGCCACCTTGCAAATTACCTCTTGGGAATCGGCGCCAGTGTTTATCCCGATTTTTTTATAGTCCCAAATGCGTTCACAGCGCTGGCCACCGCTGAAGCATCCGAGCCGCTCAATGCGCGCGCAGAAACCATTGCAGATGGATTCTTAGCGCGAACACGCTTGATATCGGGTTGATTGGCATTGAGCGAGAGACACAGTTGGCAACTGCCCGGATTGACTCGGGTCGACTCGTCCGAATCTCGAGCTAAAGTAGCGAAGGACAAACCGCTCCTGAGCAGTCCTGTTGAATCAGCAGATGAACCCGAACACCTAGGGCATCAAAGTGACGAGACTATTGGGCACTGCCATCCACCGGACCCCTGCCCTCATAATCATCTCTTCGACAGCGTCATCGACGAATGGCAGGGGCCCGTCTCTGCTCTTATCAGTTGTCGATGCAGGACGCTTAAAGGACTGCTATGGCTACAAGCATGGTCAGGCAAACGTCTTGAGCACCGGATCTATGCTTTGAACACATTGCCCTTTATGTCCGACACAACGTTCGAAAATAGTCTCCGGTCAACAAGCTGCCAGCTGGATCGCAGCCGACAAGAGCTCCAACACTTGGTTAGTATTTCACACAGCCCAAGTTATGCTTTCGCAGACTTATCGCAGGGTAAGTGGGTCCCGATTGCAGCATCGCCAACCCTGCCCCCATCGTTTGACGATTGGCGCTCGGGCCTCAGCAGACAAGAACTCTGGAGAGGTTATTTGGAGGGTTCAGTCTCAACAACCGAAATGAGCTGAGCCAGCGCACCGGACATTGATTCTTTGAGAAAAGACTCAAAGCTCACCGGCTTAATTTCAGCCTCCCAAGTTAAGCGACATTGACCGGCAGACAGTTCTGTAAGCTGCATACGCGCTTCATGGAATTCCAAGGGGATGGGTGACTCGATGCACTGATAGCGTAAGAAATATTTTTCCGCGTTGCACTCAACGATCCGCTCTTGGATTTCACCTGCACCTGGCAGGTTCAACGTTCGTACGCCCGCTTGAAAGTTGCATGCCGCAACGCCAGGCACCCAATCAACACGGTCGACTGTCCCTACAACAGACCAAACCTGCTCAACCGATGCTTCAAAAACATGACTAAAACTTAACACAACCGCTCCCTCATTCAACGGCCGCTGAGGCGGCCTGTCTAATTTCCATGTTTTGGGTCGATCTCAATGTAACACCAGCCAATCTCGGGTCGACGGGTTTTAAGTTCATCTTCAATGACATTAATCATCTCCGCCGCTTGCTGCATCGTCAGACCATCGCTCAACTCGATTTTTGCCGCCAACAAGACTTTCGGTCCCATATGGAGTGTGACCATGTTGAACAGTCGCTCTACCTCTGGATGCTGCCCAATGAGCTCTTCTGCTAAATCTCGCAACTCGGGCTCAGCAGACCTACCGACCAGCAAACCCTGAAGTCGGACAGCGAGCCCGATTGCAACACCAATCAGCAGCACCCCGATCACCATCGAGCCCAAGGCATCGTAGATCGGATCACCGGTTACCATCACCAACGTCAGAGCAAGAAAAGCCAAAATTAAGCCCAACATCGCAGCGAAATCTTCGCCCAAGACCACAACTATCTCAGCATTTCGGGTTGTCTTTAACCATTTGAAGAACGGCTTACCCTGAGCCATTTTCCGTGCCTCGACAAACGCACCATAAAAACTAGCACCCTCAAGCAGAATTGCCACACCCAAAACCGTCAGCCCTACCCAGATGCCAGTCACAGGTTCGGGCTCTATGAATTTTTGCCAGCCGCCATAAACTGAATATAGTCCGCCCAAGCTGAAGAGCATCAAAGCGACCACAAAGCTCCAAAAATAACTGAGCTTTCCATAACCGAGGGGATGTTCTTCATCGGCAGGGCGCTCGCTGCCCTTTAACCCTAAGTACAATAAAACCTGATTGCAGGTATCAGCAAAAGAATGGATCGACTCCGCCATTAAACTGCCGGACCCTGTGTGCATCGCCGCGGCTAGCTTGCTGATCGCGATACCGAAATTAGCCAAGAAAGCATAAAGAATAGCTTTTGCGGGAGAACCAGGTTGAGACACAAATATCCTTGACCGATCGCGACTAGAATCAGTGTAGCATGACCACTTAATAATCAAAGATCTTGATCCCGAGCCGATGAGTCAAGCGAAATCACTGTCCCAAGAAACCTTCTCTAAGCCATTTATCGTCAAAGGCAGGAAAGGCGCCATCGCCGCCATGCTACTGGCACACGGCAGTGCAACCCATCAAGCACATCCACATTTGGAGGCCCTCAGTGGAGCGTTGAATGCTCAGCGCATCATGACGCTGAGGTTTAATTTTGAGTACCGCAAGGCTGGACGAGCTTTTCCAAGCCCTATGCATGATTCGGTTGCCGACTTCCTGATTGCGGCGGAGTACTTTGGCAAAAGCCGCATCAACATCCCGCTTTTTTTCGGAGGGCATAGCTATGGAGGTCGGGTTGCAACTCATGCAGCCATGGCCGTACAAAAAGCGTCTAAATTGCCAAGGATCAAAAATAGGCTCAAAGGTATGATTGGATTTTCCTTGCCTCTGCATCCTCGAGGCAAACCCCATCTAGAACGTTGGTCGCATCTTCAAGAAAACCCCTTGCCGCTGCTGATTGTCTCTGGCGATCGAGACCCAATGATTCAGAAAGAGCAAGCCAGTGCATTCCTAAAAGCGCATCATGCCGCAACAATGTGCTGGATCCCGGGAGCTGATCATGCGTTTAAGCAGACGAAGTCCTCAATCGAACACGATGGCTCGGCTTACCTATTGGCCGCGGTCGCCGCTCGGCGCTGGATTGACCTACTGAACCTTGGCGACAGCACTCCCCCGCCCATGCATGCTTGACCCTTTTGTCTTCACCACCTTGTCAATATTAGATCCCCGGCACCGGGAATCGCTGACAGAATGCTTCAACCTCTTGCCGTACTCGAGACAAAACGTCTTCATCCTCGTGATGGCGCAAGCATTCGCAGATCCATGCAGACAGCTGTAGCATATCGGACTCCACCATACCTCGCGCTGTTGCTGCGGGAGTTCCCATACGAATTCCGCTGGGGCGGAGTGGGGGATTGGGATCATCCGGGATAATTTGCTTGTTGGTTGTGATTTGCACCCGATCCAAGACCTCTTCGGCAACTCGGCCATCGAGACCGAAGGTCTTCATCGTATCCATGACCATCATGTGATTATCTGTACCGCCCGTGACGAGTTCCGCGCCCTCCTCCATTAAAGCGCCTGCCAAAACCTTCGCATTTGTAAGGACTTGGGCTGCATAAGCTTTAAATTCGTTGGTTTGCGCTTTTTGCAAGGTCACAGCGATGGCAGCAACAGCATTCATATGCGGACCGCCTTGAAGTCCGGGGAATACGGATTTATCAATTGCTTTGGCGAAAGGCTTGCGGCACAACACCATACCTCCTCGAGGGCCACGAAGTGACTTATGCGTGGTCGTCGTGACGATGTCAAAACCGAAATCAAACGGGTTGTTCATTGCTTGTCCGGCGACCAATCCACCAAAATGTGACGCATCCGTCATGGTGATCGCGCCCACTTCATCGGCAATGGCTTTGAAAGCTGCATAATCTATATCACGGGGATAGGATGTGTATCCACACAGCATCATTTTGGGCTTTGTTCTCAGCGCATCGCTACGAACCTGATCAAAGTCAATTGACCCGTCAACAGGATCCGTCACGTAACGCACAAAGTTGAACAAGCTGCCCATATGAGAAACCGGTGCGCCATGGGTCAAATGTCCTCCATGAGACAGATCCATCGCCATAATGGTATCTCCTGGTTCTAACAGTCCCAAGTAAACCGCCTGATTCATTGCTGAGCCTGAAAGCGGTTGTACATTCGCATGCTCACAGCGAAACACCGATTTCGCTCTTTCACGCGCCAGGTTTTCGATCTGATCTGTAAATGTCTGACCGCCATAATAACGGCGACCCGGATAGCCCTCTGAGTATTTATTTGTAAAGACGCTTCCAAGACAGGCCAACACTTCGGGGAATGTGTAGTTCTCTGAGGGTATCAGCTCGATGCCATTTCGCTCCCGATCTTCCTCGCCGCACAAGGCTGCAAAAACTTCTGGGTCGTTTCCTTCCAACTCCGCCAAGTTGGCAATAGAAGCTGGTAAATTCTGGTTTTCATTTAGTGACATAAAGCACTCCTTCAATCAATTCCCTGACCTCTCTGTCGTTGCCTGTTCTGCACCGCTATTGAGGCATCTGTTTTGTCGGTGTCACAAACACCGCTTTCTAGCGGCGCTTGGCTAATCTCACCTGTGCGGGCAGGAAGTTCTGTATACCTCCGCACTCGCCCTTGACCCCTTCAACAGCAATAGGGCGCTCTTAACTTTTCCGACTGGGCGCGTGGCCTCATCCAAGCCTACGAGCTCTCAAAAAGTTTGGGCCGCTCAGTGTGTTAGGAGCGCGGGGGCACCGTTTACTGCTCCCTTCGCTCCGTTTTCGCTTAACCGTCAGCTTGAGCAGGCATTGTAGCGACTTGCGTGTCAAAGTTGTACGAGAGATGCGATCAACAGGTCATTTAAGCTGACACGCTGGGTGTAACAACCAACAAGCGGATCAATCTACGCTCCCAGAAACGAGCCATGACAAGACAAGCCGAGACAGCTTCGATTCATTCATGAGACAATTTAACCTCCGAAACAGGGAGCACCCCATCGTGAAGCATTGTGTGAGAGCGGCGATCCAGTTCATTGGCGTTACATTAATCAGCTTGCCAGTAATGACCTGGGCTGATGATTTGGATACGCGGGTGGCGCGAGTACTGAAATCGACCCCCTTGATCGATGGCCACAATGATCTACCATGGCAATTTCAAAGACGCAGCAGCAATCAGCTTTCCGGTCTTGATCTCCGAAATGACTTAAGCCTTCTCGAGCACCCCACCGATACCGATATCCCCAGACTGAGACGGGGGCAAGTTGGCGGTTTATTTTGGTCCGTCTATGTCCCGATCAGAGCCTATGACGGGGCACCGGGCGACGTACAAGCGGTAATGTCACAAATTGATTTGGTTAAACGCATGGTGGCCGAATATGAAGATACCTTCGAGCTGACGCTGTCCGCTGACGCAACCAGAGAAGCCCATCGACGCGGGAAGATCGCATCGATGATCGGTATTGAGGGCGGGCACGCAATTCAAAACTCTCTGGCAACTCTACGTGGCATGTACGAGCTCGGTGCTCGCTATATGACCCTGACGCATTCAAAAGGACTCTCATGGGCGGATTCTGCGACCGACGACCCGCGATTAGACGGATTAAGCCCTTTTGGAGAACAGGTCATTCTTGAAATGAACCGCCTCGGTATGATGGTCGACCTATCGCACGTTTCAATCGCTACAATGAGAGATGCACTCCGCGTGACTCGAAGCCCCGTCATCTTCTCGCACAGTTCAGCGTGGGCCGTGACGCAACATGACAGAAACGTACCCGACGACATTCTTCGCGCCGTGGCGGCCAATCGCGGCGTGGTGATGGTAAATTACCTGACTTCCTACGTCTCCGAGCCCATGCGCCTATACAGGATCGCCTATGAGGCAAAACAAGCCGAAATTAAAGAAACCCACGCCCCGAGTGAGGCGGAGGTCGCCTTCGACCAATGGGTCACCCAAAATCCAGCGCCCGAAGTCACATTATATGACGTTGCCGATCATATCGATCACCTTCGAGCAGTTGCAGGCATTCATGCGATCGGATTAGGCGCTGATTTTGATGGCATGCCGCCAGGCCCAACAGGTCTTGAGGACGTTTCAACCTACCCCGCCCTTCTCAAAGAACTTCTAATTCGAGGTTACTCCGATCAAGATATCGCAAAGATTGCGGGGGAGAATATTCTTCGTGCCTGGTCAGAGGCTGAAGCAGTCGCTAAACGCCTCCAGCAGCTGGAGCATCCTCGCGAAGACCAACCAGCCCTTTAATAAGATACCCCTCTAACCTTGGAAGAGCGCCTCATTTTCATCCTGCAAGAGTACTTCACAGTCACCCAGACCAGACGATCGTGTTGTAACGACTATCGGTCGACAACAAACTTCACAATCTTCAATATACTGCTGATCCGGGGCACTGGCATCGATCAGCATTTCGATCAGCGCTGCACAATAGGGACAAGATAATTTACGCCCAGTCAATTGCATGCGCCTCTCCGAAGTGAGCGCGCGAAAGAGGTAGAATCACCCACCTCTTAGGCCCCTGCTGGAAGGAAATGGGAGCGCAATCGTGGCACGTCGATGTTACTGCCCGTTAGAATAATACCCACGCGTTGTCCTTTAAAAAGCGCTCGATGCATCATGACCACCGCGAGCGCTACTGCGCTACTCGGCTCAACCCAATGCCCTGTGGCCTGTCGAATGAACTGCATCGCCGTTAAAATCATCGGTTCTGAGGCTAACAAAATATCAGTTGCATGCTCGAGTATCGTGTCAAAATTACGCTCTCCCAATGTCGTGTGCAATCCATCGCAAACGGTTTCAGGGGTGTGTTTCCGCACAAGAACCCGAGCGCTGAATGAGCGACTCGCATCATCAGCCCCCTCAGGCTCAGCACCATAGACTCGAGTTGATTCGCGAATCAAGCAACTTCCAGCCAACAATCCTCCGCCACCGACAGGAACGACAAGAGCATCCAGTGCAGGCGCCTGTCCTTTCATTTCTAAAAATGCTGTAGCCTGTCCAGCGATAATCAGCGGATGGTCGAAAGGCGGCACAAATACTGCGCCTGTACTTCGCTGCACATCGAGCAACGCAGCTTCTCTAGCCGCCTGTCCTTGAGCGCAATCAATCAGGTCCCCGCCAAATTCAAGCACCCGCTGACGCTTTATGGTGCTCGCTCCCTCGGGCATTATGATTTTGGCGACGCAGCCTCGGTGCTGAGCAGCGCGAGCTAGAGCCGCACCGTGATTGCCGGAAGAATGTGTGCAGACTCCAGCTTTCAGGCTCGTCATCGACTGCGCAAAGACCATGTTGGTCGCCCCACGAACTTTAAACGAACCGCTCGGCTGCAAGTGATCGGCTTTGAAAAAAACTTCACAATGTAAGAGCTGGTCCACCTCGGTACTCGAAAAAACAGGCGTCCGATCAACTAAGCCCTCAATTCTGCTCGCGGCCTGCATCACCATGTCGCCGTCCACGGCTACCTACCTAACTTCATGAGCACGTTAGACACCGAGGCCTATATCCATTTGGATAGCTCGCGAAGGCACTAGGAGGCTTTGTCACTTTGCACTAGTTTTGCCCAGGAGTCTCTCAGACCCACAATCTCATTGTAACGAATCAGACCCTGCTCCGATGGATCTATGTCGCGTATGAAATACCCCTCTCGCTCAAATTGAAACCGTGTATCTTCGGGTTGATCCTCGACACTGACCTCAACAACCCCTTCAAAGCGTTGCAACGAACTAGGATTAATCAAGGTTTGGTATTCGGCATCAGATGCATCCGGAGTAGGCACACTGAACAATGGTTCAAATCTTTGAAAGCAAACTTTCGAATGCATCGTTGCTGACACCCAATGAATGACGCCACGGATTTTCCGGTCACTGGGATTGACCCCAAGGGTTTGGGGATCATAAGTCCCATGGATTTCTAACACCTGTCCATCATCGTCGGTCTCCACAGCATCCGCACGAACCACAAAGCCCCCTCGCAGTCTCACTTCATCATGCAAAACCAGTCGCTTATATTTACGATTCGCTTCAAGCCGAAAATCTGCACGGTCGATGAAGACAGTTCGGGTCATCGGCACTCGTCGAACACCCATTTCAGGATTCTTAGGGTGGTTCGCAACCTCTAACCAGATGGTCTCAGATTCGGGCAAATTGGTGATCACCAATTTAACAGGGTCAAGCACGGCCATCGCTCGCGGGGCTGTGGGTTCAAGATCTTCTCGAACACAACTTTCAAGCAGCGCCAGCTCAACATTATTAGCACTTTTCGTAATGCCAATTCTCCGACAAAAATCACGAATTGAGGCTGGGGTATAACCGCGCCGTCTCATTCCTGCAATCGTTGGCATTCGCGGATCATCCCAGCCATCCACTAAGCCAGATTCAACCAATTGCTTTAACTTGCGCTTGCTCGTCACCGTATATTGTAGATTCAATCTCGAGAACTCGATCTGCTGAGGTTGTCCCGGGACATCGAGCTGCGCCAAAACCCAATCATAGAGCGGTCGGTGATCTTCAAAAGAGGTGTCGCACAAAGAATGGGTCACAGATTCAAGGGCATCAGAGATGCAATGGGTGTAGTCATAGAGCGGATAAATACACCAGTCGTCACCGGTTCGATGGTGACGCACGTGTCGAATGCGATAAATACTGGGATCTCGCATATTCATATTTCCTGACGACATATCAATCTTTAATCGCAACACATGGGCGCCATCAGGAAACTCACCCGCACGCATTCGACCAAAAAGATCAATATTCTCTTCTACCGTACGATCGCGATAAGGGCTGTTACGACCCGGCTCTGTCAGCGTACCGCGATAGCTGCGGATTGCCTCAGCATCCAATGAATCCACGTAGGCTTTACCATCGCGAATCAATTGAACCGCGTATTCATATAGGATCTCAAAATAATCAGAGGCACTTTTTTCCTCAGCCCATCTGAACCCCAGCCACTCGATATCTTCCCTCATCGAGTCAGCAAAAACGGCGTCTTCTTTGACCGGATTGGTGTCATCAAACCTTAGGTTGGTTGTCCCCAGAAAATCTTTGGCGAGGCCAAAATTAAGGCAGATGGCTTTCGCATGACCAATATGCAGATATCCATTGGGCTCTGGTGGAAACCGAGTCTTTACCCGTCCCCCATGTTTACCAGATGCTTGATCGCGCTCAATGATCGCACTGATAAAATTTGTGGGATAGCGTTCGAGTTCAGTAGACATAAATAACCTAGATAACCAGTGCAGATAAACAGCTCAATACAACCATTATAAACATAATAGAGCGCAGCGTAGCCTCGCTGGTTTGAATCGTGAAGCGCACACTCAGTATCGCTCCGATGATCGAACCCGTTGCCAAAACAGCGCCCATCGTCCAAAGCACCTGTCCCTGATAAGCAAAGATGCAGAGTGCAACGCAACTAAATATACCGGTGCAGACTAATTTCAAAGCATTTGACTGCACCAGATCGAACCGCAAAATCCCGGAAAGCACTGCAACCAGAATGAACCCGACCCCCGCCTGAATGAACCCGCCATAAAGTCCTGCCCCGAACAGACCCAACCAACCGAACAAAGTTAATCCATCTTTTGATTCACCGCGGCCGTCGCTCGCAACCTTAGTTTTGGGAAGCAGTAGGGTCGAGGCCACCCCGAGCATGACCAACAACAAAATAGGCTTTAATAAGTGAACCGGAATAAATGACGCTGCCAGAGCGCCAATCCCAGCACCGATCACGGTTGGCACCAAGATACCCAAGATAGCGCCCCGCTCCAAACGCCCGGCCTGATCAAAACCTGAGGCGCCCGTCACGGATTGCGCAAGCACTGCCAATCGATTGGTGCCATTAGCGAGATCCGCTGGCACTCCCATCATCATCAGGGCAGGCAAGGTCAGCATCGAGCCACCCCCCGCTAAGGTATTTACAAAACCGCTGACCACACCGACGATCAGTAAAACTCCCAAACTGAGCGGATCCAAAATGCAAGTCTCCTGAAATTATTGCGCGGACTGCGCGGGCAGCTGGACCTCAAAAGCCTGCCCTGCTTCATTAAGAACCCACAACAAACCTTCATCCACAAAAGTGACCGCTTCGACTTGCCCCATATTGAACGCGCCAAGATCAAGGACCTGATCCAAACGGGACAACCAGCGATCCGCCTTATCAGGTCTCAAAAATATCCAGAGATTTTGGTAGCCCAGTACAGCCAGCTTTCCCCCGCTCGGTGAGAGGTCGGCCGCAGTGACCATAAACAACTCAGGCAAACTATCCACTTTAACAACCTTCGCGTCCGATCCCGAATTCGGTGGATCCACTCGGTATAGGTTGCCCCCAGATTCGAACTGAGAAATACGGCCCGCCACACGATGCTTCGTGATCAGGTACATTTGCCCTTGATCCACAAATAATGCTTCTGCATCGAAATGCCAATTTTTAGCCGGAAAGTAGTTCTGCTCTGGATAAACCACCGGGATAAACGACATTGCCCGCGTTTTCTCGACAGCACCAGCGTTGAACTGAGGCACTTTGTAGATTCCCAGATCCCGTCGCGCATTGCCGTTGTTTCCAGTATCGGCGATGTAGATCCAATCCTCATCAGACGCGATATCTTCCCAATCATAATTGGCCGCAAGCTCAATTCTAAAGCCAGGCCAGGGATCTTTTCCGAGCGCAGTCTGCTGACCATGGAATTTCAAAAATTGCGGAAACAACAACGCCCCACTTCGATCAATCGCAAAAATTCGAGCTGAATCTCCGCTATCGTTGTGTAACCAAAACTGATTTGGAAATCGAGGACTTCTGCTGACACCACTCACTTCATTGAGGGCTGCAAAAGCAATCTCAAACTTGGGTGCAACCCGCCATGCTGTGGGATCAGCAGCCTCAACACCAAGAGCGCACAACGCCCATAACAGTCCGAAACCAAAAACACGTTTCATCAGGCCCTCCGCTCTAGAGTTCGCGTACGGTGTGCGCTCTGGTCATCTATTTTTTCCCAAGAGTAATGGCCCTTCAAGGCCCTCGATGCAGGAACCGACGGTCTTGCTCGCAGAGATTGCCGGCGTTTTTGCCTTGACACTAGCGACCTGGGGACGTTTTCTTTCCTAGCTCACTGACTGGCCGCATGATGATGGGCACCACAAGCCAAACTGTTCATTCAGTAATAGGCATTTTCAGTCACTGAGTGATCAGTAACGTCACGAACTTCAGATAATGCCGGTAGCGCATCCAACAGGGTCTTTTCAACGCCATTTTTAAGCGTTACGTCAACCATGCCACAGCCCTGGCAGCCCCCACCAAACTGAAGCACAGCAACCGATTCATCTACTATCTCGACGAGGCTAACCATGCCGCCGTGACTTGCGAGGCTTGGGTTTACTTGACTATGAAGCACATAATTAATCTGATCTTCAAGCGGGCTGTCCGGAGATACGTTCGGCACTTTAGCGTTCGGGGCTTTAATGGTCAGCTGCCCCCCCATGCGATCCTCGGCATAATCAACCATGGCGTCTTCCAAGAAAGCCTCACTGCGAGCATCGATAAACGCAGAAAACGCTTGATATTCAACACGCAAGTCATCTTGCTGAGCCTCTCCGGGACGGCAGTAGGCGATGCACGTTTCAGCCATCGGCGTTCCAGGCTCAGTGATAAAAATTCGCACGCCAACATCATCGCTGTCTTGCTTTGAGAGCAAACCTGCTAGATACGCCTGAGCCGACTCTGTTATCTCTACCATAATGCTTTCACCATTTATCGTTACTGTGATTAGTAGCTTAACTACGGTTATTCACGCAGATTGGCCGACTCTTATGATACTGGCTTAATCGAGCCCACGCTAGCAAAGACCGCAGACCGCAAGCTACGCTCACGCACCCATTCACCTAGTTCTCACGGACTCTGTCAACAAAGCTAGGACTGGGACCAAGACCTGATTATGAACCGTCCTCAAGTCGGACCCGAAGTATCTTCAAATGATTCATCCCTCGGCTTTGATAACATAGCCACACGAATCAAAAAGCGAAGTCCCGTGACCAACAAAACAACCGTTCAATCTCTG
The DNA here is from genome assembly GCA_938017975.1 of uncultured Pseudomonadales bacterium. Lineage (GTDB taxonomy): Bacteria > Pseudomonadota > Gammaproteobacteria > Pseudomonadales > Azotimanducaceae > UBA9926. The sequence continues at coordinate 96,693 of CALIKQ010000038.1, read as the reverse complement.
AAAGAACACCTTTCTCAACAAATTCTCGTCATGGACGGCGCCATGGGGACCGCCATTCAGACTTTGGGACTCACCGAGGCTGACTTCAGAGGAGACCGTTTTCTTGATCACGAGATTGACCTCAAAGGAAATAATGAACTCCTGACGCTGACCCGACCAGACATTATCGAGAAAATCCACTTCGATTATCTGACTGCAGGCGCCGATATCATTGAGACCAACACTTTTACTGCAAACGTCGTCTCCCAATCCGATTTCGGTACGGAAGACCTGGTCTACGAACTCAATTATGAATCCGTGAAAGTTGCCCAACGAGCCATCGCAGCATTGCAGCGCAACGATCCAAGCAGACGGTGCTACGTTGCTGGCGCCATAGGACCAACAACGCGGTCGGCCAGCTTGTCGCCTGATGTAAACGATCCCGGGTTTCGCAACATTGATTTTGAAGCTTTGGTCCAGGACTACGGACTGGCAATTCGTGCTTTAACAGATGCAGGCGCCGACATCCTTTTGATCGAGACCATCTTCGATGTGCTCAATGCAAAAGCCGCGATCTTTGCAGCACTGACACATTTCGAGAACACTGGCCGCGAAATTCCCATCATGATTTCAGGCACCATCACCGATGCCAGTGGACGACTCCTGTCAGGTCAAACCTCTGAAGCGTTTTGGGCATCCATACGCCACGCTGATCCAGTCAGCGTTGGCTTCAATTGTGCCCTTGGGGCAGATGAGCTTAGAGCCCACATAAGAGACATCGGTCAATTTGCCGACTGCTTCGTGAGCGCGTATCCGAATCGCGGCCTACCAAATGAGTTTGGGGAATACGATGAAAGCGTCGAGGCGATGGTTGCGTCAATTCAAAGTTATTTAGACGACGGTTTGATTAACATCATTGGCGGATGCTGCGGCACGACCACCGAGCACATCGCAGCCTTCTCCAAACTAGCAAAGTCACATACACCTAGAATTCCCAAACCCGCCTCCCAGAGCATGCTTTTGTCAGGTCTCGAGCCCTTTAGAATTGATTCAGAATCATTGTTCGTCAATGTCGGCGAAAGAACAAATGTCACCGGCTCTGCTAAATTTGCGCGACTCATTCGAGAGGAAGACTTTGAGTCGGCACTGCAAGTTGCCCAGGACCAAGTTAACAATGGCGCTCAGATCATTGATATCAACATGGATGAAGGAATGCTTGACTCCGAGGCTGCGATGGTGCGCTTCCTACATCTGATCGCCTCGGAACCCGATATCAGCAGGGTTCCGATTATGGTGGACTCATCAAAATGGCAAATCATCGAGTCTGGCTTACGCTGCATTCAAGGCAAGAGCATCGTTAACTCGATTAGTCTCAAAGCAGGCGAAGCAGAATTCATCGAGCAAGCGCGCTTATGTAAAAAATACGGCGCTGCTGTCGTCGTCATGGCATTTGATGAGACTGGTCAAGCCGATAACCTATCGCGCAAACAGGAAATCTGCCAGCGCAGCTATGACCTGCTCGTGAATACCGTGGGCTTCGCCCCAGAAGACATTATTTTTGACCCGAATGTTTTCGCGGTGGCAACTGGTATCGAGGAGCATGCCCTCTACGGCCGAGATTTTATCGAGGCTTGCCAATACATCAAGACCCATCTACCCGGCGCAAAAATTTCAGGCGGCATCAGCAACGTTTCTTTTTCCTTTAGAGGCAACAATCACGTTAGAGAGGCCATTCACGCCGTCTTTCTTTACCACGCGATTAAATCTGGGCTCACAATGGGCATCGTGAATGCGGGTCAACTGGCCATCTTCGAAGAGGTCCCCAAAGAACTTAGGGAGCGTATCGAAGACGTCATTTTTAACAGAGATGCTAATGCAACGGAACGCCTTATAGAGATTGCGGAGCGCCATTCAGGAAAAGGCAGCCAATCTCAAGCTACTGATCTCAGCTGGCGTGAGAACCCAGTCGAGGAACGACTCGCTCACGCGCTCATAAAAGGCATCAATCAATTTATCGTTGAGGATACTGAGGAAGCTCGCCTCACTGCCGATCGTCCTATCTCGGTTATTGAAGGCCCTCTGATGGACGGTATGAACCGGGTCGGCGATTTATTTGGTGCGGGCAAAATGTTTTTGCCTCAAGTCGTCAAAAGCGCGCGGGTTATGAAACAGGCAGTCGCACATCTGGTACCTTTTATCGAGCTCGAGAAAAGCAGCGGGTCTAAGGCCAAAGGGCGTATTTTAATGGCGACCGTGAAAGGCGATGTTCACGATATCGGCAAGAACATTGTTGGTGTTGTGCTCCAATGTAACAATTATGATGTGATTGATCTCGGCGTTATGGTGCCAGCAGATCGGATCCTCAGCGCAGCCAAAGAACATGAGGTGGACATCATCGGGCTATCGGGGTTGATCACGCCGTCCCTAGACGAAATGGTTACGTTGGCCAGCGAAATGCAGCGACAAGGCTTCAATTTGCCGCTGCTTATCGGAGGGGCTACTACCTCGAAGGCACATACCTCCGTAAAAATTGAGCCCTGTTATCAAAACGATGCAACCATTTATGTGTCTGATGCTTCGCGCGCGGTCGGCGTCGCAAGCCGTTTACTTTCGGATGAAGAAAAGCCCAAGTTAACAGCCGAAATTGCCGCTGAATATGAAATAATCCGCGAGCGAAACAAAAACCGATCTGCTAAGACAAAACTCAAGCCTTTTCCCTCCGCTCAAAACAATAAACCGATCATCGAGTGGCAGCACTACACCCCCCCTCGGCCGAAGCACATGCAGGCGCAGACGGTGCTTTCTCTCTCGCTTGATACTTTGGTTCCCTATATCGACTGGACTCCATTCTTCATTACTTGGGAACTCGCGGGTAAGTATCCTGAAATTTTGAGCGATACCGTTGTTGGCGAGTCCGCGCGCGAACTCTTTAACGACGCTCAAAAGTTACTGGCTGAACTGATCGCTGATCAATCCCTACAAGCAGCTGCCGTGTTTGGATTTTGGCCTGCCCAGTCAGATGGTGACGACCTGGTTGTTTATGAGGACGAGCATCGCCTACACGCTGCCCAGCGCCTGCATCACCTCCGTCAGCAGACAGATAAGCCGAACGGTAAGCCCAACCTATGTCTTAGCGATTTCATCGCGCCGTTATCTGGGCCTCAAGACTACTTGGGGGGGTTCGTCGTGACCGCGGGCATCGGGCTCGACGCGCTGGTCGCAAGATATGACCAAAACCATGACGACTACAACAGCATACTCATTAAAGCACTTGCTGACAGATTGGCCGAAGCGGCAGCAGAGTATCTCCACTTCCTTGTCAGAACAAAATACTGGGGCTATGCAGCAGATGAAAACCTGAACGCAACCGACTTGATCAAGGAGCGCTATCAAGGTATTCGGCCAGCGCCAGGATATCCGGCCTGCCCTGATCACACCGAAAAGCGTACCTTATTTTCGCTACTAGATGTCGAGGCCGCGATCGGCGTGAGTCTTACGGAAAACTATGCGATGACACCCGCGGCATCGGTCAGTGGCTTTTACTTTTCCCACCCAGAATCACAATACTTTGGACTTGGAAAAATTGGACAAGATCAGGTGATCGACTATGCCCAGCGTAAAGCATGGGACTTAGACGCAGCAGAACGCTGGCTAAGACCAAACCTCGTCAATCGCTAGCTCCCAAAAGAATCTAATTTTCCGAAGCAAAGTTGCCTTCAGCGACTCTCACTGCTTAAATGACGCGTGCACCCAAGACATACATGGCTCATGAATATACCCGAGAGAGACGCAAAGACGCCCAAACCATCTTTTTTTCAGGTTATGCTCAGTGTCATGAGCGCTGCTATTGGGGTTCAGAGCGCTGAGGTCAGAGCCCGCGATTTTCAAACAGACTCGCCTTTACCATTCATTCTAGCAGGCATCATTTTCACGGTTGTTTTTGTTGGCACCCTGCTTGTCATTGTAAGCTGGGTGATTTGATCCAGTCTATCCGGATGTAATAACCCCGAACTTGAAGGCATGCCTAAGCCACCCTTCACCCACGTTGCAGACGGCATCTTTATTCAATGCCCCACCAGCTTCGTGTTTGTATCATGTCATTCCCTGACGAGGCTAACCTAAAGAATTAAGAAACGACCCTTGACGCAGAATGGTGCTAGCCCTAGGAAGGCAAACCTGAAAGATAAAACACCACCGCAACAACCGGTATCAGCACCATACTCACTGCTGCCAATGCATCGGCGCTGGCGTCATCGCTATCTGGCTCTTGCGCTTCTTCGTTTTGATTCATTCTGTATTCCTCCGATGATCACTGATGTTGTGTTGCACGTTCTGGGCCTGCTCCATCAAATCCGACCCGAAAGACGCATTCAATAATCCAAGAGTCAAAGCTCTCAGCGTAGACCTGTGCACAATCTGCTGGCTAGGAAAGTTGTTGCAAATTCTCCCAAAGACCAATGCACAATTGGACTCAAACGACTATCTTAAGCGAACCAAAGTACGGCCCACCACACCCCCTTCCATGATTTTCTCAATACTTTCTGACAGTCCACCGAGCTCGACTTCAGTTGCCATTGCTTCGAGATTGGCCAAGCGCCATTCCTCGGCAAGCTTCGTCCAATTCCGCGCTTTGTCCTCGAGGGGCAATTCGACAGAATCAACGCCCAAAACATTAACGCCCCTCAAAATAAAAGGAAGCACCGAAACATCGAAGCTGCTTGAGGCAACCAATCCACAAATTGCGACACTCCCCTGGGGGCTCAACGATTTAATGACATTAGATAAGATCGGTCCTCCGACAGCATCCACTGCATGCGCATAGAGAGGTTTTAACATCGGTCGATTTGAATTTTCCTGTAACGACTCACGACCGATAATCGTTTCGGCGCCCAACCCACTGAGATAATCGTTCTGATCCGTCTTGCCGGTCATTGCGATCACTTCAAAGCCAAGGTTGGCCAATAAAGCCACAGCAACCGAACCAACGCCGCCTGTCGCACCCGTAACGAGTACAGGACCTTGCTCAGGTGCTGCGTTCATCCAAAGCAGTTTTTCGACACAGAGCGCAGCAGTTAGACCCGCAGTACCCAAAATCATGCTCTCCCGCAGCGAGAGTCCAGCGGGCATCGGAACGACCCAACCACTCGGCACGCGAATGTATTGACCAAAACCACCCGGCGTATTCATACCCAAGTCAAAGCCGATAACAATCACTTCCTCCCCAACCGGCAGAGTTGGATCACTTGAAGCTCTGATGATTCCTGCAGCGTCAATGCCCGGAGTATGAGGATAGTCGCGAGTCACACCAAGAATCCCCTTTGCGCTCATACCATCCTTGTAATTCAGCGAAGAGTAAAAAACCTCGACAAGCACATCTCCCTCGGGTAGGTCATCGACATTCCTTGTCACAACCTGGTGACGCATACCATCATCGGCTCGCTCCACCCAAAATGCATCAAAACTCGTCATCTACTAATCTCCTATCCATTGACCGCTTCTTGAGCCAAAATTTACCTGTGTTTTAAAACCGATCTAATTGAGCGAGGATCTTTTTCCGCGCGGGCCACCGAGCAGACAGCACGGAAAACTTTTTCATCGCCTGCTCGAACTTGCCTTGCTGTATCTCATACTTCACTTCATAAACCGCATTTTCTTTCAGCTTCTTAATCACATATTCATCACTGGTCATCAGCAAGTCCACGAGCTGCCGTTCAAGTGCTCTCTGACCGTACCAGGCCTCGCCAGTTCCCACCGCAGCGATATCGACTTTTGAGCGATTTTCAGCGACGAAAGTTTTAAACAGTTCATGAACATCCTCGAGTTCTTCTAAAAATTTCTCCCGCCCAGCCTCAGTGTTTTCTCCCAGCATGGTCAAAGTACGCTTATACTCGCCTGCAGTATGCATTTCCACGTCGATGTTCTGGGATTTCAGCAATCGATTAAAGTTAGGAATTTGAGCGACAACGCCGATAGAGCCCAAGACCGCAAAGGGCGCTGCGATGATTTGATCAGCAATGCACGCCATCATGTAGCCACCACTGGCAGCGACCTTATCAACAGCCACAGTCAACTTGACCCCACGTTCGCGAATTCGTTTTAACTGGGACGCGGCGAGTCCATAACCATGCACAACGCCACCGGCGCTTTCAAGCCGAACGATCACCTCATCATCGGCTCCCGCAACCGACAAGACTGCTGAGACCTCCTCACGAAGGTTCTCCACCGCCGAAGCTTCTATATCACCATTAAAATCCAGGACGAAAACTCTTCTTGAATCGGTCTCTGACTCATCATCAGCTTGATCACCCTTTTTAAGGGCTGCCTTCTCGGCTTTGCGAGCTGCCTTTTGACGACGCTTCTCGTCCTTCTCGGCCTGCTTTTGAGCATCTTCACTCAACATTGCATTATTCAGCGACAAGGTCATTTGATCGAACGCTTCATTGACGTGTTTTACCAACAACTGGCCCTTTTCACCCGATCGTTTTTGCTGCCGAGCACTGAGCATAAGAACCAAGACGAGTGCGAATGCGGCACACAGCGTGACTACTTTTGCCAAAAAAAGGCCGTATTCGATCAAAAATTCCAAAGCCCCACCTATCGACGTTTTATTCCGGGTGAAATACTATCACACCCCTGTGCCAAGACGGGCCGCACCTTAAGCCATATCAAGCGGGAATACCTATTATCGTGGATACTGACACCGAAACCTCTCGCTGGAATACAGTCCTTGCGCCCCTGTTTAGGAAAGGCTTTCTGCCGCCCCAGCAAACCATTTTTCAATTTGTGTTTTCAAATGATGCGGCCTGTTATTTGATCGCCGACGACAAGTCCTTCGAGTTTTTTGAGGGACGCCACAGTCAACCGACACTCACTTTGTCTCTACCGGACCGGGCAACCGCTTGGGGCCTGATCACTGGCACCGAATCGGGCATGGACGCCTTTATGTCCGGTCGTTATCGCGCTGATGGCAACATCGTCCTCAGTCAATTATTACTCTTTCTGTTTGAACAACGCGCGGACATACAAAGTCAGCAGATTATCGACTGAACGTGCTTTGTGGTGCGGCGTTTTTTATTGTGTTACTCCGCCCCATCCTTGGCGTTGAGCGTAATTTCATCCCAAACGCAGCCCGCTTCACTCTCGCGGCGGAGCAACGCCAGCATCGATTCGTGTGCCGCTTGTTCGGTTTCACTCACTTCGATCAAAGGCAGAGGCCCCCGCGGGCGCCCGCCATCAAGACCGATGTTAGCAGCGGTGAGCGTTTCAGAGCTGCTTAAGTTACTCTCCAGAGAAAGGCTACCTTGCCCTCCGGTAAGCGCTAGATATACCTCCGCAAGAATCTGGGCATCAAGCAAAGCCCCGTGAAGACTCCGCCCTGAGTTATCAACGCCAAGTCTTTTGCAAAGCGCATCAAGATTATTTTTTTGTCCAGGGAAACGCGTACGCGCCAAAGCTAAACTATCGACGATTGAACAGCGCTGTCGGGTTCTCTTCGCTTCACGCACCAACTTTAGTTCCTGATCTAAAAACCCGAGATCAAAATCAGCATTGTGAATGACCAATTCCGCCCCGTCGATAAAAGATAGGAAGGCATCCTTGATGCTTATAAAAGCCGGTTTATCCGCCAAAAAATCAAGAGAAATGCCATGGACAGCTTCAGCCCCTGCATCAATCGCTCGTCCTGGATTCAGGTATTCGTGATAGTGGCGCCCGGTCAATCGTCTATCAACGAGTTCAACACAACCTATTTCAATAATCCGATGTCCCTCGTTAACTTCCAACCCAGTGGTCTCGGTGTCGAGTACAACCTGTCTCATGATGCTGCAGCCAACATTTGATCAATCGCTTGATTGGCTAATTGATCTGCGCGCTCGTTTTCGCGATGTCCGCTGTGTCCTTTAACCCAAAACCATGAAATATTGAGTCGTTGGGTTTGTTCATCCAGGCGTTGCCAAAGATCCTGATTTTTTACTGGCTGCTTGTTGCTGGTCCGCCAACCATTTCTCTTCCAATTATGGACCCATTGGGTGATGCCTTGACGAACATATTGCGAATCCGTTGTTAACGAAACAACACAGTGATCCTCGAGCGCAGCCAATCCCTCAATTGCTGCAGTGAGTTCCATTCGGTTGTTGGTGGTCTCAGCCGCAGATCCTGACAGGTCGCTTTCCTCCCCGTTCGCACGCATTAACACGCCCCATCCGCCAGGGCCGGGATTACCTCGACACGCACCATCTGTAAAGAGTTCGATCACGTTCAGCCTCTCAACTTTCAAAAATTTTAGCACGCCATCGACTAGAGCCGTGAGCTGCTTGCCTGGGGGCGCTGGGAAGTGACCGGTTCAGCCATCCCAATACCAGAGAATCGCCGGCTTCTGCGTCTCAACAACGACGCTGCAGGCGTCAATGGCCCGACATACTTTCGAGCTACAAGCATATAAACACCACCCAGAGGCAGATTATAACGGCGGCCCAAACCTAGACCGAACTTTGGTGGGGTCAGCGACCGAAACGCCCATGGAAATCCGAATTCTGCAAACAACACTCGATCGATTTTAAAATTCAAAACATTCAACCAATCCATCACTCGGTAAGCCGTAAAAAACTCGCCCTCAAATGGATATCCAGCAGGGCGTCCAACAACCTTCTGTCGCAAACCCCACAGGCTCAAAGGATTAAAGAGCGTCACTATCATGACGCCCATGGGCATCACCACTCGAGCACACTCGGCTAGAATAGCCTGAGGACGATCCACATATTCCAGCAGATGGTGCACCAGCATCACGTCGATTTGGTCCTGAGCGAATGGAATTTGCATAGGAGAACCGACGAGGTCTCCATGAACACCGCCACCAAACGTCATGCGATTGCAGTTTTGAATGGGGCTTTGATTAAAAAGGGGGGTCTCCCCAGTCCCTAGCTGCAGCAAATGATATCCGAACAAATCCTCCAACAGCTCGTCATGCAGCGCCTTCTCGGTTCCCAATACGCGTTGGCCGAGCGCTGTTTGATACCATTGCTTGGCACTGGAAAGGTCGGTCATGCTACGGCCACGTTTTGTTTTGCCTCAAAGAATATTGAGTGAAGCGCATTTCATACCAAAAGATTACCATCGAAAGGGGCATAAAGGCCCTAAAATTCTCTTATAATGGTGTCATGCGTTGCCCCCAAGTATTCTTTCAGCCCCGGCTTTTAATCGCCCTATTGGTCACATCAATCAGCAGCTGTGTATCCATTCAATCCACTAATGTTTTTCAACCCGAAGTCACAGATGTTGCGGGCCAGCAAGAAGCGGTTGTCAAGCGCGATGCCACCAAACATGAGCAAGTTGGAAATCCAACCGCTGTAAACCGAAACCAATCGGAACCGGATCAGCCCCTCAGCTTTGCTCCCGCGCCCACCCTAAGTAATGCATCTGTCTTAGCATTGGTGCTGGAGACTCCGGATCTAGAACACTGCGATAACAAACCAAATACAGCTTGTTCTAATGCGCCAACAGCAACCAATTCTTCGGACCTTTGGACTCAGGTTCGAGCGGGTTTTAGGCTCGATCCAAACTTACATCGACCAGAGGTGCAAGCACAGCTTGCCTGGTTCAAGCGCAACCCAGACTATATCGATCGAGTTTTTAAGAGAGGCGCACCTTACCTTCCACATATCTTAAAGACCGTCTCTGAAGCGAGTCTGCCTCTTGAATTCGTTTTATTGCCCGTTATCGAGAGTGCGTTCGACCCTTTCGCCTACTCATCAGGCAGGGCTTCAGGTCTCTGGCAATTTATCCCAGCGACAGCAAGACTCTACGACCTAAAAATAGACTGGTGGTACGACGGCCGGAGAGATTTAATCGATAGTACAGCGGCCGCGACTCGTTTCCTGAACGATCTTGGCAAAAAATTGGATCAAAATTGGCCACTCGTGCTGGCGGGATATAATGCAGGCATTGGAAACGTTCGAAAATCGATTCGCAAAAACGAACGCCTGGGTATTGGCACAGAGTTTTGGGCACTGCCCCTACCGAAGGAAACCCGCGGCTACGTACCGAGACTTCTTGCGCTCGCTGAAATCGTACGAAATCCTCAGCGCTATGACATCACATTGCCGGATATCAACATTGATTCGAAACTGAAGGTGGTTGATCTACCGCATCAAATCGATCTGGCCAAAGCAGCCGACCTTGCCGATGAGCCGCTCGACACGATCTATCGTTTAAACCCAGGATTTAACCAATGGGCAACACATCCAGAAGGGCCACATCGTCTCATCTTGCCCAAAGCAAAAGCGGCTTCATTCCAACGCGCTTTCGCTGATCTGCCTCCAAATGAGCGGCTTCTGTGGGTACGACATCGTATCAAAGCGGGAGAGACACTGGGCGGCATCGCCAAAAGTTACGGGCTTTCGGTGAAGGCCCTTCAGCAGGTTAACGGTCTTAAAGGCGCGCTTATCGTGGCCGGTAAACCGCTCCTGATTCCACAAGCAGCCCAAGCGCACTATCCGTTGTCAATAACGGGCCGTGAATTAGGAAGAGTTAATCGCTTTGAAAAAAGCCTAGATCAAACCGCCGAGCAATATCTCGTTAAGCCTGGTGATAGCCTGTGGTTAATCGCAAAAAAACACGGCGTGAGCGTTTCGAAGTTGGCGCGTTGGAATGGCTTATCGCCAAAGAAGCCCCTCTCCATTGGGCAAGCCTTGGCTATTTTCAGGCCTGAGGCGTCCCCTTCGGGCATCATCGAGCCGAGAGGGGTTTCGACCCAACACGATAAAAGAATTCGATCTGTGACCTATCGCGTTCGCAACGGCGACTCTCTTTCCAAAATTGCGGCGAAGTTCAACACATCGATCGAACAAATTACAAAGTGGAACACTGCCTTGATCGGGGAGAAGTATCTTCAACCCGGCGACAAACTCACATTGCGACTCGATGTTAAAAAGGCGCTCTGACGCTATCCTTCTACATCTCCCAGCGCGCGCAATGAATCTTGATACCATTGAAACTCTAGACTGCCCTGCTGAGACTCTAAAAATTGAGCGAGGCCTTGGGTCTGCGACGACACAGTAGCATCCGCTGGATTGCTGACATTTGTCACTGAAACCACTGCAACATCGCCTCCATCAAGTTGTGCCAGACCGAGGGATTTTCCTAGAGCACTTGGCTTCGGAAGCGAAAAAGCGCTGTCTCTGAGTGCTTTTGGCGTATCGTTTTGATATCTGCTCATTTGGGAGACCACCGTCCAAGATAGGCCAAATTGGTCAGCAACATACCGCGTAATATCACCAGCCTCTAACATCGCCAGCGCTTCTTCTGCCTTTTTGCGGGCGATTGCTTCAGCCTCTTGCTGAGCGAGAAGTTCTAGGATCTCGTCATTAACAGCCTCGAAGGGTTTTAAAACACTTTCTTGATAATTCGCCACACGAACAACAACCGCTATGTCATCGTTAATCTCAATAACCGCACTGTTGTTACCGTCAATCATCAGGTCCGGTGAGAAAACAGCATCTCTGACCTTGCCGTTCGACAAAATTCCGGTTTCGGAGGCACGGCTCTGGGAGGTCAGCGCCTTCACTTCGAGACCCATCTGTTGGGCGATGCCCGTCAAATTTGGATCTTCGAATGCCATTTCATCGAGCTCGCTGATACGCGCGATATAGCTTTCTTTGGTTTGATCCTCTCGGAATGCTTTCTCAACCTCTTCGGCGACCTCACTAAAAGCGCTCGTCTCCGCCTCGGTCAATTCGGTGAGCTTAATTAAATGAAGACCAAACTGAGTTTCGATCGGCTCTGAAACTTCACCTGTTTGAGTGAGTTCAAACGCAGCCGCTTCAAAGGTGGGTACGAATATCCCCGCTTCTACAAAACCCAAGTCGCCGCCATTTCCCGCACTGCCTGGATCCTCTGACAGCTCCTGCGCGAGCGCTGAGAAATCTTCACCCGAATCGAGTCTACTTTGGATCTCTTGCATTCTTTCCTGAGCCAAGCTCGGATCCTCACCATCAACCGCAGAAATCAAAATATGGGAGACACGCCGACGCTCTGCTTTCGTATAGAGATCCTGAGTTTCCTCATAGTAGCGCTTGAGCGCCTCCAATGGCGCATCGACAGCCGCCATCAATTCTGCCCGACTGAGCTCTACATACTCGATATCCAGCGTCTCTTCGGTAAAAAACTGCGCCCGATTCCGCTCATAATAATCATCTGCGGCGTTCGGGGAGAGCTCCACCGCTTCGGTCAGTGCAGATGCGCTAAACAACAGGTAAGCAACGTCTCTGGTCTGACGCGATAAACTAGCTGTTCGATTTGCCTGAGCATCCGTCATGAACGCCGATACCTGAATAGCCTCTGCGAGTTGACCCAGAGCCTCATCTTTTCGCAATTCTTCTCGGTAGGTCACCGGGTCGTAACCCGCGCTCGCAAGCACCAAGCGATACTGGTTTGAGTCAAATTTTCCGTCAACCTGGAAGACTTCAGTTTCGATGAGTGCTTGGTCTAATCGTTTTTCACTGACAGAAAGGCCAAGTGTTTCCAAGGACTGGCTCAGAAGAGCGCGAGTGATGAGAGAATCTAAAACATTTGCCCTTAAAGCGTCCTCATCAATCGAATCAGCTGCTGTACCCTGACCGATCAACATGCGTCGATTGCGCTCAACCGCGACTTCCATTTCTTGGGTCGTAATATCGCTGCCATTAACGCTGGCTACCCGAGGAACAGGCGTTATAAACGTCGTAATGGAGCCCAGTCCAAAAAATGCAAAAGCAATAATGATTAAACCGATAATTACTTTTGTGGCGAGACCCTGACTGTTCTCGCGCATGCTCATGATCGACATACTCTATTCCTAGTATCAGTTCTTTGACTTCTGTGATTTTACACCATTAATTGGCTCGCACCGCATATTCAACCAGCAAAATATGCCGTGGCATTACATTCTGGGCTCGCAGGGCGTACCACAAGTACTATCGCCTACTTTTTTGAATAGAATTGCTGAGATGATTGAAGCTTTGCTGGGGGGGGATTTACTGCAGTCGCTCAAGAAAGATAAAGATGGGTATTCCGACCGGGAACGACAGGCTTCTTTGCCCCGCTCTTAATATTCGTGCTGGCTTATAGCGGCCTTTGAAAACCGTTTCGGTCGTGATCTCAAACCGATTTGCGCCTAACCTTCTACGCGCCATTAGACGCGTAGAAGCAATCGATACCTGTTAGTTAAGCGCTTCTTTTAGGGCCTTACCGGCCTTGAAAGCAGGCACATTTGCAGCCTTAATCTGAATGGCTTCACCTGTCTTCGGATTCCGGCCTGCTCGGGCTTCTCTTTTCCTTACAGAAAAGGTTCCAAATCCTACCAGGGTCAAAGAGTCACCACTTTTGAGGGCGCCGGTGACTGATTCGACCATTGCTTCAAGCGCTCGCGCGGCTGATGCTTTTGAGATGTCTGCAGAATCTGCCATATTGTCGATTAGTTCTTGTTTATTCAATGTTTACCCCTTCGTTAGGTTATGTTTGACGAGACGTTCACCACAGCCATTTCTTCGGCTTCTCGAGCTTTTATAGCAACTGACTTACAGACGGTCAAGCAATACTAATGCGCACTGACTCGCGTCTCATCGGCATCAGAACCTGCTATATCTGGGTCTGCATCTCCAGAACGAATTTTCGGCTCTGGCGCTTCGCTCAAAGCGATTTCAAGGACCTGATCAATCCACTGAACCGGTCGAATATCTAGATCCGAAAGAATCGTTTCTGGAATCTCTTTTAAATCTCGACGATTATCCTCCGGGATTAAAACCGTCTTGATACCACCACGATGTGCGGCGAGCAATTTCTCCTTTAAACCGCCTATGGCCAATACCTGTCCGCGCAGCGTTATCTCTCCGGTCATCGCCACATCAGAGCGCGCTGGAATCCCAGTCAGCACAGATACGATCGCGGTGCATAACCCTATCCCGGCACTCGGGCCATCCTTTGGCGTCGCACCCTCTGGCATATGAATATGAAGGTCGAGTTTCTCGTGAAAGTCCTCTGCAATGCCCAGAGCGCTTGCCCGACTTCTGACTACAGTAATCGCAGCTTGAATCGATTCCTGCATGACATCACCCAGAGAACCTGTTTTAACAGTCGTTCCTTTGCCAGGAACAACCGCGGTTTCAATCGACAGCAATTCACCGCCAACACTCGTTACTGCAAGCCCTGTAACCTGTCCGACTTGATCTTCTGATTCTGCTAAACCGAACTTAAACCGCTGAACACCAAGATAGTCTTCCAACTGATCCGGGCTGATTTCGATGGGGAGGGCAGCATCGGTCGTTGAAATGGCTTTAACCACTTTGCGACAAATCTTAGCGATCTCACGTTCTAACCCCCTAACGCCGGCTTCTTTGGTGTAATAGCGAATAATATCGAGGACAGTTGCATCGGTCAGAGTCAGGTCTCCAGTCTTAAGACCATTATTTTTCAGCTGTTTGGTGAATAAAAACCGCGTGGCGATATTACATTTTTCATCTTCGGTGTAGCCCGGAATCCGAATCACTTCCATCCGATCCATCAAAGGTACGGGAATATTCATAGAATTCGACGTACAGATGAACATGACCTCTGAAAGATCGTAATCAACTTCAAGGTAATGATCGTTAAAGCTGTTGTTTTGTTCTGGGTCGAGAACCTCAAGCAGGCCTGATGCAGGATCCCCGCGATGATCCTGCCCCATCTTATCAATCTCATCTAACAGGAAGAGGGGATTCTTGACCCCAACCTTTGACAGTTTTTGTATGACTTTGCCGGGCATCGAGCCAATGTATGTTCGGCGATGGCCGCGTATTTCCGCCTCATCACGAACGCCACCCAAGGCCATCCTGACAAACTTTCTGTTGGTCGCTCGTGCAATGGACTCTCCCAAAGATGTTTTCCCAACGCCCGGGGGACCCACAAGGCAAAGCACAGGCCCTTTATTCTTTTTGACGCGCTTTTGGACTGCAAGAAATTCTAAGATCCGCTCTTTGACATCGTCAAGGCCGTAATGATCTTCGTTTAAAATCTGTTCTGCTGCGCTAATGTCTGTTTTTATACGGGACCGTTTCTTCCAAGGCGTGTTCAGCATCCAATCAAGATAACTTCTGACAACGGTCGCCTCCGCGGACATCGGAGACATCATTTTTAACTTCTTAATCTCCGCGTCGACCTTGCCCTTGGCTTCACTGGGCATTCCAGAAGCCTCTACTTTTTGTTGCAGCTGTTCAATCTCCGTGGGCCCCTCGTCGAGATCCCCCAACTCTTTCTGAATCGCCTTCATCTGTTCGTTTAAATAATATTCTCGCTGGCTCTTCTCCATCTGTTTTTTGACGCGCCCACGTATCTTCTTATCAACCCCGGACACCTCGATCTCTCCAGAAAGCAGCGCTGACATGCGCTTTATTCGAGCTTGCACCTTTGCCGTCTCAAGCAGGGCCTGCTTTTCTTTCAGGCTAAGATTCAGCTGCGCTGCGATGGTATCGACCAGTCGGCTCGGCTGCGTAATCCCTGAAACAGAGGTTACGACTTCTGCAGGAATTTTTTTGCTTGCGGTCACATAAGATTCGAACGTTTTCATGAGGGCGTCGCACATGGCAGTGGCTTCGGCCTCCGGCAACGCTTCCTCTGAAATAAGTTCAACGTCTGCGACGAAGTGGTTATCTGCGTCTCTCAGGTCCGAGACTTTCGCACGACTCTCGCCCTCAACAAGGATTTTCACGGTTTTATCGGGTAAACGGATGAGCTGCAGGATCGTCGCCGTTGTGCCGTAGCGATAAAGGTCTTTCGTGGCAGGGTCGTTGTTGTCGGGCTCCATTTTTGCAAGCAAAAGGATCCTTTTATCCCCTGCCTCCGACTGGGCCGCTTCGAGCGCGCTGATTGACTTTGGTGTACCTATAAACAAGGGTTGCACGCCATGGGGGTAGACCACCATATCTCTCAACGTTACAACAGGGACTTCGGCGATGTGAGTCATAATATCGTGCTTCCTCGGTAGGTATTAGTCTGTTTAGGGCGCCCTTTAATCTACGGCTTTATCTGTGAAATAGCCCAGCTTGTTTCGACCTTTATCGCTGGCAAAACAAACTCTTCGGCATCATTAAACGGCATTGAATCGTGTCTCTCACCCGCTTTGTCCTCCCTGTCCAAATAGCAGACGATATTCCAGATCATTTTCTAATTGGGCTGATGCATGCTGATCGCCCAATGATGAACAGCATACACCAAAATGTTCGCCCGCTGTTTGGGATCTCGATCCCAATGAGGACCAGAGTACGTATTCTGAAAAGCGCCGTCAGTCAGTTGAACACCCAAAGCAATGGTCGCCCAAACCGCGAAGGTCCACGGTCGAAGACCCGGTTTACAGCTTGCTAAAGGTTCATTGCCGCCCTGTCAGAACAATTGGGGATTGCAGGGTTCCCTGCAGACGGGTCCGCGAGAACGCGGTCGTCGCAGCCTTCCATACGCTGAACGCTGTGAGCGTTTTGGGGGAATATCTTGCAAAATTCCTGGCAAGGAACCTCGCTTTAGAATGCGGACTAAAGTCTCAAGAGCTATTCGCTCTACTGTTCTTGAGACTTCTTTTGCTCTTGAGGCTGGTAGATCAGCATCGGGTCGCTGTTGCCTAAAATAACATTCTCATCCACAACGACTTTGGTCACTTCGTCCTCAGACGGGATGTCATACATCACATCAAGTAACACCGACTCTAAGATCGATCTTAGCCCTCTAGCGCCGGTTTTACGTTCGACCGCTTTCTTTGCGACAGCTTTCAACGCGTCCTCGCGGAAATCAATCTCGACGTCTTCCATCTCGAAGAGCTTTGTATATTGCTTGGTGTAAGCATTTTTGGGTTCCGTTAGGATCCGCACCAAGGCGTCTTCATCGAGCTCGTCTAGCGTTGCAAGGACTGGAAGACGGCCCACGAATTCGGGGATTAAGCCATAACGCACGAGATCTTCCGGCTCAACCGTTTTGAGCGTCTCTCCAAGATTCTTTTTCGTGTTTTCAGAAACAACTGTCGCGCCAAAACCGATACCACTCTTAGCAGACCGGTCCATGATTACTTTGTCCAGACCCGCAAATGCGCCACCGCAGATAAACAAAATATTCGAGGTATCCACTTGAAGGAATTCTTGTTGAGGATGCTTTCGCCCACCTTGCGGAGGCACCGAGGCAACGGTCCCTTCTATCAGCTTGAGCAGGGCTTGCTGCACCCCCTCGCCGGAGACGTCTCGGGTAATAGAGGGGTTATCGCTTTTCCTGGAGATCTTATCGATCTCGTCGATATAGACTATTCCGACCTGCGCCTTATCCACATCGTAGTCACACTTTTGAAGCAGTTTTTGAATAATGTTTTCGACGTCCTCTCCAACGTAGCCGGCCTCAGTCAGTGTTGTGGCATCAGCAATGGTAAACGGGACGTCTAGCAGTCGCGCAAGGGTTTCTGCAAGCAAGGTCTTACCAACGCCAGTGGGACCCACCAACAAGATGTTGCTCTTTTGAAGCTCGACATCGTCTTTCTTACCCGAGTAGTTCAGCCGTTTGTAATGATTGTAGACGGCCACAGACAGCACGCGCTTGGCTCTACTTTGCCCAATGACGTACTCGTCGAGTATTCCAGAAATTTCTCTTGGCGTTGGGAGCTTTTTGAATTCCGCTTCTTCTTGAGTTTCTTGAAGCTCTTCTCGGATAATGTCGTTACAAAGCTCTACACACTCGTCACAAACATAGACCGATGGGCCTGCGATGAGTTTTCTAACCTCATGTTGGCTTTTTCCGCAAAAGTTACAATGCAGAAGCTTGCCATCGCCGCTATTTCCATCGTGATCGTCAGACATCTTTCTCTCAACTCCGGTTCATTCACTGTTCAGCAGACTCTGCTCTACAGAGCCTCTTTGTTCCCTTCCATCCGCGGCGCTAACGTTGCTTAAAATCTTATCGGTCGATCCGAGCGTTTCTTTAATGCACCGTCCTTTAGACTACCATCCCTTTATAGCACTAACCGCAATCAGCGCAAAGTTTACCCGTTTGATCTTACTTTACGGCAGCCAAACTATTAGATCGAGGTTCCTGCACTTTATCGATCAAACCATATGCCAACGCATCGTGTGGGTTCATGAAGTAGTCTCGCTCTGTATCAATGGCGAGCTGGTCCGCTGACTTACCTGTGTGGTGGCCCATAATTTCATTCATCCGCTCACGCAAATATAGTATTTCTTTTGCTTGAATCTCGATGTCGGAGGCTTGCCCTTGTGAGCCGCCACTCGGTTGGTGAATCATGACCCTCGAATTGGGCAAACAATACCGCTTTCCCGCAGCGCCACCTGCCAACAACAACGCGCCCATGCTCGCAGCTTGACCGATGCACAGAGTCGACACGTCGCAGTTGATGAACTGCATCGTATCGTAGATTGCAAGGCCGGCTGTCACGGATCCCCCTGGAGAGTTGATGTAAAGCTGCACATCTTTGTCAGCATTTTCAGACTCCGCGAACAAGAGTTGCGCGACGATGAGATTGGCCACGTTATCGTCGATTGGGCCCACCACAAAGATGATACGTTCTTTAAGAAGGCGACTGTAGATATCGTACGATCTCTCTCCACGCGCGGTTTGCTCGAGCACCATCGGTATCAGGCCCAATCCTTGGGTCACCATCTGCGAACCGCTCTCAATATCTCTATTCATAGTTACGTCCTAATGCATCACGATTGGTTGTTTTCGGATTTCTATTTTGCCTTTGCTCAGTGCGTTTTATCTTGATTTCTAGCTTTCTTGATCCCTAGCTTTCTTGATCTCTAGCTTTTTTAAGCTAGTGACGCGAACTTTGCTGACCGCATCCTTGCAACGAACGTCCAGCATCTGACCAACGATCGTTCCTACTTTTACCCGTTTTTCTCTCTCATTTCGCCGGTACTGCTTTTTTTACCTTGAGACAGTATCTTTTACCTAGCGACGGCGTCTTTTACCTAGCGACAGCGCCTGCAAGCATCTACGCAGTCCCGCTTTTGATGGATCTGCGCAATCGCCAGTGGCGCTCAAAGCCCAGCACTGGCATCCCCTCTAGTCTTTTTCTGAATCCTTTGCACCGTCTTGCTGAACTTCTTCTGACTCAGATGCCTCCTCGCTCGCTAACGCAGCCTCCTGCTCGCTATTCGCTTCAGCGCTTGCACCATCGCCCACCTCTTGTTCGTCATCTTCTTCATGAGCGGGTTCTGGGGACGGGGGTTTGATGGCCTCGTCATAGCTAACTGGTTCGTCTATCACCTCGGCAGAAGCCAGGACCAGAGCCACAATCTGCTCTTCCAGCACCAAGCTTTGGACCTGATTCAGCTGCTGCTCGTTACTGTAATAATAGTTGATCAGCTGCTCAGGTTCCTCATAACTGCTTGCGATCTCTTCGATTTTTGAACGGACGGCGTCTTCATCTGTAACCACGTCCTCTTGTTCAACGATCGCATTGACGATCAATCCAAGACGTACCCTACGGTCAGCTTGGTCTGAAAAAAGCTCCAAAGGCAACATGTTTGGGTCTATCTGCTGCCCACCTCCAAATTGACGCATCATATCTTGCCGCATGCGCTCGCACTCATCATTGATCAATGCCTTAGGTACATCCAGTGATGTAACCCCGACAAGCCCATCCATCACCTGAGTTTTCACGCGGTTATCAACCGCTGCCTTTAACTCTTTCTCCATGTTACTTTGAACTTCAACCTTAAAGGCATCCATTCCACCTTCCTCAACGCCAAATTCCTTATAAAACTCGTCATCAAGTTCTGGCAAGGTTGACGCTTCGACCTGATGAACCGTAATCGAGAAATTAGCGTCTTTACCCGCCAAGTCCTCAGCTTGATAATCTTCGGGAAACGTCACGGATACATCTTTACTTTCACTGGCGCTCAGTCCAACGATCCCAGCCTCAAAACCGGGAATCATAGACCCAGAACCAAGAACCAACTTGTGCCCCTCGCCTTGGCCTCCGTCAAAGGCCTCACCATCGACCGTCCCAGAGAAATCAATCGTGACTTGATCCTCGTCTGCAGCCGGTCGGTCAACAGCTTCGAACTTCTTACGCTGTTCTCGCAGCTTCTCGATCATGGCATCAAGATCTGAGGGCATGACCTCCGCAACAGGACGAGTCACCTTAATCTCACTAAAGCGGCCGGGTTTTACTTCTGGAAAAATTTCGATCAAAGCAGAAAAACTGAGATCCTTGCCAGTCTCCATGACGACATCATCGATTGCAGGCATGCCCGCGGGCTTCAAGGATTGCTGGGACACGGCTTCAGAAAAGCTCTGCTGCATTACCTCGCCAGACACTTCTTGGAGAATGCCTGCTCCAAAACGTCGACGCACTTCGCGAATAGGCACCTTACCAGGTCTGAAGCCCTTGATTCGAGCTTGGGCCGCCGCCTGTTTGATCTTCTCTTCTACCTTGCCATCAATTTGATCTGACGGCACCGTAATGCGTAATTTTCGCTCAAGCTTCGAGACTGTCTCCACTGTAACTTGCATGACTGCTACCCACCCCAATAGTTGGGTGCGCCCTCGACGAACTCGGGTAGAGCTGAAAGGGAACACCTTTTGATGATTAATATGGTGCGAAAGGAGAGACTCGAACTCTCACACCTTGCGGTACTGGAACCTAAATCCAGCGCGTCTACCAATTCCGCCACTTTCGCATTATTACCTGCTGACCTTGCGTATTAAGCTTGATCGGCAGTTTTTTGGGTCACGCCGACCTAAGGCGCGAGGGCTCGAATTATAGAGTGTCTACCCAGTATCCACAACATCGGATACTTCGGTTTACACCTGCAAGCCCAGATGAACACCGCGAACTATGATCACTAGAAACCGAGTAACGAAGCGTATCGATCCCTGTGATAACTCGCGTTTCCAAACGTCATCTCCAAAACCCTTGCTCGCTTCAGATAAAAACCAGCATCGAATTCGTCGGTCATGCCGATGCCGCCATGAATTTGAATCAGTTGGTTAGACATATCATGAAGAAACAAGTTCGTTTTGCATTTTGCCAAGGCAACCAGTTCAGCAGCGTTCTCGGCTTGATCATCTATCGACTTTAACGCGGCTTCTACACAGCTGCGAGTCAACTCCATCTCTGAGTATAATCCAGCGGCGCGATGGCCCAAGGATTGAAAACCACCGATAATCTGCCCGAACTGCTTCCGGGTCTTCAAATATTCGAGGGTCATGTCAAAGGCTGCAGCTGCCGTTCCCAACATCTCTGCGGTGAGGCTGGCTGTAGCGGCCATTAACAGCGCATCGAGCGCATCGCCTTCACCTGAGGCCCCATTCAAGCGCGCGTCCTCAGCCAGCTCAACTCCCTCAAAATTTACCGCTGCATAGCCCCTAGAATCCATCGCTTTCATAGCTCGACGACTGACGCCGACATGGTCGGCCGGGACCAGGAAGAGGCCGATCGAGGACGCCCCAGACTCATTATTGACTTGAGCCGATACAACAAAATCAGTCGCGGCCATACCCTCCATCACCATCCGCTTCACGCCCTGTAACCGATACCCTCCAGTCACAGATTCCGCAACACTCTGCTGCCCTTTTGGATCGTGTCGACTGCCCTCATCGGAAGCGAGGACAACTAGCCGGCTGCCATCTGCGATTTTGGGTAAAAATTCTTGTTTTTGCGCTTCAGAACCAGATTGGATAATGGCCGTTGCACCAACCAGTGCCGAAGCGAAAAGTGGGGAGGCCACAAGATTGCGACCCAGCTGCTCGAGAACCAAACCAAAGGTCTGATAACCAAGGCCTGCTCCGCCATAGGCCTCTGGCACCAAAAGGCCAGTCCAACCCATTTCTGTCATTGCCTTCCAAGTCTCTGGAAAGTAGGCCAATTCATGACCTTGATCGCGCATCGCTCTGAAGCTAGAAACTGGCGCTTGCTCGCGAACCCAAGACGAGGCTTGGTCTTTAATCATCTGCTGTTCTTCGTTTAATGCTGCCATTGCGTTGTTATCCCTTTTGAGTCGTCTCGGGCAAGCCCAGTATATTTTTTGCGATGATGTTGTTCTGGATTTCGAAAGACCCGCCATAAATCGAGATTGCTTTTCCGGTAAGCCACCCACGAACATGCTCGAGCTCATCTTCTGAATAGTCACTACCTTCCCAGCCCACACCTTGATGGCCCATAAACTCCAAAGTGAGTTCAGCGCGTTCTTGGGAAACACGCGTCGCGGAGTTTTTTAAAATAGACGCAGCAGCGCTCACTTCCGGGTTTCCTTTTGCTTCAGCAGAGATCCGGGCAATTGTCAGCCCATGCGCACGCGTATGCATAAGATGATCCGCTATCCGCCCACGGAGGTCAGCATCATTGAGCGCGCCCCGATCATCAACGCCGATGTAGGATTTTGCCAAGTCTTGAAGAGACCCTGAATCCTTACTGCTGGCAGGGCGCGCCCCAGTCTGACTGGCTCGCTCATGTTGCAACAGTCGCTTGCCGACGCTCCAACCGTCATTAAGCGCACCAAGCAGATCGTCCTTTCTCGCCTGAGCGTCATTGAAAAAAGTCTCGCAAAATGGAGAAGCCCCTGCGATGAGCTTGATCGGCCGCGTTTCAACGCCGGGCTGATCCATTTCTAACATGAGAAAGCTGATGCCATCTCTCTTTTTAACGCTCGAGTCAGTTCGAACAAGGGCGCCACACCACTGAGAAATATCAGCACCCGAAGTCCAAACCTTCTGCCCATTAATCAACCAGTGATCACCGTTGTCTTCCGCTTTTGTTGCAAGAGACGCTAAATCGGATCCCGCATTAGGCTCTGAATACCCCAAGCACCAACGAACCTTTCCACTGCAAATACCGGGGATGTGGCGCATTTTCTGGTCATCGGTACCGTATTCCAAGATGGTCGGGCCAACCATTGTCACCCCCATACCTGCGAGCAAAGGAATGGGATTGATGGCACCTACCTTGTGCATCTCCTCCGACAAAACCTTCGCCGCTTCATGGGAGAGGCCACCACCACCCAGCGCTGCAGGCCAAGTTGGCGTACCCCAACCTCGGCTCGCAAGACGGTCGCGCCATTCAGCCGCATCGTCCGCTATAGAAATTTCTCCCTCGACGCCACCAAAAGGCGCAATGCCCTGCCCCTTGAGTGCCTTGGGAAAGTTTTCCTCAAGCCATTGCGCCACTTCTGCGCGAAAAGATTCATTCTGTGTTGCAATATCATTCATGGCTCACTGCCCTCTGTTTTGTCTTTGATATCTATTGTGACTTTTTTACTCAAGTAAATTACGAATGTTTGTTGTCTAAAGAGGCTCAACCTTCTTGAATCAAGCAGCGCTCGTTTTAGCTTCTCTTAACGCGCAGTTCGGTAAAGGCGTCTTGCCCTTCATCGCACCATTATTATTGACTGCTGGCCCCTGACTTGGATTTCTAACCGGCCCTAAGATCATAGATCTCGTCCTTGCCGCAGATATCCTAACAAATGTCTATCCCAATCAGAATCTGCTCAACCTGACGCGGTAACATTCACGCCACAAATCTTAGTCCGTGTTGTCCGCGCTGATGACCACAGCATTGCGCCTCGCAGCCATTTCCTCCAAATCATCGACCCAAGGCTCAGCCTTTGCCTCAAGTATCCAGCGTTGCATCGGCTCCAGAGCGAGCAAAGTCTTACAGTAATTTAGACTCGATGACGACAAGTGCAGTTGAAAACCAGACACACGAACAGCAATGGGACACAGGAATGCATCTGCAGCAGTAAATCGATCACCTGTTAAAAAAGGACCGCCAAAATTCTCAAGTCCTTGTTGGAGCAATTCATCTAACCTGGCCAAATCGCGATCAACCTCGGCAGAGGCGCTCTGGAATTTAAACTGGGTTCTGCAAATCATCGGACAGGCGGTTCGAAGGGCCATAAATCCCGAATGGATTTCGCAAGCCACCGACCTGGCAAAAGCCCTTGCCGCTAGAGTTTCAGGCCATACCCTGGTATCAATTTCGGCTAAACGCTCGACCACTGCTAACGAGTCCCAAATCGTAACACCATCTTCAATCAAACAAGGGACTTTGCCACTGGGTGAGAATTGTCGGAATCGATCGTAATTATCAGGGCCCTGAAAGCGCTCGAGACGCTCCTCAAACGGCATCTCCAGCATTTTCATCAGCACCCAGGGGCGCAAAGACCAGGATGAATAATTCTTGTTCCCGATAATCAGCGTCGCCATCTCGTTCCTTGTGGAGTCTTCCCTGGGATCATAACCTTTTTTCTCTACCCCCTAGGCAATGAAAACGAGCGAAACAAGAGCCAGTATAAAAACAAAAAATCGCAAAGCCAGCCAGGCATCGCGGCTAACAACGACTCACGACACATCAATAGACGTTTGAGCCAACACATGGCCAAACTAAATCGGTCAACGCGAAATCATAGGGAAACTTGAGAAGGCCAGCACGGTGCGAAGCGAGAAAGAAGGCGTTGCGATGCGAACCGCGGAACTCATCAGATTGGAATCATCACCGACTACTACTTTATCAGTGCCGACCTAATCCCACATAAATGGGGTGAGCGACGGGGATTGAACCCGCGACCACCGGAATCACAATCCGGAGCTCTACCAACTGAGCTACGCCCACCATTGCTTTCGACAGCATTCGAAGAAATTTCTCTACCGAGACAGAGGCCACATCGCAGCAAATGGTACGCCCGACAGGAATCGAACCTGTAACCCTCGGCTTAGAAGGCCGATGCTCTATCCAGTTGAGCTACGGGCGCATACTTGGCCGACCCTGATTTTCTGCTCCTCAAAGCTCGACCCTCAGGTCCTTCAACGCCAGACCGCCCAGTTGGCTTTCGGCATTAAAACTGCTGTTGAAAATTGGTCGGGGTAGAGAGATTCGAACTCCCGACATCCTGCTCCCAAAGCAGGCGCGCTACCAGACTGCGCTATACCCCGACGTTGCTCAGGCAATACCTCCGAATTTGGCTTCTTCTACGTTGAAAAGTCCGCTAATCCGAGATGCGACCCTGCAGGCGGCGATTCTACTGAATCTTGGTGATCAGCGTCAACGTCGCTGCACGATTATCGCGCAGCCTGTTATCATAGAGCCAAACTGAAGGGCCCGCCAATGAGTGTTTTTTTTATCTCTGATCTACACCTTGATGCGGCGCGCCCGAATTGCGTAACAGCATTTTTACAGTATCTAAAAACCCGAACGCAGGGCGAAGAACTATATATATTGGGTGACCTTTTCGAAGTTTGGATCGGCGATGATCATGAGACGGAGCTGAGTCAACGCGTGGTCAACGCGCTGGCGGAGTGTCCAGCCCACATTTACTTCATGGCTGGCAATCGCGATTTCCTCGTTGGCGCTGAATTTGCCAGAAAGACAGGCATCACCCTGATTGAGGAGCCGTACGTTATACGGATTAATAATGAACGGGTGCTGCTGCTTCATGGCGACAGTTTATGCACGAAGGATGAAGCCTACATGCGCGTCCGACCAATGCTAAGAGATCCCGTTTTTCAGAAGCAGTTGTTAATGAAACCCACTGCAGAGCGCCTTGAAATCGCCGGTAACGCACGACAAGAAAGCCAAGCCCACACAAGCAAAACCGAGCTTGAAATCATGGACGTCACTCCTGAAGCAGTCATCGAGGCGCTGATCGCCAACTCCGCAACAACATTGATCCACGGTCATACCCACCGTCCTTTTGACCACCTGAGCGTCCTGAGCAATTCGACAGGGCGGAGAATGGTCTTGGGCGACTGGGACGAATTCGGTTGGCATATCTATCTTGAAGACTCGGATTTGGTGCTAGATTCCTTTCCGATTTAGAGAACAGATCTTTTTACACACGCTGGACCTTTGCTTGCCTCCTACTCATAGGATGAAGTAGCCGTTCTACCGTTCAGACAAATATCGACCACCACGTTTGACGCATCTCAACCACCCGTAGCCTCAGACCATCAGGGATGCCGTTGCGCCCATCAAACTTTGCACGCTCGAAAGTCAAGGAGAGCAAAGCACCAACCTGATGCGCCGCTCAACGCCGAGCTACGAGTCAGTTGCCCGTCGAGGGGATGCCACTGTGGAACCGAAACTGATCATCCGGCGTTAGAATCAACTCAGCGTCCGCTTCCAAAAAGACTTCAAGACGCGTGGCAACTTCTCCAACAGGCGCATCGATCTTTTCGGCAAACTTCAAGTAATTCTCAAAGTGACGAGCCTCCGACTTCAAAAGCGACCCGTAAAAATCAGCCAATTCGCAATCTAAAACCTCACAAAGTCGACCAAAACGCTCGCAACTCCTCGCCTCAACGACAGCCGACATCACCAACAAATCAAGTAAGCGCATTGGCTCATGGGTTCGTACCAGTTTTCGCAAGGCTCCGGCGTAACGAGCTGAAGCTATTTGCTCATAGGCCATGCCACGATCACGCATCAAACGGAGGACCTGCTCAAAATGCCGAAGTTCCTCCCGCGCAAGCTTGGAGAGTGACTCTAAAAGTTCGGGATACTCAACGTAACGATACATCAAGTTTAGCGCCGTGGAGGCGGCTTTTTTTTCGCAGTTGGCATGATCAGTCAGCAAAACAACGAGCTGATCAGAAGCTTCCTCCAGCCAGACGTCCGGCGTTGGCACTAACGATAACTGCGTATACTTCATGTCGATGACCAAGGCGCCCGAAGACCAGAGACGCTTAAATTTAAAGGGACTTTAGTGTAACATTGCGCCTCATTCTACCAGCCTCTGCTGGCCAAAACACCGGACCATGAAGAAGGATTGAACCGTGCTAGAAGCCTACCAAGAACATGTCATGCAACGCGCCGCCGAAGGCATTGCACCGAAAGCATTGAACGCCGAACAAGTACAGGCCCTCACCGAACTCTTAGTGGCGCCGCCCGCAGAAAATACTATTGATCTCGTCGCGCTTTTGAGCGATCGAGTACCTGCAGGCGTTGATGACGCGGCTTACATCAAGGCTGGTTTTTTGGCCGCGCTGGCAAAGAACGAAGTTCAATCTCCTTTAATCAACCCAAAGCAAGCAACAACCCTTCTCGGCACGATGTTGGGCGGCTACAACATTGGGCCACTCATTGACCTCTTAGATCATGAGGCGGTTGCTGAAGAAGCGGCTTTTGCGCTGAGTAACACGCTATTAATGTTTGATGCCTTCCACGACGTTGTAGAAAAAGCAGCAACGAATGACCATGCGGCGGGTGTATTAAAATCCTGGGCGGACGCCGATTGGTTCACCCGGAAACCAGCACTTGCGCCGAGTATCACGGTGACTGTTTTTAAAGTGGATGGCGAAACCAACACTGATGATCTTTCTCCGGCTGGTGATGCATGGAGCCGTCCTGACATCCCACTGCACGCACAATCAATGTTAGTCAAAACGATGGATGATCCACTCGGCACCATTGCTCGCCTTAAGGAGCAGGGCCATCCGCTGGTCTACGTTGGCGATGTTGTTGGGACCGGCTCCTCTCGAAAATCTGCAACCAACTCAGTGCTCTGGCATATGGGCGATGATATCCCTCATATTCCAAACAAGAGAGACGGCGGATTCGTGTTGGGCGGTAAAATCGCACCGATCTTTTTTAACACCATGGAAGATGCGGGAGCGCTCCCGATCGAGTGCGATGTCAGCATGCTCACAATGGGTCAAGTGATTAACATCCACCCTTTCGAAGGAAAAATAACTGATGAGAATGGAGCGACTCTGACGACTTTTTCGCTCTCTAACGAAGTGCTTTTAGACGAAGTCAGAGCCGGTGGCAGAATCCCTTTAATCATTGGTCGCGGCTTAACCGAAAGAGCGCGGTCAACGCTCAAACTTGGGGGCTCTGATATCTTCAGCAAAGATCAACCCGCCGCCGCCTCCGATCAAGGTTTCACCCTCGCACAGAAAATTGTGGGCAAAGCCTGCGGTCTACCCGGTATCCGCCCGGGAGACTACTGTGAGCCGAGGATGACCACGGTTGGCTCGCAAGATACAACGGGGCCTATGACCCGGGATGAACTCAAAGAGCTTGCCTGCCTTGGTTTCTCTGCGGATTTGGTCATGCAGTCTTTCTGTCATACCGCCGCCTACCCAAAACCGGTGGATATTGAAACTCAGCACCAGTTACCCGACTTCATTCAAACACGAGGCGGTGTCGCGCTCCGTCCGGGAGACGGTATTATTCACTCATGGCTCAATCGCATGTTGCTGCCCGACACCGTTGGAACTGGCGGAGACTCGCATACGCGTTTCCCGATTGGTATCAGTTTCCCTGCTGGTTCTGGGCTTGTCGCCTTTGCCGCCGCGCTCGGGGTAATGCCGCTTGATATGCCAGAGTCTGTCTTGGTTCGCTTCAAAGGAGAGATCCAGCCCGGCATCACCCTTCGTGATCTCGTCAATGCCATTCCCTATGCCGCCATTCAGCGCGGCCTTTTGACAGTTGAGAAAGAAGGCAAGAAAAATGTGTTCAGTGGCCGAATTCTAGAGATCGAAGGTTTGCCAGACTTAAAGGTTGAACAAGCCTTCGAAATTTCCGATGCCTCTGCAGAGCGATCTGCCGGCGGCTGCACCATCAGACTCGGAGAGGCTCCGATCACCGAGTATCTGACCTCCAATGTGACACTGCTGAAGTGGATGATTGCTGAGGGCTATGGCGACGCAAGAACCATTGCCAGACGAATAGCTTCAATGGAAGAGTGGCTCGCAAATCCCGTTCTGATGTCACCCGATGAAGATGCAGAGTATTTCGAAATCATCGAAATTGATCTCGATCAAATCAAGGAGCCCTTGCTCGCCTGCCCGAACGATCCAGACGATATCAAGCCTCTGTCAGAGGTCGCTGGGCGCGCCATCGATGAAGTTTTCATTGGCTCTTGTATGACCAACATTGGTCACTTCAGAGCGGCGGCGAATATGCTCGAACAAGCTCGTTCAATCCCTACCAGACTCTGGATCTCGCCACCGACTAAAATGGACGAGCATCAACTGATGGAGGAAGGCGTCTATAATGTATTCGCTCAAGCCGGTGCCCGCACTGAGATGCCCGGATGCTCACTGTGTATGGGTAATCAGGCACGCATAGCCCCCAACTCTACAGCCGTTTCAACATCAACTCGAAACTTCCCCAATAGACTCGGCGATGGCGCGGACGTGTTTTTGGCGTCTGCGGAGCTTGCTGCAGTCGCTAGTATTTTAGGGAAACTTCCTACCGTGGAGGAATATCTGAGTTATGCGAATAAACTCGAACCCTTCAGTGAGGATATATATCGATACCTTAACTTCAATGAAATCGATTCCTTTCAAAAATCCGCGGATAACGCACTGATCCCTGCCGTTAACGTGGTAACGACCGGCTAGTTTGAACCGCGCAAGTTAAGAAGAAACCCTTCTCTCCTCTGAGTCGTGAAAGAGGCCTCATCAAGCACCAAAGCGGGAAAGCCCTCGCTTTGGTGCTCCTGGTCCCGATGCTCTTCCCCGCCACAATAATTTGAGGCGAAGACATGCCAACTTCCACCTGAGCAAGATTAGCGCGCTCCAAACCGACATTGACGAAACATTCTTGGCGCGCTGATACCGATGCGCAACAAAACGTTCAACAAAAGGGACAGCTAGATCTGCGGTCTCTGGCTCGACTTCAGACCACGCTCGATGCAGGTGCTCAATACTCAACGTTAAATTCGGTTCCACTGAGCTCCGCAGGGTCGCCAAGTGCTGAAACTGTCGATACCAGCGAACTTCCTGAGCGGTATTGGGAAGCGCCGCAGGCAACAAGAGCCCAAGAGAAACCACCCCAAACCCAATAAAGAACAATCCTAGCGCGAGGTGTCCGAGATCATTTAAATCGACTTCCGGCCAAAATTCACTGACCAAATCAAGCTGCTCAGATTGATCGTAGTTCACGACAGCTCGATCCCAAACATGACTGACCGCTTGCCAGCGAAGCTGCGCCTCATAGAACCAAGTCAAACTCCGAAGTCTAAAGTACGACCAGGCCTCTCCATCAAAAAGGCTCATTTCAGATAACGTCAACGACCCAATACCTGATTCAATTCGGCTTGGCGCAATTGCCGCCGTAGGATCAATGCGGAGCCATCCAACCTGCTCAATCCAAACTTCTGACCAAGCGTGGGCATCGAACTGTCGAACCTCAATATAGTTTCCAATCTCATTGTATTGGCCCCCTTGATAGCCCAAAACAAGTCGAGACGGCACGCCTGCCGCCCGCATCATAAACGTAAAACTCGACGCAAAGTGCTCGCAAAACCCACGCTGTGTATCAAATAAGAAATGATCAATTGGGTCACCCAATGGGCTGGCAGGGTTTAATGTGTAGGAGAAATCCTGGGCAAACCACCCCAACAGGGATTGGACAATTTCCTTAGGACTTTTCCCAGACTGCCCTAAAGCATCAGCAAAAGCTCTGGCTCTTGGGCTTCCTGTACTGGGCAGCCTCGTGTACTGCTCTAACGCAGTTCGCGCTAAAGGTTCGTTAAATTTATCGGAGACCCTGCTTCGCATTTCAAAACGCTGTCGATCCAAGATCGGCCGCTCAGCGCGGACGATACCCGGCGGTTCAACCTTGGTCCCACCACCTTGAACCATCACAACCCTCGCCAAAGAGGGCACATAAGCGACCCGAGTTGGCTGTACCAACATCGAATAATCAACCGATTCACCTTGAGGAAACGGACCAAGACCCGCTTCGGTCGTCGGGCCAACTCGCCAGGTTCGACCATCAAACTCCGAGAGCACTAAAGTTCGCCAATACAGGTCCCTAGAGCGGGGCGGATCTCGGGTAAAGGAGGCCCGAAATGCCAGAGCGTCCGAGCGCACCAGTTGACTGATATCACCAAGCGTCACCTGAGTGCTCAGGCCTGTAACCCCCAGACCCTGCTGCAACGGGATCGTCCAAAAAGGGCTCAGTCGAGGAAAAAATACAAACAATATCAATAACAAGGGAATCGCCTGGGCGAACATCCATGTCGCCTTTTTTATTGGTTTTAAGCCCTGGCCGGGCTGAGCTGTATGGTGCATCGCCACCAAGCTCGCTGAGACCGTGAGAAGCCCTAACAGGGTCAAAGTCGTCTGCAGTATCGATTCGTTGAAGAGAAAGTGGGTCATTCCTACAAAGTAACCAAGGAAGACCACTTGATAGACATCTCGAGCACGATGCAGCTCAAAAAGTTTTCCAGAGTACATCAGGAGCAATAATCCAACCCAAAAATCAAGCACCATCAAACTCTGATACTCAATCCACAAAGTGGACCAACCAAGCAGCACCCACGCAAGCTTGGTCACTGTTGGCCAAACGGCTAATCGTTCAAATAAACGACCAAGGCCATAACAAAGGGCGATACCCGTTAACAGCGAGATTACAAAAGGCAATCTTTCCCAGTGGGGAAGCAGCATAATGCTCTGGCCCGCTAACATCCAAGTGAACGTGAGGCGACTGGGCATATCGATCAACCCTGATCCGAAGCATAGAGCGCCAGTGCTCTAAGCGCTGCTCGCTCGTGTTCCGGCCCGCCATCGATCTCAAGCCTTTGCTGCACAAGATCAAGCCCAAAGGCCCGCTGCTCACGGGTATAGACCTGCACCCAATACGCCATCTTACCCAGCGCAGTTTCAATCGAATCCCCGCTGAAATCATCCAGTCGCAACCACTCGTTCGAGGCGCCTCCGGCTGTGAATTCTTTTACGATCAAACGATTCACTTTTGCGCTAACCCGCCAGTGGATACGTCGTTGATCATCACCGAATACAAAATCTCGTAGCTGATCAAAATCCTCACTCCCGCGCCCTCGGGGTTCAAGCTCATTGGTAACATGCGCTACAGACTGGGGGCTGTCAGGTGTCATAATCGGTCTGGGAAAGCTCAAAATTCGCCAGTTCAGGTCCAGCCAAGACCAGGCTCGAAACAAGCCAAGGGGATAAACTGTCTCAAGCCGTAATCGCTCGGGACGGTACCACCCCCTCTGACGTGGCACCGTCGCGCGGACAACACGGGTGACATCTCTGAACCCCGGCAAGACATCACGATCTGCTTGATCGGGCCAAAACAAGCATATGCCGTCATGCTCTCGGCCATGATCAGCGGAAATCTGCAGTGGCACGTCTACCTGATTACCGGCAAAACCCTCAGCATCTGCGATTTGCTTCAAAACAAGGCCCGACAAATTTCTGTAGGTTTGCAACATCGCCACAAGGAATAGACCCAGCATCAAAAAAGCAAGGGCATGAGCCAAAGCATTTTGATAGTTTATCGCCGCAACGAGGATTAGAACCATGACCAAAATGAAGGCGAACCCGTACCGCGTGGGCAATATAAAGATATTACGATGGGACATTCGGACCGAAGACGCAGGGGGCAGGCGCCTGTTATACCATTGCGTTGCTGCCGGCGAGCGAATGGGACCTCGCCCTGACCAACCTAGGTTATCCCACCACATCGACAGTATTCAAAATCGTCCGTGCAATCGAGTTCGTCCGACCACCCGAGAACGCTTGAGTCGCTTTCAATCGGTGCCTTGCAACCGGCTCGAACACAATTTGAACATCCTCTGGGCTCACAAAATCTCGCCCCATCAAAAAGGCCCAAGCGCGACTTGCTGACAAAAGCGCCAGTCCTGCCCGGGGCGACAGTCCTACAGAAACACCCTCACAAACTCGCGAGAAGGACAGCAGTCTCATAATGTAATTCAGGACTGAATCTGAGCAGTGCAAAGACTGCACCTCAGTGTGAAAGGCCAAAATCTGGTCTGGGGAGCACAAAACTGGAAGCTCTGTTGCGTGACCACGCTGATCTCCAGCACTCAGCAGCTGCCGCTCAGAGGTCGCATCCGGATATCCCATTTCGATAGACATTAAAAAACGATCCAGCTGCGACTCAGGCAAGGGATAGGTGCCGGAGTGATGATAGGGGTTTTGAGTCGCGATAACGAAAAATGGACGAGGCAATGCGTGGGTCTCACCATCCTGGGAAACCGTCATTTCTTCCATCGCTTCAAGCAGCGCACTTTGCGTTTTAGGCATCGCACGATTGATTTCATCGGTGAGTAGCAAGTGGCTGAAAATAGGTCCAGGAAGAAACTCGAAGGTCTCCGTCTCTTTACGATACATCGACATACCGGTGATATCACTGGGCAAGACGTCAACCGTAAACTGAACCCGGCGATGCGATAACCCTAGTACTCGAGAAAGACCTAGAGCGAGGGTTGTCTTGCCCATCCCTGGCAAATCCTCGATCAGTAGATGTCCGCCTGCTAACAGGGTTGCTAAGGCTAATTGGACCTCGTGCTCCTTACCCAGCAACACACCTTTCAGTGCATCGACAACTTGGGTTAACGAATTGTTCACGCGGCCACCTTCGGCTTATTGATGGTTATGCATCTCGATAATTTCCCGAGTCGCAGCTGAACGATGCTGCTTTGCCTGGTCATTTCGTTGTTGTTCAATCTGCTCAAGGTACTGCGCATCGACGCCCTCTGTCACGTAAACACCATCGAATACAGAACAATCAAATGCCTCAATATTCGGATTAATGCCCGCTGCACAATCCTTGAGATCCTCTAAATCCTGATAGATCAACCAATCAACCCCAATATAAGCCTCTATTTCCGCCTCAGTCTGCGCATGTGCAGCAAATTCTTGAGCAGCAGGCATATCAATACCGTAGACATTCGGGTATCGAACAGGTGGCGCTGCAGAGGCCAGATAGACACGGCGCGCACCGGCATCTCTTGCCATTTGCACGATTTGTTTGGACGTTGTGCCGCGAACGATCGAATCGTCCACCAAAAGCACATTCTTACCTCGAAATTCAAGTTCCACCGGATTGAGCTTTCGACGTACCGACTTATACCGCTCTTCTTGACCCGGCATAATAAACGTTCTACCCACATAGCGGTTTTTGATCAGTCCCTCACGATATTTAACATTGAGTCGATGCGCCATTGGCAGCGCTGCGGTGCAACTGGTGTCGGGAATCGGAATGACCACATCAATATCATGCTCGGGCCAGAGTCTGAGAATTTTATCCGCAAGCTTCTCGCCCATTTTCAGCCGAGCTTTATAGACTGAGATCCCATCCATGATCGAATCAGGTCGGGCCAAATACACATGTTCAAAGATGCAAGGAGACCAACGCGTCGACGTCGCGCACTGCTTACGATGAAGTCGGCCATTCGATTCAATGTATATGGCTTCTCCTGGCGCGATGTCATCCATCAGCTCAAAGCCTAAAACACTCAGTGCAACACTTTCTGATGCCAACATGTATTCGATTCCGTTTGCCGAAGACCGCTGACCCAACACCAAAGGCCTTATGCCATTTGGATCACGAAAACCAACCAACCCATAGCCCGTGATTAAGGTCACTACCGCATAAGCGCCTACCGCCCGCTCATGAACCCGCCGCACAGTTTCGAATACGTCCTCGGGTTTAAGTCTCAAACCGGCAACATCATGCAACTCATGGGCAAACACATTTAGTAAGACTTCTGAATCACTACTGGTATTAATATGACGACGATCCGAGCGAAAAAGGTCCTCGTTTAATTGTCCTGCATTGATTAGATTGCCGTTGTGGGCCATACAAATCCCGAACGGCGAATTGACATACATGGGTTGCGCCTCAGCAGAGCTCGCGCTTCCGGCCGTGGGGTATCGAACGTGCGCGAGCCCCATCTTACCCACCAGGCCATCGAGCTGAACTTGATTAAAGACATCTCGAATCAATCCGTTCTCTTTTCGGAGGGTTAAGCGATCGCCCTCGCATGTCACAATGCCTGCAGCATCTTGACCCCGATGCTGTAGCATCGAAATTGCATCGTATAAGTCAAAACTCACACGCGATCGACCAACCATTCCCACAACACCACACATACCGCTAGGCCTCTTTCAAGTTTTGGATTAATTGACTGGACTGCTCAAGAACCAGTGGCTTCAGGTACTCCATCGCCTCTAAAAAGTAGGGGATTAAAATGGATGACTGCCAAGCTGCCCCCGATGCAGCGGATGTCCAATAGTACAGCGCCATAATAGCCAGTAGCACAAGCAAGCAGCCCCTCAGGAATCCAAAGATCATTCCCAAGCCTCGATCGAGAAGGCTGAGTCCGGACATCTTAATCAAAGCCCCGAACAGTCTCGTCAGTAACCCGCAAAGAATCAGTGTTGCGAGAATCAAAAGTCCGTAAGCAACCAGCATTCGAATAGCACTTTGCGACACAATGGGCGCCAGCATTGACGAAAGAGGATCAACAAACCACCGAGCCACTATGATCGCAAGGACCCAACTTCCAAGGGCCAATGCTTCTCGCACAAAGCCGCGGAAAATTGAAAGCACTGTCGAAAGAGTTAGCACGCCAATAATGATCCAATCAAGGGGTGCTAAGTCCATGCTTCAGCCCTCGATCTGATTGGCGTCATCTTCGACGCGATAACGCACGATCTGAACTGCAAGGTCTAGCTCGGACGCTAACGCTTGTCCGGTCATCCGCAATTGCTCTTTATCCAATGATGGCCCGACTAGTACCTGAAAAAACAAACCTTCATTGGTCGCACTTCTTAGTACGTAGCTACCGTGACCCAGCGCTCTAATCTTCGCGCGCAGACGAACAGCATTCTCTTGGTCTCTGAAACTAGCAACTTGAAGACTCCAACCGATCGGTAGGCCATTTTGATCGAGGATCTCACCTCCCTGGGCAGAGCCATCTTCTGGATCAACGACCTCAAGGGGCATCTTTGCTGCGCTGGCTCGCTCTCGGGAGCGCATTTCGGTACGGATTTCAGCAACCGAAATCCGAGTATCTCGCTTGAAGCCTGGTCCTGTCGGTATTTCAACTCGATAAGCCTCTCGGGCTTGCTCAGAACCATCAAAAATCATCGGTACAAAGATGACGGCCAGCGCCGTCAAGACGATTGCGCCGACTATCCGATGTTTGAGTTTTTCTTCCAAGGTTTACGACCCAGCTTGAACTTGCCCTGCTAAGTATTCTAAGGCTTCCCCAACCACAGGGAAAGAACCGAAAACAACAATCGACTCAGATTGCGGGCAATCGGACAATGCGCTCGCCAAAGCCGCGGCAATTTCGGAATAGATCTCCGAGGTTCCTACGGCAGAGTCCGGCATGGCCAATCGAAGTTGGTCTGGCGCGAGCGCTCGACTTTCATCAACGGCCGCGAAATACCAACCCGATACCAGAGGCGCCAGCGCGCGTAATACAGCGCGGGCATCCTTATCAGCATACATTCCAACCACCGCCCGAAATGACTGCACTCCTAATGCCTGAAGACGCCTGGCCAAGTGTTCGGCCGCATGCGGGTTGTGCGCTACGTCGAGATAGACTGGGGTATCCCCGACCAGAATTTTTGTCATTCGGCCCAGCAACGCTAAATTTCTAAGCTGCCCAATCGATTCTGAATCAACATCGATCTTTAAGGACACGACCTGCAGCGCAGCAGCAAGACTCTCCTTGGGTAAAGCTGGGGGCCAATGGGCCTCCGCACATTGACGAAGCGTTCCGGACCGGTCGGTCCATTGCACGCCCTCCGTGCGCCAATAGAATGCCTCGTTGATTCTCAAAACCGGTGCCCCTAGACGCTGGGCCTCGACAAGAATACTTTCGGGGGGCTCCGGATCGGCTAAGACCAAGGGACAGCCGCGCCTCAAAATTCCTGCTTTTTCTCGCCCAATGTCCTCTCGGTTGTCACCCAGGTAATCCTGATGATCAAGCGCAATGGGTAGAATGACGGTCAAGTCAGGATCCACGATATTCATCGCATCTAATCGACCGCCGAGCCCAATTTCTAAAACAGCGACATCAAGATCCGCCGCTTTAAAAATGAGCAAGGCCGCCAGGCAGGAAAATTCAAAATAACTGAGGGTCACCCCTGCCCGCGCACGCTCAATGCGCTCGAAGGCGCGCACAATGGTGTCGTCGCTCACCATCTTGCCGTCAATTCGAATACGCTCGTTAAATTTCTGAAGATGGGGGCTCGTACTCAAACCTACGCGAAGTCCAGCGCGCTCTGCGAGCATCGAGATGGCCTCGCAACACGAACCCTTGCCGTTGGTCCCAGCAACAAGGATAACGGTCTGGGCCGGACGCAGGACTTCCAGCGTGGCCGCGACTTGTTTAACCCGGTCGAGAGTAAGGTCCCAAGCAATCGGGTGCAGACTGCTGACGTACGTCAGCCAGTCGTCAAGCGACCGCTGCATTCAACGCCAAGCGAATTTCAGCAAGGCAATCCATCACACTCGTCTTCAGAGCCACCGGATCCTGCTGGTGAATCCGCATTAAGTCGACGATCGCCGAACCCACCACAACGCCATCAGCAACCGCAGCAATGGGAGCAGCAGTGGCGCCATCTCTAATCCCAAAACCAACCATCAGCGGAAGATCGGTATGCGCTTTGAGCGTCTCAACTCGAAGACAGACTTCATCGATGTCGAGTCCACCAGCACCCGTAGTTCCTTTGAGAGAAACATAATAGACAAACCCCCGGCTGGCAGCGCAGATTTTGGCCGCTCGAGCTTCTGTGGTTGTCGGAGCAAGCAAATAAATGGGATCAACGCCGTTTTCCTCGAGCGTAACCGTCAGCGCACCTGCTTCCTCCGGCGGGAGATTTACAGTGATTAAGCCGTCTACCCCCAGCTTCCCCGCGGCTTCAGCGAAGGACTGGTACCCCATCCGCTCAACGGGATTCAAGTAGCCCATTAATACCACCGGCGTTGTGAGGTCTCGCTCGCGAAAACCACTGACCATTTTTAGCGTGTCGCCCAGGCTGATGGAATGTTGCAAAGCGCGCTCATGGGCGGCCTGAATGACCGGTCCCTCCGCTTCTGGATCTGTGAAGGGAACACCCAATTCGATCACGTCAACGCCAGCCTCAACCATACCGTGCATCAATTCAACCGTCATCCCAGGCGTTGGATCCCCCGCAACGATATAGGCTACAAGCGCTTTGCGGTTG
This sequence comes from uncultured Pseudomonadales bacterium, assembly GCA_938017975.1. Lineage (GTDB taxonomy): Bacteria > Pseudomonadota > Gammaproteobacteria > Pseudomonadales > Azotimanducaceae > UBA9926. Next base: position 58,758 of record CALIKQ010000038.1, on the reverse strand, counting down.
TCGCCACTGAGTTCGTTAAAGCGCGCTGTCAGTCTACTCACGATATCCTCCTTAGGAGATAGAAATCCCGTCGATCTTTGCCATCGTTGGAATGTCCTTGTCACCTCGCCCAGATAGATTCACGATAATATGCTGATCCGACCGCATTTCCCCTGCCAGAGATGACGCGTAGGCTAATGCGTGACTGCTCTCCAAGGCCGGTAAAATCCCTTCTAAGAGATTCAACTGCCTAAAAGCTTCAAGCGCCTCAGTATCTGTCACTGCCACATATTCTGCCCGGGCAATATCTTTAAGCCAGGCATGTTCCGGCCCTACCCCCGGATAATCGAGCCCGGCAGAAACAGAATGTGTCTCAGCGATACGTCCTGCTTCGTCCTGCATCAAGTAAGTGCGATTACCATGGAGAACACCCACCACGCCATCATTTAAAGGGGCGGCGTGTCGACCAGTCTGCAAGCCATCGCCTGCGGCTTCTACCCCTATCAAACGCACAGAGGTGTCTTCAAGGAAAGGATGGAAGATGCCCATTGCGTTCGAGCCTCCACCGACACAGGCTGTTACAACGTCAGGCAAGCCGCCTTGCCGCTCTGCAAATTGTGTTCTTGCTTCACGGCCGATGACCGACTGTAAATCCCTGACAATCATTGGGTAAGGATGTGGCCCGGCGACAGTACCAATAATATAGTGCGTGTCATCGACATTGGTCACCCAGTCGCGCATGGCCTCGTTGAGCGCATCTTTTAAGGTTCTTGACCCCGAGTTCACCGGCACTACTTCAGCTCCCAGCAGCTTCATGCGATAAACATTTAAACTTTGACGCTCGATATCATCACTGCCCATGTAAACGGTGCACTTGAGACCAAATCGGGCTGCGACGGTAGCCGAGGCAACGCCATGCTGGCCGGCGCCTGTCTCTGCGATAATCCTTGGCTTGCCCATATGCCGGGCAAGCAGGGCTTGGCCAATGCAATTATTGATTTTGTGAGCACCCGTGTGGTTCAAGTCCTCGCGTTTGAGCCAGATTTGCGCGCCCCCGGACTCCGCCGTCAAGCGCTCAGCCAAATAAAGCGGAGAGGCTCGCCCGACGTAGTGTTCTAAGTCCGATGCGAGCTCTGCCAAAAACGCTGGATCTGTCTGCAACAGCTCATAAGCTGCCGACAACTCATCTAAAGCTGCCATCAACGTTTCTGAGACAAACCGCCCCCCATAGGTGCCGAAGTGGCCCGACTGGTCGGGGAATGCACCGAGGGTTTCATTGGTTCCGATTAGCTTACTGACCATAGAATTCTCTTTATGTTGGGCTCTTGACCCCATTTTTCCGCAAAGGCATTTATCACCTACCCGTGAGCTTGCTTTTGCCCAGGGCGACCCTTGCTGCCTTTAATCAATGCAATCCATTACCTTGCAGCACTGGTCACACCATGCTCTGCTTGGCTTTCGCACAACTTTCTAGCAGCAGTCGGCTGAGTTAGGACTCGCGTAACGACCCTGACCATCAGCCTACTTATGACACGCTGCTCTTAAACGATCCGCTTCGCCAACAGCGCGGAGAAATGCGTCCATTTTTTCCGAACTTTTGACCCCTGGCGCTGACTCTACACCGCCGCAGACATCAACGGCGAAAGGCCCGACAGATTCAATGACAGAGTGGACATTCTCAGCGTTCAGCCCGCCTGCCACCATCAAGGGCTTCTCGAGTGCGGGAATTGTTGCCCAATCAAACTGCTCCCCCGTGCCACCGTATTGCGATGGGACATAGGCGTCGAGCAGGATCGCAGAAGCCATCCCATACTCCGCAGCAATTCGTGCCGTTGTTTCGGAATTTTGATGCCGAATCGCCTTAACATATGGTACGTCAAACTGTCGGCAATAGTTCTCATCCTCGTCGCCATGGAACTGCAGCAGATCGAGCGGGCAAATCTTTAAAACAGACCGCACAAATTCAGAACTTGCATTCACAAAAAGGCCAACATGGCTGACAAATGGCGGCAACTCGGCAACAATCTCAGCAGCATTTTCGCCGCTGATAAAGCGGGCACTCTGATCAAAAAAATTGAACCCTAAAATATCTGCGCCTAAATGAACGGCGGTCGAAGCCTCGGGCAAGCTTCGAATACCACAGATTTTGACCCGAGTGCGCTGCACCTTAGCCATGACTTTCGCCTCCACAACGCCGGCGATTCTACCATAATCGATCAGCTAAATGGCCATTGCGCGTCACCTTGTAGCTCGACCACCGGCAGTCCAAAGTGCGCTGGGTACTGGACAGCTTTTAGATAGAGTCCCGCCCCTGAGGCCATCTTCCCTGCCAGTCGACGATCCCGAGCAGCGAGCAAGTGTGCGATCCAGCCAACATCCTGAGCGCCTGAGCCGACCTCGATGAGAGCGCCGGCTATATTCCTGACCATATGATGTAAAAATGCATTCGCCGTAATGTCTAAAACGACCATTTTCCCACGCCTGAAAACTCGAACGTCCTCAACGCAGCGCCAGGGAGTGAGCGACTGACAGTGCGCTGCCCTGAACGCACTAAAATCCTGCTCCCCAATCAAAGCTTGCGCGCTGTCATGCATGACCTGCGCATCTAAAGGGCGATGCTCACGCGCTACAAAAGCATGCCCCAATGCCTGGCGCAGCGCCTCATTTAAGATCCAATATTGATAACGTCGAGAGGTTGCCGAACGCCGGGCATCAAATTCCGGCGGTACATTGCGCATCCAGGTCACGCAGATATCATCAGGCAACAAGGCATTCACGCCAGAGACCCAAGCCTTCTCCTGTCGCTCACTGCGCGTATCAAAGTGAATGACCTGCCCCGTGGCATGCACGCCTCGGTCGGTCCGGCCTGCTGTGAAGATTCGAATTGCATGATTGGCAACTGAGGAGATCGCTTCTTCCAACGCCTCCTGAATCGTGGGGACGATTGGTTGACTCTGAAAACCGTGATAATGCGTGCCTTGATAGCTGATTCCGAGCGCGATTCGCTGTTCAATCACGACCGACAACTCACTCTTTCAGACTAGCCAACATCTGCTCTGCATCAGCGATTTCATGGGGAAGACCAATCTGAATCACTCGAGCCAATAGTCTCTTGGCTTCCTGATGATGCTCCATCTCGATGTAAGCGCGAGCAAGATCGAGCATGCTCGCCGGATCTTCATCTTGGTCCAGCACCTCATCCTCGGCTGGAGGTTTCTGCGGGTTCGCCTCCAAAGGCATTGGCGTCTCGACTTCGGGCATGTCAACCGCAATCTCATCGAGATCCAGTTCTTCTAAGTCTTCTAAAGACTCGAGATCTCCCAAATCAATTTCAACAGGATCAGCAGTCGCTACTTCAGCGCTGTTTTCCTCTGTCGGTGTTGAGCCTACCGACTCGGGCAAACCGAACGGGTCTGGCAGAGACTCAAGTTCCTGGTCTCTCTGCTTAGATTGATCCTGAACAGATGGTTCAGACACATCGGCTGTTGGACTCTCTATTTTGGGGGGCTCGCGCGTACTGTCCTCTGGGGCTTGCTTCGAGGAGACGACAGACCTGCTCTGCTTACCAGACCGTTCTGTGGCGATATCTGCCTCGGCTTCTAGGGCCAAACTTTGACCGCCGGTCGAAATCGATTGCAGATTGCGAGACAGTCTCCGAAGGCGCGCCGACACGAGCAAAAGCCCCACGACCAGTACCACCACAATGGCCAGTAATCCGATCGTGGTCGTCGCTAAAAATGGGCTCTCGACCTGGGGTGTAGGACGTTCCATATCCGCAAGCTGTTTTTGGAGGCGGGCGATCTCCGCATCTTTAATCGTAATCGCGTCAGCAAGATCGGCGAGCTGGGCCTCAAATGCAGACAAGCGACTCTGAAGCAGCGCATTCTCTTCGGAGGCTCGAACCGAAGCATCCTCCGCTTTTACCCGCGCGCTTTCGGCCGCTGCCGCTGCGATATCGGAATCCAGAGACTCGACTGCAAGCGACTCATCCTCAGCTAGAATCACCAGCTGACCCTCTGTGGACGGCTCTGCCGGCAGAGCTACGTCAAGACCAGGCGCTGCTGTTTTTTTTTTGCTGGCAGAGGTCTCAGTGAGCGCTCGATTTTGCTCGGCAACCTGTGCAATCGCCTCGAGCGTATTGAGTCGCGAGAACTCCTCGCCCGATGGCATCTGAAGCACATATCCGGCTTTCAGCCGATTGATATTCGCGTCAATGAATGCTTCAGGATTCAATCGCTGGATCGCAAGCATCATTTCTTGTACTGAAACGGACCGACTCGGGCGCGCAGCAAGCGCAATTTCCCAAAGCGTGTCCCCTGCCTGAGTCATTTCTCCAAGGGCTGACGGCGCTGAGCCTTTTGATCCCGATGCTCGGCCTGATTGGCCATCATCAGCTTGGCCACTCTCAACCTGAGAGACCCTTGGCGCTACGAATCCTGGCGCCATCAATACCGGCGGATCCAGAAAGACCGTGTACTCGCGGATCATTCGCCCCTTGGGCCACAGGACTTCAACAACAAAATTCAAAAAGGGCTCAACAATGGGATCATCAGTTGTCAGGACTACGCTCGCGCCACCAGCGCTCGGTTCCACGCGCAGCGCAATATCATCCAGCGTGTAAGACCATTGGACCCCAAGTTCCTCAAACACAATCTTGGGCGCCAAACCGACTCTGATTTCTTCGCTCGATAAGTCTCGAAGATTGGTTATGTCGATGGTTGCCGCGAGCGGCTGATTCAAAGCAGAGCTCAATGACAAACGACCGAGGCCAACGGCCCAAGATAGACTTGGGTAAGCCAACAAAAGGCCCAGAAGAGTCGCCAATACAGATCCTTGCAACTGCCTAACTAAAACATTTTTCAAGCTTCTGCCTCCGATGGCGTGTACGGAAAAACTAAGTTCTCACTTCGATCTTATCCTAGATAAACACCAGAAACGATCACGGATTCAGCCGTCATTAAAATCCGAGCGCTCAATTAAAGCTTCTGCAATCTGAAGACTGTTGAGCGCTGCGCCCTTACGTATATTGTCCGAAACAATCCAAAGATGAAGCCCTAAGGGATTCATTACGTCATTCCGAACTCGACCCACAAAAACAGGATCTTGTCCTGCAGCATCCGAAACAGCGGTCGGATAGCCGCCTCGCCCGTGGGTATCAATCACCTCAACGCCGGGCGCACTTCTCAGCAAATTTCGAACGGCATCCGCATCGAGTGGGGTTTTCGTTTCGACATAAACGGCTTCTGAATGGCCATAAAACGCTGGGATACGAACACAGGTTGGACTCACTTGTAGACTTTCGTTTTCAAAGATTTTGTGGGTTTCCCAAATCATTTTCATTTCTTCTTTGGTAAATCCATTGTCCTGAAAATCGTCAATATGGGGCACTGCATTAAAGGCAATTTGCTTTCCAAAAACCTCCGGCTCGATGTCTTGCGCATTCAATAGCCTTGCCGACTGCCCAGCCAACTCCTCAATTCCTGATTTTCCGGCCCCAGAAACAGCCTGGTAAGTCGCCACATTGATTCGCGTCAGGCCTGCCGCATCCATAATGGGCTTGAGCGCGACCAGCATCTGAATCGTCGAACAGTTTGGATTGGCAATAATATTACGCGCTTTATAGTTATCGAGGGCGTGGAGATTCACCTCAGGAATGATGAGCGGGATGTCCTGATCGCGCCGAAAATGAGAGGTGTTATCAATCACGACGCATCCGGCAGCGACCGCTCTGGGCGCGTATTCTGCCGACACATCACCGCCTGCTGAAAACAAGGCAATATCGACGCCCTTAAAATCAAAACTTCCTAAGTCTTTGACGGTTAGGCTTTTATCTTTGAAGGGGATGCGGGTCCCCGCTGATCGCTCGCTGGCCAGCAACGTCAACTCACCAACCGGAAAGTCTCTGCTCGCCAATAACTCGATCATGACCTCACCCACAGCTCCGGTGGCGCCAACGATAGCAATATTTTTCACGTACCTCTCTCCTATATTTTGGTGTCCGACCGACTTCATCGTCTCGGCCCCACCGTTCGATCAACCACACCGCCATCAGGCTGCTTCGGCGCTGTAGACGATATCTAACTCAGGCCCGAAGCGCCCGAGGCACCTCGCCAACCAGTCAGAATCTAAAAAAAATCGCTTAAAGCCGCCCAGTCTGCCCTCTCTGCCTCAGGACATGATCCATCACAACCAGAGCTAGCATGGCCTCAGCGATCGGTGTCGCGCGCACGCCTACACAGGGGTCGTGGCGCCCCTTGGTCACTATTTCAGTCTCGACACCCGAAGTTGTGATCGTTCGCGCAGGTTGAGTAATACTTGAGGTTGGCTTCAACGCTAGGCTCACCAAGAGGTCTTGCCCAGAACTTATGCCACCCAGGATTCCACCTGCGTGGTTTGACGCAAAACCGTCAGCAAAAATCTCATCTCTATGCTCAGAGCCTCGCTGCTCTACCACATCAAATCCATCACCGATCTCAACGCCCTTCACTGCATTGATGCTCATCATGGCGGCTGCAATATCAGCATCTAATCGATGAAAAACGGGCTCACCCAATCCAGGCATGACACCCTCGGCCACCACATTGACCCTCGCACCAACTGAGTCTCCATCCCGGCGGAGCTGATCAATGAGCGCCGCCATGTCGTTAACAACCGTAGCATCTGGGCTAAAAAATGGATTCTCATTGACAACAGACCAGTCAAAATCTTTGATTTGCAGATCCCCCATTTGAGCGAGGTATCCTCTTATTTGTATGCCGAACTCCACATTGAGGTACTTCTTAGCAATGGCTCCCGCAGCGACCCGCATCGCCGTTTCTCTCGCGGAAGAGCGCCCACCACCCCGATAGTCGCGGACGCCATATTTTTTCTCATAGGTAAAGTCGGCATGTGCGGGCCGATAAAGGTCTTTGATCGCACTATAATCTTTAGATTTCTGATCTTGGTTTTCAATCATGAGGCCGATGCTTGTTCCAGTCGTGACCCCCTCGAAAACACCGGAGAGAATTTTGACTTGATCGGCTTCTTTTCTCTGAGTCGCATATTTGGAGCTGCCGGGCCGCCTGCGATCCAAATCACCCTGCAAATCAGACTCACAAAGCGGGAGCCCCGGTGGGCATCCATCAACCACACACCCCAAGGCAGGACCATGGCTTTCACCAAAAGTCGTCACCCGAAACATTTCTCCAATGCTACTTCCTGGCATGCTGTCTTGCCTCAAAATCAGTTATTATAGACCAACACCGCCAAGGATCCTCAGGATTTTGCGTCGAGGGTAATCGTCATCAAGGAGAAAAGCATGGAGCAGGCCTTTAAAAGCATTTTGGAGCAAATTGGAGAGGACCCCTCGCGGGAGGGATTGCTTGACACTCCAAGTCGTGCCTCCAAAGCCATGGCTTTTCTGACTAAGGGTTACGGCGAGACACTCGAGGACATTGTCAATGATGCCCTCTTTCCCTCAGACACCAGCGAGATGATCATTGTACAAGACATCGAACTCTACTCCATGTGTGAACATCACATGCTGCCCTTCATTGGCAAATGCCATGTCGCTTACATTCCAACCGGACGTGTTGTCGGTCTCAGTAAGGTCGCAAGAATCGTAGATATGTATGCTCGGCGCTTGCAGATTCAAGAGAACCTCACGTTAGAAATTGCGGAAGCCATCCAGGCCGTTACTGGCGCCGCCGGAGCAGGCGTTATTATTGAAGCGCAGCATATGTGCATGATGATGCGGGGTGTCGAGAAGCAAAACTCGATGATGAAGACTTCGATGATGCTGGGACAATTTCAGAAGGATCAAAGCACGCGCATGGAATTTTTGTCTATTCTCCAGCTTCAGCGCTAACCTCAATTTTGATTGCGGGCTGGCATTTGCAAAACCAGATCCATCCGCGGATCTGTCCAGCCCTCAATTGGCACCAGCGATCCCATCCCATGCGCGGTATACTGACAACCACCGGCTGAATTTTGGAACAGGGCGGCCATCGTTTCGGCGATTCTTTGTGTTTCACGCAGGCGCACCTCAGGAGAAGATCCTGAATCAAAATCACTGATTGTGACCGCGACTGACCTTACATTTTTCCCACCACACCAAGTCTCAAGCCCTTTCTGAAGACCGGCAAGGTCATCTTGAGCCTCGCTCAATTCAAACCTCACAAAACCTTGCCGCGCGAAACCCATTTCTATGCGTCCAGCCCAGTTGATTTGATCTGGCTTATACCATTCGACCCTATAATGCACGGGCTTGTTTGAGCGCTTAGACATATAAACCAACCAATAGTTCGAAGATCGGCGGTGCTGCCCCACCCAATAGTATTGCGACTGTTCGAGCCCATACAATTTTGGCTCACCAAAAACAGCATTTGCCCATTCATTACTACTCCCACAATCTCGACCCTGGCAAACAAACCGAGTCGTGTAGTCTGTCTGAGCGGCGGCTTGTAGCGCTGCAATGGCTTCTTCTAAGGAGACGCGGGGCGCAGTGCTAAAGGTTTCGTAGTGCCGAACCCCTTGCACTGAAAGCTCTGACTTTGGATCCAAAGCGTTGCTGATCTTTTTAAGCCTGCCAAGTAAAATTTTATGGCGCGCAGCACGATCCTCAGTGACGGCCTCAAATCTTTCCGCCTCAAGATCTAGTTCGATTGATTGCGCTGGCGTCCAAAAAAAGGAGAGGCAAAACCATACTCCGATAAACGGCCACTGCTTCAGATTTCTCCGCAGGACTACGCTCATCACAATTTCCACTCTACTTCGAAGTTCATCTGTTTCGCTCCATCCCATGCTTCATCCCAAGATCCATTAAGAGCATAAACGCCTGCCGTCTCAGGATAAACCCGCGAGCCGGTCAAGATAAAGACCACCTCTGCCAAAACCGGTTGATGAAAGACCCAGAAAACCGATTTCCTAACACTGAAAAGTTGCTTCACTAAGGCCGCAGCATCGGCTTGGGGTATCAACGCATGGGATACCGGTAGTAGCGGCAACTGGAGTCGTTCAGCGACAAGACCCGCTGACTCTCGTGCCCGCAGCAACGGACTTGATAGGATTCCGGGTGCTTGAATGCTGAGTCCGGCCAAATCTTCGGCAACCTCAAAAACAGCTTGTCTGCCACGCTCGGTCAAGGGCCGCTCAGCATCGGCATACCCTAATGCAGCCTCTCCATGCCGCATCAAGAGGATCTGGGTTGATGGCGCGGCCAGACTTTGGACTGGATGCGCCACTATTGCGTGGTTAAATCCAGCAGTAGCTGATTCAATCGCTGCACATAACTTGCAGGATCTGAGAGCTGGCTTCCCTCTGCGAGCAAAGCCTGATCAAACAGAACTCGCGTTAAATTCTTAAAGCGGTCCATATCCTGCTCTTCATCCAAACGAAGTACCAGCGGATGGGTCGCATTAATCTCGAATATTCGTTTTGACTCAGGGACAGACTGCCCTGCTTGTTCCAAAATTCTCCTCATCTGCATTCCCATCTCATCCTCTTCCACAACAAGGCAGGCTGGAGATTCGGTAAGCCTTTGGCTAACTTTCACAGAGGTAACCGAATCATCGAGTTCTTCTTTGATTCGCTCCAAAAGCCCTGCCATGGCTTGCTCGGACTTTTCAGACTCAGCTTTCGCAGCTTCATCATCGGGCTCAAGATTCAGACTCCCCTTGGCGACATCCTGCAGCGCCTTGCCATCAAATTCCACGAGGTGCCCGACGAGCCATTCGTCGATGCGATCCGAGAGTAAAAGCACTTCGATGCCCTTATCTCGGAACACCTCTAAATGAGGGCTTCTAGAGGCAGTTTGGTGATTATCTGCTGCAACATAGTAAATCTTGTCTTGCTCGGGCTTCATCCGATCGACATATTCTTTCAGTGATTGATTTTGCGCCTCATCCCCATTGTGGGTCGTCGCGAACCGCAGTAATCCTGCAATTTTTTCTTTATTCGCAAAGTCTTCAGCAGGCCCTTCTTTGAGAACTTGACCAAACTCATCCCAAAAGTTCTGGTAGGCGTCGGCATCCTTTTTGGCCAATTTCTCAAGGGTATCGAGTGCGCGTTTGGTCAGTGCAGATTTCATCGATTCGATCGCAGGATCCTTTTGGAGAATCTCGCGAGAAACGTTCAGTGACAGGTCATTTGAATCAACAACCCCTTTGATGAAACGCAGATAAAGAGGGAGAAACTGCTCGGCTTCGTCCATGATAAATACCCGCTGGACGTACAACTTTAGACCTTTTGGAGCTTCCCTGTTCCAAAGATCAAAGGGCGCCTTAGCGGGCACAAAGATAAGACTTGTGTAATCGAGCTTACCTTCAACCCGGTTATGACTCCAGGTCAGCGCGTCCTGAAAGTCGTGTGCAACATGCTTATAAAATTCTTGGTACTCTTCATCTTTTACGTCGGATCGGGAACGTGTCCAAAGTGCCGTAGCGCTATTAACAACCTCCTCACTCGGGGCATCGTCTTCGCCCTCGCCGGGTTTTAACACTGATACTGGAACCGAGACATGGTCGGCGTATTTTTTGATCACGTTTTGCAGACGCCAGTAGTCTAAAAATTCCTCATGGTCAGTGCCCAAATGTAGGGTGATCCGCGTGCCTCGATCTGCTTTTTCGATCGTTTCAATTTCGTAATCCGCCTCTCCCGCAGAGGTCCACTGGACGCCGGCCTCAGGCGGGTCGCCAGCACGACGGGTTGCTACAACCACACGCTTAGCGACAATAAAGGCGGAATAGAATCCAACCCCAAACTGGCCAATTAATTGAGAGTCCTTTTTTTGGTCGCCGCTGAGCCCAGCTAAAAACTCGGCAGTGCCCGATTTTGCGATTGTCCCAAGATGACTAATCACGTCGTCGCGATTCATCCCGATCCCGTTGTCGCTGATCACCAAAGTCTTTTCATCCGCGTCGGCGTGCACCTTAATTTGGTAATCACCGCCCTCGGCAATAAGCGCATCGTCCGTTAGACTTTGAAAGCGCAGTTTATCGATTGCATCTGAGGCATTAGAGATCAACTCCCTGAGAAAAATCTCTTTGTTTGAATATAAAGAGTGAATCATCAGCTGCAGTAATTGCTTTGCTTCGGTTTGAAATCCTAGCGTTTCTTTTTCGCTGGTCTGTGACATCGCGCCCCTCCTAGTGCTGATTCGTCGCGTCTTCATGGCGACTGTAAACCTTCATGCCCCCTGAGATGGGGTCCACTTCTATTTTTTCAAGCCTGCAACCAAAACGTCCATAAAAAAAGCGGCTAACCGCCGCTTTTTTACTTGCCGCTTCTCGAAAATTAGTTCCAACCGGTAATTTCCTTCAAAGCATCTCCAATTGCAGCTAAGCTTTTGACCGTCGAAACGCCGGCAGCATTCAAAGCTGCAAACTTATCGTCTGCAGTGCCTTTGCCGCCTGCAATGATCGCTCCGGCATGCCCCATTCTCTTTCCAGGTGGCGCTGTCACGCCGGCGATATAGCTGACCACAGGCTTGGTCACATTAGACTTGATAAAGTCAGCAGCTTCTTCTTCAGCATTACCGCCAATTTCTCCGACCATCACAATCGCCTCGGTCCCCGGATCATTCTCAAAAAGCCCAAGAATATCGATGAAATTACTCCCAGGAATGGGATCACCGCCGATACCTACGCAAGTGCTTTGGCCAAACCCTAAGTCTGTTGTCTGCTTCACGGCCTCATAGGTCAACGTTCCAGACCTCGAAACGATTCCCACCTTGCCTGGCAGGTGGATATCCCCGGGCATGATTCCTATTTTGCACTCTCCGGGAGTGATCACGCCTGGACAATTTGGACCAATCAGTCGAACACCCATTTCATCCACTCGGACCTTCACCGCAAGCATATCCAATGTCGGCAGTCCTTCCGTGATGCACACGATGAGTTTTATGCCTGCTGCCGCCGCCTCTAAGATCCCATCTTTAGCGAATGGGGCCGGCACATAAATCACAGACGCATCAGCACCGGTTTCGGCAACAGCATCGGCGACAGTGTCAAACACTGGCAGACCTAAGTGTGATTGACCGCCCTTTCCTGGCGTAATGCCACCCACCATCTGAGTGCCATAAGCCAACGCTTGCTCTGAGTGCAAAGTTCCTTGGGCACCGGTAAACCCCTGGCAGATCACCTTCGTATTTTGATCGACTAAAACGCTCATGATGCACCTCCCGCTGCCTTTACAACTTGTTCCACCGCATCCGTCAAACTGGTCGCAGCGATAATTTCAACATCACTGTCAGCCAACGTCTTAACGCCCACCGCGGCATTATTACCCTCAAAACGAACGACCACTGGCACATTCACGCCAACTTCCTTAACAGCGCCGATGATGCCCTCGGCGATGATATCGCAGCGCACAATTCCTCCGAAGATATTGATCAACACTGCCTTAACCGCTGTGTCCGAGAGGATTATTTTAAATGCCTCACTGACAGCCTCCTTGGTCGCGCCGCCACCAACGTCCAAAAAGTTAGCAGGCTGGCCGCCGAACAATTTCACGAGATCCATCGTACCCATCGCCAAACCCGCCCCATTGACCATGCAGCCAATATTGCCCTCAAGCGCGACGTAATTCAGTCCAAACTCTGCTGCTTGCGCCTCACGTTCATCTTCTTGGGTCGGATCATTCATTGCCGCCAAAGCTTTCTGTCGAAAAAGGGCATTGCCATCGATCGAAACCTTCGCATCCAAGCAATGAATATCGCCGCTCTCGGTCACCACCAGCGGATTAATCTCGAGCAATGACAAATCTTTTTCAGCGAACATTTTTGAGAGTGCCACGAAAACTTGAGCGAACTGATTGACCTGCTTGCCTTCTAAGCCAAGCTTGAAAGCCAACTCCCGACCCTGAAAGGCCTGACCGCCAAGTGCAGGATCAACCACAGCTTTAAGAATTTTGTCCGGAGTTTCTTCTGCGACCTTTTCGATCTCAACGCCACCCTCAGTAGACGCCATGAACACAATACGACGGCTAGAGCGGTCAATCACAGCGCCCAGATAGAGCTCTCGCGCTATATCTGTGCAGGTTTCAACAAAGATTTTAGAGACGGGCTGTCCGTGCTCATCCGTCTGAAATGTGACCAGACGAGTCCCCATCAAGCTGTCCGCAAACGCCTTAATCTCGGAGAGATCGGAGAATAATTTGACTCCGCCCGCCTTGCCACGACCGCCGGCATGCACCTGGGCTTTGACTACCCAACGATCGCCGCCGATGTCCTTGGCTGCAGCAACGGCCTCGTCGCCTGATTCAACGGCGATGCCTTGCGAGACGGGAAGACCGTACTCCGCAAAAAGCTGCTTTGCCTGATACTCATGAAGATTCATATCCTAGTTTCCTTTGTCTTTTTACGTTTAAAGATTGTTATCTAACTTTGATCAACTTTTGCTTGCGCTTTTCCCATCGCATCGAATTTGAAGCACATGCCCCCTCAATCCGGCCGTTTATCCTGTCCGCCTTGTCAGGGAAGACGATCTTTGCTGCAAGGACCGATTTCCTTGCGATCGTTTACAAACGCTCTCCTATCAATTTCCAACACTTTCATCAGCGCCGTTTGCGATTCGCAATATGAATGGCATGGCCCGAAACTGCAAGTGCAGCCTCATGCAATCCCTCTGATAGGGTTGGATGGGCGAACATTGTTAACCCGATATCTTCTGCTGAAGCACCAAATTCCATCGCAATCACCGCTTCGGCGATAAGCTCAGATGCGTGTGCGCCTATCATATGGACCCCAAGGACTCGATCGCTTACAGCATCGGCAATTACCTTAACCAGACCAACCGTTTCTTGACTGGCCATCCCACGCCCACTGGCGGCCATCGGAAAGACACCCGCCTTAAACTCCGTACCCTCTTTCGACAGATCATCCTCGGTTTTCCCAACCCACGCAATTTCCGGGTGTGTATAGATCACCATCGGTACGGTGTCATAATTCACTTGAGGTTTTTTACCTTTGATTCGCTCAGCGACCATGACCCCTTCTTCCATTCCCTTGTGTGCCAACATTGCGCCGCGTACAGCATCTCCTACTGCGAACACCCCCGGGATTCCGGTCTGGCAATGCTCATCAACCTTAATAAAACCTCTTTCATCAAGGCTGATGCCGGAAGCATCTTCCAACAAATCTGTGGTTTGGGGACGTCTTCCTACGGCGACCACAACACGATCAAAAGTCTCCGTCTGCAGGCCCTCAGCGTCTTCATAACTGATAACGACCTCGCCATCCTCATTTTGACTGCCCACCACCTTGGCGCCAAGCCGAATATCCAATCCTTGCCGTTTGTATTGTTTCAACGCTTCTTTCGCCACTTGCGAGTCGGCTCCCGGCAAGAATGCATCCATAGCCTCGAGCAAAACCACTTCGGATCCTAAGCGGCTCCAAACACTGCCAAGCTCAAGGCCAATCACGCCAGCACCGATGATGCCAAGACGCCTCGGGACTTCATCAAACGCCAGGGCGCCCGTAGAATCGACAATACATTGATCGTCTCGCTGACAGGCATCGATTTCGATCGGGCGCGATCCCGGCGCTAAAATGATGTTCTCTGCTTGGATGACTACCGGGCTGCCCGAATCTGAGGACACCGTAAGCTGTTTATCGGCTCCCAAAGTCGCATGACCAGCCATCACAGCCACACCATTAGATTTAAGCAGTGACGAGACCCCTTGCGTCAGGGAGGCCACCACTGACCGCTTGTGCTTTTGCATCTGAGCGATATCCATCGCCACACTTTTGGCTTTGATGCCGATGGTTGAAAATTCGGACTGTGCTTGCTGATATTTGTGCGAAGCATCAAGCAATGCCTTCGAGGGAATACAGCCCACGTTCAAACAGGTTCCACCCGGCTGAAGCACACCTTGATCATCGAGCCACTGATCGATGCACAAGGTGCTCAATCCGAGCTGAGCCGCCCTGATCGCCGCGTGATATCCCGCCGGGCCTGCCCCAACAACTGCCACATCATACTTTTCACCCATAATCTTTCTCCATTACCCGTCGACACACCATTGACAACGCGCCTCGAGACACCTGGTGCCAGTGTCTTTGAGAGGCCAAATCGCTTAGATGTCGAGCAAAATTCTCGCCGGTTCTTCCAAAAATTCTTTAACCGTGACCAAAAAACGAACCGCTTCTTGACCATCGATCAACCGATGATCATAGGAAAGCGCCAAATACATCATAGGCCTGATCACGACCTCACCATCGACAGCAACTGGGCGTTCTTGAATTTTATGCATCCCTAAAATAGCGGTTTGCGGTGGCGTCAAAATCGGTGTCGAAAGCATTGAGCCGAAAACTCCACCGTTGGATATGGTAAATGTCCCGCCTGCCATTTCATCGAGCGTCAATTTCCCCGTTTCAGCCTTTTCGCCGAAACGTCGAATCTGCTCCTCGACTTCGGCCAAGGTCAAACTATCCGTATCTCGAATAATAGGTACTACCAGTCCGCGAGGTGACGATACCGCTACACCGATATCTTGGTACCCATGATAGACAATATCGCTTCCATCGATCGAGGCATTCACCGCTGGAAATCGCTTTAAAGCTTCGGTACACGCTCTCACAAAAAAAGACATGAAACCCAGTCGTGTTCCATCATGGGCCGCCTGAAACTCGGCTTTGTAACGTTGACGCAGGTCCATAATCGCTGACATATCCGCTTCATTGAAGGTCGTCAACATGGCAGCCGTTTGCTGCGCCTCTACCAACCGCTTTGCAATGCTGGCTCTGAGTCGAGTCATCGGAACACGCCGCTCTATTCGTTGCGCACCCTCAGTGGGCGGTCCCGCTTGCTCATTTTGAGAACCAGATGTTTTAGCCCCGATCTGCTGAGCCTTTGCGACCGCTTGAATTACATCCTCTTTAGTCACCAATCCACTTTTACCGGTGCCTTTGACTCGGCTCAAATCAAGCCCAGTTTCTTCCGCCAATTTTCTTGCGGATGGACTGGATGCAGGAAAAGCGGGGCTGGGCTCGGGATTGGCTTGCTGTTCTGCCTCCGAAGTCGTCCGAGCCAGAGATGCATCAGCCGCCGGCTGTGCCGCCTCAACCGTCGCAAGCTCATCAGCAGGCGCAACCCCAAGGGTAGACTGGACGTCCGTCACGCTGCGCCCCTCGAGCTCTCCCGCTTCAAATTCAGCCAGCAACTCCTCTGAAATCACTAAGTCTCCCGTATTTTTAATGATCTTGACCAGTCGACCAGATGACGGAGCAACTACTTCTAAAACAACTTTATCTGTTTCGATATCAACAAGACTCTGATCTCGCGTAACCCAATCACCTTCAGCAACATGCCACATTGCGACTTCTCCGTCGGCAATGGATTCTGGAAAAACCGGGGCTTTGATCTCCATGACGTTTTGGTTCCTGTTTTAAATCGGATCGAATTCTTCGAATTTACCAGAGAGCGCAAGCTCTACGAGCCTATCTTGCTGGGTTTGGTGCAACCCCATATTTCCTGCTGCGGGGGCTGCTGAGGCGGGGCGACCTGCAAACTTAAGGTGGAGATGATCGTCTATTCGCTGCAAGGTTCGGCGCATATGGTGCTGACTACTATACCAAGCGCCTTGATTCATAGGTTCTTCTTGGCACCAAATCACCTCAGACATTTTCGAGTAGGGTTTTATGGCCTCCTCTAACGCCAACTCGGGAAACGGATACAGTTGCTCAATCCTAACAATTGCGACGTGCTTGAGTTCCTGAGTGTTTCTAGCATTCATTAAATCGTAGTAGACCTTACCGCTGCACAGAATCACCCGCGTAACCTGCGACGCGTCCTTGGCCTGGCTTTGATCGACCAAAACTGGATCAAATCGACCATCGGTTAGCGCGCTAACCGAAGAAACGGCATCGGGATGCCGCAGAAGACTCTTGGGGGTTAAAACGATCAACGGTTTCCGACTTGGCCGAATCATCTGACGTCGCAGCAAGTGAAACATCTGAGCCGGAGTCGTTGGAACACAGACTTGAATATTATGCTCGGCGGAAAGTTGAAGATAACGCTCTAACCGCGCGGATGAATGCTCTGGCCCAGCCCCCTCGTAGCCATGGGGCAGCAACAGCGTTAATCCCGATAGGCGGGCCCACTTGTGCTCACCACTGGTAATAAATTGATCAATAACAACCTGCGCACCATTGGCAAAGTCACCAAATTGGGCTTCCCAGATCACAAGGGTACCGGGGCTGGTCTGTGAGTAACCGTACTCAAAAGCAAGCACTGCCTCTTCCGAAAGTAGCGAGTCATAAAGCGCAAACCTTCCCTCAGTACCCAATTGCTGGATCGGTAGAACAGTCTCCCCGCTTTGCTGGTCATGCAAAACTGCGTGTCGATGGGCAAACGTACCGCGCCCAACATCCTGTCCGGTCAGACGAACATTAAAGCCTTGGTCCAAAAGACTGGCATAAGCCATCATCTCAGCGTATCCCCAGTTACAGGGCATCTCTCCAGCACTCATCGCTTCACGATCTTTGATGATTTTTTTTACTTGACGGTGCAAGGCTGTCGCTTGCGCCGTATTTGTCATCAATTGCGAAAGCGTCTTCAGCCGAGTGCTGTCATATCGAGTATCCGAGGGCGCGTCCCAGTCGTGTCCCAGGTGCGGTGTCCAATCCACATACATCTTGGTGTTCGGCTCTTGAAGGTAATCCCAAGCAACCGCTTTACCTTCATCAAGCGCGTCCCGATAAGCGATGATCCGACGCTCATACTCGGCAAGATCGATCGCCCCCTCTTGAATCAACTGCTGAGAAAACTGGGTGAGTGTTGTCGGGTGACGTCGAATGGCTTCGTACATCTTGGGTTGCGTAATCGAGGGTTCATCGCCTTCGTTATGGCCTCGCCGGCGGTAGCAGACAATATCGATCACTACGTCCTTCTTAAAGGTCATTCGATAGTCAAGCGCCAATTGAGAAACAAATAAAACGGCTACTGGATCATCACCATTGACGTGAAAAATCGGGGCCTGAACCATTTTTGCGACTTCAGTGCAGTAGCGGGTTGACCGCGCGTCAGAAGGTTCGCTGATGGTGTAACCTATTTGATTATTGATAATGACATGGATGGTGCCGCCGGTATAAAACCCGCGTGTCTGAGACATCTGAAACGTCTCCATCACGACACCTTGCCCAGCAAACGCAGCGTCGCCGTGCACATTGATGGCCAAAACTTTGTCTCCGAGTCCATCCTCGCGCCGGTCCATACGAGCCCGGACAGAGCCTGCGATGACCGGTGCAGCGATCTCAAGGTGACTTGGGTTAAACCCCAATGCCAAATGCATTTCGCCACCAGGAGTCATCAGATTGGACGAAAACCCTTGATGATATTTAACATCCCCAGAGCCTTCTGAGGGCGCATAACGGCCCTCGAACTCATCAAACAACGCTGCAGGATCCTTACCCAAGAGGTTAACAAGCACATTGAGCCTACCTCTGTGCGCCATTCCAATGACCGTTTCAACAATCCCCGAAGCACCCGCTCGATGAATGAGCTCCGCTAGGCAACAAATAAACGTTTCAGCACCTTCCAGCCCAAACCGTTTTGTCCCTGGATACTTTTTGCCCAGATATTGCTCCAGACCCTCGGCTGCTAATATCCTGTCTAGCAACCGACGCTTGGTGCCATGTCCGTAATAAGGTTTGGTGCGAGAACGCTCCATTCGCTCTTGAACCCAGGTCTGTTCGGCTTGATCAGTAATGTGCATATACTCTGCACCGATCGAGCCACAGTAGGTTTCTTCCAAGGCAGCAATGATTTCAGAGAGCGGTGCTTGATCACGATCCATGGCCAAATTACCGACCTGAAATAGTGTATCGCTGTCAGCACCTGAGAGCCCATGGTATTCAAGCGTCAAAGAAGGTACCGGTTCGGGCGGTGTCAAACCCAGTGGGTCAAGATTTGCCTTGAGATGTCCTCGACGGCGGTATCCGTTAATGATTTCCCCAACCGAAAATTGTTTGCGCTCATGATCGCTTGAAACCGATGCGGCCGAGGCGGGTACGACCCTTGACTGATTCTTAGCTAAAAGCCGAAAGTGTTCTTGAACAGTGGAGTGAGGCAGGTCTTGCTGACCAGGTACGTCCCCTGCTGCAGGGAGGCCATCAAAATAGGCCTTCCATGAAGGCAAACATGCATCGGGGTCTTTCAGATAGGCGTCGAATAAAGCCTCGACATACGCAGCGTTCACGCCAGAAATTTCACCAGAAACAGGTGTTTCGGCTTTGAAGCGGTCTTGCATTGATTTAACCCTGCCTTACAGGCCGGCCATTGTATCCAACCCAGGCGTGCTTCGGTATTCTATTTGACACTTTTGCGATGGATTGTCCGATCTAGACGGCACGTTCCATGAGCATGTTGCGAATATGGCCGATCGCGCGGGTCGGATTCAAGCCTTTAGGACATACGCTTACGCAATTCATAATGCCTCGGCAACGAAAAACGCTGAAGGGATCTTCCAAATCGCTCAACCGTTCTTCCGTCGCAGTGTCTCGACTATCCGCAATGAACCGGTAGGCCTGCAACAGCCCCGCAGGCCCAATGAATTTATCGGGATTCCACCAAAAACTAGGGCAAGATGTGGAGCAGCATGCACACAAAATACACTCGTACAAGCCATCAAGCTTTTCCCGATCCTCAGGACTCTGCAGACGTTCCATCTTCGGCGGCAGCGTGTCATTAATCAGATAAGGTTGGACCTTCTTATAGTTCTCGTAGAACTGAGTCATATCCACTACAAGGTCTCGAACCACGGGTAGTCCAGGTAGCGGGCGAATTTTAAGCTTATCGCCACGCACAACTTCGGAGACAGGCGTAATACATGCCAATCCATTTTTACCGTTCATATTAACGCCATCGGAACCACAAACCCCTTCCCTACAGGACCGGCGATAGGTCACAGAAGGGTCCTGCTCCTTAATCAAGGCCATCACGTCTAAGACCATTAGATCTTTGCCCTGAGGCAAATCAATCTTGTAGTCCTCCATATAGGGCCGGTCGTCTGTTTCAGGGTTAAACCGATAAACACTGACTTGCATAACAAAGATCCCTTTTTTTCAACTTCTCTTAATCGACACTTCTAAAACAATAATTCTGTGATCGCTTTTTAATCAGCGCTCCTGCCCCCCTAACTCTAACGAGCGGCTACGGCCGGATAGAACCCCCACCTTTCTCGCTCTAGTAGCTTCTAATCTTAGGCTCGAACGTCTCTACCGTCTTCGGCGCAAAATTGACTGATCGCTGACTCAGTGATTTTGCCTTTGGGTCGTAAATCGAATGCGCGAGCCAGTGCTCATCATCTCGCTCAGTATAATCGTCCCGCGCGTGAGCGCCCCGGCTTTCTTTCCTTCCCTCGGCGCTGAATGCCGTGGCTTCAGCAATTTCCAGAAGATTATCCAGCTCAAGTGCTTCTAAACGGGCAGTGTTAAATGCTCCTGATTTATCAGCGAGATAAGCGTTTTCGATTCTTTCTCTGAGGTCACTCAACTTTTTAATGCCCTCCTGCATGGGGGCTTCTTTTCTGAAAACTCCAAAATTTAACTGCATACACTCTTGCAATTCGCGTTTGAGCTGCGCAGGCGATTCTCCTGCATCAGTCGATTGATTCCATCGATCAAGACGGGTCATCGCTTGCTCAACATCAGACTCGCTCGAGCCCTGCAGACTGATACCCTCGCTCAGCGCTTCATTAATATAAAGTCCCGCTGCACGACCAAACACCACCAAGTCAAGCAGCGAATTACCACCAAGACGATTAGCGCCATGCACTGATACACAGGCTGCTTCTCCAACTGCATATAAACCATCAACAATCTGATCTTGACCATCGGAATCCATTGTAATGGCCTGCCCATGGATATTTGTCGGAAGCCCACCCATCATATAGTGGCAGGTCGGTACAACTGGGATGGGTTCTTTAACAGGATCGACGTGGGCAAACGTTTTTGACAGTTCGACAATCCCTGGCAACCTCGAGTGCAAAATGTCCTCACCCAAGTGATCGAGCTTCAACAAAACATGATCCCCTTGATCGCCAGCGCCTCGGCCTTCGAGGATTTCAAGGACCATGCTTCGAGCGACAACATCCCTCCCCGCCAGGTCTTTGGCATTAGGTGCGTATCGCTCCATAAAGCGTTCGCCATCTTTGTTTACCAAATAGCCACCCTCGCCGCGGCAACCTTCAGTCACCAACGTTCCCGCCCCCGCGATTCCGGTTGGGTGGAACTGCCACATCTCCATGTCCTGCTGCACGAATCCGGCTCGCAAAGCCATGCCAGTGCCATCTCCAGTGTTCATTAGCGCATTGGTGGTAGACGCATAGATTCTTCCTGCGCCGCCCGTCGCAAGTACGGTTGCTTTTGACTTGATATAAGATACTTCGCCGGTTTCCATGCAGATCGCAATCACACCAGTGACCGCACCGCCCGCATTTTTCACGAGGTCTACCGCGAACCACTCGCTGAAAATCGTTGAGCCAGCCGCGAGGTTACCTTGATACAGCGTATGCAGAAGCGCATGCCCTGTTCGGTCGGCTGCAGCACAAGTCCGTGCAGCCTGGCCACCTTTACCGAAATCTTTACTTTGGCCCCCGAATGGTCGCTGATAGATGCGCCCATTTTCTTTTCGCGAAAAAGGCAGACCCATGTGCTCTAGCTCAAACACCGCTTCGGGCCCGACGCTACACATATATTCAATAGCGTCCTGATCTCCAATGTAGTCCGAACCCTTAACGGTGTCATACATATGCCAGCGCCAGTCGTCGTTTGGATCCTCACTGGCAATGGCACAAGTGATGCCCCCTTGAGCTGACACAGTGTGCGATCGCGTCGGGAACACTTTAGACACCACGGCCGTCTTGTGCCCAGATTGCGCCAGCTGAAGCGCTGTCCGCAAGCCAGAACCACCACCACCCACTATAATCGCGTCAAATTCAAGCGTCGCAATATCACCCATGTCTAATTTCCCCACAATATTTTTATGCCCCAAAGGACGTAGGCCATCAAAGCCAGCACACAGACCGATTGGTATACCGAACGGAGTCGGTCTCCCTTGGGGCCCATGGTTCTGCTCTGCAAATAATCGGTTCCAATGGTCCACATACCAATCCAGGCGTGCGCGCAGGTTGCGATGAGCGTCAAAAGCGTCGCCACTTGCATCCAAGTCTGATTAAACAGACCGGACCAAAAAGCGAAGGACAATTCTTTTGCTGTCAATATCAATGCCAGCAGTACTACAACGTACACGCCCATCACGATGGATGATGCTCTCTGGATATACCAGTCGCTGACACCGTTTTTAGACAATCCGGTAATTTGTGTGACCATTTCTACCTCTCCAAAGATTTACGACTAACCGGTTCGATTAGATGACCCACAAAGCCGCGAGCACCATTAAAATTCCAGAAACAACCCAGGTGATCATCGCCGCCCGAGTGCCTGCTTCAAGCGACTCAGAGTCGCTGCCATCCATAATCAGATGCTTAACTCCTGCAACAAAATGATAGGCGAGCGACGCAAGTATAAGCCAAGTCACCAGTTGCCCCACCGGGGAAGTCAGCAGTTCCGAGAGTTGGTTAAACGATGCCTCCGAGGCCAGCGATTGCTCCAGCGCAAACAGCAGAAAACCGACTGCGATAAATAAGACGACCCCTGCGATTCGGTGCGAAATAGAGGTCAAGGCTGTGATCGGCCAGCGGAATTGCAGCAAGTCACTGAAGCCAACATTAATTGGACGTTTCGATTGAGACATATTTTATTCTCCAGAATTCGGATCAAACCTTGCCGATGCGAGCAAAACCCAAGGATACTACGAATGCGGCGCAAAGCGGCCTTTAAAGGTCGGTTATTCACAGCAATGATATGCCCTCAAGAGCAGATACGTCCTTGTCTTAAGTCTCCTAACCGACATAAAACGGACGTCTCAGGCGCCGCCAATGATAAAAGGTCGGACTTTAAGTTTCAATGCGACAACCCGGCTTTAAACATAGGTAGGCTTTACATCCGAGGACCAGTTTGATTACATGTATGCCCGCTTAAGCGGCGACAAACAAAACCATTTCCTGAGATTCAGAACCTTAAAAATCGTTACGAGTAACACTATGAAACACACTGTTCAAATGATCATCGATGGTCAAACAATTGACCTTCCGGTCTTGGAGGCTACGCAAGGGCT
Organism: uncultured Pseudomonadales bacterium; assembly: GCA_938017975.1. Taxonomy (GTDB): domain Bacteria; phylum Pseudomonadota; class Gammaproteobacteria; order Pseudomonadales; family Azotimanducaceae; genus UBA9926. Next base: position 35,626 of record CALIKQ010000038.1, on the reverse strand, counting down.
TGATGTGGTTGATGTTCGAAGTTTAATCAGCCAAGGAGTCTACACCTTTGACCCTGGCTTTCTCTCAACCGCTGCCTGCGATTCCGCGATCACTTATATCGACGGTGATGCGGGCATATTGACCTATCGCGGCTATCCCATAGAACAGCTTGCGGAGCATTCTGAGCACCTTGAGGTCTGCTACTTGCTGCTGCACGGTGAACTTCCAACCGCGGAGGAACTCGCGACTTTTAAGCGTGGGATCAATGACCGGATGCCGATCGATGAGCATTTTGCGCACATTTTTGATGGATTCACCGCCAAGTCTCACCCTATGTCCATGCTGTGTGCGGCTGTAGCAGGACTCGCCGCACAATTTCACGAAGGCCTTGACATCTATAACCCAGAACACCGAACCGAATCAGCGATGCAACTGATTGCAAAAATCCCAACCCTCGCAGCCATGAGCTACAGGAAGTCCATCGACGCCCCGTTTATCGCGCCAGACCCGAATTTAGGCTATGCCGAGAATTTCCTAAACATGTGTTTTGGTTCACAAGGCCAACCGGCGAACGTCAGCCCTACCTTAGCCAAGGCGCTAGACAAGATTTTTATTCTGCATGCCGATCACGAACAGAACGCATCGACGTCCACGGTTCGGCTTGCCGGCTCAACCGAAGCAAATCCCTACGCCGCAATTGCTGCAGGGATTGCAGCCCTCTGGGGCCCATCCCACGGCGGCGCTAATGAAGCTGTGCTAGAGATGCTCAATGAAATCGGCGACATTCGTCATGTGGCTGATTTCGTCAACAAAGCCAAAGACAAAAACGATCCTTTTAAACTGATGGGCTTTGGACATCGCGTTTATAAAAACTTCGATCCCAGAGCCACCGTCATGCAATCAAGCTGTCATGAGGTGTTAAAAGAACAGGGCGTCGAAGACGAGCCCTTGCTCGCTGTCGCCACTGCCTTGGAAAAAATCGCTCGTGAAGAAACTTATTTCATCGAACGTAAGCTTTATCCTAATATTGATTTCTATTCGGGTATTACATTGAAAGCCATGGGCATTCCGACACCGATGTACACTGTTTTATTTACGCTCGGGCGCATGCCTGGCTGGATTGCGCATTGGTCAGAAATGCTCAGCGTGCCCTTCAAAATTGGAAGACCAAGACAGCTCTACCGAGGGCCAACCCAGAGAGACTATCAAGACATCAGTCAGCGCTAATCAGCGCTCAGCGCTCGGAACTTCCCATCCACGTTTTATAAAGGATTCAGTATGTCTCTCATCGTGACTTTGGCCACCTCCAAAGGCCCCATTCGTCTTGAGCTCTTCGCAGAACAAACCCCCATAACCTGTGCTAACTTCGTTAACCTCGCCCAGCGCGGATATTACGACGGACTGTCCTTCCACCGTGTTATAGGTAACTTTATGATTCAAGGCGGTTGCCCTCATGGCACAGGCACAGGCAATCCAGGCTATCGCTTTGAGGACGAGTTTGTTGACACCCTCCAGCACGATCGGCCTGGTATTTTATCGATGGCGAATGCTGGGCCGGGCACCAACGGCAGTCAATTTTTTATCACGCATGTACCAACTCCCCATCTCAATGGTCTTCACTCTGTTTTTGGCGTTGTTTGCGAAGACGAAGATCAAGATGTCGTCAACCAGATTCGTCAAGGTGATACGATCGATCGCGTTTCCATTGATGGGGATACTAATGCCTTACTCAGCAGCCAGGCCGAGCGAATCGAGGCTTGGAATGCCGCGATCTCGGCCGCCTTCCCCGATTAACTGTTGAATGAAAGGCGCCATTCTCGACGCTGATAGCCTGGGCGCGGATATTGATCTCGCGCCCCTCCAACAACTACCCATCGATTGGTCTATTCATGCGGCGGTCTCGCCCTCTGACGTTGCCTCAATCATCATTGATGCAGACGTCGTACTGACCAACAAGATCCAGCTCAACCGCGACGTCCTGTTCGCGACCAAATGCCTGAAGTTGATCTGCGTCATGGCAACAGGCGTGAACAATATAGACCTTGAAGCCGCGGCAGAGCGCGGCATTGTCGTATCCAACGCTATAGGGTACGCAACACCCTCTGTCGCACAGCATACGATCGCCATGATGTTGAATCTCGCAACGCAACAAATGCTGTACTTAAGAGACACCCAGTCAGGAGAATGGGCGAAAAGCAACGTATTTTGCCGACTTGATCACCCCATCGTTGAGCTCAGTGGAAAAACGCTGGGTATCATTGGGCTCGGGACGCTCGGCTGTGCGGTTGGCCACATCGCAGCATCGATGGGCATGAATGTGATTGCAGCTGTCTCTCAATCCCAAAGTGCGAACACTCATCTGGACTTTCAAAGGACACCACTTGATGAACTACTCGCGCAATCTGACGTTGTTTCTTTGCATTGTCCGTTGACTGCTAAGAATGTGAAGCTGATTGGTGCAGAGCAATTAGCGCTAATGAAACCGAGCGCTTTTATTATCAATACTGCCCGTGGTGGACTGATCGACAGCGCAGCACTCATCGCCGGACTTGAAAATCAAGTCATTGCTGGCGCGGCCATTGACGTCCTTGATTCAGAGCCGCCCAGTGTTGATGAGCCGCTTCTCCAAATCTCCCTCCCCAACCTACTGATCACGCCGCATAATGCTTGGGGTGCAAGGGAATCACGACAACGCCTGGTTCTACAAATGGCAGAGAACATTCAACACTTCATGAGTGGAACACCAGTTCGCAGCGTCTAGTGGTGCCCAAATCGTTCAATTCGAAAGCGGCTTAAATTTGCAAAATCGCTGCTGAGCGTTTTCAAGCAGCCACCAAAGCCTCTCTAATAAGCCTCTCTAATAAGCCTCTCTAATAAGTTGCCACGACACTGCGCTGGGCCTCCGATCTCGTTATCTCGAGGATTAGGATCACCGATCATCCTCAGTGCTATACTGAAAACATGAAAGATTCGGTCTTCGACCCTTCACAGATAGCTTCCGACCTACCGGCCGCACTCGCGACTTGCACTCGGCTATTGGGTAAACCAATCTCTACGGACGCTCTATTTGCCGGGATCCCCATCAACCAAGGGGGTGTCTCCTTAGAAATTGCCGCTCGAGCCGCTGAACGGGCTGGTTTTCATTGCACAATCTATGAGGGCGCTGTTGGGACCCTAGAATCTCAAGATTTTCCATGCCTCATCAGCCTCAATAATGGTCAGTTCATAGTCGCGACGAGCGCTGACCAACAATCGATCCATCACATTCGGCCAGGCGCTCAATCAAGCGAAGTAATCGCGCTTTCAGACATCTCAAGCGCTTGCAGCGGACGCTTTCTAAGGCTTACACCCATGGCCGACTCGGGTGAAGCAGACAACCAGACCCCTCATTGGTTTTGGACGGTAATCAAGCGTTCGCGACACCTTTACGGAGAAGTCATTCTCGCTTCTTTCTTAACGAACCTTTTTGCACTGGCCACGCCCTTATTTATCATGAACGTCTATGACCGAGTGGTACCCAACCAGGCGCTCAACACACTCTGGGTGCTCGCCTCTGGCGTTACTTTGGTGATGCTTTTTGATCTGCTGATGAAGTCGCTCCGCGGCTACTTTCTTGACATTGCGGGCAAGCGCGCGGACATTCTGTTGTCCTCGGCAACCTTTGAGCAAGTGCTTAATATGCGCATGCAAGAGCATCCCGCACGTGTAGGCAGCTTTGCAAGCCAATTACAAGAATTTGACCAATTTCGCGAATTCTTTACTTCGACGACGCTCATGACACTGATTGATTTGCCATTCATTCTTTTATTCATTGGGTTAATTTTCATCATCGCCGGTCCATTGGGTTTCATACCACTGTTGATGCTACCCCTTGTTCTTAGCATCAGCTATCTTGCACAGAGAAAACTAGCCCCGGTTATCGGTGACATTTTTTCGGAATCAGCCCGCAAGACTGCCATGCTCATTGAGACGCTCAATTCTCTAGAAGCCATAAAAGCGATCCGCGCTGAGAGCACGATGCAATCCCGCTGGGAACAGCACCAAAGTAATCTTGCACAATTGGGACTTAAGGCGCGACTGTGGTCATTGACCACACTTAACTTGGTTCAAACCGTTCAACAAGGTGCGACCGTCATTCTCGTTATTGCCGGCGTTTACGCAATCAGCCGTGGGGACCTAACTGTCGGTGGATTGATCGCCTGCACGATCCTAACGGGAAGATCACTCGCACCGATGGCACAAATCGCCACCATTATGACCCGCTATCAACATGCCCGAGCAGCCTACAGTAGCATCGACACCATCATGCAGCTCCCAGGAGAGCGGGACTTCAAGCACCAATTCCTCGAACGCCGACAGCTTGATACCAATGTAGAATTTAAGAATGTAAGTTTTACTTATCCCGGCCAGTCGCTTCCTGCACTGAAAAACATTCATTTTAGAATCGCCAGCGGTGAGCGTGTGGCAATCATCGGTCCTACGGGTTCTGGCAAAAGCACGCTTCAGCGCCTCATCGCAAAACTCTATCTGCCGACAGAGGGTAACCTTCTGATTGGAAATACCGACATCCACCAGATCGACCCCGCCGATCTGAGAAAGAGAATGAGCTACCTGCCTCAGGAACCCACGTTACTTGCAGGTTCGGTTCGCGAAAATATTCGACTCGGCTTTCCCACAGCCACTGACGAAGCCCTTTTAGAAGCAGCAGCTTTTGGCGGAATCCGGTCTTATTTCGATCAACATCCGCAAGGATTTGACTTCCAAGTTGGTGAGCGCGGAGCTTTTCTCTCAGGGGGGCAACGGCAGGGAATCGCGCTGGCCAGAGCCATGCTCAATCAGGCCGAACTACTACTCCTTGACGAACCCAGTAATGCGATGGACCAACAAATGGAGCAACAGTTGATCGACCGCTTAAGCCGGTATGCCAATAACCGAACCCTCGTACTCGTGACTCACCGCATCAACCTTTTGCAACTGGTCGATCGGGTCATCATTTTAAATGATGGCCGTATTGCTGCCGACGGAACAAAGAACGAGATTCTGAACCAATTATCCAACGCCAGCAAAGCTAACTCATGAGCGCACCAATTAAAAACTATCTGAGTATTGATGCTCTGGAGCGGCCCGGATTCCTCAGCCATCTCGTGCTCTGGTGCACCATTTTAGTCGTGTTCGTGGCCATTGTCTGGGCAAATTTCGCTGAGCTTGACGAAATCACACGCGCAGAAGGCCGCGTGATTCCATCAAGCCAAATTCAGGTTATCCAAAACCTCGAGGGCGGTATTCTTCGGGAAGTTCTAGTCAAAGAAGGAGACCAGGTCGCTAAGGGGCAAGTGTTGCTCCAAATCGACGATACTCGATTCACCTCTTCGCTGAACGAAAGTCAGTCCAAGGTTACGGCCCTGCGCTTTCGTATCCTGCGGCTCGAATCAGAGATCTCAATGCAACCGATGATCGAGCCACCGGATCTATCTCCCAGCGAGCAGCAGACATTCGATGATGAGGCAAAGCTCTATCAATCAAGGCAGGAGGAGCTCAGCAGCAGCTTGAGCATTTTGAAACAGCAACTCAATCAACATCGGCAAACAAAAGAGGAACTCCAGCGTGAGCTGCAAAAACTAGAACAAGCAGCGGACTACGCAAAACAAGAGCTCGCAATGACGGCGCCTCTGGTCGAGACGGGCGCAGTCTCCCAGGTAGAATTGCTACGGCTGAAAGCTGCTCTGAACGAAGTGCAAGGCCGACTTGAGGGCGTTGGCTTAAAGATTCCTAACCAGGACTCAGTTATTTCAGAAGCGAATCAAAAAATTATGGAGCGGCAGCAACAATTTACTGCAACCGCCCAAGAGGAATTAACAGCGACTCGGTCCGACTTGGGCAGGCTGAGCTTCACAAGTATCGCGCTTGAGGACCGAGTCGCGAGAACCGAAGTCCGCTCCCCCGTCGAGGGCATCGTGAATCAAATTCTTGTCACTACGGAAAGTGCAGTGGTTCAGCCAGGCATGGATTTACTAGAAATTGTGCCGCTCAATGACACACTGCTCGTGAGTGCAAAAGTGAGACCCGTGGACATCGCGTTCATCAGACCAGGTCAACGTGCCTCCGTGAAATTGTCGGCTTATGATTTTGCCATCTATGGCGGACTTGATGCCGAGCTCGAGCAGATCAGTGCCGATACAATCGTGGACCAGTCTGGCGAGCACTTTTTTCAAATTCGGGTTCGCACTTTTAAAAATTACCTGGGGTCTGAATCCGCGCCACTACCGATCATGCCTGGCATGAGTGCAACAGTGGACATCAATACTGGCCAAAAAACGGTGATGAGCTATCTTCTAAAGCCACTCAAGCGTGCAACCGCTACCGCATTAACAGAGCGTTAACCTTCATCGACCCTCGAACTTTGGGGTACGTTTTTCGCGGAATGCGAGCCGACCCTCCCGATAATCGCGACTATCAAAACATTCGTCGATGATGCGCTGTATTTCAATCGGATTTTGCTGTTGCTCTGGTTTTTGCAATTCGCGAAGGGTCCTACGCGCCGCACGGATCGTCATGGGTGCGTTGCCAGCGATGGTTTGAGCATAACGCGTCACCTCAAACGCCAAGGCCTCTGGCTCAACCACAAAATTAATCAGCCCCATTTGCAAGGCTTCCGCAGCTTTGAAGTATCGAGCTGAAATCATGATATCTCTAGCATGCGAGGGTCCTACCAGTGAGAGCAGCGCACGCAATCCCGACATTTCATAACCGAGACCAAGGCGAGCGGCTGGAATGCCAAAGGTAGAATCTGGCGTTGCGAACCGCACGTCCGCGCTCAGCGCCGTCGCCAACCCTCCGCCGATACAATAGCCCTGGATCATTGCAATTAATGGTTTATCGATGGAGGCCAATCCTCGGTTCGCAGCAGCAGCGACCTCTCCATATTCAGCCCGCTGCCGCGCATTACTACGCTGCGCTTCAAACTCAGAAATATCAGCTCCGGAGACAAACGCCTGATCTCCTGCACCCTTCATGACAACAACGCGAACCTCAGGGTCTTGGTCAAAATTTTCTAGAATCGTACCCAACGCCGCCCACATCGAGAGCGAAATAGCATTGCGTTTTTCCGGCTGATTGAACGTAATCCAGCCTATGCCGTTTTCAACACTGGCAAGCATCTTCGTTGTCTTTAAATCCATGCTGGTTCCTTATTCCGCGCCATGGTGCAAATACCTTGCGCGTCTAATCTACCTTCTCCCCCGTTCTTTGCGGGGGCTCAAGACTGATACCGATCTAAACTCGAAACCAACCCGGCTATATCACACCGGAGCGCTCTAGGGACTCTATCTCTTCTAGGCTCAACCCAAGGTTCTGATAAATTTCATGATTGTGCTCGCCATGTTCTGGCGCCGCTCGATCAAAGGCTTCGTTAAGGGGATGTCTTGAGAGGTTAATGGGACTTCTAATCAGTTGCAAAGACCCGAGCTCCGAATGTTCAGCACGTTGAACCATCCGAAGGTGGCGTGCTTGTTGATCCTCAAAAGCCTGTTCGACGCTGTAAATCGGACCGCAAGGGCAGCCGACTGCGTTGAGCCGCTCAACAAGGACCTCAGAGGTCAGCGTTCGTGTTCGCTCGTTAATGATTTGGCTTAACGCTTCACGATACTCCAACCGCGCGGCAGCAGACTCAAATCGGGTATCTGACAGCAGCTCGTTAAGCCCGAGCGCGTCACAAAAAGCCCGAAACATCTTACCCGTACTCGCAGCAATATTGACCCAACCATCAGAGGCCTCAAACACGCCCATGGGCGCAAATGTGGGGTGATGATTACCGGCTCGACCAGGCACTTCTCCTGACATCGTGTAACGCGCCGCCTGGAAATCGAGCTTACTTAACATCGACTCAAGCAGACTGGTATGCACCCACTGTCCTATTCCTGTGCGGTGGCGTTCCAAAACCGCTAAAAGGATACCTTGTCCTAAAAACATACCTGCCGTTGTATCACTGATCGCAATACCGACACGCATCGGTTGGTCCTCTGGTCGCCCAGTTAAACTCATGAGGCCGCTACTGCCTTGAACAATTTGATCGACACCCGGACGATTTTGATAGGGTCCACTCTGCCCAAAACCACTGATACTTGCATAAATTAACTTCGAGTTAACTTTCTGAAGTGTTTCGAAATCGATCTTCAGTCGCCGTTTGACGTCAACCCTAAAATTCTCAACCACAATATCGGCCTGTTCTACCAACCGGAGAAAAAGCCGGTAACCCTGCTCGGTTTTTAGATCGAGCGAGATTCCGCGTTTGTTACGATGCAAATTTTGGGCATCTGAACCCTTGCGGTTGCCGGTCACGTCTTGGGCACCTGCTTGCTGGGGGGCTTCGATACGGATAACGTCAGCGCCCCAATCAGAGAGCAGCCTGACGGCCACTGGGCCAGCTCGAGCGATGCTTAAATCAAGAACCACCAAGTCCGAAAGCGGCCGCATTGAAGATCAATCGTCGCCTAACGCAGCACGGAGCGCCCTTGAGACTTCCGATAATTTCGCCTGCAATCTTCGTGTATTGTCTGGGCCCATGCGCAGCATTTGTTTTTGTGCGGGGCTCAGGCGCTCGAGTGCAGGGTCCTCAAATTCGTACATCACGACGGGCTGAACCAATCTGATATCGTGGGTAATGGAAGGCACCTCCAACAATCGACCAATCGCTCTAAACAATGTTTCGGTGATGCTCCCATTGGGCAGTCCTAACTCATTGTAGGCTTGATCGAGTAGCGGCAGCACGAGCACATAAAAGTCCGCCACACCATCACTATCGAGAGACTCAAAAATTTCAACGAACCGATCGTAACGCGTGTACCCCTTTGGATCGAGCAGAGACACGCTGTCAGTAACGGCTATGACCGGGAAAGCACCCTTCGGCGCAAGCACTCGCACAGGATCGCGAACCACTCTCCCTTCGGAGACCCCATTGGTGAAGCCAACGAACTTACGAATCAAGTCGTTCACGGCAACCCACTGATTCATTCCCTCATGCCGACTGAGACCCATGAGTCCGTCACGGATCAAACCATCGCTGCCCTCGAGTAATGGCAGAACAAACGCCGGCTCCTCAGGCTCAGGTTCTGGTTCTGGCTCTGGCTCAGGTTCGGGCTCAGGTTCGGGCTCTGGTGGCGCTGGCATAGGCTCTGGCTCTGGTTCTGGGATGGGTAACGAGACAGACCGAGGCACCTCAACAGGCTCAGGATCGTCCGAACCAAAAAAGGCATAGCCGCCAATAACGATCACGAGCAGACCTACAGCCAATCCGATTAACAGTGGTTTATTCTCTAACATGCTTCCCCCATTGCTTCTGGATTGATTGTTGAACTAAACCACTTAAAAAAAAACCCCAGATCGAAATTTCCACAAAACCTCCATCATCTTAGGGCGGAGCGGCGCGCGAGTCTATTCATCTCAAGCAAAGCCCCCCTATCCAAATAGGGGGCCAAGAAACGACGCCATCCTTATGGTTCGATTGCGGAACTTCGGTCCGACTGAGTGTATCAATCGAATCAGATCCGCCTTTCATCACTGTCATTCGAGTGACGACGTCATCCACTCGGCCTGGGATCTACTTCCGAGCACTTAACATCGAAAAACCATTATCGACGGTCTGAACTTCAGTACCGACGTAATCGTGCCCAGCTCATGGTTGATCACACTCAAAAACCTTGGCGATGCAGCAGTTGACCTACCTAACCGCGGCCCTGTGGCAACGCCTACGATGCGTGACGCCATCGTGATGACACGATGATAAATTCCGCAGGACACGGAAGCTGAAAATGATGAAACCTGCGAGTGCGAACCAACATTATCGGTCGCCGAAGCCTGCTCTTAGTCCTTCTGAGAACGGTGGACTCAGAATACCGTGTTCGGTCACGATCGCCGTTATGAGATCTGCCGGCGTAACATCAAATGCTGGATTGAAGGCATTCATCCCTTCGGGTGCGGAACGGACACCCTGGAAACCACACACCTCATCAACATTCCTTTCCTCGATCACAATGTCTGTACCCAAGCCCGTCTCAAGATCTATGGTTGACCATGGACACGCCACAACGAAAGGAATTTTGAAATGATGCGCAAGTACCGCTAAACCTAGCGTACCAATCTTATTGGCAGCGTCTCCATTGGCCGCCACACGATCAGCCCCGACTAAAACTAGATCGACCTGCCCAGATGCCATCACGTGAGCCGCCATGTTATCGGTGATCAATTGACAAGACACGCCATGCGCCATCAGTTCAAAAGCGGTCAAACGCGCCCCCTGAAGTAACGGTCGGGTTTCATCGACCCAAACGTTGACGGTACGCCCAAGGGCCTTTGCGGCATAGATCGGGGCAAGGGCAGTGCCATACTCCGAAACAGCTAAAGCGCCCGCATTACAGTGGGTTAGTATGTTCCGCCGGCCCTCAAGCAGAGGCAGTCCCGCCTCACCAATTTTTCGGCAAGCCTCGCGATCAGCTTCAAAGAGCGATTGCGCTTGCGCGTACAACTTTTCGCGCCAGCCCGGACTTCCTAGATCACACTCCGGAGATTGCGCATACGTGAGCATTTGATCCACTGCCCAAGCCAGATTGACCGCCGTTGGGCGCGAGGCGATCAATCGATCACCCCGAGCATTCAACTCCTGCATGATCTGCTGAGCGTTCTCGGGCTGACCCTCAAGATTTAAAATCAATCCGAATGCTGCTGCCAAGCCAATCGCCGGCGCCCCACGGACGGCTAGGCACCCAATCGCATCAATAACCTCATCAACGTGACTGCAGTCAAGATAGCGCACCGAACCAGGAAGCGCCCTTTGATCCAAGATTTTCAGGCATGTCGCTGAGACTGAAAGTAGACTCTTGGGAACAGCCAACGAATCATCAGCCTGCACGAAGCGCGGCCACCATGGCGTTACGGGCTTCTCGCTCTACAAAGCCAAAGGAACCACTGGTTCGATCTGTAAAATCACCGTACCGCGATTGCATCTCTGGCACGATCTCTGACGGCTCAGCCATTACGCCCATCGTGTTGAGCATCTCGTCAGTGATCAGATTCGCCATTTCGCCCCACTGCCCCTGTTTTGATAGTGCATTCAGTTCGATCTGTAGATCGCCCCATCCATGCACTCCCAAGACCTGCTTGTAAGCAGGCGTTGATCCATAAAAGGAAATCCGACTCTTAGCCGCAGCTTTTTCTGATTCGAATGTGGCTTCGTCTTTCCCGGAAATCACAAAAGGCGTGTAAGTGATTTCAAAATCCGATCGACTCCGTCCTGATTTCGCAAGACCGCGATCAACGGCAGGTAGCGTCACTTCTCGAATATATTTCTCGTTACTAAATGGGTGAATAATCAAGCCATCGGCAACTTCTCCTGCCACCTCGGTCATGATCGGGCCTACTGCAGCCAGGACCACTTTGGGCGCTCCGAATTCAGTGTCTTCAGGCGTGAATGCAGGCGTCATCAACGTGTGGTTGTAGTACTTACCTTCGAACCGAAGCGGCTCTCCATCGTACCAATTGGCCCAGATAGCACGCATCGCCTGAATAAGTTCCCTCATTTGAGCTGCAGGGGCTCCCCAAGGCATTGAAAAGCGCTTAGTAATGTGGGGACGAATCTGAGACCCCAAGCCCAACGTGAAGCGCCCTTTCGAATAGGCATTTAAGTCGTGCGCCTGATTGGCAAGCGTCATTGGCGATCGCGCAAATGCGACAGCAATGCCGGTCCGAATCTCAATCGACTCACTGTGCTCAGCAGCCAGCAATAATGGAAAAAACGGATCATGGTTCATTTCGGCCGTCCCGACGCCGTCGAAGCCATCTGACTCAGCCGCTTTGACTGCGTCTGGGATTTTTCTCCAATTTTGTGTCAAGTGTGTATCAACCTTCATCATCTTCTCCTTATTGAATGTTGTGCTTGCCTCTGGCCAGCGCGCACCAGACGCATTGCTCAAGGGCGGACTGCTTTGTCGCTGTTTTCGATCTAAGCTGGACGGTTTATCAGGCTTCTTTGGTTCTCGCTCAAGAAGACTATCGTCTAAAGGGGCTACTTTTCAACGACCCTGCCCAGCTGACCTTAGTTCTTCTGCTTTCATTTCAGGAACTCCGTCATTTAAAAAATGGCCCGCACCAGTCTCAACCCCAGCCAAGAACTTCTGCAAGCCAGGCCCTCGAAGCAAGGGTTGTAGCTTAATATGACACCGATAGTCATGATTTTCAGAAAGGCCAAGCGGAGCCTGTCGAATCGACAGGATATAGCTTTGAGGGACCGGCCAAAGATTGTCCAACATTCCCAGTACTTGTCCGAGCACTCCTGATAACGACTCCAATTCTAGATCGGGCATTTGATAAAGCTGACCTCGTTGCGCCTTCGGAACCAGCATAATTTCGTAAGGCAATTCTGCAAAATAAGGCACGAAGCCAAGCCATTCACGGTTTTCACACAGAATTCGACGACCATCCGTCAGCTCTGATTGAACGATGGCTTCAAAGAGGTTTTTTTTATTTTTAGTGCGATAGCGCTCGGTCGCACTTATCTCTTGGGCCAATGTGCTGAACTGAAATGAAGTCGCAAAAATCTGGCAATGGGGATGGGGATTTGACACCCCAACGACTTGTCCATTGTTCTCAAAGATAAAAACCTGTTCAAAACCTTGCTGATGCATCAGTTCATAGGTTTGATCTCGCCATGTAGTGATCACACGAAGCAATTGATTTCGGTCCAGCTGACTCAAGCGGACACCGTGATTGGGCGAGTAGCACATCACTCGACAAACGCCCTCGGCGGACTGACTCTCAAACATTCCGACAGCGGGTTCAGGAGGCGGCGCATGCCTTGCAAAAGCAGGATGGTCATTATCAAAAACGAATACTTCGTCATATTCGGGATTGCGCTCGCCGGAAATCCGTTCACCTCCGGGACACAAATAGCAGTTTGGATCAAAAGTTGGAGCGGGAGGTGGGGCCTCGACGTGAGCGCCCTGCCAAGGTCTTGAACCCCGATGTCCGGTGACCGTAACCCATCGCTCGAGCAAAGGATGCCAACGATTTTCCCAATTCATGAATTTCGCCGGGTCATGCGTAGTAATACAACCATCACAGTGATGGGCTTTCTCGAACAAAATCCCGGTGTTGCATCAGCGCATAATGATAAGCCTCGATCAACGCGTTCCAACTCGCTTTAATGACGTCAACATTGACGCCAATCGTGCCGAATGACTCGCCATGAAAGGAGTGCTCGAGCTGGACCCGAACCTTGGCCGCGGTTTCCTGCGTCGAATTGATCACGCGAACGGTGTAATCCGTAAGGTGCAGATCACAGACTTCGGGAAAGTAATCCGAGAGCGTCTGGCGCAATGCTTGATTCAGCGCATCGACTGGGCCATTTCCCTCCGCAGCGCACAAAAGATCTTGATCTCCGATCCGAACTTTCACCGACGCCTCAATAGCACCGGCTATTGTCACGTCATTTTGATCCGCAGCAGATTCATTGGCCGGAGAATAAATTCGATAATAAATGGGTTCGAAACAGGGTTTAAAGTGACCCAAGTGCCGGCGCACCAGCAAATCGAAGCTACCGTCGGCACTTTCAAATGAATACCCAGCATGCTCTTTGTCTTGAATTTCTTCTAGGATCGATTGCGAAGACGCTTTACCCTCAAGCTCAGGATAACGATTAGCAAGTTTTGCACGGACGTTCGATCCTCCAGAAAGCTCACTGATCAAAATTTTACGACTATTACCGGTTGTCTCAGGAGCAACGTGTTCATAGGTTTCTGGATTGCGCTGCACCGCAGAAACGTGAACGCCGCCTTTGTGCGCAAAGGCAGAAGGACCCACGTAGGGTTGACCGCTAGGCCCATCAATCGCGAGCGTTTCCCAAACTTTTTTGGCAGCACCGGTCAATCCGGCCAACTTGCCCTGGGGTAAACACTGATGTCCATATTTCAGTTCTAAATTTGCAATCACGGCTGTTAAATCCACATTACCGCACCGCTCACCGATACCATTGATTGTGCCTTGCACCTGACAAACACCCGCCTCGACAGCACGCAGCGTGTTTGCCACTGCCAATCCGCCATCATTATGAACGTGAATGCCAAGCTCGATTGTGGGCAAGTGCGCGATCACTTGATCAATTGCTGTCCCTATTTCCTGCGGCAGTGCACCGCCATTGGTATCGCAGAGAATAACTCTGCTCGCCCCACCCTGAAGCGCCATCTCAAGGGTAGCCAGTGCGTATCCAGGATCGCTCTTGAAGCCATCGAAAAAATGTTCTGCGTCATAGAACACCGGGCGACCGGTGGCTTCCAGAAGGTAGGCGACGGAACCTTCGATCATTTCTAGATTTCGCTCGGGATGAACTCTCAGCGCTTGATCAACGTGCAGATCCCAGGATTTTCCAAAAATACACGTTAAATCAGCTTTCGCCGCGATCAGCATCGCAAGAAAATGATCGTCCTCAGGCAGACAGTCTGCACGATGCGTCGAGCCAAATGCTGATATTTTTACGTGCTTAAATTCTGTATCCCGACACGCTAAGAAAAAATCATTGTCCTTAGGATTAGATCCAGGCCACCCTCCTTCGGCGAAGTCAATTCCTACATCATCTAGCATCGTCGCAAGCGTTATCTTATCGGCAAGGGACAGGTTTACGCCTTCTCCCTGATTACCATCTCTCAACGTAGTATCGTAGACCTCGATTTTTCGGGGCATGCTCATCAAACGGTTTCCGCGTAACCCAATTTTTCGGCCACTGACCGAATCGCTTCTTGTCCGAGCAACAGCTCATTGAGCGGGTCAAATCGTCCGGTTAGAAATGCCTCTCGTGCGCTTTCCTTCATCCCAAAGGCAAATGATTGATTCGCGAAAATCAGCGTGCACTGTTCGATGTCAATCAAAAACTCTGCATCTGGATTCTGCTGAACCAGCCCAGCAAGGGCGCGCCTTTGCTCAGCGGGCATCACCAAACAGGGCATGCCGAGCGTTGTACAATTGCCATGAAAAATCTCTGCGAAACTCTCGGCAATGATCACTTCAATTCCGAATTTTTGGAGCGCTTGCGGCGCATGCTCACGACTTGAGCCACATCCAAAGTTTGCATCCGTCACAAGCACACTGGCCCCGCGATGCGCTGGATTGTCTAGAATGTGACCTTTAGGAAGATCGTCACTGTCAAAGCGCTCATCATAGAAAAGCGCAGGCCCAAGTTCATCAAAGGTCACGCACTTCAAGAAACGCGCCGGAATAATCCGATCCGTATCGATGTCATTGCCTTGGACGTAGACCCCACGACCACTCCGATTCAGCTGCTCGCTCATCCAACCTCCTTCAAGTCAAAAACGACTCTCGCATCTGCGACCTGCCCTTGCACCGCTGCTGCGGCGACCATGATCGGGCTCATTAACAAAGTTCGACCGGTTGATGAACCCTGTCGGCCCATAAAATTCCGATTAGAACTCGACGCACATATCTCATCGCCCACCAACTTATCCGGATTCATCGCAAGACACATTGAGCAGCCTGGTTTCCGCCATTCAAACCCAGCCTCCCGAAAAATGTGATCGAGACCAAGCGCCTTTGCATCAGCATCAACCTTCTCGGAGCCAGGCACGGCGATGGCGCGAACATGATTTGCAACCTGGTGCCCTTTGATTGCCTCGGCGACTGCCTTGAAATCGCTCAAACGACCGTTGGTACAGCTTCCAATAAAAGCCACATCAATCTTGGTGCCGGCAATCGGCGCCTCCGAATCAAGTTGCATGTAACGTAGCGCGTCTTCCATCAACTCCTGATCTAAACCAGCAGCCAAAGCAGGATCGGGAATGCGCTCGTTGATACTGATCGCTTGACCGGGCGTCACGCCCCACGTCACCGTTGGTTCGATAGCGCCACCGTCAATCACCACGACGTCGTCATATTCTGCATCAACATCGCTCGCATAACTCCCCCAGCGCGCCACGGCCGCATCAAAGTCAGCGCCACTCGGCACGCGCTCGCGCCCTCGAAGAAATTCAAACGTTGTCGCATCAGGGTTGATATATCCGCAACGTGCTCCGCCCTCGATGCTCATGTTGCAAACCGTCATGCGCTCTTCCATTGACATGGCATCGATCACTGGACCGGCATACTCGTAGGCATAGCCCACGCCACCATTAACACCTAAAGTACGGATAATGTGTAGCGTCACATCTTTTGCTGTTACACCCGAGGCAAGCTCACCCGTCACTTCTATTCGCCGCACTTTCAGAGGATCCATCGCGAGGGTCTGACTTGCCAGAACGTCGCGTACCTGACTGGTGCCGATCCCTAGCGCAATACATCCAAATGCGCCGTGGGTTGACGTGTGACTGTCCCCACAACAAATCGTCATACCCGGCTGTGTCAAACCCAATTCTGGGCCAACAACGTGCACAATACCCTGGCTGCCAGTGTTTGGTTGAAAAAACTCGATGCCGTGGGTTTCAGTCGCCTCAGAGAGCACCTCCATCATCCTTTCCGCCATCGGATCGCTGAAAGGGCGACTTTGATCATCAGTAGGAATGATGTGATCGACTGTTGCGAATGTCCGCTTGGGGTAAGCGACCCCGAGCCCCTTGTCTTTGAGCATCCCAAATGCTTGTGGACTGGTCACCTCGTGGATGAGGTGAAGGGCCACAAAAACCTGAAATTGCCCGTTTTCGAGTGTTCCCACCAGGTGGTCGGACCAAACTTTTTGGTATAAATTTTTTCCCACAACAACTACCCTTCACGGAAGAAGTCCGAAGTTTAGCAGATCTAGTCTCCGACGTAAGCGAGGCAGGCGCTGATCGTGAAGAGATTTTAAAGCAATGCAACAATTCAAACTGATGCCTGATTCAGTCGTTGAAACGCCAAGGTTACGGCTTGTGCGCTTTATGCCAAAAGACGCGCCCCGTCTCTATGAGGCGGTTCGATTCTCCAGCGAAGCCTTGTCACCTTTTCTGCCTTGGTGTCATGCCAACTACAATCTCCTTGATGCTGAGCGCTGGATCGCATTCACTGATGAAACTTGGAATAACCTTACTCAGTTCGCTTATTTCATTGAAGAAAAATCATCCGGCCGATTGGTTGGCGGTTGCGGGTTGGACTCTCCAGACAACGCAAATTCAGCCAATCTCGGATACTGGATTCGGTCAGATTGCACACATCAGGGTTACGCCAGTGAAGCCGCGGCGGTGCTGGCTGCGTGTGCTTTGGAGCACCTTGCCCTGAGCCAATTAAAAATCACAATGTCTATTCATAACCTGGCGAGCCAACAAGTAGCCGTTAAAATCGGCGCGCGCTTTGACCATATTGCTCCGAAGGCACTGACCTTGCATGGGATCTCGCACGATGCCTTCGTGTACTTTGTGCAAGCAAAACGCATCAACCGCTTTGTTTAGCACGCTTTTTTTAACGCTCAGATTTTTTCACCTAGAAGCCTGATGATTGCCAGGCATTGATCCCAAGACTTAAGACCATTGCACAGGCTTGGACACCGCGCTCGGTCCAGCGCCGTTGGCGAGCACCAGTAAAGACCTGACGGGGCTCAAGGAACACAGCAAGACATTTCAAAGAGGCCCATGGTGAAAAGTTGCGGAATGATTGAGCGAGCTGTAAGTTTTGCGATCCTGATGCAGGACACAGCCAGCCGGACATCGCGCGCTATTTGCGCTTAGAACGGTTTTGACACCGATTTGCGATTAGGTGAGCGTCCATTGCAAAATGACTGGCGTCCGTCATAAGACTGACGTACCTTTGAGCGACGCATGACCCTTCTTTAACCATCTTTTATTTTACCGACGAGAGTACCATGACAGAAGTTACAACGGATTCAAAAGCACCATCCCTTGCCGAAATGCAAGATCGACTTAATGCTCAAAAAAAGGCCCAGATCGCGGGCGGTTATGTTCCCCTTGCTCAACGGCTGGATCGTCTCAAGCGATGCGCCTCCATCCTTGAAAACAATGGCAGTGCCCTGTGCGATGCTATGCGTCAAGACTTCGGGCATCGTAGCCTCGAGCAATCAAAAATGGCGGATATTGATGGTGCGATCGGTCCTATTAAAAATGCGATCAAGAACACCAAACACTGGATGAAGCCGGAACAACGATCAACGCTGTTTCCGCTCAACCTTTTTGGGTCTCGATCTCGCATCGAATATCAACCCTTGGGCGTGGTTGGCTGTATCAGCCCTTGGAACTTTCCGGTTCAGCTGACTTTTGCGCCTTTAGCTGGCATTCTGGCTGCGGGCAATCGGACGATGATCAAGCCTTCAGAATACACACCAATCACCTCTGAGCTGATGAAAACCTTGATCGAATCCGCGTTTGACGCCGATGAAATTGCCGTTTTCACGGGGGGACCTGAGGTCGGCCAAGCCTTCAGCGGACTCGCCTTCGATCACCTGTTATTCACTGGCGCTACCGGGATCGCCAAACATGTCATGCGCGCTGCCGCCGAAAATTTGGTCCCAGTAACGCTAGAATTGGGCGGCAAAAGTCCAGTCATCGTGGGCCGGTCTGCAGATATGAATCTTGCCGCAAGAAATATCATGAACGGCAAAACCATGAACGCCGGTCAAATTTGCTTAGCCCCCGACTACGTCATGGTGCCCGAAGAATCAAGGGATGCATTTGTCGATGCTGCTCGCGCCGCGGTTGGGGACATGTATCCCGATCTCAAAGATAACCCAGATTATACGTCGATCGTCAATGAGCGGCACTTCGACCGGTTGCAGGGCTATGTGGCTGATGCGCGCGAGAAGGGCGCAGAGGTACTAGAAATCAACCCTGCCAACGAGGACTTTTCCCAACAAGAACACCACCGGGTTCCGCCAACGCTCATCGTCAATCCAACCGAAGAAATGTTGGTCATGCAAGAGGAAATATTTGGTCCGCTACTGCCTGTTAAAACCTATGGGAATGTCGCTGAAACCATCGATTACGTCAACGATCACGAGCGGCCTCTCGGACTTTATTATTTTGGTAAGGACAGTGCTGAAACGCGCCGTGTGCTTGACGAAACAGTATCAGGGGGCGTCACGCTCAACGATGTGATTATGCACGTCGCGCAAGAAGATCTCCCCTTCGGCGGCGTCGGACCAAGCGGTATGGGCTCATATCATGGGATCGAAGGTTTCAAAAACTTTAGCCACACCAAATCGATCTACACCCAATCCAGCGTCGCGTCGAAATTGATCGCTAAAATGGGCCCTCCTTACAAGAAGAAGGCTGAGACAGGGCAGAGCGCCTAACCCTCAATCTCAGCTGGAGGGACCGCCGTGGATGAAAGTCTCTGCAGCAAGCAAGTCGCGCTTTAGGGCGCGACTGTTTGTTTTGCTCCTGCTTATTTCTACCTTTTGATTGATCTCGACCTTTCGGACTCGGCGTCTCTATCGCCCGGTAAATTCGGGTTTACGCTTCTCCAGAAAAGCCTGCACACCCTCTTTGAAGTCATCGCTCTGAAACATAGCGCCGAGGTGGACCATCAAGTGATCGACAGCGGTGTCATAGGACTCTTCGAGCCCCATTCTCATCATGCGCTTGGTTGTTTGTACTGCCATAGGTGCATTATCAGCAATTTCTTCAGCCCATTGCATGGCGGTTGCCATGAGTTGATCGGCCGGTACGATGGTATTGATTAGTCCCATTTCCAGACATTCTTCTGCTTCGACGGTTCGAGCGCGATAGTAGAGCTCCGCGGCTTTTCCCCAACCGATTAATCGAGGTAAAAGCCATGTTCCCCCGCTTTCAGGAACAACATTACGCTTGGCAGTCACCGCTGCCATTTTGGCAGTTTCGGAGGCCACTCGCATATCACACAGCAAGGCGACATCCATCCCATATCCCGCGGCTGGTCCGTTCAAAGCGCAAACAATTGGGGTATCAATATTCCACATCACATTGATCGGCGCATCGCGCAAATCGAACAGCTGCCGCGCAGGGCGATTAGAGCCCTTATTGTCGTCACCACTACCAATATTCCCCTCGCCAACCCCAATCAAATCTAGGCCTGCGCAAAATCCTTTGCCGGCACCCGTCAGCACAATACAACGGATGTCAGGGTCTTTGTTCGCCTCGACCATTTTTTCGGATAATTCGTTCAGCATATCCCGACTGATCGCGTTATAGCGTTCGGGCCGGTTCAGTGTGATCACCGCAATTCGGCCCTGTTGCTCTACAAGCAACTCTGTCGTCTTTGAAGGGGATAAAGGCATGGGATTCGCTCCTAGATTCTCTTTTCTCTGATAGGTATTAGATTTCTTTTAATCTTCGTCGTTTTAAGGCCAGCTTGCTTGATTGCATCACTTCCGCCTCCTGCATCATATCGATCTGATCCACGCAATCATAGGCCCCCAAAATAGGCAAAAGTGCCTTTCTTAATCATCGTGAAAAAGTTGGCTTGCGCAAATGGCACAGTCAATGCTGTTCCTGTATCATCGGCGCCACGTCGAGGCGAGGCCTTCTATTGGGCTGGACCCTTCGACTCCTAATTTCTACAACGATCAAACACCAGGCCACGCACACCTTGTCCGACATCAGGCGTTATTTTCAGACCGCTATACTCATCATGACCATGATCGGGAGCAGCTTTTGGTCGCTTTTGGCGGCGGCCCAAGGATTACCCCCGGTTTTAAACAAGGCCATTGAATCTGACGTTTCTATGACCATCGATGGCATCTTAAATGAACCGATATGGCAAACAATCGAAGCTTTTTCCGATTTCAAAGTGATTTCTCCAGACACCTTAGCCCCTGCCTCGAGTCCAACGCGCATTAAGCTGTTCTATACCGACAAAGGTCTGTACTTTGCAGCAGATATGATCCAAGACCCGCGCTCCCTCGTTGAGCGCTTGAGCTCTCGAGACCAATATGTCAATCGAGATCGAATTTCGATCTCGATTGATGCATCCGGCGAGGGGCTCTATGCCTATTGGTTTGCAGTGAATCTTGGTGGGTCCCTGATGGATGGCACGATCTTGCCGGAACGAGATTATTCCAGCAACTGGGACGGTCCCTGGCGAGGCGCCAGTCATCGTACGGAGACAGGTTGGTCGGTTGAGATGCTTCTGCCATGGTCAATGATGGCACTGCCTCCAACCCGCTCTGGCGCGCGAGACATTGGCATCTACATTCAGCGTGCTGTCGCCAGCATCGATGAGGATTGGGCTTATCCAGCCCTGCCAAGAACGCAAAATCAATTTTTGTCTCAATTTCCCAAGACAACCATTACGGATATCGATCCAAAACAACAACTTACCTTTTATCCGTATGTGTCCTCGACGTGGGATCAAGCTGCTGATCAAACACAGCAGAAAGCTGGCTTTGATCTTTTCTGGCGCCCCACCACGGCTTTTCAAGTTACGGGATCGTTCAATCCAGATTTTGGGAATGTAGAATCGGACAACGTGGTGGTTAATCTCACCAGTTACGAGACATTTTTTCCCGAAAAGCGACCTTTCTTTTTAGAGGGCCAAGAGATCTTTACCACCTCTCCAAGAGCCAATCCTGGATGGGGTCCCGGTGGTGGTGGCTCAACTCCTACCACGCTCTTAAACACCCGACGTATCGGTGCGCCACCCCGCGCTCTGACTGATACAAGCATCGCACTTTCCCAAACTGAAGAGAACAGACCCAGCGAACTGCTCGGCGCTGCAAAAATTACGGGCCAATCGGGTGCCTTTCGGTACGGCATGCTACTTGCCGCCGAGGACGATACCAACCTGAGCGGCATCCAAAATGCTCAGGCGGTGACAGCGACTCAAACGGGCCGGGACTTCGTCGCGGCGAGGCTACTTTGGGAAAATGCTTCCGGCGCTGGCCGAAGTGGCGCAGGTATTATGGTCACGGAAGTCGCCCACCGTGACGTGACAGCAAGAACATTAGGCATTGACCTTCACTACCTCAGTGCCAGCGGCAAGTTGATTTTTGACTTCCAGAGTCTTTCCAGCGACACGGAGCTCGATCAGGGGCACGGCGGCTTCGCCGACATTGTTTATCGCCCCGAACGAGGCAAGCAACACAAACTCACGGTTGACTATTTTGATCGCTCACTTGATATCAATGACTTCGGTTTCCTGCAACGCAACGACCTTAAAGGGTACCGCTACACCTATCAGCGGAATCAATCGGACCTTAAGCGGCTCCGTTCACTCCAAACACGTCTCGCAGTGACCCAGCGGTGGAACTTCGCAGGAGAGCAGACTCGAGTTGGTATTTTTAGCTCGAGAGAAATGCAGTTCTTTAACAATACACAGCTCTCCATTGAGCTCAATTTTTTCCCAGAGCGCTGGGAAGATCGCGACAGTTCCGGCAACGGATCCTTCCGGCTCGTCAATCGAGTTCAAACCGGCTTTAACTTTAGAAGCGATGGGGCAAGAGCGTTCAGCTACCGCCTGGGCGCAAAACTTCAGCAAGAGGACATCGGCGGGCAAAAACGATCCTACAGTCTTGACTTCGAATATCAACCCACGGCACGCTTCTCTGCAAAACTTGATCTCAACTATGAATCCAGTGACGGCTGGTTATTGCATGACGCGGGCACAGACTTCACCCGATTTAATTCGGAGCGCCTTAGGCCCAAATTCGAGCTCTCCTACTTTTTCTCGGCCGCCCAGCAGCTCCGACTCAGTCTTCAATGGATTGGTATCAAAGCATTTGAGAGAGACCGGTGGCGGCTATTGGGGGACCGCGGAGCGTTAACTCTAGATTCTAGAGACATCTCTGCAGCCCCTTCACACCGGGATTTTTCGATCAGCCGCTTGTCCTTCCAGGCGCGCTACCGCTGGGAACTCGCGCCGTTATCAGATCTGTTTTTTGTCTATACCCGAGGCTCAGACCTGCCGAGCAATATCCAAACAAGCTTCTCAGATCTATTCCAAGACGCGCTTGATCAAGCGCTTGTGGATTCGCTTGTTTTCAAGCTTCGGTATCGATTTGGCCGATGAGATCAAAGCGCTGCCAAGGTTTAAAGATCGTCAAACAATAGGCCTTGAGCCCAGATCCAAACTAGTCTTTTGAACTGGTCATCGCGCAGGCAGAGCATTGCGTCAGGAGGCAGCCACCAACATCGACGAAAACCGACGAGCTATGTTATCTACAGCACCCTGAAAGCCCGCCCCTATCCAGAATTTAGCGCAAATGTTAGATTCTATCGGAGCGACTGGCCACTTCACGACAAAGCCCAATCGCAGCTGACCGAGCACCTTAAGCAGAAGACCACCGACCCAGCGCAAAGGCCTGAACGATGAATACCGTTACCACCGAACAATACCAAAGCAACCTGAAGCCTTATATTGAAGCGGGTCAGCAGCGGGCTGCTGAACTGGGCAACCGGGGACCCATTCAATTTGATGAAAACGGCAAACTTACCCCCGACATCCTAAGCGCCTACCAGCGGACTGGATTTTATGTCTTTGAAAATTTGATTCATCATGCGGAGATTGACGAACTCCGTTCAGCGATGACCGCATTACTTGACCGCGCGCCAGTGGCAAATGGGGCAACCAAAGATCATCTCGGCAGAGAAGCTTTCGGCCAAGAGTTTGCACGACCTGTTTACTCCCTGATTACGCCCTTGACTGATCCTTGGGGCGGTACTGATCTGTTAAACGGGCGCCATCCAGCCCAGATGACGCAACCCAAAGTTCAAGGCGATGCACCGAAAAAGGTGGTATTTCTCATGGGCGGCATGTGCCAGATCATGGACGCTGGGTTACGTTTGTACGGCCACCCAAAGCTCTTATCTGTGGCGGCGTCCATTAACGGCGATGACTTTGTCCCTTACAACGATGCCATTTTTGTAAAACAGCCCGGCCTTGGGGGATCTGTCGCATGGCATCAAGACGGCGTGACACACTGGAACTCAAGGGATTGGGACGAGGGAATCCACGGCTTTAATTTTCAAGTACAACTCTATGATACCTCCGCCTACAGCTGTCTTTGGGTCGTGCCATCGACGCACAAGCAAGGAAAGTTAGATATCAAAAAAATGGTAACCGACAATGGTTCTGAGTATTTACCGGGCGCAGTGCCGCTCCATGCTCGAGCCGGGGACGTGACCATCGTTAACCGCCAAGCACTGCATTGCTCGTTCGCAAATACAACCACTGATCAGCGTATCTCTTTGACCTTTGGATTCCATCGAAGGCAGTCCGTACTCGGGGCGCAAGGAGCGCTCAGTGAATCCGCCAATGCTGTTTATGACGAGCGCCGCATTGATGAAAGGTCACAAGTCATCAGTGTCGCCATTGACGCAAGGGCGCAGTTCTATCCTGACGAGCCAAGGTTCCACTACCAACCCATGACCGATCGTGAAGCAGCACTGCGATTTACGCCGGAGAACTGGGAGAAAATCATTAAAGACTATAACCTTAAGGACCTCTCGATCTAGCAGTGAGCATCTGCAATCGGGCATTCTCAATTCAAACATTTGGGACATTGATAATCATTTGCCCTTGCAGCATCTAGGCTCATCGCGGGGCTCAGAGAACAACCACGAGTGGCGATAAAACAAGAAGATGGGATTTACTGATAGATAGAACCAGTGTGCGCTGGGGCTTTGTGTTGATCCTGTTCGCGATGCTTGGCGCCTTCTTCATTCCTGCAGCAGAAATACCACGACTGGCCGTATCCGCTCATACTGTTGGCATTCTCAGCGGGCTTCTTTTGGTTGCCTTCGGCGCGATTACGCCCTTGCTATCTCTCCATCCAAATGTTTATTCACTGACTCGCGGACTCTGGATCTATTCAGGAGTGACAAACTGGCTTGGCTGCCTATTGGGTTCGATACTGGGCGCGGGGGCTATGACACCCGTTGCCTCAAATGGTCTGGTGAGCACACCCATCAACGAGCAATTGATATCGGTGCTGCTCGGAAGTGTCGCAGTGACCGCACTAACAGCAGTTTGCTTTACTATCTATGGAATCAAGACTGAGCGATAGACGTCTCTTGCCATGGGTGTTCATCCCTCCTATCCCGTCCTGATGATCGAGGCAAGGCTGCCTTTCGCCCGGGACGGCATCGTTGACTGAACTGCTCTAACCGCTTTGATTTACATGCAGGCAATGATATTCGGTCAACGCCGATCGAACGCCTAGCTTCATTGTTCCAACATAAAAACGGGTCATTTTGACCAGGTCCTGACAACACAGGGCCCTCTCGAAGCGCCATTTGAGCGAAAAAGGTAAGCAGGCCCTTTCCCAGTTTAGAAACTTCGGTAGAATCCTAGGCGGGGCATCAACCGCAAATGCATTAGCCGATGACTTGTAGACTCACCCTTGAATCACTGTTGAAGCTTTGAAAGGTTAAACCATTTACTAGGGAGGTCCGTTTTTATGACAATTAGAGTCGGCATTAATGGTTTCGGTCGGATTGGCCGATTGGCCTTGAGAGAATCCTTTGACTCGACGGCGTTCAAGATCGTTCATATCAATGAGCGTGCGGGAAACGTTGAGGCCGCAGCACATTTATTGAAGTTTGATTCGATACACGGCACTTGGCAAAAAGAAATTGGTTCGGACGCAAATCAGCAAAAACTCATCATTGACGGAGTCCCAATCAACTACTCGCAGTGCACTGAAATCAAAGACACGCCCTGGTTAGAGGCACAGGTCGACCTAGTCCTCGAGTGTACTGGACAGTTTAAAACCATAGAATCGTTGAACCCTTTTTTTGATCACAACATCCAAAAGGTCGTTGTTTCAGCACCCGTCAAAGGTTACCCGGAAGATCAAGTTTTAAACGTGGTGATGGGCGTCAATGACACTAAATACCATCATCAAAAGATTGTAACCGCTGCCTCTTGCACAACGAATTGTCTGGCACCCGTTATCGACGTTCTGCACAAAGAATTTGGAATCGTTCATGGGTCTATGACGACTATCCACGACATCACCAACACTCAAAGTGTCCTCGATCAATTTCACTCAGATCCGAGACGAGCAAGGGCCAGTAGCTTATCCCTCATTCCAACCAGCACGGGCTCGGCAACAGCAATCACAGAAATTTTTCCTGAGCTCAAAGGTCGGCTGAACGGCATTGCTGTTCGCGTTCCGATGGCAAATGCATCTTTGACCGATTGTGTCTTCGAGCTGAGCGCGCCAGTGACCGAAAATCAGATCAATCAAGCCCTGTCTGATGCTGCACATGGTCGAATGAACGGAATTCTGGGCTTCGAAGATCGTCCGCTGGTCTCCGTCGACTATACCAACGACCGACGCTCTGGCGTCGTGGATGGTTTATCTACGATGGTCATCAATGGCACACAGGTGAAAGTCCTCATTTGGTACGATAACGAAGTCGGATATGTCAACCGAATGATTGAACTTGCGGCTAAAGTTGCACGCTCGATCGCATGAGTCAAACGATCATGACCTCAAACTCAGCAACCCATCAGTATCTTGCCGTGACACTGAGCTATTGGGCTTTTACGCTCAGTGATGGGGCATTACGGATGCTCATTTTATTGTTCTTTTACGAACAAGGTTTTAGCCCGATGGAACTCGCCGCACTATTTTTGTTGTACGAGTTCTTTGGGATGATCACTAATCTGTACGGTGGCTGGCTAGGTGTGAGGATTGGCCTGACCTTTACCCTGCAACTGGGCTTAACGCTACAGATCTTAGCCCTGAGTCTACTGCTGGTTGATCCCTCGATCATGACCGCTTTGTATGTCATGGTCGCCCAGGCAATCTCAGGTATTGCGAAGGACCTGAGTAAAATGAGCGCCAAAAGCAGCATCAAGCTGCTCCTACCCGATGAAGCGCAGCATCGGTTATACCGCTGGATATCGCTGCTGACAGGTTCAAAAAATACGCTCAAAGGTCTTGGCTATTTTCTCGGCGGTGCGATGCTCGCCTTTATGGGATTTCAAAACAGCATTCTTGCTCTAGACATCCTGCTCGCACTGACATTGATTTCCAGTTTTTTAATCCTCGAAAAACGGCAGGGGAACTTTAAAGTAAAGTTCTCTCAAATATTATCCAAAAGCGCCATGATCAATCGATTATCGGCAGCGCGTTTTTTTTTATTTTGTTCGAGAGATGTCTGGTTTGTGATCGCGCTCCCCGTCTACCTTCAATCCCAGCTGGGCTGGCAGTTCGTTGAAGTCAGCGGCCTACTCGCAGCCTGGATCATTTTTTACGGGATCATCCAAACGCTTGCGCCTAACATTACGGGGCAAACCAAAACGGCTCACCCAGACCGTCAAACCTTGGTTCAGTGGGGCACAATTTTATCAAGCCTACCCCTACTCTTAGCGCTGGCACTCTATTTGAATATAGAACCTGGTATGACCCTGGTTTTAGGTCTTTTAATCTATGGCGCATGTTTTGCCATCAACTCGAGCGTGCATTCCTATCTCATTGTCGCATTTGCGCAAAGAGAGGCCGTCTCTCTCGACGTTGGTTTTTACTACATGGCCAATGCAGGAGGACGATTGGCGGGAACACTTCTCTCCGGATTCTTATACCAAGCAAGCGGTTTGATCGCATGCCTAATCTTTTCTTCGGTGCTGATTATCTTAAGTACTTTGGCGGCGCAAAGCATTCCGCCCTCCAATTAAACAAACCCCTAAAGCCGTCCACTAAGCGAGGCAATCAGAATCTCATTCGATCTTAAAACCTGAAACCTCCCAATTTTAGGCATCTTCATCCAATCTTAAGTGAGGTAGGCTTCGATGAGCATTCGTCTAATCCTGGAGAGACACCGCCAGGAGCGCTGCGCTCTCGTAAAAAAGGAGGAATCAAGCTTTTCAACAACGGCTCAACCGTCGTGCAGCCTATGTCACGGTTCAGCGCTCGAAAGTGTTCCCATCCGGCAGAGGGATTCATATTTGCGGCGAAGCAATCGCTATAAGCTCATTTTTCTCAGGTCGACAACCTTCTGATTGGGGAAAAGCGGCACCGCCTCGTTTCTTTTTTTTGGGGGGCGTGGACCCCAGCTGAGCCACCAGGCTTTAGAGCGATCGGACCCGGACTTCTGCCCATGGCCATGACAGAATAAAGCACTTAAATCATGACAGGCGAAACCAGAATTGATTATACTTCTTTAAACTGAACTTGGTGCTAAACGCCGCCAAGGGAATAAGAGAACCCACCTATGCCTCCCAGCAATACCTTTTCAAAACTATTCAGCCACGCACCCATTCGGCCACTCCAGCAGCACATGGAGAAAGTCCAAGACTGTACGAAAGAGCTCAACCAATTCTTTCGAGCGGTCTATGCCGATGATTGGAGCACAGTCGAGGCGGTTTATGACCAGATTTGTCAGATCGAGGGTCTCGCCGATGACGACAAGAAAAATATGCGGCTCAGCCTTCCTAAAAGCCTGTTCATGCCAATTAACCGGAACGACTTGCTGGAACTGATCTCAAAACAGGACAAAGTCGCCAACTGTGCCAAAGATATTGCCGGCATTGTTCTGGGAAGAAAAATGCATTTCCCTGAAAGCATACAGGACGCACTGTCTGAGTACGTTGACGCTTCTATCAAAGCCGTAATGGAAGCCAGCACCATTGTTCACGAACTCGACGAGCTCATTGAAACTGGATTTGGGGGTCGAGAAGTGGAATGGATCGAAAAACTGATCGTTCGACTCGATGAATTAGAAACGCAGTCCGACAAGCACCAGATCGCGATCCGATCACAACTGCATGCCATTGAAAGTGAACTTCCGCCCGTGGATGTGATGTTCATGTATAAAATTTTTGAATTGATCGGGAACCTCGCCGATCGCGCCCAGAAAGTCGGCGACCAAATTCACACCATCGTTGCGCGTTAGGGGCTTCCAGCACGACGCTAACGAGCGCCCACTTCATCCATTCTTTTAAGAGTTTTTACTGAGACGAGATTCGCTATGGAAATTATTTCACAGTACGGCATCCTACTTTTGATCATCGCTTGTTGCTTCGCATTTTTCATGGCTTGGGGTGTGGGTGCCAATGACGTTGCCAACGCAATGGGAACCTCAGTGGGATCGGGCGCCATTACCATCAAACAAGCCATTATCATCGCCATGATTTTTGAATTTGCCGGCGCATATTTAGCAGGTGGCGAGGTCACATCGACCATTCGCAAGGGCATCATTGATCCCTTGGTCCTAGAGGACACACCTGATTTACTCGTGTTCGGAATGATGTCTTCGCTGCTTGCAGCGGGCATTTGGCTCTTGGTTGCCTCGCTGTTTGGTTGGCCTGTTTCAACGACCCATTCCATCGTGGGGGCCATTGTTGGTTTTGCTGCCGTCGGGATCAGTGTCGATGCGGTCAATTGGAGCAAGGTAGGCACCATCGTTGCGAGTTGGGTAACCTCGCCCCTGATGTCTGGCACACTCGCATTTTTTCTGTTTAAGAGCGTCCAACGGTTGATCTTAGATCAAGAAAACCCGTTGGAGAAAGCAAAGACTTACGTCCCATTTTATATGTTTTTGACGGGTTTCCTAATCGCGATGGTCACCTGCGTTAAGGGCCTCAAACATCTGGGATTAGACTTATCGACTCTAGAAGCCATTATCTATTCCTTTATCACCGGAACGGGCATTGCCCTGATCGGCAAATTCGCCTTGAGCAAAATTCAGCCTGACCCAGAATCCACCACAAAAAACCGCTTCAGTAATGTCGAAAGAGTGTTTGGCGTGCTCTGCATTATCACCGCTTGCGCAATGGCTTTTGCTCACGGCTCGAACGATGTTGCCAATGCCGTCGGCCCTCTTGCCGCGATCAACAGTATTGTTGAGAACAGTGGCACAATTGTCCAAAAATCGGCGATGCCCGTTTGGATTCTTTTTCTTGGTGGCGCTGGCATCGTGATTGGTCTAGCAACACTCGGTTACAAAGTCATTGCGACCATCGGCAAGAAAATCACGGATTTGACGCCCTCTAGGGCTTTCGCAGCAGAACTTGCCGCGGCCGGCACAGTGGTCCTTGCAACGTATCTTGGGGCGCCAGTATCAACCACGCATACGCTGGTCGGCGCTGTGCTCGGGGTTGGTTTAGCTGGCGGCATTGTGGCTATCAACCTCAGAGTGGTAGGTACAATCTTTACCTCTTGGGTCGTTACATTGCCAGCGGGTGCAGGACTCTCGATTTTATTTTTCTTCGTTTTTAAAGGCATCTTCTTAGCCTGATCGCGCATCAATAACGACGGGATGGCTCGGTCAGTTCAGCACGCTTAATTCCTTTGGATAACGACACAAAACGGTCCCTCACCAGAGCACCTATTACTGATTCAGGGCCGGACAGTTGAAAGGTTTTAACAAGAGGCATCAGGCTCGGAAGTCTTAACGGCAAACAGTCTTCGCACGGTAAAAATGTCCTGAATTGTGATGGACGTCGCTAAAGGGGCTGAATGCGCTTAACGAGGCAAAATCCTCGCATCAGCGGCCCGTTCAAGGCGCCTCCTGAAAGAGTACTCCCTCGCCAAGCATTTGCTCGATTTCAGCCAAGGCGTAGCCCTTTTCCAAAAAGATATCTCGATTGTGCTGCCCTGCCAAAGGCGGACCTTTTAAAGCTGGTTGTTCGCCATCGAACCGGACCAACGCCCCATGTCGACGGAACTGACCCCAACGATCATGATCGACCTGGGTGGTGAGCCCCATTGCCAGAGGTTGAGCGTCCTCTAGCCAGAACCGATTCGGCGGTAAACCATCCGCTCGCACGCAAGCTACATCAGCGGGCACCAGCAGCGACTGCCAATAATCTGCAGTTCGGTTCGCAAACAGAGTGGTTAACGCTCGAGCCAGGGCTTCATCATTGGCTTGAAGCCTTTCTAGCGATGGCGGGCGGTGGTTGGCTTGTAACAGCGTATCCCGAAAACGTACCGCTTGCTTGACTGTAACTAATGCGACAAAGATCCACTGCGACTCCGCGCAAGGATACAATCGGTAATTGGCAGCCAGCCCATGAAGCCCAGCATCAGGGAGCGCACGATCTGATTTCCCAGGGTAGCTCAGAAAATCATCGCTGTTGGCATAGGCGTTGGCTCCTAGCATGTCGACACTGATTGTTTGCCCTTGCCCGCTACGTTGTCGTTCCGACAGGCCCAACATCACTGCCGAGGCAACCACAACGCCAGTATTCGGATCAGGGCTCAATTCGTTTGCTCGCATAATCCTGCTCGCCCAGAGTCGCTGACCTTGAAAATCGAGCCGATCAGAGGGCAGCGCTCCGCCCATCTGATGGACCGCGCCCCCCATCAAAGCGCCGGGGACAGGATGGGTACTAGGACGCGCAGCGCTCGGCCCATTGGCACCGTAGCCCGTGCTTTGAAGATAGACGACCCGCGGATTGACTGCCGCCACCTGGTCATAGCCAAAACCCAAGCGTTCCGGAACTCCTGGACGATAATTATGAATCACAACGTCAGCATCGCGGACCAATGTCATAACAAGCTCACGCCCTCGCTCCGTTTTTAAATTGACGCTCACGCTGCGCTTACCCCCGTTAACCCTCGCAGCACCTAAGCCGGACAGCATGCCTCGAAACGGATCACCACCAATTTGCTCCACCTTCACCACGTCTGCCCCCATATCTGCAAGGAAAGACGCTCCAATCGGCGCAGCGATGATGGTCGCGATTTCAACCACCTTGACTCCTGCCAGAGGCAAGTCCGAGCTTGCTGGCACGGACGGTTGCGGCCGAGGATCCGACCGCCAGATGGCCGCTAGCGTATCCCCTTTTGCTGCTGGGCATTGACTGGCCCAATGGCCGGGGTCAGCCGGCGTTCGTGCGAGCTTCGCCAACGGACCAAGCTGCAAGCCCCCCTCAGGGGGCTCGATCACATGACCATTATCTATCACGTCTGGGTCAAGCATCGACGCTTGAGTCGTTTGGTAAACGCCCCCAACAATCCCACCATCCGACAGTAATTGCTCAGTCCATTCGGAAGCAGACGATGCTTGAATGCGGTCTAGCATTCGCTCACGAAATGCCTCGTGTTTTGCGGAGTCAGCAATCAAAAGCTGTTTTGGATTAAAGTCTGGATCGGTGACGACATCCATCAAATCGGTCGCGATTAGGAAGTTATCAAACAAATGCGGTAGCAAATTCCCAAACTGCATCCACCGACCGTCACAGGTTTGAGCCGGATGATAGTAAAGCGTTGGGAGTGGTGGCTCCTGACTAGGCGCACCCAAAGCCGCCAACAAATCAGGAAAATGTTGCTTTAGTTGCCATCCGAGCATGGGGCCCATCTCATAGGGCAACAGTCCCTGCAGCAGGCTTGTTTCGACAAGGCGTCCTGGCCCCGCCTCGCCGCGAGCGAGCAGCGCTGCCAATGTTCCGGCCACCGCAGATTGCGCACAAGCGTGTGTCGCCACCTGCACCGCTGAAAACACCGGCCCCGTTCGGTCTACGAGACCCGAGAAAGATTGCATCCGGCCAGCATAGGCAGCAACGACGGCCTCATAACCTGGCAATTCTGCAAGTGGGCCGTCTGACCCGAAGCCCGTGATATGACAATACACAAGATGCGGATAAGCTTGATGCAACGTCTGAAAATCTAACCCTCGACGCACCAGTGCATTGGGCCGCCATGTGGTCATCAACACGTCCGCGCCAGCAACCAGTTGGCGCATGAGCTCTTGGTGATCGCCCCGGTCGAGGTCGAACTCCAAGGTCTGTTTACCGCGCAGCCACATTGGCGCGGCTGGAAGCTCATCGAGCGGCGCGTCTCTCGGCTCAGGACGGCGCACGCAGAGAACGTCAGCACCGAAGTCCGCCAGAACCATCGTCGCAATCCCGCCTGCAGGACCCTGGGTCAAATCAAGAACTCTTAGGCCTTCGAGCGCTTGCGCCATGTCCTTCTACCCCTTGTGATTTATTTTCAGTATTCTGCATTGGCCAATCTAAACGTCTCTCGAGGCGCTCGATTGATCGTATCGTTTTACCACAAAAGGTTACAAGCCGCGGTCGAAGATGCGATCAACATTGGTGGCCAACGTCATTTCGTTGCGCTCAATTTTTGCAGGTGTGCTTCAGATATCCTATAACAGAGCCTTTGACAGCTAGAGCACAATCATGACCCTACGAGCACCAGGCCAGCGTTATTCAAAAGCTGCGAAAGCATCATCTAAAACAGTGCTCATCATTGGCGCCAGCGGCTTAGTTGGAACTGCGGCCGCAATCGCTTTTCAGACTTCGGGCTGGTCTGTCGTCACAGTTTCGCGGCGGGCGCCCGAGTTACTCCAAAGAAGCAACATTCGGCATCTCTCACTCGACCTGCAAGATTCTGCAGCCTGCACACGCGCTGCCGAGACCCTTGAAAACATTTCTCACGTGGTCTACACGGCGGTTTACGAAATGCCGGGGTTAATCCAAGGTTGGTCGGATCCACAGCAAATCGAGACGAATGCGAAAATGCTGCGCAACATTCTCGAACCACTTGCTGAAACTGGAAAACTCCAACACGTCACATTACTACAAGGAACAAAAGCGTATGGAGGCGCCGTCAAGCCGATGCGCATACCCGCGCGGGAAGACCAACCGCGGGTAGATCATCCAAATTTTTATTGGGAACAGGAGGATTATCTTCGGGACAAGTCCGCAGATTCAAACTTCGACTTTACAATCCTGAGACCTCAGCTGATCGTTGGCCCAAACCACGGCGTGGTCATGAATCTACCTCCCGTGGTAGGTGCCTACGCCGCAATACGTCAATTTGAGGGCCTACCCTTTTCATTCCCAGGGGGGCCGGATTGGGTTTGGGAGGCGGTCGACGCAAGGCTCGTAGGCAACGCTTGCGTATGGGCTGCCAGCCATCCAATTGCAGCTGGTGAGACCTACAACCTCACTAATGGCGAGGTTTTTACTTGGCGGGATATGTGGCCTGCGATTGCAGAGACTTTGGGCGTACAACTGGGTCCAGATGATCCACAGAGTATCGCCCAGTATCTAACGCAACGATCGAACTTGTGGGAAGAGATCACCAAACTTCACCAGTTGAAAGGCGGTTCTCTGGCTCAAATTCTGGGAGAGTCTCACCATTATGCAGATTTATGCTTCGCGCACTTGGCCACATCAGCGCCAGCGCCGACATTTGTCAGCACCATCAAAATAAAACAAGCAGGCTTTACCGAGACTGCTAACAGCGAAACCAGTTTTTGTTATTGGTTGCGAGATCTGCAAGGACGTAATATTTTGCCCAAACCGTAATCGCAGTTTGAGTCCCAAGAGGATTCACTTTTCAATTCAAATCCAAGCTATTCTCTCAAGGCTGCCTTAAAGACCTTCCAGTTTTTTGATACACCATCGGTTCACCGAGGGCGGGCTACAGCACTCAAGTGATAAAAACCATGAGCGAATTCTGTGGGTTTGATTTATGGCACATCAGTTAGTGGCCCAAAGGTCTTGGATTGACGTAAATTTGACAGTTGCCATAAAAGACGCCTCTACGTGAAAACACAACATTCAAAGATAGGCCTTCTCGGAGACGTGCACAGCGAAGACGAAAGACTAGAGGCAGCACTTACTTTCTTCAGAGCACACGACATCAACACCGTTTTGTGCACCGGCGATATTGTAGATGGCCCAGGAGACCCCAACCGATGTGTCGAACTCCTTCAGTCGTATTCCGTCCACACTGTGGCGGGCAATCACGAACGCTGGCTGCTCTCTGATAAAGCAAGGGGCATTCCACATGCCCACCGTATGCACGATCTTGAGCCAAAGACACTAAAATTTATAAGGTCTTTGCCCAAATCACTGACCATCGAGTGCCGGGGACAAACCGTGATGTTGTGCCATGGCATTGGCGATCATGATATGGGGAAGGTTTGGCCTGGCACCGATCGCATGCCTCCTGAGCGCAGCGACATTCTTGACGATATTATTAAAGATGGTGCAGTGCAGTGGCTCATCAACGGCCATCTCCATTTTAAAACACTCCTCCCTTTCCATAATTTGACGTTGATTAATGCCGGGACCCTAACTGGGGAGCGATGGCCTGGGTTCTCTACCTTGGACGTTCAAATCCAAGCCCTACAGACCTACGAGTTCGTCGAAGGCGCGATCAAACCCGTTGCATTCCTTGATGTTCCAGAACCCTTGTGGCCAAACACGCAAGCCTTCACGGGCGACTGGCAGCCGCCCGCGTTGTATCGTCGCTGACTCTGAATGGTTCAGTCCTGGGCGATTGCCGCGAAAACCTCTCGGTCGCCCTCAAAAGGTTGGCGGGCATGGAGAATCAGGCGATTATCCAGCCACAACATATCCCCGGCCTCCCAAGGAACATTGACCTGAAAAGGTTCGCTCGCCTCTAGGAAGGCTTCGATCGAGGTGTGCGATAGTTGCTCACCGCCTCCAAAATGGACGGACTTAGTCCCATCGTTCCGGCTGTCATACCACCCCGTAAAGGCAGCAATCACTGAATTAAAAAATGTCCGGTGCTGCTTTTGCCGATCCCAACCGATCGCACTGATGGGAGCCGATATCGTCTTTAAGTTTTGACCATCCAACCATTCCCAAGACATTTTAGCCTCCCGCAGCGCAATCTCCGCCTCGCTCGAGCTATCAACGTTGAAGGTCTCTCGCCAACTACGACCAATTGGGGAGCCAGCATCTGTCTCGTAAGGCATGACTCGAGTATAGCGAGCACCCTCCTTGATCAATCGCTCAATCAAGAGAGGATCGATGCGTTCAAGG